>NZ_JAUETE010000014.1:0-212474 GCF_032484535.1 Bradyrhizobium sp. SZCCHNS3016
CGGCGACCGGAACGCCAGCCTCGTGCTCCTTCAAAATCCCGATGATCTGCTCTTCCGTAAAGCGGCTGCGCTTCATGTTCTGGTCCTCGTTGGGGCCAGAACGAACTTCAAGCTGGATTAAGCCCGAGGGGCAAGGTCACCGGCGAAGCAGTTCAACCGCCTGTGCAGCGTAGAAAAGACTATTGAACTCTCCTCGCGAAGCAAGCACCGAAGGATAGATCGCCGAAGGAACGAGGATTAGGATGCCGTTTTCGGTAATGTATGGCATCCGGCGTTTTCTTACGCAGAATGCGCGGATCGGATGAAGACGTTGCTGATCTCCACACGGGGACGCAATCGAACGGCAGCTCATCTATCGCGATCCCACGGTAGTTCAGGCAGGAAGCAGTTCACCAACTCATCGACGACAACGCGCACCTTCGGGCTCGTCTGCCGAGCCTGCGGCCAGAGGGCGTGGATCGGAAAGCCGCGCGTCTTGGCCTCCGGCAGCACCTGCACCAAGCGTCCTTCCCGCAAGTGGTCGGCAATCAGCCAAGTCGAGAGATGCGCGACGCCTTGGCCGGCGAGGGCCGCGTCGCAGATGGCGTCGCTGTGGTTGAACGAGAGCCGTCCAGAGACGAGCTTCGCCACGGGGGTGCCCTTTCCATCCAGGAACCACCACGGCAAGGTCTTTCCGCCCCGGCCAAATAAGATGCAGGCATGGGCGTCCAGATCATCGAGCGAAGTGGGGCGACCGTGCATGTCGAGATAATCCGGGCTGGCGCAGAGCACCGATTGCTGAACACCCAGTTGCCTCGCGACGAGCGTGGCGCTGTTATCGAGATCGCCGATGCGGATCACGAGGTCGATGCCTTCGTCGATCGGATCGATTCGGCGGTCCGTCAGCGAAACTTCCAGCGAGAGCTCGGGAAAACGCGCGCCAATATCGAGTAACACAGGCAGCACCCATCGCCGGCCAAACACGACGGGCAGGTCGACCCGCAGGCGCCCGCGCGGCCGCAGGCGATGGGCGTTCAGCGCCGCCTCGGCGCTTTCCAGGTCGGCCAGAATTCGCACGCAGGTCTCATAGAAGGACTGGCCTTCGGTCGTCAGAGCGAAGCGCCGGGTCGTTCGATTGAACAGCCGTACGCCAAGCCGATCCTCGAGCCGCGCCACGCTCTTGGCGATGCCGGATTTCGAGAGGCCGAGCCTCTCCGCCGCCAGTGTGAAACCGCCCGCGTCGGCGGCCTGAACGAAGGCCGTTATGCCATTGAGGTGTTCAGCGGAGATCATTGCGAGCCTATTGACGACTTCTAGTCAACTCATATTGCCATATGAGGCAATTTATCGCCATTTAATTCGTCAATAGATTGCTCCGGATAGGGTCGTCCGGCCCGCATCCAAGGAGCGGCGCCAATGCCAGGACCATCCCATTCCGCAATGGAAAACGACCGGAAGAAAACGGTCCCACTTGCCGTGATCTGGCTTCTGGCGATCGGAGCCGGGGTCGGTGTCGCCAATGTCTATTACATCCAGCCGGTGGTCCCGCTGGTGCGCGAGACATTCGCTATCGGACCCGAACAGGCGAGCCTCGTTCCCGCGGCCTCCCAAGCCGGCTATGCCGCCGGAATGCTGCTGCTGGCCCCGCTCGGCGATCTCATCGACCGCAAGCGGCTCATCCTTACCAAGTCGATCCTGCTCGTTCTCGTCCTGCTGGCGACGGCCTTCGCGCCGAGCTTCTTCATGCTGCTAGCGCTCAGCCTCGCCGTCGGCCTTCTCGGCAGCATCGGCCAGGACTTCGTGCCGATGGCGGCGCACCTCGCGACTGGCGGGCAGCGTGGCCGCACCATCGCGCTCGTGACCACGGGCCTGCTCTGCGGCATCCTGTTGTCGCGCACGCTGGGTGGCATCGTCGGCGATCTCTTCGGCTGGCGGGCGATCTACGAGTTGGCCGCTGCCATGGTGGCACTGGTCGGCCTCGCGGTCTGGCGCTGGTTGCCGATCCAGCCGGCCACCGCCAGCGGTTCTTACGGCGTCTTGCTGCTGAGCCTCGCCGATCTGGTCAAGCAGCATACCGTGCTGCGCAAGGCCCTTGCGACGCAGGGCTTGCTGGCCGCATCCCTTGGCGCCCTCTGGTCCACCCTTGCGCTGATGCTGGCGGAGCCGCCGTTCCACCTTGGCGCAGGCGCGGCCGGCACTTTCGGACTGGCCGGCGCAGCCGGGGCCTTCGGCGCCCCCCTGTTCGGACGGCTCGCCGATCGCCGCGGGCCGATCATCGCCGTTCATCTCGGCTGTCTGCTGGTCGCTCTTGCCTTCACCCTGATGCTGCTGTTGCCGCATTCGATCACCGCGCTGATCGCCGGAGCGGTGCTGTTCGATATCGGCGTCATGGCCGCGCTGGTTTCGCACCAGACCATCGTGGCGACGATCGACCTCGCCGCGCGCAGCCGGCTGAACGGCTTGCTGATGACCGCTGCCATGATCGGCATGGCGATCGGCGCGCTCGCCGGCGGCTGGGCCTGGAGCCGCTATGGCTGGACCGGCGTGTGCCTCACAGGCGTGATCGCCGGCTTCGCCGCGCTGCTGCGCTCCCTTCTTCCGCCATCCGTCCCCTTCGCTTCAAAGGAGTTCGCCCGATGACCATCTCTACCGCATCATCGTCTTCGACCAAGTCTGATGCTGGTGCAGCTCCATTGACGGTGTTGTTTTCGCTCCTGTCGCGTGCCGATTCGACGCCGCTCGATCGACGTAGCCGGGCAGACGGCCATATCCTCGACAAGGACGGGAGGGTAGTTTCCGATCCCGGCGCCAATCCGGGCGCCAACGCGTTCGAGCCCGACCCCAACCTCAATTTCGAGAAATGGGGCGACTACTGGCGCAAGGTGCATGGCCCGCGCTTCCTGTATCCCGACGAGGCCGGCGACCGGAAGACCATCGATCGCCTGCTGCGCTACGATCAGATACACCGCGTGGCGCCGGGACCGACGAGTCTGAACCCGCCGCCTTATCAGCCGCCGCTCGGCACGGACGGTCGCCTGTTCGACACCATCATCGGTCACGTCGAGCCCTATCGCCGTCCGCAGTGGGACGGGGTCGCCTATCTCAACTTCGCTGACCTCGACGATCTTGACGCAGTCCTCGGCGCGGAGCGCGTCCGCCGCAAGATCCTTCCCGAGGACCAGGCCATCTTCCGCGATCTCGGGCCGGTGCTCGCCCGCCAGTTCATCATCGTGCCGAACACGGCCGGCGACGACGCCATCGTCCTGATCAAGACGCATGTCCGGCGCGATGATCTCGACCGCGAGACGTTCCAGCGCCGATGGCTACACGACCATGCCGAACTGGTGGTCGGTCAGGCCGATACGCAACGTCTCGTGAAGCGTTACGTCCAACTCCATAATGTCGGCCCCGTCACGGCGGGTGCGCCTTTCTTCCATCCCGCCACCAGCCGGATCGATGGCGTTACGCTTCTGGCCTTCGCCTCGATGAAGGATGTCGAGAGCTACCTGTCGTCCGACGGTCATGCCGTCGTCAAGGAGGCGGAACGATCTATCGCGGTCGTCGAGGCGGGCGAATATTGGACCGGCCTGACCTTCACCGTTGTCGATCAGCTCGCGCCGGAACGGGCATCAGCAATGTCATGAGAGGAGCCGGCGATGCGGTCCAAAAATGGCATCCGATTGCGGCGGGCTATCGCGCACCCGCTATCCGGCCATTGCGCGATGCTCCCGGAAGGCGGCTGCGAGCGTACGCAGCGGGGCACGCGATTTGAGGTCGATGAGCGTCACGCAATGAAGGGGCCGTTGGTCGGTACGGACCCGACCATCGATAAGGACGATGCGCGGCTCGACCGGATGCTGGAAGGATCCATCTGCCGTGGCTGCTGAGGAAGGGCGGATCGCGAAAGCGATCGTGTCCGGCGTGGTGGCCGTCGTATTCGAGCAGGCCCGTTTTTTGCGTGCATAGATGTCGCGTACCGAGTCCATCTCACTGCGGCCTTTGGTGAAGACGGCCTCGTTGCCAAGGCGGCCGAGAGATCCCCGGACATGTCGAAATCGGACCGAGGCTGATGCAGCGCACGGTCAGACGCCGACCTTGAGCATCGCCAGGCCACTCATGCCGCTGAGTCTTTCCCGCGTAACTCAATTGAATTGTTTCACAATATTGCTGACGAGCGACGCCTGCTCATCGATGTGCTAATCGGCTTGCTCGACTATGCACTCGCACGCCGGAGAGACGAAACTGCTTTTCGTTCTAGCGTGCGCCATTGGAGCCGGCGCCGCGCAATCACGGAAGCAGAATCAGCATTGAGCTAGATCAGAAAATTTCACGGGTTGTCCAGCTAAGATCTTTCGTCTCAGAAAAGAGGTGCACGCCTGTGAAGATGCTTAGCCTCAAGAAGGCTGCTCTTTTGATGCTGGTTTTGCTCGTGCCAGCAGGTGCCTGCGGCATTTGGTATTGGCGGCAGAGCCAGCAGGGCAAGCTACCTGAGGGGCTTGTGTCGGGGAACGGGCGCATCGAATCCAACCAGGTCGACATCGCCGCGAAGTCGGCCGGACGCGTCCGGGAGGTGCTCGCCCAGGAAGGCGATCTCGTCATGGTGGGCCAAGTGCTCGCCCGCATCGATACCACGGAGTTGCAGGCGCAACGCGCCAAATATGCTGCCGACAGGGCTTCTGAGGAAGCTTCGATGCTCGAGGCGAAGGCGACTGTTGCTCAACGGCAGGCGGAGTTGACCCTTAAGGAAACAAGCCTTCGTAGAGCGCTTACGCTCGTTGGGACCGGGGCGGTCAGCCAGCAGGCCCGCGATGAGGCGCAGAGTGAACGCGATCCTGCGCGCGCTGTCCTTGAAGCTGCGCAGAAGACTGTGACGGCGCGCGAGATGTCGATTGGCGCCGCGAAGGCCCTCGTTGATCAGATCGACGCCCAGATCGCTGATGCCAGCCTCGTGGCGCCCGTGCGGGGCCGCGTTCTTTATCGTCTCGCCAATCCCGGCGAAGTTGTTTCGGCGGGCGGCAAGGTTCTGACGATCGTCAACCTGTCGGAGATATATATGGAGATCTATCTCCCCTCCCAGCAGGTCATGCGCATAACAATCGGGTCGCAGGCGCGCATTGTGTTCGACGGTGCCGATTTCGCCGTCCCGGCCAAAGTAAGCTTCGTATCTCCGGAGGCCCAGTTCACGCCCAAGCAGGTCGAAACCCGTAGCGAGCGCGACAAGCTGATGTTCCGGGTCAAGCTACGCATGCCGCCTAGCCTCATCGAGCGTCATCTCGACCAGGTGAAAACGGGGACCCGTGGCGTTGGCTATGTACGCCTCGATCCGAACCCGCCCAATTGGCCGGACTTCCTGCAAAAGCGCATCCAGGGCGATCCTCTTGACGCGGGAGACTGACTATGGCGGCTGCCGCATCACTGATCGCCGAGGTTTCCGGCGTTACGCATAGCTATGGCAAAATCCGAGCGCTCGACAATGTGTCGTTGGAATTGCCGAGCGGCCGAATGGCTGGCGTCATCGGACCTGATGGCGCTGGAAAGTCAACGCTTCTCGGCCTGATCGCGGGAGCCCGAAAGCTGCAGACTGGATCAATCGCGGTCCTGGGCGGCAACATGGATGAGGCAGGGCATCGCCGCTCGGTGTGTACGCGCATTGCCTATATGCCACAGGGGCTCGGCAAGAACCTCTATCAGGAGATCAGCGTCCGCGAGAACCTGGCCTTCTTCGGAAGTCTCTTCGGTCTATCCGCGTCAGAGCGTGAGGCGCGCACGCGGCGTCTGACGGCCGCGACGGGCCTGCTCCCTTTTCTCGATCGGCCTGCCGGAAGGCTTTCGGGCGGCATGAGGCAGAAGCTTGGTCTGTGCTGCGCGCTCATTCACGACCCCGATCTTCTCATTCTCGATGAGCCGACGACCGGGGTCGATCCGCTGTCGCGCCGACAGTTTTGGAATCTCATCCGCGATTTGCGGCGCGAGCGGACGTCGATGAGTGTCGTGGTCTCCACCGCCTATATGGATGAAGCAAATTATTGCGATTGGCTCATCGTGATGGATCGCACAAGAGCGCTCGCCTCCGGCTCGGCGGATGAACTACGCGCGAAGACCGGCGAACAGGACCTCGAAGCTGTCTTCGTCGCCCTGCAACCGGGACAGAAATCGGCGTCGCAACGCCTCTTCATTCCGCCGCGCAAACCGAGCACCGAGGCTCCCGTGATTGTCGCGAAGAATTTGACGTGCCGGTTCGGCAGTTTCACTGCTGTCGATCGCGTCAGCTTCGCCATCGAACGCGGCGAGATCTTCGGCTTCCTCGGCTCGAACGGCAGCGGCAAGACTACGACCATGAAGATGCTCACCGGGCTTCTGGCGCCCAGCGAGGGAGAGGCCGAGGTTTGCGGAAGTCCCGTCGATGCGAACGACCTGTCGATACGCCGGCGCGTCGGCTTCATGTCGCAATCGTTCTCGCTGTACGGCGAGCTCACCGTGCGGCAGAACCTCCTTCTTCATGCCCGCCTTTTCGATCTGGCCGAGGGCGAAGTCGAGGATCGAATCGCCAAGCTCCTGGTCGAGGTCGGTCTCGTCGACTATGCTGACGCCGAGGCGAGCTCGCTCCCGCTCGGGGTGCGGCAACGCCTCTCTCTGGCCGTGGCAATCGTGCACGATCCCGAGCTGCTGATCCTGGATGAGCCCACGTCGGGCGTCGATCCGCAGGCACGCGACGAATTCTGGCGTCTGCTCGGCGATCTCTCGCGCACCCGCAATGTCACGATCTTCGTCTCCACGCATTTCATGACCGAGGCGATGCGCTGCGACCGCATTTCATTGATGCATGCAGGTCGCGTTCTCGTTTGCGACACGCCGCAAAACGTGATCGCCGTCAAGGGCTGCGCGGATCTCGAAGACGCGTTCATCGCCTATATCGAGAGTGCTGAGATTTCTCCGTCAGCAGCCGAAGGGCGGCCGGCGGAAACACTGCAGGACGTCGCGGCTTCATCGCACGGCCACTCGGCTTTCATGCCGCTGCGACGTCTCCTCGCCTATACCAAGTGTGAGACGCTTTCACTTATGCGCGATCCGGTGCGGCTCGCCTTCGCCTTCCTCGGCTCCTTCATCATGCTGCTGATCTTTGGCTTCGGCGTTTCCAGCGACGTGACCAATCTCACCTACGCCGCGTTTGACCACGACGACACGCCGGAGAGCCGGGCCTATCTCGCCAATTTCTCAAGTTCACGATCCTTTACCGAAAAGACGCCGATCCGCAGCCTCGAAGAGATGGAACAGCGTCTGAAGTCAAACGACCTCACTCTTGCCATCGAGGTTCCACCGGGCTTCGGCCGCTTGGTCAAGCGCGGTTCGAATTGGCAGATCTCTGCTTGGATCGACGGCGCTAACACGTCGCGCGCCGCGACCATCGAAGGCTATGTCCAACAGGCACACAATCTCTTTTCGGATCAGAGAGACCGCGAGGCCAGCGCCCCGGCAAGCTCCGCGCCGACCACCAGCATCCTGGTCCGCTACCGCTACAACCCGACGGCTGAAAGCATTTACTCGATCGGCCCGGCGGTGCCGGCGATGTTGCTCATGATGTTTCTCGCCATTCTGATGGCTGTCAGCGTGGCCCGCGAAAAGGAGATCGGCACAATCACGAACTTCTACGCCACGCCGACGACCCGGCTGGAGTTCCTGATTGGCAAGCAATTGCCCTATATCGGCGTCGGCATGATCAACTTCATCGTCATGACCGCGACCGTGCTGTATCTCTTCGAGGTCCCGCTCAAGGGCAGCGGTTTCACGCTGGCCCTCGGCGCGCTTCTCTATGTGGCGGCGGCCACCGGCTACGGGCTTTTCATCTCGACCTTCACATCTAGCCAGGTCGCAGCGGTGTTCGCTGGAGCGGTGCTGTCAATGCTCCCAACCATGCAGTTCTCCGGCATGATGCAGCCCGTCTCAACGCTGCAGGGCGGTGCACGGCTCATGGGGTATTTATGGCCCACGAGCTACTACATGCATATGAGCGTCGGTGCGTTCACCAAGGGACTTGGCTTGCGCGACATGGCAACCGATCTGCTGGCTCTGACCTTGTTTTGTCCGGCCTTCCTGGTGCTGTCAGCGCTCCTCTTGCGCAAACAGGAGAAATAAGGTGCGGAGTCTCTCCCACATCTTCTGGCTCGGTACCAAGGAGCTGCGCACCCTTTCGAAGGACATCATGATGATCCTCTTCATCATCTATTCCTTCGGCTTCAGCATCTATACGCAGTCGACCGGGGCCGGCGAGACCGTCAACAATGCCTCCCTCGCGATCGTTGATGAAGACCATTCCGGTCTCTCGCGATCGATTGCCGGACTTTTCTATCCCCCATACTTCCAGGCGGCCAAAATGATCGGCGCATCCGATATCGATCGCGTCATGGACGAAGGTCTCTACACTTTCGTCGTCGTCATTCCGCCGCGCTTTGAAGCGGACGTGCGGAAGGGACGCGATATCGAAGTTCAGGTCAACGTCGACGCCACCGCGGTCCAGCAGGCGTCCCTGGGCGGCGGCTATATCCAGAACATGGTGACCAACGAGGTCAAGCGCTACCGGAAGGAGACGGGGGACACCACCGGGCTCTCCAGCGATCTCGTCATTCGCCGCGCCTTCAATCCCAACGGCACGCAATCCTGGTTCCGTGCCATCGTCGGCCTCGCCGATCAGCTGTCGATGCTGATCATTATCCTGACCGGTGCGGCGCTTTTGCGCGAGCGGGAGCACGGCACAATCGAGCACCTGCTGGTAATGCCACTGACGGCTTTCGATATTGCGCTCGCCAAGGTGTGGTCAAACGGGCTGGTGATCATCGTCGGCTTCATCTGCTCTCTGTTATTCGTGGTCGAGGGTCTGCTCGACGTTCCGATTGCCGGCTCTCGCGGTTTGCTGCTGCTTGGAACCGTCATCTACGTCTTCGCCGCGGCGGCGATCGGAATCTTCCTCGGCACGCTCGCACGCACCATGGCGCAATTCGCCCTTCTGATGATGATGACTGTGATGCCGATGATGATGCTATCGGGCGGCATGTCGCCGATTGAGAGTCAGCCACAATGGGTCCAGTACGTGACATGGTTCTTTCCGTCACGGCACTATGTGAGTTTCATGCAGGCGATTGTCTATCGAGGCGCGAATCTCGACATCGTTTGGAAAGAGTTCGTGACGGTCCTGGTGATGGGCGTAGCGTTTCTTGTGGTGAGTTTGGTGCTGTTCCGCCGGTCCATTGCGGTATTGCACTAGATCGCGAAGCTGCGTTGCGGTGGGTCTTCTGGATCAATGTGCCGTTCTGCGCAGTGAGGTTGAGCCACGGTGTCGTGGTGATGGCGCGTTGATGCGCGACCTTGCAACGGGGTAGACCATTGACCTCGTCCTGCCTCGTCTGCTTGGTCAAAAGAAGCCATCTCCGTGAGACGGCGGTGCGCGCTGTTGCGCGCAGCCAGTATCGGACCGGCGGATCGATCCGTACGAAGCGCACATGGTTGACGCCGACAAAATGGAGCACCTTGCGCCGGTATGGCGTTGCGAAGGGATGCTCCATGATCTAAGCCCTCGCACTTTCCTCGCCGACGGCATAGGCAAGGCCATATTCGTCTACGTTGACGTCGCAGATCGCCTGAAGGCGCGCGACGCAGGGATTTTCGTGGCCGTCCCTGAACAGGTGCGCGAAGCGGCGTTGCGGCTTCAGATAGTCCTGTACCGGAACCTGCCGGCGGATCTTTCGCACCTGCGCGACCTTGCCACGCTCGGCTTCGAAGATCGGATAGAGGCCGCATTCCACTGCGAGCCGTGCCTTTGGCTCGGATGCGGTCATTATGAGGAGTAGGAGAACGGCTTTCTATGTTTCATCAAGCCTTCCCGTCCTTTCGTTCCACAGCTGCTAAGGAGACCGAGCTGAGGGCTTAGGAGAATAGAAACATGGTGTCGTGCCTGGGGTCCGGACCACCCGCAATCGGGCCTGATCAATCGTGACGATCACGAATTGTGACGCACTGCCTTCCCCAACTCCCGCCCCCAATCAGGCACTATGTTCGAAAACACTATTGCAATGAATTAGATGGCAGCCCGACTCTGCTCATGCACAACCTCCCGCGCAGAAGCCGCTCTTTGCAGTAAGAATCCCGGGGCAAGTAGTTCTCGGCTAGCTGCCGGACTACACTCGACTGTTTTCGCTTCGATGTTACCGCGCAGGCGACGAAGCGAGCGACCGGATGCCGGGAAAGTACCCGAGTCTTCGCTATCGACCTCATCCCGAACCAGCCCCCTTCTCAGGTTTGGTCATCGAAGTAGGGTGCCAGGTGAGGCGGTTTGACCTCAATGTCGAGTTTGGCCGTGCGTTCAATCGTACTTTGGACAATTGTTTCACAGTCGAGGCGAGTGAGCCCGCAGATGCCGTGTTCCCGCAACTCATCCTCGAGAATCGCGGCCATGATCGACATGATGCTCATCCCTCAGCCCCTCTCGATCCGCACAACAGCCGTGTAAGATGCATATTGCTACATTCGTCTTCATCAAACTCGATCTTGTGGGGATAGTGGCATGTTGGCCAAGTCGCAGATTGCTTCAATCAAAAGACGTATAGCCCGACCGTCCCAGTCGATCTATTCGATCGGGGTTTGCCATAATTCGGGTAGGACGTAAGCCGCGTGGCGACCCTTTACGCCCAGACCGGCGACAGTCCGTGCCGGTATGGCCATAATGGCCTGTTCAATAGGCGCTAAGCCGGCGAGCATGGCTTCAATTCGCTCAAGATGACCGTCTGGCGATACCGGATGGTACAAGTCTCGTACCTTGGCCATCGTGTCTTCGAGTTGCTTGCCCAATACCATCAGACCTGAATCGTCATCGCTTGCCTCCGTCCGTATGTCGGCGAGCACTGAAGCCGGGAGAGAGGCTTTGTTGGGAATCTCACTCCCACGGCGGGCTGACTGAGAAGGGCCCTGTATACGTCCACCAGAACAACGCCGCGTACTCGCTCCGAATGGCAAGCCTCAATCCACTGGCCGAACGAATGTGCCCCAGCTGTGCCCCGGACATCTCGGGGCACACAGTTAGGAAATAAAAGCGCTAAACGACTGAAACTGTTGCCAAATGGTGGGCGCACAAGGGATCGAACCTTGGACCTCTCCCGTGTGAAGGGAACGCTCTCCCGCTGAGCTATGCGCCCGGATCCTGGTGGCTGCCGGCCGTGGGGCCGTAAGAGGCAGCTGCCGAAGCAGTCCGTCGGAGCCCGCGATTTACGAAGCGCGGGCAGGGGGTGTCAAGGATTTGCGGCGCCGCTGGCGAGGAAAACTGCCGGGGTGCGGTGGCCCGTCCTCGATAGGGGCCGAAACCGGCCCTCTCGCGGGCCGGCCTCCATACTGAAGCGAGGGGCGGATATCCGCCGCACTCGGCGCCGATCCGGCGGCCTCAGGCCCCGAGCTGCCGTGCTCGCGAGGCATGAGACTGCAGCGCGCGGATGCGGTCGGCCAGGGTGCCGCCTTGCGGACCGCCTGCGCCGGCTGCAGCGGCTGGAGCCGCGGCGACGCCATTGGCGTTGGCCGGCTTGGCGGGGGCCGGCTCGGCGGCCAGCATGGCTTCGATGGTCGAGTTCGGGCCCTCGATCTGCATTGCGAGCTTGGCCACTTCGGCGGCGATGTCGTTGATGCGCTCACGCAAGAGCGCGTTCTCCATCCGCTCCTGGGCCCAGGTGCTCTCGGCCTGCTGCTGGATCGCGTTCATCTCGCGCTGCAGCTTGGTGCGCTCGTCGCGGGCGGCCTGCAATTGCTCTTCGAGGGCGGCCTTCTCGGATTTGAGCCGCTCGAATGCGGCTGACTTGCCGCTGCCGAAGCCGGCCAGCTCCTCGCGCAGCTCCTTCAAGGCGCGGTCGGCGGCCACGTTGGCCTCGCGCAACTGGTTGTTCTCGAAATCACGTTCGGCAAGCAGCTTGCCCTGGGTCGACAGCCGGCCTTCGAGGTCGGCAACGCGGGTCGCCAGCATCTCGGCTTCCTTGACCTGGACGATCAGCTGGCGGTCGAGCTCGGTGACGCGCTGGCTGAGATTCTCGACCCGCGCGCGGGCGTCGTTGAGCGCCTTGGTCGCGGTGTCGGATTCGTCGCGCTCCAGCGCGAGCCGCGTCTGGGTCGCGGAGAATTCCTTCTCGGCGTCGGCCACGCGGCTGCGCAGCTCCTCGACCTGGGTCCTGACCGACACCAGCTCGACCTGCCGGCTGTCCGCCAGCAGCGCCTTGTCGTTGAGCTCGGTGCTCAGCCGGACCAGCTCGGCCTGCTTCTCCTTCAGCGCCTGCTCGGCGGCGCGCAGCGCCTCGGTCTTGGCGGCGAACTCCTCTTCCGTGGCGCGGAGCTGGTCCTTGAGCGCCTTCTCGCGCGCCTCCAGCGCGAAGATCGCAGCGTTCTTCTCGCCAAGCTCGAGCTTCATGCGGTTGATGGCGTCGGTCTTCTTGCCGAGGTCGGCGAGCTGGCCGGTGGCCTTGTTCTTGAGCGCGTCGACGCTCATCTCCAGCCGCCGCGCCGACATCGCGAACTCCGCGCGCAGCTGGTCCTTGTCGGCCTGGATCTCGGCCATCGACAGCGGCGTCGCCGCCTCGAGCCGGCGCGTCGTCAGCCGCACCGCACGATTGTGCACCAGCGGCACGATCATCAGCGCACAGAGCATGGCGATCAGAAAACCGATCGCAAAATACATGATCGGCTCGACCATGACGCACCACTCCCGGTCCAAAATGATTAACGGAATCACAATGCACGGCGGGCTGATTCAACGCCAGCCCAATGCCGTGTTAACCTTGATCCGTCGCGGGAGAACGTGTCCTAGCGGTACCAGCCGGCGACCTCAGAACGGGTTCCAGGTCGCACTTGGGGTGAACTTGAGGTAGCCGACATTGGCGCCGAGCCGCAGGCCGATCCCGGACCGGATCGGCACCAGCACGATGTTGTTGGCGGTCAGCGCCGTCATGCCGAAGCCGCCGACGATATAGGCCGAGCCGTCGATGCCGACGAAGCGCTGATAGATCGCGCTGGTGGCCGGCAGGTTGTAGACCAGCGTCATGGTGCGGGCGCCGTCGCCGCCCCAGTCGAAGCCGAGCGAGGGGCCCTGCCAGTAGACGCGGAGGTCGCCGGCGTTCTTGGTGTAGAGCGTGCCCTCGCCGTAACGGAGACCGGCGACGAAAGCACCGGCGCCTTCCTCGCCCAGGATATAGCCGTTCGGCAGGCCCCATTGGCTGACGGCGCGCTCGATGACCGAGGCGAGGCCGCGCGAGACGTTGCCGAAGAAGCGGTGGCCGGCATTGACGAGCTCGTCCGGATTGAAGCTGTCCGGGCTCGGCGCAGGGCGCGGCGGCGGTGCGGGCTGCTGATACGGCTGCGCAGCCTGGTAGGGCGGCGCAGCAGGCGGGGGCGCCTGCTGCCCGGCGACCGACGCGGTCATGGCCAGCACGGCCGCTAGCGTGGCGGCGGCAAGGCGTGATGCGAAACTCATCGATGGAAATCCCCTGCTATCGGCTGCCCGAGCCTCGCCTTAACCTGACGCCAACCCCATCGGGCGATTGTCGGGCGAGGGGCGATGCCCCTGCGACTCCCATGTTATCGGCACCAACTATGACCGCACAACGGCAACAACCGAACCAGACCGGATCAAAGTCGCTGTTTCGCCTTGTAATTGCCGCTATCGCGCTCGCTGCGCTGCTACTGCCGGTCGGCGCGCCGGCGGCCACGACGCAGCGCATCATCTCCGACCGCTTCAGCGGGCTGGCGATCGACGGCTTCGACCCCGTTTCCTATTTCGTGGATGGCAAGGCCCTGCTGGGACTGCCGGATTTCGAGGCGTCCCAGGGTGGGGTGGTCTGGCGGTTTCGCAACGAGGGCAATCGCGCCTCCTTCCTGGCCCATCCGGAGGTCTACGGCCCGCAATTCGGCGGCTACGACCCGACCGATGTGGCTCGCGGCGTGACGGTGGCCGGCAACCCGCGCTTCTTCGTCGTGGTCGAGGAACGGCTGTTCCTGTTCAACCGCGAGGAAAGCCGCGACGCCTTCGCGGCCGACCCGAGCCGCTATCTGCCGCGGGCGGAAGCTCGTTGGCCGGCGCTCGAGGAGGATCTGCCGCAGTAGGCGGTAGGGCTGTCTCAAATTCTCACCGCAGCCGGGTCGCCCCAGGCGATGAAGGACGGCACGATGAAGCCGTCAGGGCGCTCGCCATAGCGCAACGGCGCGCCGGTCTCGCTGGTGACGGTGCCGCCGGCGGCTGCGACCACGGCATGGCCTGCCGCCACGTCCCATTCCGAGGTCGGGCCGAGCCGCGGATAGATGTCGGCCAGACCTTCGGCGAGCCGGCCGAACTTCACGGCCGAGCCGAGCGGCAGGCGCACCGCGCCCGGACGGGCCGCAATGAAGGCTTCGGTGCGGGCATCGCCATGCGACCGGCTGACCGCGGCGACCCATGCCGCGCCCTGCGGCGGCATCGGCCGGGTGCGGATCGGCTCGGCGGCCGCCAAACCCGCCTCCGTGAACGACAGCCGCTCGGCGCCACGGCCGACCAGACCGCGCCAGATCTGGCCGATGGCCGGCGCGCAGACGATGCCGAGCAGCGGGCTGCCGCCGGTGACCAGCGCCAGATTGACCGTGAACTCGCCGCGCCCGGCGACGAACTCCTTGGTGCCGTCGAGCGGATCGATCAGGAAGAAGCTGCCATTGAACGGTCCTGCGCTCGCCCCGACCCGCTCCTCCGACAGCGCGGGAATCGCGGGCGCCAGCCGTGCCAGCCCTTCGGCAATGACCCTGTCGGCGGCAAGATCGGCCTCGGTGACCGGCGAGCCGTCGGATTTGTCGGTGACAGCCATGGCGCGGCGGTTGACGGCGAGGATCGCGTAGGCCGCCTCGACGACGAGCTCCGTCAGGGGCGTCATCAGCGCGGCGGCGGCCTCGACCTCGACGGTTCCTGCAGTCGGTGCCGTCGTCATTGCGCGGTGCTCCTTCCGGCCGTTCCGTACGCAGCTTGCATCATCGTATCCTTGTTCTGGCGCCGGCGCATCCGGGTACGGCCGTTCGCACGTTCATTGAGCTGCGGCTGCCGGGAAAACCGCTACGTACTTTCCCGTGTCCCGCCCTCAGTCCGGTGGCGGTCCATGCTTTCGCAGTGTATCAAGCGTTAACGCAAGCATGATTCGCCCAGGTTCGCGGATTTCAGGAACATCGAATGTCCGGCACGTCCTCTCCCGAGATCGCCAATCCGATTCCCGCTCCCGATACGCTCGAACTTGCCGCTCTGCTCTGCTCGAAGGTCTGCCACGACCTGATTAGTCCGGTCGGCGCCATCGTCAATGGGCTCGAGGTGCTCGACGACAATCCGAAGCCGGAGGATCGCGACTTCGCGCTGGAGCTGATCCGCAAGAGCGCCAAGACGGCGTCGGCGCGGCTGCAGTTCTGCCGCCTCGCCTTTGGTGCGGCCGGCTCTGCGGGCGCGCAGATCGATCTCGGCGACGCCCAGACCATGGCGCGCGGCCATATCGAGGATGCCAAGACTTCGATCACCTGGAATCTGCCGCGGCTGCTGTTGCCCAAGAACCGGGTCAAGCTGCTGCTCAACATGATGGTGGTGGCGCAGCAGACGATCCCGCGCGGCGGCATGCTGACCGTCGACCCGATCGGCGACGGCGAGTCCATGAGCTTCCGCGTTGCCGCCACCGGGCTCAATGCCCGGCTGCCGCAGAACATCGTCAATCTGCTTGGCGGCGAATTGCAATCGACCATCGATGCCCACGCGGTGCAGCCCTACTACACCCGTCTGCTCGCCGATGCCTGCGGCCTCAAGGTGACGCTCACCGCCGACGGCAACGCGATGGTCGTGCAGGCGGCCTGATCTGGCAGACGTCCTGCCGCGTCAGTCCTGCGACCTCGTGTCGTGGGACAGACGCAACAATCCATTCACCATGGTTAATCAAGCCTTGCCGATCGGTCCGAATTTGTCCGGATGCATCTTATCTCTTTGTTGAGTCCGTTCATTTGCGCTTACTCAACTAATATTAAACGCTTTGCACCGAAACTGGCCACGGTTTGAAGGGCGCGTCATGTCGCGTTCCGTTGCGTGCGAAGGCCAGTTTCATGGATGACCTGTTGCGTGAGTTCCTGACGGAGACCAGCGAGAGCCTGGACACCGTCGATAATCAATTGGTGCGGTTCGAGCAGGAGCCGAACAACGCCAAGATCCTCGATAACATCTTCCGGCTGGTGCACACGATCAAGGGGACCTGCGGCTTCCTCGGCCTGCCGCGGCTCGAAGCGCTGGCGCATGCCGCCGAGACCCTGATGGGCAAGTTCCGCGACGGCATGCCGGTCACCGGCGAGGCCGTGACGCTGATCCTCACCACCATCGACCGCATCAAGGACATCCTGGGACAGCTCGAGGCCAACGAGGCCGAGCCCGAGGGCGAGGACCGCGACCTCATCAGCGAGCTCGAAGCCATGGTCGAGCGCGGCATGGCGGCAATGGCCGCGTCGGCGGAGCCGATCGCGATGGCCGGCGAGACCGCGCCACCGCTTGCGCCTGCAGCGCCGGCCGCGCCCGCGGTCACGCACGGCTCGCTGATCGACCAGACGCTGGAGCGTCCGCTGCGTCCGGGCGAAGTGTCGCTCGACGAGCTCGAGCGGGCCTTCCGCGAGACCGCGATCGAGTTGCCGCCCGCGCATGAGAAGGCGCCTGAGCCCAAGGCCGCTGCCCCGGCGCCGGTCGCCAAGGCCGGGCCTGCCAAGGCGGAAGCAGAGGCCAAGGCCGAGGCGCCGAAGAAGGCGGCGCGCGCCAAGGCCAATGCCGATGGCGAGGTGCACGAGAACGACAAGGTCGCCAACCAGTCGATCCGCGTCAACGTCGACACGCTCGAACATCTGATGACGATGGTCTCGGAGCTGGTGCTGACGCGCAACCAGCTGCTCGAGATCGCCCGCCGCAACGAGGACACCGAGTTCAAGGTGCCGCTGCAGCGGCTGTCCAACGTCACCGCCGAGCTGCAGGAGGGCGTCATGAAGACGCGCATGCAGCCGATCGGCAATGCCTGGCAGAAGCTGCCGCGCATCGTCCGCGATCTCGCCACCGAACTCGGCAAGCAGATCGAACTCGAGATGCACGGCGCCGACACCGAGCTCGACCGCCAGGTGCTCGACCTGATCAAGGACCCGCTCACCCACATGGTGCGCAACTCCGCCGATCACGGCCTGGAGACGATGGCCGAGCGCGCCGCGGCCGGCAAGGCCGAGCAGGGCACGATCCGGCTGTCCGCCTATCATGAAGGCGGCCACATCATCATCTGCATCGCCGACAACGGCCGCGGCCTCAACACCGAGCGCATCAAGGCCAAGGCCTTGGCGAACGGCCTCGTCACCGAGGCCGAGCTCGAGAAGATGACGGAAGCGCAGATCCACAAGTTCATCTTCGAGCCGGGCTTCTCGACCGCGGCCGCCGTCACCTCGGTCTCGGGCCGCGGCGTCGGCATGGACGTGGTGCGCACCAACATCGACCAGATCGGCGGCACCATCGACATCAAGTCGGTGCTCGGCGAGGGCACCTCGGTCACCATCAAGATCCCGCTGACGCTCGCGATCGTCTCGGCGCTGATCGTCGAAGCCGGTGGCGACCGCTTCGCGATCCCGCAATTGTCGGTCGTCGAGCTGGTGCGCGCGCGCGCCAACTCCGAGCACCGCATCGAGCGCATCAAGGACACCGCGGTGCTGCGCTTGCGCAACAAGCTGCTGCCGCTGATGCATCTGAAGAAGCTCTTGAAGATCGACGACGGCTCGTCGACCGATCCGGAGAACGGCTTCATCGTGGTGACGCAGGTCGGCAACCAGACCTTCGGCATCGTGGTGGACTGCGTGTTCCACACCGAGGAAATCGTGGTCAAGCCGATGTCGACCAAGCTGCGTCACATCGACATGTTCTCGGGCAACACCATCCTGGGCGACGGCGCCGTGATCATGATCATCGATCCGAACGGCATTGCGAAAGCGCTCGGCGCCGCCGGCTCGGCCTCGCAGGCGGTATCCGACGAACACGCCGCGCATCACGCGATCGGCGGCGAGCAGCTCACCTCGCTCCTGGTGTTCCGCGCCGGCACGGCGCAGCCCAAGGCGGTGCCGCTGGCGCTGGTCACGCGCCTGGAGGAGATCGCGGCCGACAAGATCGAGATCTCCAACGGCCGCTACATGGTGCAGTACCGCGACCAGCTGATGCCCTTGGTGCAGATGGAAGGCGTGTCGGTGCAGACGTCAGGCTCGCAGCCGATCCTGGTGTTCGCCGACGAGACCCGGGCGATGGGCCTCGTGGTCGATGAGATCATCGACATCGTCGAGGAGCGGCTCAACATCCAGGTCTCCGGCGCCAAGGACGGCATCCTCGGCTCGGCGGTGATCAAGGGCCAGGCGACGGAAGTGATCGACGTCGGCCACTTCCTGCCGATGGCGTTCGCCGACTGGTTCATCCGCAAGGAGATGGCGACCGAGTCGCAGACGCAGTCGGTGCTCTTGGTCGACGACTCGCCGTTCTTCCGCAACATGCTGGCGCCGGTGTTGAAGTCGGCCGGCTACAAGGTGCGCACGGCGGCATCGGCGATCGAGGGCCTCGCCACGCTGCGTTCCGGGCACAGCTTCGACATCGTCGTCACCGACATCGAGATGCCGGAGATGAACGGCTTCGAGTTTACCGAGGCGATCCGCGCCGACCAGAACCTGAACCAGATGCCGGTCATCGCGGTGTCGTCGCTGGTGTCGCCGGCGGCGATCGAGCGCGGCCGCCAGGCCGGGCTCTACGACTACATCGCCAAGTTCGACCGGCCCGGCCTGATCGCGGCGCTGAAGGAACAGATCGAGGAACGGGCGCGCGCCGAAGCCAACCGGCGGGCCGCGTGACAGCAAGCGGACAGGAGTAGCGTGCGATGAGCAGCAAGATCGAAACCACCGAAGGCGCCGCCGTCGAATACGTCACTGCGATGATCGGCGGCCAGCTGTTCGGCCTGCCCATCTCGCGGGTGCAGGACGTGTTCATGCCGGAGCGGGTGACGCGGGTGCCGCTGTCGTCGGCGGAGATCGCCGGCGTCCTGAATCTGCGCGGCCGCATCGTGACCGTCGTCGACATGCGGGCGCGGCTCGGCCTCGCCCGCGCCGAGGACGGCAAGCCGCCGATGGCGGTCGGCGTCGATCTGCGTGGCGAGTCCTATGGTCTCCTGATCGATCAGATCGGCGAGGTGCTGCGGCTGCCCGAGGAGGGCCGGGAGGAGAACCCGGTCAATCTCGACCCGCGCATGGCGAAGCTCGCCGGCGGCGTGCACCGCCTCGACGGTCAGCTGATGGTCATCCTCGATGTCGATCGCGTGCTCGAGCTCGCAGCAGACAAGATGGCGGCCTGAACACTGCAATTTGAGGGCGGCGGCGCATCAGGCGTCGTTGCATTGGATCCTGATCTCGTGAGGCTGATATGAGAACGTGTCTGGTAGTTGACGATTCCAGCGTCATTCGAAAGGTGGCGCGACGCATTCTGGAAGGTCTGGATTTCCAGATCGTGGAAGCGGAGGACGGCGAGCAGGCTCTGGAGATCTGCAAGCGGGGCCTTCCCGATGCGGTGTTGCTCGACTGGAACATGCCCGTCATGGACGGCTATGAGTTTCTCGGCAATCTCCGGCGCATGCCCGGTGGCGACGCGCCGAAGGTGGTGTTCTGCACGACCGAGAACGATGTCGCGCACATCGCGCGCGCGCTGCACGCCGGCGCCAACGAGTACATCATGAAGCCCTTCGACAAGGACATCGTGACCGCGAAGTTTCAGGAAGTCGGGCTGATCTGATCTCCGTTGCGTGCGGCGGTCCCGTGGTCGTCCGGGCTTGCCGTCACCCCGTGCCTCTGTCCTGTTGGTGAACTATGAGCGTCGCGTTGGCCAGTTCTTCGATCCCGAGTTCGATCAGGCAGGAACCTCTCCGGGTGATGGTCGTGGACGACTCCGTCGTCATCCGCGGCATGATCTCGCGTTGGATCGCGTCTGAGCCCGACATGGTCGTGGCGGCGTCGCTGCGCACCGGCCTGGAAGCCGTGAACCAGATCGATCGCGTTAATCCCGACGTCGCCGTGCTCGACATCGAGATGCCCGAGCTCGACGGCATTGCCGCCCTGCCGAAGCTGCTTGCCAAGAAGAAGAACCTCGCCGTCATCATGGCGTCGACGCTGACCCGCCGCAACGCGGAGATCAGCTTCAAGGCGCTGTCGCTCGGCGCGGCCGACTACATCCCGAAGCCCGAGAGCACGCGCGAGGCCTCGGCGGCTGACAATTTCCACTACGATTTGATTCAGAAGATCCGCAATCTTGGCGCCAAGGCGCGCCGCGCCGCTCCTGCTCCGCATGCGCCGGCCGCATCGCCGATCGTTCCGCAAGTCCAGGGGCTCCGGCCTGTGCTTGCATCGCGGCCGATGGTCGCCCCCGTGGCGCCCGCCGTGCCGACCCAGCTGGCGCGCCGCTCCTTCAGCACGCAGATGCCGAAGGTGCTGCTGATCGGATCGTCGACCGGCGGCCCGCAGGCGCTGATGTCGCTGGTGACCGAGCTCGGTCCCGTGATCGACCGCTTTCCGGTGCTGATCACCCAGCATATGCCGCCGACCTTCACCACCATCCTCGCCGAGCATCTGGCGCGCTCGAGTCGCCGACCGGCCCACGAGGCCGTCGACGGTGAGGTGGTGAAGCCGGGTCAGATCTACCTTGCCCCCGGCGGCCGCCACATGCGTGTGGCGCGCCATGGCGCCGATGTGGTGATCGCGCTCGACAACGGTCCTCCGATCAATTTCTGCAAGCCCGCCGTCGATCCCTTGTTCATGTCGGCGATCGAGGTCTGGCAGGGCTCGACCCTGGCCGTGATCCTGACGGGCATGGGTTCCGACGGCATGCGCGGCGGCAAGGACATCGTCGCCGCCGGTGGCAGCGTGATCGCGCAGGACGAGGCGACCAGCGTGGTCTGGGGCATGCCGGGCGCAGCCGCCAATGCCGGCATCTGCGCGGCCGTCCTTCCCTTGAACCAGATCGGACCGAAGCTGGTCCGTCTGTTTGCTGGAGACCGTTCGTGACACCCCTGGACTATGAGTTCTTGCGTAAGGTCCTGAAGGATCGCTCCGGCCTCGACCTGTCGGCCGATAAGCAGTACCTGGTCGAAAGCCGGTTGCTGCCGCTGGCCCGCCGCGCCAACCTGCCGGGCATCCCGGAGCTGGTGCAGAAGATCAGGAGCGGCGCGGAGCAGCTCACGACGCAGGTGGTCGAGGCGATGACCACCAACGAGACGTTCTTCTTCCGCGACAAGATTCCGTTCGATCATCTCCGTGAGGGCATCCTGCCGGCGCTGATCCAGTCGCGTGCCAATCGTCGTTCCCTGCGCATCTGGTCAGCCGCCTGCTCGACCGGACAGGAGCCGTATTCGATCGCGATGTGCCTGCGCGAATTCGGTCCCGCTCTGGCGGGCTGGCGCATCGAGATCATTGCCACCGACCTGTCGCAGGAGGTGCTGGAGAAATCGAAGGCCGGCCTCTATAGCCAGTTCGAGGTGCAGCGCGGATTGCCGATCCAGCTGCTGGTGAAATATTTCACGCAGCTCGGCGAGCTCTGGCAGCTCAGCGCCGACATCCGCGGCATGGTCCAGCATCGCCAGCTCAATCTGCTGCAGGACTTCTCGCATCTCGGCAAGTTCGATGTCATCTTCTGCCGCAACGTGCTGATCTATTTCGACCAGGAGACCAAGGCCTCGATCTTCGAGCGGATGGCCAAGGTGATGGAGCCGGACGGCACGCTGTTGCTGGGAGCCGCCGAATCGGTCGTCGGCATCACCGACGCGTTCAGGCCCAACCAGGAGCGGCGGGGTCTGTACCAGATCAATCCGGTGCGCAGTCCGCGCGGTGGCGCTGCGCTGCTGCCCGGCCTCAAGGTGGTCGCGGCTCGCTGACGACAGGCGGAAGCGCTCTGTGATCGCGGCCGCAGCTCGACCGGTCGCTGCTCACCACGGTGCTGGCACCTTACGGCGTCGGTGAAGGTCGAATCGCCACCGAGGGCCCGCCGGTGCTGGTGGAGGAGCGGCTGGTGCTGCCGCTGTCGATGGTGCTGCACGAGCCTTGCGACCAACGCCTCCAAATATGGTGCGTTGTCCGCCTCCCACGGCCAAGTCACGATCTCCCGGCGCCTGCGCGACGATCGCCACCGGCTCGAGCTGGTCTGGCTGGAGCGCGGCGGACCGTTGATCGAAGGCGGCGGCGCACGCGGCTTCGGCACCACGCTGATCGACCGCGTCGTGCGCTTCGATCTCGATGGCGAGGCCGTGCCGGACTTCGCGCCCGCTGGCATCCGCTGCTCGCTGACGTTTGCGCTGGGCGCGGAGACATCGTCGGAACATCGGCCGGCGTCGGCCGTGCGGCCGGACTGACCGGTGTGTGATGAAGGTCGCGCTCCGGTCGGTGCTTCCTCGTCCTCGCCGTATCGGCCCTCACGTCGAGCTCAGGCCCGTCGGCACCACACGTCGTAGTCCCTCTCCGTCGCCTCGCGTGCGGCGCGGGAAGCTCTGTGCAACCAGCCCGAACCGCGTTTCCTGAGATCCGCCGCGATGGTGCTGCTGACGCGACCGTCAGCCGCATGGACGGAGGCGAGCTCCGCGCCCATGCCGCGTAGAAGGACGAGCTTGAGGTCGGCGCCGGCCTCCTTGCCGAGGTCGATCTTGCGCGCATCGGCCGACAATCGCCGAACGACGTAGTCCCCCTCGTCGGTCCGGTAAACGCGGAGGAATGGATCGGGCGCGCGATGGGCTCCATTCGAGAGTTCAATGAACCTGTGCTGAGGCGCCGGCTTCCGTTGCGGCTTGTCCTTCGCCCAGGTCCAGGCCGAAGGGACCAACGCCTTCGCTTCGCGCACGACGCGGCCGCCGCGCCATGTTGCGACGACGACGAAGCGTGGACGTCCCAGGCTGCCGCCGCCGGCGGCGCGGCGGAAGAATCTCGGCGTCTCGCCCGTCCCGGGAAGGCTGCCGAGGAGCAACTTATGGACGGCGGAAGGAATTGCATCCGCCGGCGTCAATCCGTCGATCTCGTCCCAGAATTTTCGCCGGCACTGATCCGAGCATTTGACGTAGGAGCGGATCCACATCTCATGGTCGTCGAGCAGCGCCGGCCCTGGCCTTTGAAGTCCGCGGCGATAGCCTTCCAGGATCGCGTCTGCCGCATCGCGGTTGCCGATCTCCATTTTCGGCGCGAGCTCGACGCTGGTCGTGAGTCGGACCAGATCGAGGACGTAGGGCATCACCGCGGCCTCGTCGAAATCATTGACGCCCCACACCCAGCGCCCGTCGGCGTCGCGCCACGTGCCGAAATTCTCCAGATGGATGTCGCCGACGCAGAGCGCAGCTGGTGCGTCGGTGAGCTCGGGGCTGGTCTCGGCGATGCGCCGCGCCCAGCGGTAGTACGTCGCCCGCAGGAAGATGAAGGGGCTCTTTCGCATCCGCTCGTGCTTGGTGAGGAGGTCGTCTTCGACCACTGCGCATTGGCTGCGAAGCCAGGCCTCGTAGGCCGCGGTATCTTCGATGATGGACACGCGATGCCTCCGGATGTGCCGGGCCCGAGCGAAGCCTTATGAGTTGCGCTGATGCCGAACGAACGTGGCCTCGCACATCGCGCGCAGTGCGCGCTTGTCGAACGGCTTGTCGAACGGCTTGGCGAGCCGGGGCAGGCCGCGGATCTCCGGCGGAAACAGCGTCGCATCGTCATGGCCCGAGGTAATGACGATCTTCAGATCGAGCGCAATCAGGCCCTCGTCCTCGGCGACCAGGATCCGCAGGCCTTCGAGTTCGGAGTTGTCCGTCGCCATGCCTCATCCCGACTATGCGCGCCGATCCGGCAGGGAATTCCCCTCGGTCCTATCTAGTGCTCCCGAACCGCGTGTCGAGGCGCTTTCGCTGGCTGTCGTCAATATCCTACAGGATTGCATGCGGCAAAAAGCGCGAGCGGTTGCCGGTGATCGGGCTCGTGTCCTCGCGGATCGACAGGCCGCATGGCTTGTGGTCGACGAGCCAGCTGCCGATCACCGGGAACACGCCGCCGAAATCCGGCAGCGGCGCCAGCGCTTGGCGGATGAAGCCTTCGGCGCCGTAGGGCCCCTCCTGCGCAGAGACGGCGACGCCGTCGGATACCAGGCTGACATTGGCGCCCTCGCGCGAGTAGATCGGCTTGCGCACAAAGCTCGAGCCGAGGCTGGCGGCTTTCCGATCGTCCTCGAAATAGGCCGGCAGCAGGTTCGGATGGCCTTCGTGCATCTGCCAGAGCAGCGGCAGGATGCCCTTGTTGGACAGGATGGCCTTCCACGGCGGCTCGATCCATTGCGTCGGCGCTTGCGCGAGCTTGGCGCCGAACGCATCGCGGAACATCCATTCCCACGGATACAGCTTGAAGGCGAGCGCGATGTCGCCGTCGTCGAGATCGACGAAGCCGCCGCCGGTCTCGCGCCAGCCGATGTCGGCGACATCAAGGATGGTTGTCGACAGGCCCGCTTGGGCTGCCGTGTCGGCCAGATAGGCCAGGGTCGCGGCGTCCTCGGCGTTGCCGGTGAGGCCGGCCAGATGCACGCGGCGCTGCCTGCCGAGGGCGCGCCAGCGCTCGATCAGGCGCTCATGGATCGAGTTGTACTGGTCCGCACGCCCCGGCAGGATGCGACGTTCGATCGCCTGCTCGAGCCAGGTCCATTGGAACACCGCAGCCTCGAAGATCGAGGTCGGCGTGTCCGCGTTGTATTCGAGCAGCTTCGCCGGCGCGCGGCCGCCGTGATAGCTGAGGTCGAACCGTCCGTAGAGGCTGCCGTCCCTTCGCTTCCAGCTCTCCGCCAGCAGCGGCCAGAACGCTTGCGGGATCTTCAGCCGGCGCAGCAGTGCCTCGTCGCCGATGACGCGTGCGACCAGCGCGAGGCACATCTGCTCGAGCTCGGCCGTCGGCTCCTCGATGCCGAGCTCGATCTCGGCGATCGTGAACGCGTAGTAGGCGCGCTCGTCCCAATAGCGCTCGCCGTCGAGCTCGTAGAAGTCGAATCCGCATCGTGCCGCGGTCTCGCGCCAGTCGTCACGTTCTGGACAGGGGATGCGCCGCATCGGTGTCAGCCCCAGGCTGCACCAACCGTGCCGTGCCCGTGGCAACCGGGCGCAGCATCGCCGAAGCCGCCATCGCTGATGCGGCCATGACCGCGTCCGCGCGGTCCCGGCGCCGTCCCGCGTCGGCGACCACGCGATCGCTTGCTGGCAAAATGTTGCGAGGCGGCGGCGGTCACCGCAACCTTGATCGTCGCCCGCACCACCAGGTGCGGACGTTGCATCGGATCGCTTCCGATGAGTCGGTAGGCCAGTTTTTTATGATTTTGAGTCTGTGTCAAAGATCCGAATCCAAGGAAACATCACAAACGCGGTGTTTTCACGGCGCCGGCGCGACGAAAATCAGCCGCCGCCTCCGAAGCCGTGTCCGAACGAGCCAAAGCCGCCGCGCGAGACATGTGCGGAGGAGGCCTCGGCGACATGGCTCGAGCCGCTGCTTCTGGAATCACTGTCGCCGCTGGAAAATCCCCAGCGGCCGGAGCCGCTGCCGCCGCCACCGCCGCTCGAGCGGCGCGTCGTGCATTCGCTCGTCTGCGGCTGGCCGGCCATCGTTGGCGTCTCGGTGCCCTGCTGCGGGCAGCTCTGCTGCCGCGGCATCAGCGCATAGGCGGTGCTGCCGACCGCGAGCGTGCCCATCAGCAGCAGCGCGACATGGCCGGAGCGCTTCACCGGCGGCGTCGCGGGCGGGGGCGGCATCGGCCGGCGCTTGCCGAATTCGCGGCGTTTCTCGGCCATGGTCAGATGATCATCGAGGCGGCGTTCAGCGCGCCGGCGGAGAGCGACGCGAGACCGAGCCAGATCGCCGAAGCCAGCTCGCCGGCGACGATGCGCTGGGCGAGATCCGGCACCGGAATGCGGACGAGGTAATAGACGATCACCTGGACGATCAGCGCGACCAGCGCCCAGATCAGGCAGTCCAGCACGTTGGCGGAATGGGCGATGGCGCTGACCAGCGGCAGGGTGAAGCCGAGCAGGCTGAGGCCGAGCGCGATCGCGGCCGAGGGGTGATTGTCCCGGATCAGCTGGAATTCATTGTAGGGCGTGACGCGGGTGTAGACGAACAGGTAGGCCGTCACCGCGACCAGTGCGGTACAGAAGTACACCAGAAAGGCCGGCAGGCCGGCGAGCGATTGCAGGATCATGGATCAGGCCCGACGCTTGGAAGCTCTCATCTGTCGCGATGCCAGCATGCCCGGTTCGACGTGAACAAAGTCTATCCGTCTTTCGCCGGATCCAGCCTGGCCTGGTCCAGCATCTGCAGCACGGAATCCCCCGTCTTGCGGGTGTGCTCGGAGAGCGCCTGCGCGAAGCCGGATGTGTCCCGCGCCCGCAGCAGCGCCATGAACGCTTCGTGCTCGCCGATCGATTCGTCCCAGCGCCGCGCGTCGTAATTGGCGACCGCCCGCGCCCGGAACACGCTCGCATGCAGGGTGCTCCACATGTTGAGCAGCACGGCGTTGCCGGCGAGCTTGGTGATCTCGGCATGGATCTGCTGGTTGAGCCGGAAATAGGCGGCGCGCTCGGCGGCGCGATGCAGCGCCACCAGCTCGGCATGCATGGCGTCGAGCCTGGCGAGGTCGTCCGACGTCGCACGCGCGGCCGCGGCGCGGCCCGCGGTGGCATCGAGCGACACCATCACGTCGAAGATCTCGGCGATCTCGCGGGCGTCGATCGGCGTCACCACGGGCGTGCGATGCGGCCGCAGCTCGATCAGGCCCTCGGCGGCGAGGATCTTGAAGGCCTCGCGCAGCGGCGTGCGCGAGACGCCGAAGGTCTCGCACAGCATGCGCTCGGGCAAGGCAGCGCCGGCGGCGAGCTCGCCGTCCACGATCATCTCGCGCACCCTGGCGACGAGCTGATCGTGCAGCGACAGGCGATCGAGCGGCCGCTTGGAGTGGTCGGACGACAGCTTCAGCCGCGCCGGCTTGAAGCGCGTCTTCAGTCTGGGCCGGGGTGAAGGCGGGGTCATGTAGGCGCGGCTGCTCCGCTGCGAGATGCCTGAAATTCGGGCGATGCGCCCGCGGATGAGGCATGATCTCCAAAATTCATGAACTATTACATATTGATATTACTGTAAAAAATCAACATTGCATATCGCATCCAGTTGGCACGTCGCTTGCTGATGAGAGGACAAGTTATGAGAGACAAGCCCATGAACCGACCTGCCCTGGAGATGGATGTGAAACGTTTCGTGCTGCCCATGCTCGCCCTGCTCGCCCTGCTCGCGCTGCCCTCGCTCAGCTTCGCCGACGATGCCGCCAAGATCAAACTCGGCTACGCCAAATGCGCGCATTGCACGCCGATGTCGCTGACGCCGCAATTCGCGGAGGGCGTCGCGATCGATGCCGTCAGCTTCAACACCGGCACGGACGCGCTGACCGCCTTGGTATCGAAGAACATCGACGTCGCGCAGGTGACCTATCTGCATTACGCCATCGCGCTCGACAAAGGCTTCGACGTGGTCGCGATCTCCGGCCAGGTCAATGGCGGCTCGGCGATCCTGCTCGGCAATGATCTCGAGGTCGCGCCGGGCGATTGGAGCGCGCTGAAGGCGCTCATCGCCAAATACAGGGCCGACGGCAAGCCGTTCCGCGTCGCCGCCTCGCGCGGCAATGCGCAGGACATCCACATGCGCGGCGCCTTCGCCAAGCAGGGCATCGACATCAACAAGGACGTGCAGTTCGTCAACATTCCCAATCCGTCGGATCATCTGCAGGCGCTGCGCCGTGGCGAGGTCGAGCTGATCTGCACCGTCGAGCCGTTCGCGACCCAGATCATGCAGGCCAAGGCGGCGAAGTTCTTCGGCTTCCCCTATGACCAGGCCGCCGGCAAGCTGACCAATCTGATCCTGACCCGCTCCGACGTCATCGCATCCAACCCGAAGGCGCTGGGGGGCGTGGTGAGCGCGGTCGTGAAGGTCGACGCGCACATCGCGGCCGACAAGCCGGCGCTGATCGAGGTGATCTCCAAGATCACCGGCCTGGACAAGGCGATCGCCACCGGCGCGGTCGAGAATCTCGATCCCGATCCGAAGATGTACCGCGCTTCCGCGCTCGCCATCGCCACGATGATGCGCGACCTCAAATACATCAACTCGGACGTCACGGCCGCGGTCGAGAAGAACCTCGACTACCGCTTCCTGGAAGCGGCGACCGGCAAGCCGAAGACCGAGCTCGGCTACTGAGATGACGGCGTTCGCCCAGCTCAGGAAGCTCGACCGCTATATTGTCCCGGTGCTCGTGCTCGCCGGCTGGGAGGCGTTCTCGCGCTCCGGCGCGCTGCCGGCGGCGCTGCTGCCGGCGCCGTCGACCGTGCTGTGGGCGTGGGCGGACTGGCTGGTCGGCACCGACGGCAACACCCAGACCTACAGCGGCCATTGGCTCGCCGATATGCTGGCCAGCCTGTCGCGCGTTGCCGCCGGCTTTGCGATTGCCACCGTGCTCGGCGTCTCGCTCGGAGTCGCTATCGGCTGGTCGCGCAAGATAGAGATCGTGATCGAGCCGACGCTTCAGATGCTGCGGCCGATCCCGCCGGTGTCGTGGATCCCGCTCGCCATCATCTGGTTCGGCATCGCCAACAAGCCGGCGATCTTCCTGGTGTTTCTCGGCGCGTTTTTTCCGATCCTGCTCAACACCATCCACGGCGTGAAGACCTGCGACCGCAATCTGATCCGCGCCGGCGCCATGGTCGGCGGCAGCGAGCGCAAGCTGCTGCGCTACATCGTCGTGCCCGCGGCGATGCCGAGCATCTTTGCAGGGCTTCGCATCGGCATCGGCTCGGCGTGGATGCTGACGGTGACGGCAGAGATGGTCGCGGTGAAGAGCGGGCTCGGCTACGTGCTGTGGGATTCCTACTACTTCCTGCGCTACGATCTGGTGCTGGCGGCGATGGCGAGCATCGGCCTGCTCGGCTTCTGCAGCGATCTTGCCATCCGCTTCGTGATGGCGCGCGTGCTGCACTGGCAGCGCAACACCACCTTGGGCGGCGGGGAATGAGCATGGTCGCGATCGAGATCGCCAGCGTCTCCAAGATCTTCACCGACAGGAAGCGCAACGCCGAGGTGACGGCGCTCGCCGACATCAGCCTCAGCATCGCGCGCAACGAGTTCGTCTGCCTGCTCGGCCCGTCCGGCTGCGGCAAGTCGACCCTTCTCAACATGATCGCCGGATTCGAGCAGCCGAGCGCGGGCCGCATCGCCGTCGACGGCGAGACGGTGACGGCGCCCGGCGCCGATCGCGGCGTCGTGTTCCAGCACGCCAATCTGATGCCGTGGCTGCCGGTGTGGGAGAACGTCGCCTTTCATCTGCTGCTAGGCGGCGGCCAGAAGGCCGAGCGCCGCGCGCGGGCGCAGGTCTATATCGACATGGTCGGGCTCACCGGCTTCGAGAACCACTATCCGTCCGAGCTGTCGGGCGGCATGAACCAGCGCGTCGGCATCGCCCGGGCGCTGCTGATGAATCCGCAAGTGATCCTGATGGACGAGCCGTTCGGCGCGCTCGACGAGCAGACCCGCATGGACATGCAGACCGAGCTTGTCAGGATCTGGCAGCAGCACCAGGGCACGATCGTGTTCGTCACCCACGGCATCGACGAGGCGCTGACATTGGGGACTCATGTCGCCGTCATGAGCGCGCGTCCCGGCCGCATCGTCGAGATCATCCCGATCGATCTGCCGCGCCGGCGGGACATCACCAGCCCGCAGTTCAATGCGCTGAAGCGCCACATCCTGGCGCTGCTGCGCGGCGAGCGGGCGGAGCAGGGGGAGCGGGCGTGATGATGGCCCGATTGCTCCCGCACAAACGATGCATGTTGAAGCCGAGACAGCTCGATATGCGCAGTGCGCCCCCTCTCCCGCTTGCGGGGGAGGGCTGGGGTGGGGGCGCTCCACGGCACGCTGCCCGTGAGGAGAGAGTTCCCCCACCCGGATCGCATCTGCGATGCGATCCGACCTCCCCCGCAAGCGGGAGAGGTCTTCCCGCCGACCACCTCCAACTGCCCGCGCCGAGAGAGGCAAACCACCAATGACCAAACGCACTCTCCTCGGCATGCTGACGCCGTCGTCGAACACCGCCCTGGAGCCGATCACCTCGGCCATGGTCGCCGGCCTGCCGAACGTGTCAGCGCATTTCTCGCGCTTCAAGGTCACGGAGATCGCGTTGTCGACCGACGCGCTGGCGCAGTTCGACACATCGAACATCTTGCGCGCGGCCGAATTGCTCGCGCATGCCAAGGTCGACGTCATCGGCTGGAACGGCACCTCCTCGGGTTGGCTCGGCTTCGAGGCCGACGTCAGGCTGTGCGAGCAGATCACGGCCGCGACCGGCATCCCTGCGACCACCTCGATGCTGGCGCTCAACGAGATTCTGACGAGATCCGGCGTGAAGCGGCTCGGCTATGTCACACCCTATCGCGACGACGTGCAGGCGCGGATCATCGCCAACTACGAGACGCTCGGCATCGGTTGCGGCGGCGACCGCCATCTCGGCCTGCAGGACAATTTCTCCTTCGCCGAGGTCACCGAGGCGCAGCTCGAGCGCATGATCCGCGAGGTCGCGGCCGAGAAGCCCGATGCGATCGCCGTCGTCTGCACCAACCTGCGCGCCGCGCCGCTGGTCGACAGGATGGAGCAGGAGACGGGCATTCCAATTCTCGACACCATCGCCACCGTGGTATGGAAGAGCCTGAAGGTCGCCGGCGTCGATCCGGCCGCCGTGACCGGCTGGGGCACGCTGTTCAAGAACTTCGCCTGAGAAGGACGTCACATGGCTGCATTCGACACCGTTATCCGCAACGGCACCGTCGCCACCGCGAGCGATACGTTCAAGGCCGATGTCGCCATCAAGAGCGGCCGCATCGTCGCGATCGGCGAGGCCATCACCGATGCCGACGAGATCGTCGATGCCACGGGCCTGCTGGTGCTGCCGGGCGGCATCGACAGCCATGTCCATATCAGCCAGCCCTCCGGCCCCGGCATCGTCATGGCCGACGATTTCGAGAGCGCGACGCGCGCCGCCGCCTTCGGCGGCAACACGTTCGTCATGCCCTACTGCCTGCAGGAGAAGGGCCAGCCCTTGCGCGCCGCGCTGAAGGACTATCACGCGCTCGCCGACAAGGCCTGCTACGTCGACCACTCTTTCCATCTCATCATCGCCGATCCCACGGACGCCGTGCTCGGCCAGGAGCTGCCGGCGCTGGTCGCCGACGGCTATTCGTCGCTGAAGATCTTCATGACCTATGAGGGTCTCGCGCTGAACGACTACGAGATCCTCGGCGTGCTGCAGGTCGCGCGCGAGCAAGGCGCGCTGGTGCAGATCCATGCCGAGAACTACGACGCCATCCGCTTCCTCACCGACCGCCTGGAGCGCGCCGGCAAGATCGCGCCGTACTATCACGGCAAGTCGCGCCCGATTCCGGTCGAGCGCGAGGCGACCCATCGCGCGATCTCGCTGGCCGAGCTGATCGACGTGCCGATCGTCATCGTCCACGTCTCCAACCGCGAGGCGATGGAGGAGATCCGCCGCGCGCAGGCGCGCGGTCTGAAGATCCACGGCGAGACCTGCCCGCAATATCTGGTGCTGACGGAGGAGGACATGCAGGGCCTCAACATGGAAGGCGCCAAATATGTCTGCTCGCCGCCGCCGCGCGACAAGGCCAGCCAGGAGGCCTGCTGGGAGGGCCTGCAGCAGGGCGTGTTCTCGCTGTTCTCGTCGGACCACTGTCCGTTCCGCTACGACGACGAGGCCGGCAAGCTGACGCCGAAAGGCCGCACCAGCTTTCGCTGGGTACCGAACGGCATCCCCGGCGTCGAGACCCGGCTGCCGATCCTGTTCTCCGAAGGCGTCAGCAAGGGTCGCATCACGCTGAACCAGTTCGTCGCCTTCACCGCCACCAACCACGCCAAGACGTATGGGCTGAGGGCTAAGGGCTCCATCGCGATCGGCTACGATGCCGACATCGCGCTGTGGGATCCGGCGAAGACCGCGAAGATCACCCAGTCCGGCCTGCACCACGGCTCGGACTACACGCCCTATGAAGGCATCGAGATCACCGGCTGGCCCGTCGCTACGATGCTGCGCGGAAAATTCGTCGTGCGCGACGGCCAGCTGGTCGGCGCCAAGGGCGACGGCCGCTACGTTACGCGCGGCAAGCCAAGCGCAGTGGCCTGAGTGGCCTAAGCACGCTCTTCCCATCCGTCATTGCGAGCGGAGCGGCGCAGCGAAGCAATCCAAACTCGAGCTCGCGACTCTGGATTGCGTCGTCGCTTCGCCCTTCGCAATGACGGCCAATTGCGATATCGTTCCTGTGAACAGCCGTCAGACAAGGAGTGCCGCTAGGTCCGCGGCTCTTCCGAGACCCTGAGATCATGATGCGGGTCCGCGGGATCGCATCATGATCTCGTCTCTTTGCTCGAAGCTGATCGTGGGTGAACGATCGTTCCAGTCCTCGGCGGACTGGAAGCGGGTTCAATAGGCCGTCCATCCGCCGTCCGTCGCGTAGAACGCGCCGGTCAGGTTCGACGCCTCGGGCGACTGCAGGAACAGTATCCCCGCGACTAGCTCCTACATGGCGTCCGCGCGTACGGTGCCGCCAGCGCGATCGGCCAGACTCATGGGCCCGTACACAACGGCCGAGATGATAGTTTTGTGCAGTCGAGCAGCGTCGCCGTCGCCGTAATCGCTGTCGGTCAATGCAAGGACAGCTAGTTTTCGTGGGCGTGAAAGCCCGGTGCGGGGAACGCTCCGGGCTCATCACGCGGTCGCAAGAAACGACTAATGATGCACCCGCAGGGTCCCGTCCGCGTTGTAGTCACTCTTGGGATTGTAGCCGGAATCGCGGTGCGTTCTACGATGTAGGGCAGCGTTGCTGCCGCTTGCGCCCGGAGTTCCGCTATCAACCCGCATGGTTCCGTCTGCATTGTAGTCACTCTTCGGCCCGTAGCCGGAATCGCGATGCGTTTTTGCATGTAGGGCAGCGTTGCTGCCGCTCAGGCCCGGAGTTCCGGGATTGACCTGCATATTTCCATATTGGTCGCGATCACTTTTGCTCGCCCCGACCTGCTGAGCCGCACTGGCTTTTGCATGAGTACCTTTTGCATGATGAGTACGATGTCCGGCCAAGGCCGCAGATGTAGAGACGGCGAGAATAACAAGACCAACAGCAATGCTTCTAGCCATAGTGAACTCCTCACGTTGAAGGACCATTGATGACGGATACGCCGTCAATGCTAGCCTGCCACGGAAATTGCTGACCGTCTTTGATGCAACTCAAGGTACCGAAGGCGGGTGCGACGTCACGGTCCGCACAACTTTTGGCATCATTTCTTCGGCTTTGGTGCGGTGCCCGGCGGAGCCGATGTCGCTCCGCAACATGCCTCTGACGACGGGTTCGACCGATGCCTTCACCGTACCGCTATCGACTTCGATTTGCGAAACGCCGGTCGTCATGTCGACCAGAAGCCGATCGCCGCTCAGCACGTTCCGGCAACTGGTCGACACCACCCCGCCGAGCGTGGTGATCAGAATTGGGACCGATCTCTGCGCCGCATGGGCATCGCAGGTGACTTGCGCGAAGCCGCACATGGCAGATCGTCGATCCGAAACAGGAGCGTTCGGATCCGAAACAGGAGCGTTCGACAGGGTCTCGATCGGGAACGCAAGCCTTGACGGTGGCCGTTCGAACGCCTGAAAGAAATATGATTTCTGTTTATCGAAACTCTATTTTGTTTTTACGAAAAATGTGCTTTACTGCGCGCCGTCCCGCCCAACGAGGGGACGCTTCGCGGTCGTCACGGACGTCGGGTGTGGGATGCGATGGGCGCTGTGGGGTCGCAGCATGGCTTGGCCGTGCCGACGAACGATCCCTGGCGCACGGTGAAGTCGCGTGGTCCTGGCCTCCCGGTGCTGAGGTCAAGCTTGTGGGCGTTGCTGATGAGCTGCCTGCGGGTGATGGGGGCAAGACAGCCGGTCCCCAGGGAGATCGCGTATAAATCGTAAAACCATCGCGCAGGGAGGGCCGGGTGTTTCGGCCAGACCTGTGGCGACTGCCGCCTGCTTTCTTTTCTGCAGGCGGGCCACGGGCGCGGCCAGCGCCCGGCCTTCCCTGCGCCCTCAGTGAGAGGAGGGCGGTGAGAATGGCACACAACTCGGGCGCCGGGCGCCGCGAGACCGCGTCAGCTTGGGATGATGGAAGGTTTGAGGAAGCGGGGTGTGGATCGCGGTCGAGGCCTTCTCGAGCTTCATGCTCGTTGAGAGGCGAGGGCGCTTGTGTTTCGGGATTGGGAGTTCGAGGCGCACTGGCGCAGCAACGGCGGTGGGCTCCCTCCCCCTCGCGGGCAGGGGTTGGGGTGGGGGGGGTCTTGCTCCGAACCGAGTTTGGGGCATGGGGCGCCGCGGCGGTGAGATTGCTGTTTAGCTAGCTGCGGTTGGGTGGCCTACATGAAGACCATTCGCTGGGACCCCCACCCTCGACCCCTCCCCGCAAGGGGGAGGGGAGCGCAGCGGTTGGGTTGAGAGAGCTCGTGTCCAACACCCATCGGCCCCAGGCAAGCGCTCGCCTTACAAACCATCACCCCCACAAACAAAAACCCCGCCATTTGCGGCGGGGCCCAGTCTGGGAGGAGCAAGCCGGTGAGGCCTGCCGGAGTACCCAGTGAAAGATCAGGCGGGGATGCGCTCGTCCATGTCATGCGGCTCGCGCAGCACGTAGCCGCGGCCCCAGACAGTCTCGATGAAGTTGCGGCCTTCGGAGGCGTTGGCGAGCTTCTTGCGCAGCTTGCAGATGAAGACGTCGATGATCTTCAGCTCGGGCTCGTCCATGCCGCCGTAGAGATGGTTGAGGAACATCTCCTTGGTGAGCGTGGTGCCCTTGCGGAGCGAGAGCAGCTCCAGCATCTGGTATTCCTTGCCGGTCAGGTGCACGCGCTGGCCGCCGACCTCCACCGTCTTGGTGTCCAGGTTGACGACGAGGTCGCCGGTCTGGATGACCGACTGGGCGTGGCCCTTGGAACGGCGGACGATCGCGTGGATGCGGGCGATCAGCTCGTCCTTGTGGAACGGCTTGGTCATGTAGTCGTCGGCGCCGAAGCCGAGACCCTTGACCTTGTCCTCGATCCCGGCGAGGCCGGAGAGGATCAGGATCGGCGTCTTGATCTTCGAGACGCGCAGCTGCTTGAGCACGTCGTAACCGGACATGTCGGGCAGATTGAGGTCGAGAAGGATGATGTCGTAATCGTACAACTTACCGAGGTCGACGCCTTCTTCGCCAAGGTCAGTCGTGTAGACGTTGAAGCTCTCAGACTTCAACATCAGCTCGATCGACTGCGCGACGGCGCTGTCATCCTCAATCAGCAAAACGCGCATGCCAGTTCCCCATAGTCGCCGCTCCGGGCGTCAGGTCGGCCGCCATCGCGGCACTCAAAACGCCTTTGAACAACTGATTCGGATCCTGACGAGAGATGGTTAACAAATCCTGATTCCCCTCCGCAAGCTCTATCCGTGCAATTTTTATCGAATCGCCGTAAGGTGTTGCGATAAGGCAGTTTTTCTTAGCCGTCCTCGTTCAAGCTCCATGTTAAGAGATGGACCTAACCGACTCTCGGATCTCACCGCTTTTTGAAGGCGGCAAAGCGAAGCACGTCAGTCACTCCAGACCATGACGTAATGATTAATGATGCGAGTAAACACAGAGTTAAACCGACGACGCGAATCTGCCCCTACTTAAGGTTTTCGCAATGAAGGCTCTGGCGCAATGAACTTTCTCTCGCGATGAAGGCGCTTTGGCAATGAAGGCCCTGGCCGAGCAGATCAGCGACATCGACGCCGTGAACACCTATGGGCGTGTCGTCGGCGTGAAGGGACTCATGGTGGAGATCGCCGGGCCGCTTCATGCGATGTCGGTCGGCGCGCGCATCGTGATCGAGACCGGCAACAATTACATCCCTGCCGAAGTGATCGGTTTCTCCGGCAAGAATGCCGTGGTGATGCCGTTCGCCGGGCTGGAGGGCGTGCGCCGCGGCTGCCGCGCCGTGATCGCCAATGCGGCCAACCAGGTGCGGCCGTCGCCGGCCTGGCTCGGCCGCGTCATCAATGCGATGGGCGAGCCGATCGACGGCAAGGGGCCGCTGCCGCAGGGCGCCTCACCGGTTCCTTATCGGAACAATCCGCCGCCGGCGCATTCGCGCAGGCGCGTCGGCTCGCCGCTCGATCTCGGCGTCCGCGCATTGAACACCTTTCTCACCTGTTGCCGCGGCCAGCGGCTCGGCATCTTCGCCGGCTCGGGCGTCGGCAAATCGGTGCTGCTGTCGATGCTGGCGCGCAACGTCGATGCGGCGGTGTCGGTGATCGGACTGATCGGCGAGCGTGGCCGCGAGGTGCAGGAGTTCCTGCAGGACGATCTCGGCGATGAGGGTCTCGCGCGCTCGGTCGTCGTGGTCGCGACCTCCGACGAGCCGGCGCTGATGCGAAGGCAGGCGGCGTATCTGACGCTCGCGATCTCCGAATATTTCCGCGACGAGGGCAAGGATGTCCTTTGTCTAATGGACTCTGTGACGCGCTTTGCAATGGCGCAGCGCGAGATCGGGCTGTCGGCCGGCGAGCCGCCGACCGCCAAGGGCTACACGCCCACCGTGTTCACCGAGCTGCCGAAACTGCTGGAGAGGGCGGGGCCGGGCAGCGGCGACGGCACCATCACCGGGATCTTCACGGTGCTGGTCGATGGCGACGATCACAACGAGCCGGTGGCGGATGCGGTGCGCGGCATTCTCGACGGCCACGTCGTGATGCAGCGTTCGATCGCCGAACGCGGCCGCTATCCGGCGATCAACGTCCTCAAATCCGTGTCGCGGACGATGCCGAAATCGGCCGACCCCGTATTCTTGCCGACCATCATGCGGGCGCGCCAGGTGATGGCGACCTACGCCGACATGGAGGAGCTGATCCGGCTGGGCGCCTACCGCGCCGGTTCCAGTCCGGAGGTCGACGAGGCGATCCGGCTGCACGAGCCGTTGGAGGCGTTCCTGCGCCAGCGCAAGGACGAGGTCTCGACGTTGCAGAGCGGGTATCGGGAGCTGGAACAGATCCTGGGGCGCTTGGAAACGGAAAGCTAACTTTGTCGGGTAATCATCCCCTCCATGTAACGAGCCTAGTCGGCGAGCCCAGGGAGGGCGGCCGGCCCTGTCCCGCGCCCTACACGGGACTTCTGGGGAGTATGAGTCGATGAAGTCGCGCGAAACGCTGATCCGTCTGAAGAAGTTTCAGGTGGATGAGAAACGCCGCCGGGTGACGCAGATCGAGGGCATGATCGCTGACTTCCAGCGCATGTCGGCCGAGCTCGAGCGGGAGATCCAGACCGAGCAGGAGCGGGCCGGCATCAACGACCCGACCCATTTTGCCTATCCGACCTACGCCAAGGCCGCGATCCAGCGCCGGGAAAACCTGACGCGCTCGGCCGACGAGCTGCGCACCCAGCTCGAGGACGCCAAGGCCGCGTTGTCCGAGGCGTTCGAGGAGATGAAGAAGGTCGAGCTGCTCGACGAGCGTGACCAGGCCCGCGAAAAGGCCGAGGAGAGCGCCCGCGAGCAGGCCGACATGGACTCTATCGGCCTGATGCGCGCCCGGCTCGGCGTCATCGCCTGAGCCCCTGTCGCCGTCGCGGCTGTCGCTTTCGAAAACCCGGGCCGCGAGGTCCGGGTTTTTCGTCGCGCCCGCCCCGGTGGAGAGTTGCCCAGGACTTGTGCTACGGGAGGACGTAGGCTCGAACGAGGGAGTGGGGCGATTTTCGGGGACGCTGAATGCTGACGCCGGCAGAGCTGGTCTGGTTGCTTGCCGCCGTTGCCAAGGGGGACGAGGCCGCCTTCGAGCGCCTCTACGCGGCGACGCGCGCGAAACTCTATGGCGTCGTGCTCCGTATCTTGCACCGACAAGACCTCGCCGAGGAGGTCGTCCAGGAGACCTATGTGAAGGTCTGGAACAACGCCGCGCAGTTCAACCCGGCGGTGTCGTCCCCGATCACCTGGATGGCCGCCATCGCCCGCAACCGCGCCATCGACCTGGTGCGAAAGCGCGGTGAGCTGTCTTTGGAGGATGAGCCCTCCGCGCTGGAGGTTGCGGCCGAGACGCCGGATCCGCTGGCGCGCCGCGAGATGTCGGAGGAGCTCAAGCGTCTTTTGGAATGCGTCGGCCAGCTCGAGCCCGACCGCCAGAAGCTCGTGCTGCTTGCCTACTATAACGGCTGGAGCCGCGAGCAATTGGCGACCAAGTTCGAGGCGCCGGTGAACACGGTGAAGACCTGGTTGCGGCGGAGCATGATGGACATCCGCCAATGCCTCGGTCTCGGATGAGGTGCCGTTCGAGCCGGCGAGAGACCTTGTAGGACGTGACCTGGACCTGTGATGGCGTATAGCGAAGACCATATCGCGCTGGCGGCGGAATATGCGCTCGGGACGCTCGATGCCGCCGAACGGGCGCAGGTCGAGACCATGATGGCCGTCGACATGGAATTTACGACGCTGGTCCAGGCGTGGGAATTTCGTCTCGGTCCGCTCAACCAGATGGTCGGGCTGGTCGAGCCGCGCCCCGAGCTGTGGGAGCGCATCAAGGCCGAGATCGCGCGGTTGCGCGCGTTCGCCGAGAGCGCTCCGCCGGCTGAATCAGTGGCGGTGGCCGAGGCTCCAGTCATTGCTGTTCGTCCTGACCCTGCACCTCCCGAGGGTTCGCCTGTCGCGGCGGAAGCCCGGCCGATCGAAGCGGCCCCGGTTGAGGCGCCCGAGCCTGAGGTCACGACCGTCGCCGCGACGCGTAGCGCGTCTGCGGCGCATGAGATCGCGAACGATGATGCGAACGTGGTGCGGCTCTCGTCCAAGGTCCGGCAGTTGCGCGCGGTCGCCAACATCATGACCGCGCTCGCGGCCGTGCTGCTCGCGCTGGTCGGTGTCCAGGTTTACCGCCCCGATCTCTTGCCGCAGCCATTGCGGCCGAAGCCGCGGATCCAGACTGTCGAGATCAAGGTGCCGGTCGCGCAACCCTCCGCCCAGTTCGTTGCTCTCCTGCAGAAGGACGCGGCGTCGCCGGCGTTCATCTTGACCGTCGATGCCGCCAGCAAGAGCTACACTGTGCGCCGGGTCGGCGCTGCGCCGGAGCCGGGCAAGAGCTTCGAGTTGTGGCTCGTGTCCGACAGGCTGCAGAAGCCGCGCTCGCTCGGCGTGATCGGCGGCAGCGACTTCACCAGCCGTCCCGTTCTCTCGTCCTACGACGCCGACACCGTGAGTCGTGCGACCTACGCCGTCACGGTCGAGCCTGAGGGCGGGTCGCCGACCGGGCAGGCGACCGGGCCGATCGTTTTTACCGGCAAGCTGATCGAGACGGTGCCGCCGGCGCGGTGATTCAAGTCCCAGAAAAAGAAAACGCCCGTGGGGAGCGGGCGTTTTCAGTAGTCGACTTGGGGTTGGGTCTACTACATATCCACGCGGCCAGTTGGGGGGCTGTGAGAACCGCGTGAATTCCGGGAATTCCTGTCAGCGAACCAGCGACGTCTCCGAACTCGTCACCACGACCGGCTTGCCGGCCTTGAGGACCTTTGCCGTCTGCGCGTAGTTCGGCTCCGCGTTGAGACGGGCGGAGATGCCGAAGCCGGCCACTGCGATGCCAGCCACGAGCGCCACCACCACGATCTTGAGGTGGGTGGTCCGATCCGCGCTGTAAATCGAGTGGTTCATGGAAGCCTCCTGCCGTCTTCCGTCCTTCGCTGATTCGTGTGAGCCGGGGGCTTTCCGGTTCATCGTCTCGCGTGAACTAACGTAGGAAACCTCAATTCTGTTTCGTAGGCCACATCACAAGTGTGTGATAAGGCGTGATGCCTCGCGATCGAAAGTCGATGACATATACATTTATATAGTTATATCAATAACTTGACTTGTTGTTCGGTGTGCGGATGAAATTTCAGCCACCTAACGCAAAATTAAGAATTCGTTTGCCTGTGGCGGTAAAGCAAGGGGTGGTCTGCCGGTAAAAACGGCAAAAGCCGGGGCCGCGCGCCGGCCCCGCTGATCAAACGCGCTCGGGATTCCGCGGTTCCGCAACGCCAGCCGTCACACGCTCCCCACCGTCTTCAGCCGCGCCCGCGGATGGATTTCTGCCTGCGACAGCACCGTGGTCTGGGCGCGGAAGCGCTCGACCAGCGAGCGGACGAAGGGCCGGATCGCGGCCGACGTCACCAGCACCGGCGACTCGCCCTCGCGCGCGGCGCGCTCGAACGCATCGCGCGTCGCGGTCATGAACTCCGACAGCTTCGACGGCTGCATCGCGAGGCTGCGCTCCTCGCCCTGGCCGATCAGCGATTCCGCAAACGCCTGCTCCCACCTCGCCGACAGCGCGATCAGCGGCAGGTAGCCCATCGGCGAGGTGTTCTGGGCGCAGATCTGGCGGGCGAGGCGGGCGCGCACGTGCTCGACGATCGTGGCCGGGTTGCGGGAGAACGCGAGCGCGTCGGCGATGCCTTCGAGGATGGTCGAGAGGTCGCGGATCGAGATGCGCTCCGACAACAGCAGCTGCAGCACGCGCTGGATGCCGGAAATCGTGATCTGCGTCGGCACGATGTCCTTGACCAGCTCGCTCTGCTCCTTCGGCAGCTCCTTCAGGAGCTTCTGCACCTCGCCGTAGGAGAGCAGGTCGCTCATATTGGCCTTGAGCAGCTCGGTCAGGTGCGTCGACAGCACGGTCGCCGCGTCCACCACTGTGTAGCCCTTGAGCGTCGCCTCCTCCTTCAGACCGGCGTCGACCCAGGTGGCGGGCAGGCCGAAGGTCGGCTCCGTCGTGTGGATGCCGGGCACCGCGACCTGGTTGCCGCCTGGGTCCATGACCATGAACTGGCTCGGCCAGATCTTGCCGGAGCCGGCGTCGACCTCCTTGATCTTGATGATGTAGGTGTTGGCCTCGAGCTGCACGTTGTCGAGGATGCGCACCGACGGCATCACGAAACCCATCTCGATCGCCAGCGACCGGCGCAGCGCCTTGATCTGGTCGGTCAGGCGGTCGGTGCCGTCGGGTGCGTTCACGAGCGGCAGCAGCGCATAGCCGAGCTCGATCTTGAGGTCGTCGATCTTGAGCGCGGCCGAGATCGGCTCCTCGGCGGCCGCGGCGGTGGCAGCCGCCGCCGGCGCTGCAGCCGCGGCGACCTCCTCGGCCTTCGCGACCTCCTTCTGCTTGCGCGCCTTGAGGGCGAGCGCTGCGGCGCCGCCGCCGAGCGCCAGGAACGGAAGGGTCGGGATGCCCGGCAGCAGCGCCAGCACCAGCATCACGGCGGCCGACATGCCGAGCGCCTGCGGATAGCCCGAGAACTGCTTGATCAGCGCCTTGTCGGCGGCACCGCTGACGCCGGCCTTGGAGACCAGGAGGCCCGCGGCGGTCGAGACGATCAGCGCCGGCACCTGGGTGACGAGGCCGTCGCCGACGGTCAGCGTGGTGTAGGTGCGAGCGGCCTCGGCAAAGCCGAGACCCTGCTGGGCGACGCCGATGATGATGCCGCCGATGATGTTGATGAAGACGACGAGCAGGCCGGCGACCGCGTCGCCGCGGACGAATTTCGAGGCACCGTCCATGGCGCCGAAGAAGCCGCTTTCGTCCTCCAGCTCCTTGCGCCTGATCTTGGCGACCTTCTCGTCGATCAGGCCGGCGGAGAGGTCGGCGTCGATCGCCATCTGCTTGCCAGGCATGGAGTCCAGATGGAAGCGCGCCGCGACCTCGGCGATGCGGCCCGAACCCTTGGTGATGACGACGAAGTTCACCGTCACCAGGATCGCGAACACGATGATGCCGATGACGAAATTGCCGCTCATCACGAAGTTGCCGAACGCCTCGATGACGTGGCCGGCGGCATCCGTGCCCTCGTGGCCGCGCGACAGGATCAGCCGGGTCGAGGCCAGGTTGAGCGACAGCCGCAGCATCGTCGAGATCAGGAGGATGGTCGGGAAGGAGGAGAATTCCAGCGGCGCCTGGATGAACAAAGCGGTCATCAGGATCAGGATCGACAGGGTGATCGAGATCGCCAGGAACAGATCGAGCACCAGCGAGGGCAGCGGCAGGATCAGCACCACCAGGATGGTGAGGATGCCGAGCGCCAGCGCGATGTCGCCGCGCAGGACTGCTGTCTTGAGGTCAGCGAATGAGAACCCGCCGGCCGGAGATCCGACCCCCTGACCCGCCGTGACGTCGACCATGGCTTTCGCCCCTTCCCGCCGGCCGCGTGTGCCGGCCCCAAACGACTGCGCGACGGCCGCAGGGCCGCCGTTCCGAAACTGAGGTACCGCGCCGGCGTCCACGGAAGCTCTCCTCCGTCAACTGCACCCAACCACGACACGCACATTCCACCCGGCAATTTTTGCCCGGTGGTTGGTTAGCGTTCGGTTAATGGCGGTTAACAAAGGGTTGCGGGGGAGAGGGGATGGGCTCTCCTGCCGCATCTTCGATACGCTGCCACGGTCCGGGCCTCGCCCTTCGAGACGCCCGCCTACGGCGGGCTCCTCAGGGTGAGGAGCGAAGGTCGTACCCGGACGATGAATTGTGCCAGCCATCGCGCTCCTCCCGATGAGCACACCGCTCATGGCCAAATGCAGCTCCGGTTTCGGCGCCAAACCCTCATGGTGAGGAGGCGCGCAGCGCCGTCTCGAACCATGAGGCCCCTGCCGGCCCTGACTGCGAACAAGCACGAATGAATTTCCTCTCGCAGACATGCGGCATCGTCTCCCGCGGCGGATCGCGCCCGAGTCGTGCATCAGGTCCGCCCTCGATCGGATGGAGGGCGCAGGGAAGGCCGGGCGCTGGCCGCGCCCCGCCTGCGAAAAAAATGCAGGCGGCAGGTACCACAGGTCTGGCCGAACACGCCCGGCCCTCCCTGCGCAACGGTTGGAACGGCTTATACGTGGTCTCCCTGGTGCGCCGGGCTTGTTGGCCACCATGGCGACAATGCGCTTGCGCGCATTGCGCTGGACACCAGCGTCGGGGTGTCAGGACCGCACGATTTCGCCGTGCGCAATGAACCGTTCGTCCGCGCGACATCAAGCCACGCTGCGATTCCTTGCGCCCATCGCATCCCACCTCCCACGTCTCGTGACGGTCGCGACACGCCCCTCCGGCGGAAGCAGGACGGGAAGAGATATACATGATTTCGGAAAAAATGAAAGAGGAAACGTCGGGCAAGATCTGAATTCGTGCTCTGCGGATCAACGCAGCGCAATTCGGCTGGATCCTCTGTCGCTATGAAACGGCGCCGGTCTGCCAGGCGGCTTTGCAAAAATGTCGAGAACGGCGGCATGGCGACCGACCTGCAAATCAACGTCGGTGACGCTCTAGGAAAGTAGTCAAGGATTCGTGCCGACGTCCTTCGATCGCGAAGCGTCCCCCTCACTCGGGACTGATATGTCTACCATTTTTCTAAAGAAACGAAATCAAGGATTCTGGGAGAAGGCGCGCCGCGGAGACTTCGTCCCGCATCCCCTGCTATCGTGCCGCGGCACGAGTCGAAGCGATGGAGCGGCGGTGATGGCAGTGAATATGGCGCAGAAGCGGGCCAAGAAGGCGCAGCGGCGCAAGCAATTGGCGATTCTGGCGAAACGCGAGGACGCGATTTACAACAGCCTGCCCGCCCAGGTGACAAGAGCGGCGCAAGCGCCGATCCGGCATTGCTTCGTCAACGAAGGCCTGTTTGACGTCGGGATGGGGACGCTGGTCCTGACCCGCGGCCACACCTCGCCCTTCACCGCGGCCGTGTTTCTGCTGGACAGTTTCGCGCTGGGCGTCAAGGATGCGATGTTCAGGACCATGGAGAGCGAGCAGGTCGAGCAATATCTGGACATGGCGGCTGCAGTCGGGACGATGGTCCCGATCGCTCCGAGCGAGGCGCGCAAGCTGCTGCACGGGCTTGCCGCGTGGTCGAAGGCCCATGGTTTCGCCCCGCACCGGGATTTCGCCGCGGTGGAAAAGATCTTCGGCGATGTCAATGCCGACGACAGCGTGTTTCGATTCTGCAGCGATGGTAAGCCGGTTTTGATCAGCGACCGGCTTGATCTCGACGCAGACCTGCTGTTGCCGGACGAGGCGCTGGATACGGAGCTTGTGGATCAGAGCGAATTGAACCCTCGCGGCAATGCTGGCTGATTGCGAGCACAGCGAAGCCATCATTTGACTTGAGCTGATCTCGGAACCTGCGGTGAGTGTCCATGCCCGTTGGCGGAGGATCGTTCTGTGCACTGTCGCCGTAATGCGAACCTAGGAGTCATTGTAAGTATTGCATCATGTAGTTGATAAATCAGAAGGCGTGCTCATGGCCTTCGGCTTTGTCGCCCGATTCGGCCTGAGTAGAGGTTGACCAACGATTGTTTCACAGCATTGTTGGTGCAACTCTAGAGAGTGTGTCGGCGATGTGTGATGATTGTGGTGTTCGTAGAGCTCGCCATACCTAATAGGAAATAAGCGGCATGCCAAAGCTAAGAAAGGCCAATCCGCAGCGTCTTCGGTCGTTGGGCCTCAGCGAGGCTTGGCTGCAACAGCAAATCGCAGCAGATCCTTCGTTGTTGGGATTGGGGGATCTGACGGTCTTTCAACGCGAGAAGACACAGCCGACTGGTGGTCGAATTGACTTTATCATGTCCGACGCGTTGAACGAAACGCGCTACGAAATTGAGATCATGCTCGGCGCTACTGACCCGAGCCATATCATCCGCACAATTGAATATTGGGATATGGAGCGGCAGCGGGCTCCGACCATCGAGCACCGCGCAGTGATCGTTGCGGAGGAAATCACCAGCCGCTTTTTCAACGTGATCAGGCTTCTCAATCGCGCTGTCCCGTTGATTGCAATCCAACTCAGCGCGTTTCAGTTCGGCGACGAAGTTGTTCTTCAGTTTATACGCGTTCTTGATACCTACGAGTTCGGTGGCGACGAGGAGGAGGAAAGCGGGGCAACCGAGCTGGCCGATCGCCCCTACTGGGAAAAGCGTACCCAACCAGAATCGCTTGCTGCGGTAGACGCAATTGTTGCGCTGATCGCAAGCGGGGGCAGTGAACCAAGGATTACTTATAACCGAACCCACATTGCTGTGGGTACATCTGGGTATTATTTCGGTTGGTTCTTTCCGAGGAAAATCGCCGCGCATTGCCCTGTTCGTTTCAAGGTGGGGCCAGACCAGCGTGCGGCTCTGGTCGCAAGGCTCGAAGAGGCGGGGCTTGAGGCAGAGAACAAGGGGCAAGGATCGATCCAGATGTTCTTGAAGCCCGATCAGATAAAGCAGAACGCCGGCCCGATAGGTGAAGTCCTCCGCGTGGCTGAGCAGTGGTCGCATCGCTAGCGTGAATGCCCGTGTGACCAGGGCATATCGCCTTGAGTTCGGTTACGGTGACGCTGCTGGACTGCACCCCTTAAGTGAGACACGATAATTTCTGTGACAGGCATTTCGAGGATGACCTGTGGCAGCAAGAGGGAAGAACCGTCAGTTTCCGACGGCTTACAAACTGAAGGCGATCAAGCGCGTCGAGCGAGGCGAAGGCGTTCTGCCTGTGGCTCGCGAGCTTGGGATATCTCGCAAGATCCTGCATGACTGGATCAAGGCCTGGAAGGCGCAAGGACCTGAGGGATTGAACCGCAAGCGAGGGCCGAAGCCCGGCCCCCGGAAGCTCAAAGCTACGGCAACCTATGACGACAAGCGGTCTGCGCTGACGCGCGCAAATGCTCGCATCGCCGAACTCGAACGGCTTGTCGGCCGTCAGCAGATGGATCTCGATTTTTTTCGGCAAGCCTTGCGCGCATTGGAGCGGCCGGCAGCGCAAGGCGGACCCGCACCCGCATCATCGAAGTCATCCAAGCCATGACATCGGAGGCAACGGAGTCCCACGCCGACGTGCAACGGCTCTGCGGTCTGGCCGGCCTGCCACGCGCGACCTATTACCGGCATCTCAACAAACGCAGTCGTGAGACTGCCGACTGCGAGCTGCGCGACCAGATCCAACGCATTTGCCTGAAGCATCCGTTCTACGGCTACCGGCGCGTGACGGCCACCATCCGACGTAAAGGCATGGTCGTTAATGCTAAGAAGGTGCTCAGGCTCATGCGCGAGGACAATCTTCTCGCACAGCGCAAGGCGCCATTCCTGAAGCCGCCTGCAGAGCGACCAAGGGACATTGTCGTGGTGCCCAATCTGGTGCGCGGCCTGGTGCCGTCCGCTCCCGATCAGATCTGGGTCGCAGACATCACCTACGTCCATCTCGCCACGACCTTCGCCTACCTCGCGGTCATCCTCGATGCCTTCTCGCGCAAGGCGGTTGGCTGGGCCTTCGAGAACACGCTCAATGCCTCGCTCGCGATTGCAGCATTGAACAAGGCCATCGAGGCCCGCAAGCCGCAACGCAGCAGCCTGATCCACCATTCCGACCGCGGCGTGCAATACGCGTCAATCGCCTATCGCCAAATATTAGCGGATCGCGACATCACGATCAGCATGAGCAGGCCGGGCAACCCCTTCGACAACGCCAAGGCTGAGAGCTTCATGAAGACGCTCAAGGCCGAGGAGGTCAACGGCAAGGCGTTCTCCGACATAAGAGACGCTCGCCGCCGGATCGATAGCTTCATTGCGGATGTCTACAACAAGGAGCGCCTGCACTCGGCGCTCGGCTATCGATCGCCTATTGAGTTCGAAGCCGCGTTCGCGCAAAACAAGGCACGATAGTCGTCGTGGCAACCCCACTGTCACAGAAATTATCGTGTCTCACTTAAGGGGGGCAGTCCACTGCATAAAATACGACGCCATCCTGAGATGGTGGCATCGGCAGCGCTGGCCGCCATGAGCCGATCCGCCCCATGATCATGCCGGCCATTGCCCCTCGCCTATAGCTTCAAAACGATCTTGCCGAAATGCGAGCCGGACCGGAGATGCGCATACGCCTCGGGGGCCTCGTCGAAGCTGAACACCCGATCGACGATCGGGTGGATCGCGTGTTCGGTCAGGAAACGATTCATGGCGGTGAAATGGTCGACCGATCCGACGGTGACGCCGACGATGTCGGCATTTTCCCACTGCAGGCGCGCGAGGTCGGGCTTCGGGCCGAATCCGGTCAAGACGCCGATCTGAACGATCTTGCCGCCCGAGGCGACCGATCGCATCGATCGGTCATAGGTGCCGGGGCCGCCGAGCTCGAGGATATGACTGGCGCCTTGGCCGTCGGTCGCCGTCATCAGTGCCACATCCCAGTCAGGCGTGGTGCGGTAGTTGATCAGGATCGCGGCCCCGAGCGCCTTGGCGCGGGCGAGTTTCTCATCCGAGGACGAGATCACGATCGCACGCGCTCCCAGCGCGGTGGCAAACTGGAGGCCGAACAGCGCGACGCCGCCGGTGCCCTGCACCAGCAGCGTGTCGCCTTGGCCCATCCCGCCGCGCGTGATCAGGCCATGCCAGGCCGTGACGGCAGCGCAGGGCAGGGTCGCGGCCTCGATCGACGTGAGGTGCTGCGGCACAGCGACCACCGCCGTGGCGGGCAGCACGACATGCTCCGCCAGCATTCCATCCATCGTGCTGCCGCCCAGCGATGACGCGACGTATTGGGCCTTGAACGGACCCGAGGCCCAATCGCGAAAGAACGACGCGGCGACCCGGTCACCGACCTGCCATTGGACGACATCGGGGCCTACGGCATCGACGACGCCTGCGCCGTCGGAAAGCGGAATGCGGCCATTCAGCCCGTCTTGGCCCGCGCGGTCGAGGATGATGAGGTCACGGTAGTTGAGGCTCGCCGCCTCGACGCGGATGCGGACCTCGCCATTGCCGGGTTCGGGCTTGCGGACGTCTACCCGCACGAGGTGACCGGCGCCGGCATGGCCATTCACATGATAGGCTTTCATGGTTGCTCCTTTCCAAGGGCATTCACCTGGATGAGCAGACTCTGTAAGGTCTGACAGCACTGTCAGGGTCAAGAGGTTTGCAGGTGAAGATTGGTGAGCTCTCCCGAAGGACGGGGATCAGCGTCCGGATGCTGCGTTACTACGAAGGCCAGGGATTGCTGGCGCCGCGACGGACCGATGCCGGCTATCGCGACTATGGCCCGGCGGAAGAGGAAACCGTGCGGCGGATCAAATTGCTCGGCGCGGCCGGGATGACGCTGGAGACGATCCAGCAGTTGCTGCCCTGCGTGAAGAGCGACCAGCCGGCCTTTACGCCATGCGACAATCTGCGACGCATCTTGGCCGAGCAGGTTGGCCTGATCGATCAACGGATCGAGACGCTGAGCCAGAGCCGGACGATTCTCGCAGGCTTTCTGTCGAGCGTGGACTGAGTTCTCTGTCGACGGCCGGACGGCATCGACGCGTCATCACCAGGCCGCGGCGGTCGGCGTCCGGGAGTTGCCGCCATGGCCCGCAAGGCACCGCGGCGACGCGCTCCGCAAGCGGCGCATCGCATTGACCGCTCGCCGACGCAGGGATGCTCGAGCAACTTGGAAAAACAGAAAGCAGATTGTTTCGATCAATCAAGAATTGCAGGGAGACCTGGAGGAGCTCTCGCGGTTTTGCTCAGGCTCGATCAACTCTGTCTCATCGCGCCTTGGCGCGGATCGGCAGGGTGATCCGCCTCTTCCATTCGCGGAGGTTGCAGGCGATTCCAGTTGGACCTGGAGGGGGCTCGGGCCGATGGTGCCCACGGCACCAGGCAATGTGGCCGGATCATGCGCGTCGCGCTGCGTGACGCTTCAAGTTTTTCTGATCGCTGCGATCAGCGATTGCGATTGGCGATGCGGGACGTTGCTCTTTAGGAGGCTTCTAAATCTTTCTCAGGAGAGCCGAAGATGCATCGACCGAAGCTCCGCCATGGTCTGGGGCTGACAGTGACGGCCGCTGGCCTTGCCGGGCTTGCATCGCTGATCGCGATCGCCGCGCCAAGGGCGGAGACGCCGACGCCCGCACCAGCACCGGCCTATCTGCCGACCGTCAGCGACCTGATGATCGCGACCATCCAGCCGCGCCATCTCCGGCTCTGGATCGCCGGCCATAGCGGCAATTGGACGTTCAGCGCCTATGAGCTCGGCAATCTCAAGGGCGCGTTCAACCGTGTCAGCCGGGCGCAGCCGCTGGTCGAGGGCAATTCGTTCGCCGACATGACGACGGCCGTGACGCAGCAGCCGTTCGACGAGCTGGCGCAGGCCATCAAGCAGAAGGACATCGGCCGCTTCGAGCGCTCCTATGCCGACCTCACGGCCGCCTGCAATTCCTGCCACCAGGCGCTCAATCGCGCCGCCGTGGTCATCAAGGTGCCGCAGACCGCCGGCGTTGCCGACCAGGACTTCACGCCGGGCACGGAGTGACGGGACGAGCCTCGGGCAAGACGATTCGGAAGCGGCGGGCGCCTTCATCGAAACTATATTGGTTGCTGAAATGCGATATTGAGGTGAAGGGGGACCCGCATGAAGCTCTATTCGTTCTGGCAGTCGCTTGCGAGCTTTCGCGTGCGCATCGCGCTCAACCTCAAGGGCATCGCCTATGAGCAGGTCGCGGTCGATGTCGACCGGCAGCAGCATCGGGACGAGGCCTATGCCGCGCTCAACCCGCAGATGGCGCTGCCGGCGCTGGTGCTCGACGACGGCACCGTGCTGACGCAGTCGCTGGCGATCCTCGAATATCTCGACGAAGCCTGTCCGGGCGCTGCGCTGCTGCCTGGTGATGCCAAGGGGCGCGCGCGGGTGAGGGCGCTGGCGGCGATGATCGCCTGCGATGCGCATCCGCTGACGACGCCGCGGGTGCAGCGCTATCTCACCGAGGTGCTGCACGTGGACGACGCGGCACGCGCGGCCTGGCTCAGGCACTGGACGGCGGAGATGCTGGGCGCGATCGAGGCCCAGCTTGCAGGCCATGTCGCGACCGGCCGGTTCTGCCATGGCGATGCGCCGACGATGGCCGACATCTGCCTCGCCGGCCACGCCGTCTACGCGCGCAATAAAGGCCTCGACCTCGCCGCGACGCCGACGGTGCAGCGCGTCGTCGAGGCCGCGATGGCGCTGCCGGCCTTCGCGTCCGCCCATCCGCTGGCGCAGCCGGACACGCCGCCGGCGCTGCGCGCCAAGCCGGCTGCGCCGTAGCCTCATCTCTTTGTTGAGCATGATCTCCGCGCAAACGCCTTCGGCGTTTGTCGCGAGGGAAAACCGGTTTCCACTTTTCCGGATCATGCTCTACGCCAGAACCATCGGCGCTACCGCGCCGGCTGGCCGCCGTCGCGTTTCATCCAGTCGCGGAACTGCTCGAACAGCACCCTTGTTTCGTCCTCGCTCATTCGCCGGCCGCCGGTCGGCGCCCTTGCGCTCATCCAGTCGTCGAACTGCTGCTTGATGGCGGCGCCGTCGGCCTGCGGCGCGCGCGTGCTGGCCAACAGCTCCTCCGCGGCGCGGAAGCGGGTCCAGCCGGGCAGCGACGAGGCGAGGTTGATCTCGTTCCATTTGGGGTGGAACGGCGGCCGCTTGAACTGGTCGAACCGCTTGAACAGATAGTCGACGAAGCGCGCGACGCGGCGGTAGCGCTCGGTCTCCGGCGGCCAGTTGTAGACCGCCAGCACCTGCGGCACGCCGATGGTCTCGACGTTCTCGCCGGGCTTGAGCAGATTGGGATAGTCCTGCGACGTCAGCTTGGTCGGCACGTAGTAGTCCTGCAGGCTGCGCGCGAACGGAATCGGCAGGAAGTGGAAGCCCGGCTCCGGCTTGAACTTGGCGAACAGATCGGTCGGCTTGCCGGTGACGTGGACGACGCCGGCGATCTCGCCGCTGCGCATCTTCTCCAGCGCCACCGAATTGTTGATGAACACCTTCTCCGCGCCGATCTTGAGCCGGTCGAACACGATGCCGCCGGTGAGGTTGGCGGCGCTGCCCACGGTGTTGAAGGAGACCTTCTTGCCGGCGAGATCCTCGAGCGTCCTGATCTCCGGGCGGACGTAGACATGCATCTCGTTGATGTAGAACGAGCAGATGTAGCGGATCCGGTTCTTGATGTTGGCGAGCGTGCCGTTGCGGACGAACTCATCGAGCACGTCGGCCGAGGTGATGGTGACGTCGACGCCGCGCAGATAGAGCAGGTCCTCGATGTTGCCGAGCGCGCCGTAGGTCACCATCGGCAGCACGCGCAGGTTCGGACGGTCGTCGAGCACCTTGGCCATCTCGGCCGCAAAACGGATGTTGGTGCCTTCGAGCAGGCCGCCGGCGACGCCGACCGTCCATTCGTTGGACTCCTGCAGCTTGCCGCCTTCGCCGGCCGCGGCGGCCGTTGCCGCCGCCGGCCTTCCGGTCCGCGCCGTCTGTGCCATGGCCGGCAGCAACGGTGCCACCAGACTCAATCCCGCCGCAACGACGCAACTCAACAACGCGACCCGCATGCCCAAAATTCCTCCGTTGCCGGCCGCACGGCGATCGTGAGGCGCGGCCGATTTTCGCGCATTATCTCCTTGGTTGAGGAATGAGGTCTACTACTCGCCGGTTGGGCGCAGCCGGGGCTGCCGCGAGGCGCATCCTTGCCACCAAAAAGCCATAGGCTTGATTGCGCCTTGGTCTGGACGGAGAAACGCCGCGATATCAGTCCGAGAGTCGTCGCCTCATCGCACGCGGCCACAATGGCTCGCTGGAAACCGGTGCAGCTTGCGGTTGCAAGGAGCGGTCGAAGCCGGACCGTCGTGAGCGCGGCTCGTGCGCGCGCCGGACGTTCGTGCGATCGGGCTTCGGGGGCCTTCCGCGAGATGCTGACCTCGGCGATGCCGGCGCGATCAGGCGCCGGCCTTGCTTGCCTTGGCGCAATAGTCCCGCCAGAACTGCCGATAGCCGGCCTCGACGCAGCGCGTGTAGTTGGCGACGTCGCCGGCCGGCGAGCGTGCGACCATGCCGGGCAGCTCGGGCCGCAGCTTCGTCAGCAGCTCGGGCTGCGCGGCAAAGCTCTTGGCGATCCGGATGTAGCCGTCATCGTTGTCGGCGACCCAGTCGGCGAGGCCGGCCGCGGTCAGGATGGCGCCGGCGGCGCGCGAGGCCGCGCCGGCGCCGAGCTTGGCGACGACCGGCACGCCCATGTAGAGCGATTCGAACGTCGAGATGCCACCGTTCTGCGGGAACGGATCGAGCGAGATGTCGATGCGCTCGTAGGATTTGAGATGCTCGACGCGCTCGCTGGCGCCGAGGCAGAGGATGCGCGCCTCGGGCACGCCGTGTGCGACGAAGCGGGCGAGCAGCCCGTCGCGCACCGCGGGATCGTTGAGCGCGAGATGCTTGACGACGAGCTTCGCGTCGGGGATCTCGGCGAGCAGCCGCGCCCACAGCGCGATCGCCGCGTCGGAGATCTTGTCGATGCGGTTGTAGACGCCGAAGGTGACGTGGCCGTTGGTGAGCATCGGCAGCGGTGCCGGCGGAACGTCGAGCACCGGATCGATCGTGATCACCGACGGCAGGTCGTGGACGTGCTCGGCGAACAGCGGCCGCACGCTCTCGGGCACCGTGACCGGATCGGCGAAGAAGTAGTCCATCGTGGCAAGGCCCGTGCCGGTGCCGCTGCCCCAGGCCGTAACCTGGATCGGCGCCGGCTTGCGCGCGAATACCGGCATGCGCGTGCCCGTGGTGTAGCCGGAGAGGTCGACCAGGATGTCGACGCCATCAGCCTGGATGCGGTCGGCGAGCTCGTCGTCGGACAGGCTTGAGGCCTCGACCCAGACGTCAGCAATCGACTGGAACGTCGCGGTGTAGGAATCGTGCCGCGGCGAGGTCGAGTAGCAGTTGACCTGGACCTGCGTCTTGTCGTGGCCGCGCAGCACGGGCAGGAAAGCGAAGGCCGCCGAATGCATGCGGAAGTCGGCCGAGACGTAGCCGACGACGATGCGCCGGTCGGGATCGAGCGAGCGCGGCGCAAGCTTGCGGCGCGGGAATCTCGAGCCGACCGCCATCCACCAATATTGCCGCGCCGCCTGCTGGACCGCGAAGTCGGCGCCAGCTCGAAATGGTGCAGTTCGAGATGCGCGAGACCCTTGTTGACCGTGGCCTCGAAATGGTTCGGGTTGAAGGCCAGCGCGCGCTCGGCGCTGGCGGCAGCGGCGTCCCAGCGCCGCAGCATCAGCTCGGCGACGCTGCGATTGCACCAGGCATCGACGTCGTCGGGCTTGAGCTCGAGGGCCCGCGTCGCGGCCGCGAGCGAGGCCTCGCCCTGTCCGAGCCGCAGCAGCGCGATCGCGAGGTTGCGCAAGGTGATCGGCGCATTCGGGCGCAGCGCCAGCGATCGCTCCAGCGCGGCGCGCGCCTCTTCGTAGCGCTCGCAATTGATCAGCGCCCAGCCGAGATTGGACTGCGCGTCGGCGGAATTCGGCTCCATCGCGACGGCCTGCGCCAGGAAGGCGGTGGCCTCGGCGAAGCGTGCCGACGACACCAGGGACACGCCGAGCAGATGCATGGCATCGAAGCAGCCGGGGACCTCCTGCAGCAGCTTCGCGCACAGCGCCTGCGTCTCCCGCCTGGCGTCCGGCCTGGAAGGCCTTGAACGCCACCGCCAACTGCCCCTCGACGAGCTTCTTCTGCTTCTTTTCCTGTCGTGCCTTCTGGAAGGCGCGCGAACCGACGGTGCTCAAGGACTTGGGTCTCCGGACAGACAGGACGGCATGGCGTCGGACGCCGCAGCGATGCGCTGCGGCCGGCAACCGGGGCGCCGCCATGCCCGGCGGCAGCAAAGCCCAGGATGTCCTGTGGTCGTCCGGTCACCGGCCACGCGCAGCGCGACGCGGCAAAGCTTGCCCGCGCCATGGTTAGTAAATGGTTAACGGGATGACGGAAGGAGCTTGTTGCGTCCGCGAATGCCCCGGGGAATGACGGGGCAGCTCGCGCAGGGTGGATCAGCGCCGCGTGATCCGCCAACTGCGGATGTCACGCCGACGAATAGGGATCTTCCTTAGCTAGGTACTGTCTTCCGGCACGACATTGCATCGCGCGCTCACGCCGTGCAGCCGTCGACCAGCACCAGCCGGCTCGTCGTGGCGCCGTGCCGGATCGCGAAGAGGTCCTGGATCTCGGGATCACCGAGGAAGTCGGTGGCGTTCTGGCGCGACGCGAATTCCAGGATCACGATGCGCTCCGGCATCCAGCCGCCTTCGACCGGCGTGGGCACTGCGCCCTGGACGATGTAGCGGCCGCCATGCCTCGCGATGAAGGCGGGGATCCGTTCGATATAGACTTTGAACGCTGCGAAGTCGTGAACGGCGAGATCGAGGACGAGATAGGCTTTCATGGCCTGCTCCGCGCAGGGAGCCGCGATCATACGATCAGAACTTGGAATGCAAACACATCCGCCCGCCGGTTCGTAGCCTCATCCATCCGCACGTCATTCCGGGCTCGCGCTGTCGTCGTCGCCGCGCGCGCCCCGGAATGGCGGTGGACAGAGGGGCGGCTCGAAACGCTGCCGCCTACTTGCCCTTCTCGATCTTCGTCACCGTGTAGCCGGAGGCGTCCTCGACCGCCTCGAACTTCACCTTGTCGCCGGCCTTGAGGCCCTTCAGCAGCGCGGCGTCCTTGACGCGGTAGACCATGGTCATGGCCTCATCCATGCCGAGACTCTTGGCCGGGCCGTGGTGGAGGGTGATCTTGGCGTTGGCCTCATCGACCTTCTTGACGTCGCCGCTGATCGCCTCGGCGGCGAGGGCAGGGGTCGCGAGAGCGAGAACCAACGCGGCGGCGGTCGTGAGCTGAGAGAACGTCTTCATGATGTGTTTCCTTCTACTGGTGAACTCATGGCGAGGCGTAGGGCGGATGACGCGGCGATGATCCGCCCTACGCGTTGTCAAGACGGCTTCATCCGTCACTTCACGGCCACGTGGCCGGTCATGCCGAACTCGCGATGATCTGGGATCAGGCAGGAATATTCGAACGTGCCGGGCTTGGTGAACCGCCACAGCAGCTCGGCGGTCTTGTTCGGCGCGAGCCGGGCGCCGTTGGGCTCGTCGTGCTCCATATGCGGGTGCTTCTTCATGACCGCGGCGTGCTTCAGGTTCTCGGCCTTGGTGGCGAGCAGGAACTCGTGATCCTCCTTGCCGGCGTTGCGCAGCACGAAGCGGATCTGCTCGCCGCGCTTGACCTCGATGCGCGCCGGCGTGAACTCCATCTCGCTCAGGAGCACCTCGATGGTGCGTGACGGCTGTTTGGGATCACCCGGCTCGCCGGCGGAATAGCCGCGCGATCCGTGCTGCTCATGGCCACGGGCCGGTGCGACGATCAGAGCGGCCGCCGCCAGTGCGCTGATCGCGAATGCAGTCTTCATGGAGATCTCCTGATGGTGGTCGTCGGTTGATGCGGTGCTTGGTGAATTCAGCGCTGGGTGCGGACCTGCGTCGGTGGGCCGTCGCTTCGCCGCACCGGCTCCGGTGCGCTTGCGACCTCATAGGCCACGCTGCCCTGCGGGAACTGATAAGGACCGGGATCGCGGTAGTCGTCGCGGGCGAGGCCCTCGCGCACCTTCACGGTCGTGAACATGCCGCCCATCTCGATCGGCCCGAACTGGCCGCTGCCGGTCATCATCGGCAGGGTGTTGTCGGGCGCCGGCATCTCCATGCTGCCCATCGCCATGCCGGTGTTGCCCATCACCATGCCGTCGGGCGCGAGCTTGCCCACGGCGGCGGCCAGCTCCTTGCGCGACACGCCGACCAGGTTGCGCATGTCGTGGCCCATCGCATTCATCGTGTGATGCGACTTGTGGCAGTGGAACGCCCAGTCCCCGGGATTGTCGGCGGTGAAGTCGAGCACGCGCACCGCGCCGACCGGCACGTCGGTCGTGGTCTCCGGGAATTGCGCCGTTTCGGGAAGCCAGCCGCCATCGGTGCCGATCACCTTGAACTTGTGGCCGTGGAGGTGGATCGGATGGTTGGTCATGGTGAGATTGCCGATGCGGATGCGGACGCGATCGCCGAGCCGCACCGGCAGGGGATCGATGCCGGGAAACACCCGCGCGTTCCAGGTCCACATGTTGAAGTCGGTCATCTCGGTGACCTTCGGCAGGTAGCTGCCGGGCTCGATGCGATAGGTCGACATCACGAACACGAAGTCGCGGTCGACCGGCGGCGGCTGCGGCCCGCGCGGATGCACGACGATCATGCCCATCATGCCCATCGCCATCTGCACCATCTCGTCGGCGTGCGGGTGATACATGAAGGTGCCGGCGTGCCTCATCTCGAACTCGTAGACGAAGGTCTTGCCCGGCTTGATGTGCGGCTGCGTCAGGCCGCCGACGCCGTCCATGCCGCAGGGCAGGATCACGCCGTGCCAGTGCACGGTGGTGTATTCCGGCAGCCTGTTGGTGACGAAGATCCTGACCTTGTCGCCCTCGACCGCCTCGATGGTCGGGCCCGGCGACTGGCCGTTATAGCCCCATAGATGCGTGGTCATGCCCGGCGCGAACTCGCGGGTGACCGGCTCGGCGACGAGATGGAATTCCTTCCAGTCGCCGTTCATGCGGAACGGCAGCGACCAGCCGTTGAGCGTGACCACGGGCTGATAGTCCGGCCCAGCGCTTGGATGCAGCGGCGGCTGCATCACCGCCTTGTCCATCACCGGCGCTTCGGGAATGGCGGCGGCCTGGACCCGGCCGGAGACGGCGGAGGCGCCGGCCAGCGCCGCGGAGCCGAGCAGTGTGCGGCGTGAAAACATGCGTGCTCTCCTGTCAGTCGTTGCCGGGCGCGACTGCGCTTGCGGTCTGCTGTGCGCTGTCCTCGCTGCTCGCGACTCCGCCATTGACCGCAGCCGACAGCTCGGCCTCGGCGAGGAAGAAGTCTCTGACGGCGTCGATCGCGGCGCGGCGCGAGGCCAGGCGCTGCCGCGCCTCGAGCAGCAGCGCGAAGATGTCCACCTGCATGCTGGAATAGCGCAGCTGCATCTCCTCGCTGATGATCCGGCGCAGCGGCAGCACCTCGCGGGCGTAGTGGCCGGCGATGTCGAAGGCCGCGCGGTAGCTGCGATAGGCGTCGCGCGCCTCGGAGCGGACGGTGACGGCGCGCTCGGTGAGGCGGTTGAAGGCGATGTTGTAGGTCTCGGCCGCCTGCCGCACGCGGACCTCGCCGCCGTCGAAGATCGGGATCTGGAACTGCACGTCGTAACCGCGTTCGCGGATGACGCGGCCGTCGGGCTCGACGGTCTTGCGATCGAGGCCGGCGAGATCGAGCAGGGTGACGAAGCGCGTCGCCTCGCTGAGCTGCAGCGAGGTGGCGAGCGCCGTGAGCTCGAGGCGGGCGATCTGCAGATCGATGCGATGGCCGACGGCATCGGCCTCGACGAAGGGCTGGCTCAGCGGGCGGCGCGGCAGCGCCGGCAGCCGGTCGGGCAGGCGGAAATTCAGATCGTCGCCCCACAGGCCCATCAGCCGGATCAGCCGCTCGCGGGCGCTTCCTGCGGCACGGCGGGCGGTGGCGAGCTCGGCCGTGATCTCGGCATAGAACACCTGCTCGCGGGCCTGGTCGAGCCGGTTGAGCGCGCCGGTCTCGCCGAGCTTCGAGGCGAGCTTCGCGGTCGCCTCCGCAGCCGATTGCGCCTCGACCAGCAGGGCCACCAGCTCGTTGGCGGCGACGACGCGCACATGCGCGCGGCGCACCTCCGCGGCGAGCCGCAGCGTCGCCAGCGCGGCCTTCAATTGGGCCTGGCGAAACCGCTCGCGCGCGATCTCCGAGCGCAGCGGCAAGGTGGCGAGCGCCAGGATGTCGCCGGCGACCTGGCGCTCGGCCTCCAACGCGCCGTCGCCGCTGATGCGCATCAGGGAGAAGGTCGGGTTCGGCGGCAGGCTGGCCTCGACCATGTCCGCCTCGCTGAGCGCGAGCGCGTTGTAGGCCGCCTGCAGGCCCTTGTTGTTGAACAGCGCGACCTGCACGGCGGCATCAGCCGACAAGGGCCGGGCGAGCAGGCGGCGCGTTGCAGCGCGGACGCGTTCGGCGTCGTCATTGCCTCTCACGGAGGCGACCTCCTTGCCGGTGGTGTGGCCGGTGATGTCCGCGACGGCGCTCATGCCGCCGTCCGGCGAGAACGAGGCACAGCCTGCGAGCGCAAGTGCTGCGGCGAGCGCCGCGAGCCTGATGATCCCCTGCATGTGGCGCTCCTTAGCGGCTCGGCTCAGGGCGCGGTGCGCCGGGGTCGGTGCGCTGGCCCCAGGCGGCCGGTGCGGCCGGGCGCAGCGGCGTGTAGGGCCCGACGACCCCCGACATGCGCACGGGCGCAACGTTCGCCGCCGGATCGGCCGGATCAGCCCCGGCCAATGCGATCGTGCGCGGCTGGCAGGCGCCGAGGCTCGCCGCGGCAAGCAGCGTCAATGCGCAAGCGGCAACGGAGAATGGCAGGCTGCGCCGCGCCGGAGATGCGGCAGCGGGCGTCGCCATGTATTGCGACAACATGAGGTATCCTTGGTCTGTCGATGAATCGCGAGCAGCCGCGCGCGACATGCGCGCGAAGCCGGCGTCGTTCGCTCAGACCAGGACGATGGGGGGCCGATACAGGCGCTGCGGCGTGCGACCGGGCAGGCCTTCGTCGCGCGGGGTCACGCTGGTGGCGGCGAACGAAGCGGGAAGGGTGACCGCCGGCAGCGCGGCAGCGAGGCCCACGGCGCACATCATGGCGCAACAGGGGCCCGGCATCTTGCTGTGATCGTGGTGCGACGGCGCGGGAGCTGGCGCCTGCATCCCAGCGTCTGCAACAGGGTGATCATGATGATGGGCGTGCGCGGTCTCTACCTGCGGCATCGCCGCCAAGATCATCTCGTGATGAGCCGCGTCATGATGAGGGGCCGCAACGGCAACGACGGTCTCGTCGAAGCAGGGCGCCGCCCCATCGCCCAGCGCGAGCGCCACGCCCGGGCTGAGCACGCAGACGAGGTAAGCGAGGACGAGCAGCCGTCCCGCCACCATCAGCATCTTCCGTGTCAGTCCCAAGGACATGCGCGCCCAAATCACTCTGATCCGCCGCGCAACCTAATGATAAAGCGCGGCGCCGCCAAGAGGGCCGGACCGTGATCGTGCAGATCCTCCTGTTGCGCTGCTTCTGCATGCCCAATGCCGCAGCAATGTGGCTTGACCTGATGCGGTGCGGCAACGAAGTTGCGGACATCGTGCACGGACCCAATACAAGATTCGAGGAAGCGCCTCATTTCATTCCGGACTCGCGCCAGGCCTGGGCGCGGCTGGCGCTTGCGCTCGTCATCGGTTCCATCGGCGGCGCGGGGATGTGGACCGTCGTCGTCGTTCTGCCGGTCGTGCAGGCCGAGTTCGCCGCCAGCCGCGGCGCGGTCTCGCTGGCCTATACGCTGACGATGTTCGGCTTCGGCCTCGGCGGCGTCGTCGTCGGCCGCATCACCGACCGCTTCGGCATCGTCACCGCGATGGCCCTCAGCATCACCTGCACCGCGGCCGCCTATCTGCTCGCCGGCGCGTCGGTGACGCTGTGGCAGTTTCAGGCGGTGTATTTCCTGATCGGGATCGGTTCGTCCGTCACCTTCGCGCCGCTGATGGCGGAGGCGTCGCACTGGTTCGTGCGCTATCGCGGCCTCGCCGTCACCATCGTCGCCTCCGGCAACTACGTCGCCGGCACGGTGTGGCCGCCGCTGGTGAACTGGGGCGTGCAGCAGATCGGCTGGCGCGCCAGCCATGTCGCGCTCGGTGTCTTCTGCGCGGTGACGATGAGCGCGCTGCTCCTGGTATTGCGCGCCCGCATGGACGGTGCCGGCGCGCAGAATCATGCCGGCGCGGCGCCGCCGCAACTGGAGCTGCCGATCTCCACCAATGCGCTGACCGTGCTGCTCAGCGTCGCCGCGATCGCCTGCTGCGTGGCGATGGCGATGCCGCAGGTGCACATCGTCGCCTATTGCGGCGATCTCGGCTACGGCGTCGCCATCGGCGCGCAGATGCTGTCCTTGATGATGGGGCTCGGCATCGTCAGCCGGATCGGCTCCGGCTTTCTCGCCGATCGCATCGGCGGCGTCAGGACCTTGCTGATCGGCTCGCTCGCGCAGGGTTTTGCGCTGCTGTTCTATCTGTTCTTCGACGGCCTGACGTCGCTCTATCTGATCTCGGGCATGTTCGGCCTGTTCCAGGGCGGCATCGTACCGAGCTATGCGATCATCGTGCGTGAGGCGATGCCGGCGCGCGAGGCCGCCACCCGGGTCGGCATCATCATCTTCGCCTCGGTGTTCGGCATGTCGTTCGGCGGCTGGGTCTCGGGCGTCATCTTCGACGCCACGGGATCCTATTCGGCGGCCTTCGCCAACGGCATCGCGTGGAATGGCCTGAACCTGGCCATCGTCGTGACGCTGCTGATCCTGGCACGACGGCAACACCGGCTGGCGGCCTGAAACAAGAGGCGTTGCAGCGGAGCCACAGCCGGAGTCCAATATCCGGTTTATATGCACGTCGTCATACAAAATCCCGGCGCCCGCCGCAAATTCATCGAATCACCTCACCCAACTGTGGAACTCGATCGGAGCCGATCGTGGCCATTTGGCCTCGTGCGTGCTCCGCATCGCGAGGTTGGTTGTCGCGAGGTCTCAGCCGAGGCCGCGGTCGCCCGTCGCATGCCTGACGCAGGCAGGCCTCGAGGTGAATGCTCCGGACCGGTCGAGAACGCTGCGGCGGCATCGCGATGGTGCAGGAGGCCGTTGCGCTATGTCCATCGTCACGAAGGCAGCTTCGCAAGTCGCGCTTGCCGCGCTCGCAGCCGGACTCATGCTGAGTCAGGCGTCTGCGCAGGCGTGGCCGCAGTTGCAACAATCGCCGCAACCTTCACAGCCGCCGCGCCCCGCGGCGACCCGCTCGGTAATCGTGCCGGTGGCGCCGGCTCCGTCCAAGCCCAACGCCGCCATTGCTCCGGCGCCGCCACGTCCCGCCGGCCTGCCGGCGTCGCTGTCGCCCGCGCCCGGCAGCGGGCCGGACGTGTGGCGGCTGCCCAACCCGACCGACGTCAACGACGGCACCGTCACCATCATCACCGCGCCGGCCGGCGGCGCCACCTCCGTGTTCGGCTCGGACATGGCGCGCGTGCTCGATGATCAGACCAACGTCCGCGTGCTGCCGGTGCTCGGCAAGGGACCGGTGCGCAACGTCTCCGACATTCTGTTCCTGAAGAGCATCGACATGGGCGCGGTCGCAGCCGACGTGCCCGAATTCTATCGCCTGCAATACGGCATCCCCGACATCACCTCGCAGCTCCGCTACATCGCGCGGCTCTATCACAACGAGATCCATGTCATCGCGCGCTCCTCGATCCGCTCGATCTTCGACCTCAACGGCAAGCGCATCATCGCGCCGACCGATGTCGGCTTCTATTCCGCGCGCGTGATCTTCAACCGCCTCGGCCTGACGGCGTCGTTCGACTATGCGACCGATGATGCCAGATCGATCCAGAAGCTGATCGATGGCGACGCCGACGCCTACATCGTCTCCACCGGAAAGGTGTTCCAGCTCGCCCGCAGCATCAGGAACGACAACCGCGCGCTGCACCTCGTGACGATCCCCTACGACCGCCGGCTGCAGGACCTCTATCTGCCCACGACGTTGTCCTCCGAGGAATATCCGAACCTGCTCAACCCCGGCGAGACGATCGAGACGGTGGCGATCGGCATGCTGCTCGTCAGCTACAATTGGCCGGAGAATACCGAGCGCTATCGCAAGGTGGCGCGCTTCGTCGAGGCGTTCTTCGCCAACTACGACGAGTTCATGAAGCCGCCGCGGCATCCGAAATGGCGGGAGTCGAGCATCGTCGCCGCCATCCCGAACTGGAAGCGGTTCAAGGCCGCGGAAGAGTGGCTGCTGGCGCGCAACATGGTGCCGCGGCCGCAGGTCGCCGACGTGCGCCAGACCCAGTTCGAGAGCTTCGTGCGCCAGAGCGGGGGACAGCTGTCCAACGATCCGGCTGAGCGCAGCTCCCTGTTCCGTCAGTTCCTGCAATGGCGCCAGCAGCATGGCGGGCCGCCGACGCCTTCGCGCTGAGCTGTCAGCTCGCTGTTGTCTACTTCGCGAGCTCTTTCGAGCGCGCCGTGGCCGCGGCGACCGCCCTGGTCAGCAGCGGCTGGAAGCCGTCGGCTCTCATCAGCACCGACAGCGCCGCAGCGGTGGTGCCGCCCGGCGAGGTGACGTTCTGGCGCAGCGTGGCGGACGGCAGGTCCGATTGGCGAAGCAATTCGCCGGCGCCCGACACGGTGTCGCGCGCGAGCTTCGTCGCCAGCGCCTCGGGCAGGCCCGCGGCGACGCCGGCGCGGGCGAGTTCCTCGGCGAGCAGAAATACGTAGGCAGGACCCGAGCCGGACACCGCGGTCACCGCGTCCATCAGCACCTCGTCGTCGACCCATTCCACCGCGCCGGTGGCGCGCAGCAGCGCGTCGGTCAGCGCCCGTTGCGCGGCGCTGACATTGGCGGCGGGCACCGCCACGGTGATGCCGCGGCCGATCGCGGCGGGCGTATTCGGCATCGCGCGCACGACCGCGCCGCCGATCGTTTGCTGCAGGCCGGCGATCGTCGTCCCCGCCATGATCGACAGCACGAGCGTCGCGTCGCCGACCCACGGCTTCAAGGCGGGGCCGGCGTCGGGGAACATCTGCGGCTTGACGGCAACGATGACGACCTCGGCCGGCGCAGCCGCCGTCGGATTGAGGCGGACGCCCCTGGCCACCAGCGCCGTGATCTCCGCCGATGGCATCGGCTCGATCACCACCACGCGCGCAGGATCGAGCCCGCCGGCCAGCCACCCGGTCAGCATCGCGCCGCCCATCTTGCCGGCGCCGGCCAGCACGATGGTGCCGGTGGTGTGTTGAAGTTCGGAAACGGACGTCATTGAGCCACTACCCGTCATGGCCGGGCTTGACCCGGCCATCTATCAAGATCGAGAAGCGGCTTTTAGATGGGAGATGGATGCGCGGGTCAAGCCCGCGCATGACGAGAGGGCGCAGGCCTACGCCTCGCCTTCCGTATCGAACAGCGCGGCCGCCATGGCTTCCTGGGTCGACTTGCCGGCCCAGACCACGAACTGGAAGGCCGGGAAATAGCGCTCGCAGGCGTGGATGGCGCCGGCCAGCATGCTCTCGCATTGCAGTCCCGACGCGGTGATCCCGCCGGGCAGCACCAGGGCCTGGCGGTGCATCACCATGCCGGTGTGGGTCCAGATGTCGAAATGGCCGAGCCAGAGCTGCTCGTTGATCGCGGCGATCAGCCGCTGCACCTCGGCGCGGCGCGCCTCGGGGATCTTCATGTCGAAGGCGCAGGCCAGATGCAGGGCCTCGATCTCCGCCATCCAGGTGAAAGAGAGCTGATAGTCGGTCCACTGCCCCTTGGAGGCGATCGTGATCTCGTCCTCGCCGGAGCGCTCGAACATCCAGTTGTTGTCGGCCGCAATGGTCTCGACCACGCTCAGCGGGTGGTCGGTGGAATCGATAGTGCTTTCGAGCAGGGACATGCCGTCTCGACCTCGTCTTCTTGATCTCGTTGGTACATACGCGGCGACCCGGCCCACGCCCTCTCGGCGCTTCGAGACCCGGCTTGCAGTCCCGGAGGTACCCCGGGCGTGCGAGGACAAACTGATGTGATTTGCGGAATCTGCGCAACGGGGGGGCGAGTCCGTCCACAGCCAAACACCGCTTCGTCCACAACTCCTGTCCGGCCTGTGGAATCATGGCCGAATGAGAACAAAACGGAATCGGATTCGCCGCAACCGCCCCGTCCGAGCCGATTTGGCCGCGGGAACGGCCGCGAGCGGTTGCATGGCCGCCCGTCGTGGACCGCGGGCGTGAGGCCTTGCCGCAGCCGCCGACCGCCTGCATAGTTCGTTCGGGCCGTCCATCCGGGCGGCCGATGTTCTCAGGGCGGGGCGAAATTCCCCACCGGCGGTAAGCGTTCTCGGTCGAGCGCGAGCCCGCGAGCGCCTTCTCGGCAAGGCACGGTCTGGAGAATTCTGTTCTCCGGAACGCGTCGCGCAGAGAAGGGTCAGCAGATTCGGTGCGATTCCGAAGCCGACGGTCACAGTCCGGATGAAAGAGAACGGGTCCCGGCACCCCGCGCAATCCAGCGTGGGGGCGTCGTCGTTCCGTGTGCCCTGATTCTGGTCTCTGACGAGGACAACCATGAATCAGATGTTGCAAGACGCGCCTACTGATACGCCCACCGACACCATCACCGCAGGAACGTCGCCGCCGGCGGATACGCCGGTCGCGTCACCGCCCGACGAGTCGCCACCGGCGCCGTCGCATCCGCGCTTCAGCAAGCCGCAGCGCGTCGCCTTCGTGCAATCGGCCTGGCATCGCGACGTCGTCGCCGAATGCCGTCTGGCCTTCCTCGACGAGATCGAGGCGCGCCACATCCCGCGCGATCGTGTCGACATCTTCGAGGTGCCAGGCTCGTTCGAGATCCCGCTGCATGCGCAGCTCCTGGCCAAGACGCGGCGCTACACCGCCATCGTCGCGGCCGGCCTCGTCGTCGACGGCGGCATCTACCGCCACGAGTTCGTCGCCGACACCGTCATCAAGGCGCTGATGGACGTGCAATTGCGCACCGAGGTGCCGATGTTCTCCGCGGTGCTGACGCCGCAGCAATTCCACGAGACGCAGGCGCATTTCGAGTTCTTCCGCAAGCATTTTGCGACCAAGGGCATCGAGGTGGCGACCGCCTGCGCCGAGACGCTGCTGAGCCTGGAGCGGCTGCGCAGCCAGGTGGCGGCGGGGATCATCTGAGGCGGTGATGTCGTGTGGCTGGCTTCAGGCTAGCCACACACCCGCTATCGAAACGCCGGGATCGAGATCTCACGGCAACGGCAGTGAACTCCCCTCCCCCTTGCGGGGAGGGGTTGGGGGTGGGGGTCTCCGGGCGCCGAACTTCGTCATGTGCATCTTCGGTTTTGCCGAACAAGACGAATGCGATGGCGTGTGTCATCGCCGTCATCCTCTCGAATGCGAGTGATCATCATCGAGAGCACGACTCGTGGACCCCCCACCCCCGACCCCTCCCCGCGAGGGGGAGGGGGCTCACCGTCTCGCGGCTCGAGCTCGAATTCAGCCTCTTGCTCCGCGCCGATCAGTCATCGTGTCGTCCGCCCCACCCTCAGCGACAACACGCCCCCTCACGCTCCCCGCCTTGTGTTGTCAATTTCCTCGCCACCCCTGTAAAATCTCTCCTGGGAGGAGGCTTGCCCGTGGCGACGGGCGGCCGACAAGGATGATCGAAGGATACGATCCTTATCTCGTCGCGCTCTCGGTCGTGATCGCGAGCCTGGGTGGCTATACCGGTTTCAGTCTCACCGCGCGCATCCGCAGCGGTCCGGGAGAGAATGCGCGCGTGCTGCTGTCCGGCGCCGCCGGCATTCTGGCCGTGGGCATCTGGACCATGCACTTCGTGGGCATGATGGCGGCGCCACTGCCGGCCGATGCCGTTTATCTGGTGCTGCCGACCATCATCTCGTTCCTGATCTGTGCGCTCGTGATCGGCATCTCGCTGTTCTTCGTCAGCATCGGCGATCCCTCGCCCCGGCGCGTCGTCCCTTCCGCGCTGCTGCTCGGCGCCGGCATCGCCAGCATGCATTATGTCGGCATGCACGGCCTGTCCGGCTCGTTCGGGCTGACGCATGATCCGATGCTGGTGGCGCTGTCGGTGGCGATTGCGATCGTCGCCGCCTATGGCGGCCTGCGCATCTTCCTGGCGCGGCAGGACGGGCTACGGCTCGCCATCAGCGCGGTTGCGTTCGGCATCGCCGTGTCCGGCATGCATTACACGGCGATGCTGGGAATGCATGTCGTGCCGATGGGTGAGGGACACCATCACGCCGCAACAGGACTTGCTGCGTCGCCGCAAGCGCTCGCGATCGTCGTCGCCGTGCTGTGCTTCGTCATCGTCGCCGGATTTTTGCTGTCGCTGGTGCCGGACCCGCGCCGTCAATCGCAGCCGATGCCGGCCGTTGCCGAGGCTGCGCCGCAATTGGCACCGGAGCCGGCCGCGACGGCGGCCGAACCGGTCGTCGAGGTCGCCGTTCCGAGCCGGGCGACGGCGGCGCCGTTGGGGGGCATCGGCCAGCCGCCGCGCGCGACCGCGGCGCGATTGCCGCTGGAGGGCGCCAACGGCACCCATTTCATCGATGCCGCGGACGTGCGCAGCGTGCGCGCCGATGCGCACTACACGCGGATCCACGACGGCACCCGCGAGCGGATGTGCCCATGGTCGATCTCCGAGGCTGAGGCGCAGCTCGATCCCGGCCGCTTCATCCGCGTGCACCGCAGCCACATCGTCGCGATCGAGCATGTGATCTACGTCGGTAGGGAAGGCGAGGGCGCGATCATCGAGCTCGATGGCCCCTCGAAGCCGCGCGTGCCGGTGAGCCGCGCCAAGGTCGCCGAGGTCAAGGCGCGGCTCGGGCTGCGGCGGCCGGCCTGAGTTCAGCGTTCGTTTCGCTGCTGCAACAGAGCGCCGCCATTCTCCCCAACGCATGCAACACCGCTCGCGCGTCTTGCCCGGCCGCTCACGCCGTCACTCGCGCGATTGGGTCGCCCTCGCTGACGCAATTCGTGCGCGACCAGCCGCATTTCGTGCGATTTCGCCGCTCTCCGTGCCGGCTTCGTTGCGCGGCCAGCGATCCCGATCGACGCTCCGCGCCAATCCGCGATGCGTCCGCGTTCGCACTTCGCTCTCGCAGCACGAACGCCCGCCGCAACAACGCGACGGCCTTGCCGATAAGGCAGGCCAGCACAGGAGAGGAAACGTCATGATTCCTGGCCCGTTCGACTATCACCGGCCGGCGAGCGTCAACGATGCGATCAAGCTGCTCGCCGACCTCGGCGATGACGCGCGACCGCTCGCCGGCGGCCACAGCCTGCTGCCGATGATGAAGCTGCGGCTGGCGACCCCGGCGCATCTGATCGATCTGCACGGCATCGCCGGGCTCAAGGGCATCCGCCGCGATGGCGACCGCATCATCATCGGCGCGATGACCACGCAGGCCGAGCTGCTGGCGTCTGCCGACATCGGCGAGGCGCTGCCGATCCTGCACGAGACCGCGCTCTTGATCGCCGATCCGCAGGTGCGCTACCGCGGCACGCTCGGCGGCAATGTCGCCAATGGCGACCCCGGCAACGACATGCCGGCCTTGATGCTGGCGCTGGACGCGTCCTATCGGCTCGAAGGGCCGAACGGCGTTCGCGAGATCGCGGCGCGCGAGTTCTACCAGGGCGCTTATTTCACCGCGCTCGAGCCCGGCGAGATCCTGACCGGCATCAGCATCCCGCTTCCGGCTGCGGGGCACGGCTACGCCTATGAGAAGCTGAAGCGCAAGGTCGGCGACTATGCGACGGCCGCAGCCGCCGTGGTGCTGACGATGGCTGGCGGCAAGGTGGCGACGTGCGTGATCGCTCTGACCAATCTGCACGAGACGCCGTTGCTGGCGACCGATGCGGCGACTGCAGTGATCGGCACTACGCTCGATGATGCCGCGCTGAAGGCGGCGGCGAGCGCCGCGCGCGCGATCATGCAGCCGGCCTCCGACGCGCGGGGACCTGCCGAGTACCGCACGCATGTCGGCGGCATCATGGTGATGCGCGCGCTGCAGCGCGCTGCGAGGCGGGCAACCTGAACGCACATCGCCACTCGGCGAACTCTCTCTTCTCCTCCCCCCTTGTGGGGGAGGGCCGGGGAGGGGAGTAGCCCTAAGCGACACTGCCGCTGAGGACCCCCACCCCCGACCCCTCCCCGCAAGGGGGAGGGGAGCGCACTGACACTGCGGCTCAAGTGGTGCCCAAGCTTTGCGATTTCCCAGGGAGCGACGAATGCCCAAAACCCATATCACGATGAAGGTGAACGGCAGCGAGGTCGAAGGCCTCGCCGAGCCGCGCACGCTGTTGGTTCATTTCCTGCGCGAGCAGGCGCAGCTCACCGGCACCCATATCGGCTGCGAGACCAGCCATTGCGGCGCCTGCACCATCGACATCGACGGCATGAGCGTGAAGAGCTGCACCATGCTCGCGGTGCAGGCCAACGGCTGTGAGATCACCACGATCGAGGGCATGGCCAACGCGGACGGCACGCTGTCGCCGCTGCAGGAAGGCTTCCGCATGATGCACGGCCTGCAATGCGGCTTTTGCACGCCCGGCATGATCATCCGCGCGCATCGGCTGCTGAAGGAAAATCCGTCGCCGACGGAAGCTGAGATCCGCGCCGGCATCTCCGGCAATATCTGCCGCTGCACCGGCTATCAGAACATCGTCAAGGCGATCCAATACGCCGCCGCCAAGATCAACGGCGTTGAATTCCAGGAGGCCGCGGAATGAACGACATGACTCCCACGCGGGAACAACGCGAAGCCGCGCTCGAAGGCATGGGCTGCCGGCGCAAGCGCGTCGAGGACATCCGCTTTACCCAGGGCAAGGGCAACTACGTCGACGACGTCAAGCTGCCGGGCATGCTGCACGGCGACTTCGTGCGCTCGCCGCATGCCCATGCGCGGGTGAAGGCGATCCACACCGAGGAGGCGCTAAAGGTGCCCGGCGTGCTCGCGGTCATCACCGCCGAGACCCTGAAGACCGTCAACCTCGCCTGGATGCCGACCTTGGCCGGCGACGTGCAGATGGTGCTCGCCGACGGCAAGGTTCTGTTCCAGAACCAGGAGGTCGCCTTTGTCGTCGCCACCGACCGCTACGCCGCCGATGACGGCGTCAACAAGGTCGTGGTCGAGTACGAGCCGCTGCCGGTGCTGGTCGATCCGTTCAAGGCGATGGATTCAGATGCGCCCGTGCTGCGCGAGGACCTCGTCGGCAAGACCTCGGGCGCGCACGGCCCGCGCAAGCATCACAACCACATCTTCGAATGGGCGATCGGCGACAAGGATCTCACTGATGCGGCCTTCGCCAAGGCCGATGTCACCATCAAGGAGATGATCTCCTATCACCGCACCCATCCGTCGCCGCTGGAGACCTGCCAGTGCGTCTGCGCGTTCGACAAGATCAAGGGCGAGCTGACGATCTGGGGTACCTTCCAGGCGCCGCATGTCATCCGCACCGTGGTGTCGCTGATCGCGAAGATCCCGGAGCAGAAGATCCATGTCATCGCGCCCGACATCGGCGGCGGCTTCGGCAACAAGGTCGGCGCCTATCCCGGCTATATCTGTGCCGCGGTGGCCTCGATCGTGACAGGCAAACCGGTGAAATGGGTCGAGGACCGCATCGAGAACCTGACCGCGACTGCCTTCGCCCGCGACTACCACATGACCACCGAGATCGCCGCGACCAAGGACGGCAAGGTCACCGGCCTGCGCGTCCACGTGCTCGCCGACCACGGCGGCTTCGACGCCTGCGCCGACCCGTCGAAATGGCCGGCCGGCTTCTTCAACATCGTCACCGGCTCCTATGATTTCCCGGTCGCGCATTGCGTGGTCGACGGCGTCTATACCAACAAGGCGCCGGGCGGCGTCGCCTATCGCTGCTCGTTCCGCGTCACCGAGGCGGCCTATTGCATCGAGCGCGCGATGGAGATTCTGGCGCAGAAACTCGGCATGGATCCGGCCGAGCTGCGCCTGAAGAACTTCGTCAGGCCGGAGCAGTTTCCTTATCACTCGGCGCTCGGCTGGGAATATGACTCCGGCGACTACCACACCGCCATGCGCAAGATGATGGAGGCCGTGGACTACGCGGCCTTGCGCAAGGAGCAGGCCGAGAAGCGCGCCGCCTTCCGGCGCGGCGAGACCCGCGAGATCATGGGCATCGGCGTCTCCTTCTTCACCGAGATCGTCGGCGCCGGACCGTCGAAGAACTGCGACATTCTCGGCATCGCGATGTTCGATTCCTGCGAGATCCGGCTGCATCCGACCGGCGCCGGCATCGCGCGGATGGGCACCAAGAGCCAGGGCCAGGGGCACGAGACCACCTGGGCCCAGATCATCGCCAGCGAGATCGGCATTCCCGCCGACAACATCATGGTCGAGGAGGGCAACACCGACACGGCGCCCTATGGTCTCGGCACCTACGGCTCGCGCTCGACGCCCGTCGCAGGGGCAGCCATCGCCATGGCCGCGCGCAAGATCAAGGCCAAGGCGCAGATGATCGCGGCCTACAAGCTCGAGGTCCATGAGGACGATCTCGAATGGGACATCGACGGCTTCCGGGTCAAGGGCCTGCCCGAGAAGGTGATGTCGATGAAGGACATCTGCTGGGCGGCCTACAACTCCGTGCCGCCGGGCATGGAGCCGGGGCTGGAGGCCGTCAGCTATTATGATCCGCCCAACATGACCTATCCGTTCGGCGCCTATCTCTGCGTGATGGACATCGACGTCGACACCGGCGTGTACAAGGTCCGGCGCTTCTATGCGCTCGATGATTGCGGCACCCGCATCAATCCGATGATCATCGAGGGCCAGATTCATGGCGGCCTCACCGAAGCCTTCGCGATCGCGATGGGCCAGGAGATCCGCTACGACGCCGAGGGCAATGTCGTGACCGGCTCGTTCATGGACTTCTTCATGCCGACCGCGGTCGAGACGCCGCATTGGGAGACCGACTTCACGGTGACGCCCTCGCCGCATCACCCGATCGGCGCCAAGGGCGTCGGCGAAAGCCCCAATGTCGGCGGCGTGCCGGCATTCTCCAACGCGGTCAATGACGCGTTCTCGTTCTTAGGCTCGACGCACATCCAGATGCCGCATGACTATTGGCGCAACTGGCAGGCGGCGAAGAACCTGGGCGTGGTGGTGTAGACCAGATCCAACAGCACTCCCGTCATTGAGAGGAGCGAAGCGACGAACCAATCCAAAGTCCCGCCCACCACCCTGGATTGCTTCGCTCCGCTCGCAATGACGTCGAGCGAAACGACTCTGTAGCCGCATCGGCAGTGCGCTCCCTCCCCCTTGCGGGGAGGTTGGGAGTGGGGGTCCCGGCGGCAGTCTCGCGCGGGCCCCCCCCTCCCTAGCCCTCCCCCACAAGGGGGGAGGGAACGCACAGGCTTCGCGGTGAAATCGAGAATCAAACGCTTATGAAAACCCGCGACGACATCGCGCAATCGCTCTCCGCCTGCGGCTACATCGCCGATGGCGAGCTTGCGACCGCGATCGCGCTGATGCATCTCCTCAAGCGGCCGCTGCTGCTGGAAGGTGAGGCCGGGGTCGGCAAGACCGAGGTCGCCAAGGCGCTCGCCTGCGTGCACGGCACCGAGCTGATCCGGCTGCAATGCTATGAGGGTCTTGACCAGAGCTCCGCGCTGTACGAGTGGAACTACCAGCGCCAGCTGCTTGCGATCGAGGCGCATCGCGGCCAGCCAGATACCATCGAGGACCAGATCTTCTCCGAGAAGTATCTGCTGGAGCGGCCACTGCTTGCGGCGATCCGCCGCGCCACGCCGCCGGTGCTGCTGATCGACGAGATCGACCGCGCCGACGACGAATTCGAGGCGTTCCTGCTGGAGCTCCTGTCGGACTTCCAGATATCGATTCCCGAGCTCGGCACCATCAAAGCCATCAGCATCCCGCACGTGGTGCTGACCTCGAACGGCACCCGCGAGCTGTCGGACGCGCTGCGCCGGCGGTGTCTGTATCACTATGTCGACTATCCCGACGTCGATCGCGAGGCCCGCATCATCCTGGCGCGGATCGATGGCGCGTCGGCGTCGCTTGCGCTGCAGATCGCGCGCCTGGTCGAGGGCCTGCGAAAAGAAGAGCTGCGCAAGGTGCCGGGTGTGGCCGAGACGCTGGACTGGGCAGCCGCGCTGGTCGGGCTCGATGTGCGCGACCTCGAGGACCAGCCGGAGGTGGTGCATGACACCTTGATGTGTCTGCTCAAGACGCATGAGGACCGCTCCCGCATTACCCGCGAGGTCGCCGCGCGATTGTTGGGGAAGGTCGCATGAGCTGCTGTGGCGCCACGCCTGATCATGAGGACATGGACGCGGTGGCGCGGCTGGTCGCGGGACGCCTCAGCGCATTTCTCAAGACGCTGCGCGAAAACGGCTTTGCGGTCGGCCTGTCGGAGGGGCAGGATGCGGCGGCCGTGATGACCGCAGGCTATGCCGACAGGCCCGGCCTGTTGCGCTCCGCCTTCAAGCACCTGTTTTCGGCGCGCAAGAGCGAGTGGGATCGCTTCGACGGCCTGTTCGACGCGTTCTGGCTCGGCAAGCGCGTGCGCTCGCGCGTTCTGACGGCAGGGTCGCCGCAATCGGCGAACAGCCCGTCCCTGAAGAGTCTGCAGGATGCGAATGCTGCTCGGCAGGGGCATCACGGCCCGACCGATCAGATTCCCTCTGACGAAACCCCACGCGAGGCGGGCGGCGAGGGCGTCCGCGAAGGTGCATCGCGCGTGGAGTCCATCAGCGATACCGACTTTCGCAAGCTCGCAGATCCTGACCAGGTCGCGCTGGCGCATGAGGCCGCGGCGCGGCTCGCCCAGGCGATGCGGACACGGCTGACGCGCCGCGATCAGTTGCGGCGCAAGGGCGAGCGGCTCGACCTGCGCCGCACCATCCACCGCAACATCAGCCATGGCGGCGTGCCGATCGCGCTGGTGCATCGCCGCCGCAAGCCCAAGCCGCTGCGGCTGGTGGTGCTGCTCGACGCCTCCGGCTCGATGAGCCCCTATACGTCGGTGTTTGTTCGCTTCATCCACGGCGTGCTCGACGCCTTCCGCGAGGCCGAAGCGTTCCTGTTTCACACCCGGCTGGCTCACGTCTCCGATGCGATGAAGGAGAGGGATGCCGCGCGGGCGCTCGATCGGCTGTCGATGATGGCGCAGGGCGCCGGCGGCGGCACCAGGATCGGCGAAAGCCTAGCGACCTTCAACCGCTGGCACGCGCCGCGCGTCATCCATTCGCGCACCTGCGTGATGATCGTCTCCGACGGCTACGACACCGGTGACCCAGCCTTGCTCGGCCGCGAGATGGCGCAACTGTCGCGCCGCTGCCGCCGCGTCGTCTGGCTCAATCCGATGCTCGGCTGGCACGGCTACGCGCCGGAAGCCCGCGGCATCAAGGCGGCGCTGCCGCATGTCGATCTCTACGCGCCCGCGCATACGTTGAGTTCGCTCGCGGCGCTGGAGCCTTATTTGGCGAGGTTGTGAGGATGCGATGCGCGGCATTGTTGTGAGCTCAAGGCGCGCTGTCGCAGCATCGGTGGTGCGCTCCCTCCCCCCTTGTGGGGGAGGGCTGGGGAGGGGGGTACCCCGACATCGGTGCAAGACGCCCCCTCCCTAGCCCTCCCCCACAAGGGGGGAGGGAACATACCTTCTCTGTCGAAGCAGTGTGCTTCCGACAGTCCGCATAGGAGGCAGTCATGACCGCTGCTCCCGAACTGCTCGATCTCGCCGCGCAACTGAAGGCCAACGACGAGAGCTTCGTGCTCGCCACCGTCGTCCGTACGGTGTCGGTGACCGCCGCGAAGGCCGGCGCCAAGGCGATCATCCGCCCCGACGGCAGCATCGTCGCGGGCTGGATCGGCGGCGGCTGCGCCCGCGGCGCGGTGCTCAAGGCGGCGCGCGAGGCGCTCGCCGACGGCATTCCGCGCATGGTGTCGGTGCAGCCGGACGACCTGCTCGCCGAGCTCGGCGTCAAGCCGGGTGAGATGAAAGAGGGTGTGCGCTTCGCTTCCAACATGTGCCCGAGCAAGGGCACGATGGACATCTTCGTCGAGCCGGTGCTGCCGCATCCCTCGCTGGTGATCCTCGGCGCCAGCCCGGTCGCGATCGCGCTCGCGGCGCAGGCGCGGCCGCTCGGCTATCACGTGACGCTGGCGGCGCCGGCGTCCGATCTCGTCACGACACCGGAGGCCGATGTGCTGATCGATGGCTTCGCGCTGGATCAACCGGCCGGGAGCAGCCGCTTCGTCGTGGTGTCGACGCAAGGCAAGGGCGACGAGGCGGCCTTGCGCGCCGCACTCGCCTGCGATGCGGCCTACCACGCCTTCGTCGGCAGCCGCCGCAAGATGGACAGCCTGCGCGACAAGCTGATCAAGGACGGCATCGACGCCGCGCTGCTCGACAAGGTCAAGGCACCGGCGGGCCTCGATCTCGGCGCCATCACGCCGGAGGAGATCGCGATGTCGATTCTGGCCGAGATCACTCAGGTGCGGCGTCGCGGCCAGCGCGGCTGATTTCCGTCACGGCGCGAGCGGCAGGTCGAACGAGACCCTGAGCCCATCCGGCGCGAAGTCGCGCGTGACCTCGCCCTTCAGCGCGGCGCCGAGAATGCGCTCGAACAGCAGCGAACCGAAGCCGTTGCGTGCGGGCGGGGAAACCTCCGGCCCGCCGTTCTCCTGCCAGAACAGCTTGAGCCGTCCGTCGGCATGGGTCCAGCCCAGCGTCACGCGACCCGCATCGTTCGACAGCGCGCCATACTTCACCGCGTTGGTGACGAGCTCGTGCAGCCCCATCGACAGATACAGCGCGATGCCCGGCGCGAGCTGCAGGGCGGGGCCGTCGACGGCGATCCGGTCGGACTGCAACGGCGCGAGCTCGGCGCACACCAGCTCATTGAGCGCGACGGCCTCGCGGCCGCGATCCAGCGCCAGCGCGTGGCTGCGCGTCAGCGCCGCGATGCGGCCGCGCAGCACCTCGCCGAACTCGGCTAGCGCCGAATCGGCGCGGATGCTGAGCGCGATGACGCTGTCGACCAGTGCCAGTGTGTTCTTGACGCGGTGATTGAGCTCATGGACCAGCACGCGATGGTGCTGCTCGACCGTGCGCCGCCGCGCATTCTCGGTGCGCAGCGCGATCTCGTCCATCACGATCTCGCTGAGCTCGGTGAGCTGGGCGATGTCGTCGTCGCTCCACGGCCGTGGCTCGTGATCGATGGCGCAGAGCGCGCCGATCACCTCGCCGCTCGGCAGCCGCAGGGGGACGCCGAGATAGGCGATCACGCCGAGAACCGGCACCGCGAGATTATCCTTCACCAGCGGATGCTCGTTGGCGTCGCTGATCACCAGCGGCTGCGCCGAGGTCACGACGTGCTGGCAGAAGGAGTGGCTGAGCGGCGTCTCGCGCAGCGACGCCCACGGCTCGCACAGTCCGACCGAGCTCTTGAAGAACTGCCGGTCGCGATCGACCAGCGCGATGATCGCCGCCGGGGCCTGCAGCAGCCGCGAGGTCAAGCGGGTGACGCGATCGAAGCCCGGCTCCGGCGGCGAGTCGAGCAGCTCGGTTTGCAACAGGGCAGTCAATCGGTCTGGCGCGGAGGCGTCGCGATCGGACGTCATGCAGCTTTCGTCGGTCGGGCGTTCAGCCGGTGACAGGTTGCAAGACGGACCGGACGGAGCGCAAATCCGGAGCCGGTCGATCGTGCGGCGCAGTGGTATTCGGCTGGAACGAAGCCGGCGCAGAGACGAGATGAAGCCATCAACGCGGCCATCGCCGCGCTTCAGGGGCGGGGCGAATCCCGGTTCCACGCAGGTAACCAAGTGGTAGACTATGGCCTGACCAAGGCAAGTTCGGCATTCCGCCGCAGGTTCTCTTTGGTATGCATTATACCCGTCAGCCGCCCTTGACCGCACCCGCCGTCAGGCCGGCCACGATCTGCCGCTGTGCGAACACGGTCAGCAGCAGCACCGGCAGGGTCACGATCAGCGCCGCCGCCGCGAGCGGCCCCCACGAGAGCTGATCGAACGAGATCATGTTGTAGACCGCGACCGGCAAGGTGCGGGTCTCGCGTCCGGCCAGCACGATGCCGAACACGAAATTGTTCCAGGAGAAGATCACCGCGAGGATGAAGGCCACCGCCAGGCCGGGCTTCGCCACCGGCAATGCCACGTGGCGGAAAACCTGCCAGCGCGTTGCGCCGTCGATGCGCGCGGCTTCCTCGAGCTCGATCGGCGTGGTCTCGAAATAGCCGATCATGATCCAGATCACGATCGGCACGGTGACGACGAGATGGATGATGATCTGCGGCCACAGCGTGCCGAGCAGGCCGAGCCACTGAAACAAGAGGAACAGCGGGATGAGGTACGACAGGCCGGGCGTGATGCGCGCGATCAGGATCACGATCGCCGATTTATGCGCGGCCATCCGTGCGATGCCGTAGCCGGCGGGCACGCCGACCAGCATGGCGAGAAAAGTCGCGCCGCCGGTCACCAGCAGGCTGTTCTTGAAATAGGTGAAGAAGCGGTTGGACGACAGCACGTCGGCATAGTTCTTCCAGGCGAAATGCTCCGGCCAGAACACCGGCGGATACGCGGCGTTGTCGACCTCGAACTTCACCGACAGCGAGATCATCCAGAGGAAGAACAGGATCGCCGGGGAGACGATGAGGAAGACGCCGAGCGCGAGGCCGAGCCGGCCGAGGATGGTCTGCGCGCTCATGCGTCGCTCCCCAGCGCATTCCACTGTGCGCGCCGGCGCAGCACCAGCAAGAGCGCAGTCAGCGCGATGATCAGCGCGAAGAACACCACCGCGATCGCCGAGGCATAGCCGAGGTCGTAATAGACGAAGGCGACGCTGTAGAGATAGAGGTTGATGGTCTCCGACGCCGAGCCCGGCCCGCCCTGGGTGATCGCGAAGATGATGTCGAAGCTCTTGATGGCGTCGATGGCGCGGATCATCGCGGCGATGAACAGGAACGGCATGATCAAGGGCAGCGTGATGTAGCGGAACATCTGCCAGGTGCTGGCGCCGTCGATCTGCGCGCTCTCATACGGTTCGGTCGGCAGCGAGGCGATGCCGCCGAGCACGATCAGCATGACCAGCGGCGTCCACTGCCAGGTCTCGACCAGCACCAGCGAGGGGATCACCGTGCCCGGATGAAACACCCAGAGCTGTGGCGGCAGGCCCACCAGCGACAGAAGATAGTTCAGGATGCCGAGCTGCGGGTGGAACATCATGGTCCACACCAGCGCGATCGCGACGGGCGTCGCCATCATCGGCATGATGAAGAGGGCGCGCAGCAGCCCGCGCCCGGGAAAGCGGGCGTGGAAGACGACCGCGGCGAAGGTGCCGAGCACCAGCGGCAGCAGCACCGACAGCGCGGTGTAGGACAGCGTGTGTCCGACCGACTCGACAAAGCGTGGATCTGCCGGCAGCCGCAGGTAGTTCGACAGCCCGACGAAGGTCGTGGGTGAGCCGACCTTCCACTCCTGGAAGCTCATCCAGATCGTGAACAGCCAGGGAAAGATGATCACCGCGAGCACGGTGACCAGCGCCGGCACCACGAACGGCCAGTACGACGGCGGCCGCAACGCGCGTTCCGGCGCAGCGGCGTCCGCTGCCGCGCCGGCCTGTTCGACGATCGTGCTCACGCTTTCTCGCTGCGCTCCAGGATCGGGCGGAACTGCTCGTGCGCCTTCTTCAGCTCGGTCGCGGGATCGGCGCCCGACAGCGTGGCGGTCAACGCAGCACCGACGAGATCGCGGAATTCGGCGACCGGGATGATCACGGGCAGGCCGAGCTTGCTGATCTTGCCGGAGTCGATCGCCGACTGCAGCCACTCCTTCGGCATCTTCACGCCGCCCTGGACTCCGGGATCGTTGAGCACCGAGTTGCGGAACGGCACGCCGCCGCCGGCTTGCACCAGGCGGGCGCCCTGCGGCTTCGACACCAGCCACTGGCAGAGCAGCCAGGCGGCTTCCTTGTTCTTGCTCGCAGCCGCAATGCCGATGCCGTCGCCATAGGTCGCCGAGTACTGTCCCTTCGGTCCGGCGGGCACCACGGTGTAGCCGACCTTGCCGACCACGCGCGAGGCATTGGCGTCCTCCAGCGGCGGCGCCCAGCCGACGCCGTCGATCCACATCGCCGAGCGGCCTTGCGTGAACGAGGCCATCGACTCCATCCAGTTGAAGCCGGCCACGCCCGGAGGCGCGCAGGTGGTCAGCAGCTTCTGATACAGCTTGGTCGCCTCGACGGCCTCCGGGCCGTCGGTCAGGATGTTGCCCTTGGCGTCCAGGAACTCGCCGCCATAGTTGAGGAAGAAGTTCGTCCACAGCGTCATGTTGGCGTTGCGCAGGCCGCGGCCGACGAAGCCGAACGTGCCGTCCTTGGCATCGGTCAGCTTCTGCGCCGCCGTGACCATCTCGTCGAGCGTCTTCGGCACTTCGACGCCCTTCTTCGCGAACAGCTCCTTGTTGTAGTAGAGGATGAAGTAGTCCACCGACCACGGCAGCGAGAACATCCGGCCCTTGTCGTTGCTGGCGTAAGTCAGGCCGGCGGCGGAGAAATCGCTCTGCACGAGGTCCGGCGCCGTGAGGTTCGGATCCTTCATGAAGTCGGTGATGTCGGCGAGCCAGCCGGCCTTCTCGAACTGCCGCTTCTGCACGTGATAGCTGAGATGGACGACGTCGAAGCTCGGCTTGCCCGACGACAGTTCGATCACGACCTTCTGTCGCTGCTGCTGCTCCGGGATCTGCTCGGATTCCACCTCGATGCCGGTCAGCGCGGTGAATTCCTTGATGTTCTTCTGCAGATTGTCGCCGCGCGGCCCCTTGGCCAGGATCACCTCGAGCTTGGTACCGGCATATTTCTTCCACTGCGGCTCCGACCAGGCGGGCTGGCCGGTGAGCGCAAGCGCGCCTGCTGCTGCCGTGCCCGCAAGCATGTTGCGGCGCGTGATCGCGGTCATCATATCCTCCCAGAAGACTTCTTGTTTGGTCGTGAAGTGTAGCGCGATCCAGCGGCGCTGCAACAGCATGGTGCCCGTTCGACTGGGGATGCGACGACAGCGCGTGGTGCGATGCGGCAATCCGTTATGCGCCCGATGCGGCTGTGAAATCCGCCCGCTCCAGCAGCCACGACAGTGCAAAGCCAGCGACGAGCCCCCAGAATGCGGCGCCGATGTTGAGCAGTGGCACGTCGGCGACGGTGACGAGGAAGGCGATCAGGGCGCCGAGGGAGAAGTTCGTTCTGAACGCGGTCACGAACGCCGTCTGCAGCACGCGCAGCATGGCGAGGCCGGCCAGCGCGGTGATCAATGATTTGGGCGCGATCAGCAGCAGCGTGGTGAAGGTCGGCGCCAGCAGGCCGAAGCCGAGCGCAAGCACGCCCACGACCATCGCCGCGGTATAGTGGCGCTTGCGCTCGCCGCCGGAGACGACGATCGCGTTGGTCGGTCCGGTCAGGCAGGTCGACACGCCGCCCACCATCGCGGCGAGCGCCGAGCCGATGCCGCAGGCCACGGTCACCACATTGACCGGGGGCGTGTGGCCGGCGGCGGTCAGCACCGCAAAGCCTTGGCCGTTCTGCACCACCAGCACGGTGACCGCGAGCGGCACGATCAGCTCGATCATGGCCGCGAGCGACCAGGATGGCGTCGGGATCACCGGATGGATCAGCGCGATCTGCAGCGACGCATTCTGATCATACTTGCCGAACAGGAGAGCCGCGAGCGTGCCGATGACGAGCGCGCCGATGATCGGCGGGCAGCGCCGGCCCAGCGCAGGGAGCGCGGTCAACAGCAGCCAGAGCACGACCATCGGCCCGGCGATGGCGAAGTCGGCGAACACGGCGCGGACGAGATCGAGGCCGAAGCGCAGGAATACGCCGGCGACCATGCCCATCACGATCGGCATCGGCACCAGTTGCATGGCGCGCTTGACCCAGCCGGTGAGGCCGAGCACCAGCATCAACAGCGCCGTGCCGTAGAATGCACCGACCACCTGCGGAAAGCTGAGATGCGTCAGCGACTGGCCGACCAGGACGGTGCCCGGAATGGTCCAGAACAGCACCAACGGCTCGCGATAGCGCCACGACAGCGCAAGCGTGATCAGGCCGTTGATGAAGAACACGCCGAAGATCCACGACGCGATCTCCGCCTGCGACAGCCCGCCATTGGCGCCGACCGACAGGATGATGGCGACCGGTCCGGTGATCGCGAACAGCCAGCCGATGAAGCCATGCGAGGCGTAGAGCGGACCGAAGTCACTGGCGATCTGGCCGAGGCTGGGCGGCGGTCCGGCGGGGCGTTCGATGGCGTTGAGCATGGAGGGCAGGGCTCGGGGTGTGTTCTTGTTGTTGTCCTTGGTGTCTCCATGGGATGTTGTGAACCAACCGCAGGTGGTGTGCAAGGCGGCCGCCGGACCGCCCGCGCAGCTGGCGTTCTGCGCGGCGGCGACGGTTTCGATGACGGGTTGGGACTCGTCCGGACTATCATTGGCCATGAGTTGGTTCATGAGAAAACGTCTCCGCGCCGTCTTTGGAGACTTTCTGTCCGAAGAGAGCTTGGAGGCGCGCGGGCAGCGCGACGTATCCATCCCTCCTCTCCTGCGAACGAGGGTCTGCCATGTGTTGCTTCAGGTTCGGGACGATACAGCCGAGACGATTCCGAAATCTCGCTCCGATGCCGTCGAGCTGATCCTGCGCGAGGGCGGCATCGTCGAGAGCGTCCTGTCCTCGTTCGTGTCCGCTGTCTTCCCGCTGGAGATGGAGGCGCCTCTGGATCCGATCAAGGCGAGGCTCGATCGGCTCGGGCCGAACGTCCGCGCGGTGTATCGCGTCGGCGACCATCTGCGCGGGGTGATCGCGTCACCCAGCCGCTTCGATTATGGCACCGTCGTTCCCAACATGAGCGAGGCGATGGAAAAACTGCTGCGCCTGGAGTTTGGTTCTGTGGAGCGGCTCGAGGATGAGGCGGAAACGGCGACGTTCGAGCTCATCAGGAAATTCTAGCCGGCTCAGATCGGGACCAGATGCTCGCGCGACCTCAGGCAGCCTCGTCGGTCATCAGCCTCTTGGCGGCCTGGACTAGCAATCCGGATCGGGTGAAGCCATGAGCCTCTGCGTAGCGGTCGATCTGAGCCAGCACATCCTCGGGCAGCGTAACGTTGACACGGACCGCTTTCGGTTGATCGATCTTCGCCGGGACGAGAACGGCGACGCCGGAGCGGTTGTCCCGATCGGACATGATCTGCTCCAGCGACGACGGCTCGACCGGGCGATCCAGTACGGAGAGATGGTCGTGATGGATCGAGAAGCCGCGGCGTGCTGGATTCCCCGCCTTCGCGGGGAATGACAATGGAGTTCTATGACGGCCTTCTCGATGCCGCGAAATCAACCTCAGTCGAAGAGTCCGGTTGCGACCAGCCTCAGTCGAACAGGCTCGACACCGATTCTTCCGCCGCCGTCCGCCCGATCGCCTCGGCGATCAGCGGCGCGATCGCCAGCGTGCGGATGTTGGGCGCGTTGCGGACCGCTTCGGTCGGCATGATGGAGTCGGTGATGACGAGCTCCTTCAGCCGCGACGAGGTGATGCGGGTCGCGGCACCGCCGGAGAGCACGCCATGGGTGATGTAGGCGTAGACGTCCTTGGCGCCGTATTTGAGCAGCGCGTCGGCCGCGTTCACCAGGGTGCCGCCGGAATCGACGATGTCGTCGATCAGGATGCAGGTGTGGCCGGAGACGTCGCCGATCACGTTCATGACCTCGGACTCGCCGGGACGTTCGCGGCGCTTGTCGACGATGGCGAGCGGCGTGTTGATGCGCTTGGCCAGGCCTCGGGCGCGCGCCACGCCGCCGACGTCCGGTGAGACGACCATGAGGCTGGAGAGATCGAAGCGATCCTTGATGTCGCGCACCATCAGCGGCGAGGCAAAAAGGTTATCGGTCGGGATGTCGAAGAAGCCCTGGATCTGGCCGGCGTGCAGATCGAGCGTCATGACGCGGTCGACGCCCGCATGGGTGATCAGGTTGGCGACCAGCTTGGCCGAGATCGGCGTGCGCGAGTTCGATTTGCGATCCTGCCGCGCATAGCCGAAATAGGGCACCACGGCGGTGATGCGGCGCGCGGAGGCGCGGCGCAGCGCATCGGTGATGATCAGGAGCTCCATCAGCAGGTCGTTCGCCGGATAGGACGTCGATTGAATGATGAAGACGTCGGAGCCGCGGACGTTCTCCTGGATCTCGACGAAAATCTCCATGTCGGCGAAGCGCCGGACCACCGCTTTCGTCAGCGGCAGCCCGAGCTCAGCGGCGATGCCGGCGGCGAGGGCCGGATTGGAGTTGCCGGCGACGAGTTTGATGGAGCCGTTCTTGGCCGACATCGTGAATTCTCCTCGCGTCTCGCTGGAGACCTTGTTCAGCATATCGGGCTATCCATGGAACCGGCAGTTTTGCACGGGCGAGGTGATATCAAGGACACTGCGCGCATGGCAACCCGCCGCAGGTGTTTTTCCCGGTCAAACAGGTGTTTTTCCCGGTCAAGAACGGCGCAAATTGCGCCTCTTTGCCTAATGGTCGGTGTAGCCGAGGGCCGCGACGCTGGTGCCGTCGGATCTGGGCGATGCGGGCTCGGCCGCGGCGACCGCGGGGCCGCGGGCGGCCGGCGCCGCGCCGTCGGCGGGCGCGGTGCCGTTCAGCATGTTCGAAAGTCCGCTGAAGCCGGCCTGCGCGATTTTCCGAAGCACCATGTCGTCGACATTGTTCCACGGATCGCGGCCGCCGCGTCCGACCGGCTCTTCGCCCGACAGCCGCAGCGCGCGCTGCTGATTGCGATCGTAGACGTCGAACACCCAGGCGATCACGCCCTTGCCGCTGACGACCTGGGCGGAGAGATAGGTGCGGACACGATACGCTGCAGGGGCCTCGCGCGACACGATGGCGAGGCTGCGCAGCTTGGACTCGCTGTCGAGCACGCTGACCATGCGGTCGAAGATTTGCGGCGGCGGGCCGTCGATCTGCTCGAAGGCGATCGTGGCGCTATCGGATGCAGGCGCCATCGCATAGGCGTTGGACGGACCACCGCTGCTGGTCGCGCAGCCGCCGAGCGTTGCGGCGGACGTCATCAGCAAAACGGCAACGCAGGCGTGCTGCGCAGCGCGGCTGATCCGTCGAAGTGGTGTCGGCGCTCCCCTCATCGTTGGGAGCGATATCGTTAAAATCGATTAACGTCTAGGTCGCGGCTGCCACAGATCGGGACAGAGTGCACTCAGTTGTACAGAAAGGGTTAAGCAATCCACATGCGGCCACAATGGCGCCCAGCTTCAGCCTTCGAGCATGATGGCGTGGACGTGCCGGCCATAGTCCGGCTCGTTGCGATGGACCGAGCGGCGGTAACTGAAGAAGCGCTCGTCGACATAGGTGTCGAGGCCGAGATCGTCGATCAGCAGCACGCCGGCGTTTTCCAGCCGCATCCGGATGAAGCCGGCGAGGTCGAACATCGCGTGGCCGTCGCGAACCGACGGCAGGAAGAAGCGCGCGTGCTCGGCGTCGTCGTCGAGGAAGCGGGTGACGAACTCGGCGCCGACCTCGTAGCTCGGCTGGCGAATCAGGGGGCCGATCGCGGCAATGATCCGGCCGCGCTCTGCGCCGAGCTCCTCCATCGCCCGCAGCGTGGCTTCGAGCACGCCGGTGAGCGCACCTTTCCAGCCGGCATGGGCCGCGCCGATGATGCGCCTATGCGGGTCGACGAACAGGATCGGCCCGCAATCGGCCGTGGTAACGCCGATCGCGAGATTCGGCGTCGCGGTGACCAGCGCGTCGGCCTTCGGCCTGACGGGGCCGTCCCAGGGCCCGGTCGCGACCACGACGTCGGGCGAATGGATTTGGTGCAGGCTGAGGAACTGGTCGGGCGCGACGCCGAGATGGACGGCCATGCGGCGGCGGTTTTCGCGGACGTTCTCCGGCACGTCATTCGATCCGAGCCCGCCGTTGAGCCCGGCATAGATGCCGTCGGAGACGCCGCCCTCGCGGGTGAAGAAGGCGTGGCGCAGGCCAGGGATCGCGGACATCACATCCGATGATACCAGCATCACGCGCCTCCCGTGTTCTCGTTGGTGTGTTCGTCGCTGATGCCCGCCAGCACCGGAATGGCCGGATCGGAGATGCCGAGCACCTTGAACAGCGACCCCATTCCGCCGCGGCCGCCGCCGGTCAGGCGCTTCAGCCCGCTCGCGATGTCCTCCGAGACTTCCGGCGAGGCCTTCTGCATCAGGGTCAGCGCGCGGGTTTCGATGCCGAGCCGCTGCAGGAACTCGCCCTGCGTGACCGGGCCGTGAACGCGCGCGCCGACGGCTTCCGCGGCCCGCGCCAGCGCGTCGAAATCGACATGGGCGGTGATGTCGGCAAGGCCCGGCGTCTTCAGCGGATCGGCGAAGCTGTGGCGGGCGATCGCCTGGAAGGTATCGCCGACATCGCTGCGGACATGGCCGTAATCGATGATGACGGCGGCGCCGCGCTGGTCGCGGATGCGCCTGGCGATGGCCATCATCTCGGTGTTCGGCCGCCATTCGAAGATTGCGCCGGCCGGGGCGGCGCGCACCAGAGGCGGCAGCAGCAGCTCGAAGCCGGGCGTCGGATCGGCGGCCGCGCCGTAGACGAAGTTCTCCTCCTCGTCGAGCTCGACCACGCGCTCGTGCCAGCCGGTTTCGCGCTTCACCATCTGGTGAATCGGCAGCACGTCGAAATACTCGTTGGCGAAGATGACGCTGGGGCCCTCCGGCACCTCGTCGAAGCTCTCGTGCCAGGTGACGTTGCGCAGGCCGGTCAGCGTCGCCTTCTGCTTTTCACGCAGCACCGGATTGACCTCGACCATGTGAACCGAGATCGTCTGGTACAGCGGCGGCAGCACGCGCAGCGCCCGCAGCGCATCCGACATCATGGTGCCGCGGCCGGGCCCGAGCTCGATCAGCCGGAACTGCTGCGGCGAGCCGGCCGCCTTCCAGATCGAGGCCGCCCACAGCCCGAGCAGCTCGCCGAACATCTGGCTCACTTCGGGGGCGGTGGTGAAGTCGCCCTCGCGTCCGAGCGGATCGCGCGAGATGTAGTAGCCGTGCTCCGGATGCATCAGGCACAGCTCCATGTAGCGCCAGACCGGCATCGGGCCGGACGCCTTGATCAGCCGCTTGATCTCGGTGTGGAGCGGAGACGTGTCGATCACGGATTGGCCTGCAGCGACGGAGTGGCTTGACGACTCTCCGGCCTGCGCAGCGCCCGTGCCACCAGGACGGCGCCGACGATCAGCATCGGCACCGACAGCAGCATGCCCATGGTCAGGCCGCGCCAGAGGAAGCCGAGTTGCTCGTCCGGCTCGCGGAACAGCTCGCTGACGATGCGCGCCGTGCCATAGAGGCCGATGAAGCTGCCGAGGATCATGCCGGGCCGCCTCAGCGCGCCGAGCCGGATCATGATCGCCAGGACGATGAACAGCAGGATGCCTTCGAGGCCGGCTTCGTAGAGTTGGCTCGGATGGCGCGGCAGGTGGGTCGGATCGCGCGGGAAGATCATCGCCCAGGGCAGGCTGGGATCGGCCGTGCGGCCCCACAACTCGCTGTTGATGAAATTGGCGATGCGGCCAAGCAGCAGCCCGATCGGAGCGACGGCGGTGGTGAGGTCGCCGAGCGACAGGATCGGCAGGCCGTTGCGGCGGCTGAACCAGATCACGGCGATGACGCAGCCCATGAAGCCGCCATGGAACGACATGCCGCCCTTCCACAGCTGGAAGATCTCCAGCGGATGGTCGATGAAGAACGGCAGATTGTAGAACAGCACGTAGCCGGTGCGGCCGCCGAGAATGATGCCGATCGTGACCCAGAGAATGAAATCGTCGAGCTGTGGCAGCGAGATCGGCGCCGGGCCTCCCCACAGCCGGTCCTTCTTCAGCAGCGAGCGAGCGTAGAGCCAGCCGATCACGATGCCGCAGATATAGGCCAGCGCGTACCAGCGGATCGCGAACGGGCCGATGGCGATCGCAACCGGATCGAACACGGGGAAGTCGATGAGGAGAGGCGTCATTCACTGGCTTTCGTGGACACGGCGTCCCGCTTCTGGAAGCCCCCGGGCGATGCGGGCTTCGAACGGGCCCCGCCACATGAACAGGCGCGGCGCGATGTGATCTCAGGGCTGCTCATACCAGCGCCGCGGGCCGGCGCAACAAGTACGATGACAAGGAAACCAAGGCATGACAAGACGGGCCCATCTTGCGGGCGGCGACAGGGATCGCCATTCTGTCTTCCACAATCGTGCTCGTCGCGGGACGCGGAGTTTCTCACATGACCCAGACCAACAACCGGTTTTTCGACGAACTCGGCCGCCTGATGAACGATGCCGCCGGTGCCGCCCAAGGCATGAAGCGGGAGGTCGATTCCGTCATCCGCAACCAGGCGGAAAAGATCCTGAACGACCTGGACATCGTGAAGCGCGAGGAGTTCGAGGCGGTCAAGGACATGGCCCGGCTCGCCCGCGAGGAGAACGAGGCGCTGAAGGCCCGAATCGCGGCGCTGGAAGCCAAGCTGGGCGGCGCGGCCGGCACGCCGCCGGGTGCCGGCCGCGCGGACGGCTGACGCCGCGGCCGGATCGCCCTGGGACGGGAGGGGCAGGCGGCCCCTTCATTTCCTTGTCATTTCCCAGGTTTGCCGCTAGAACGCCGCCACGTCCGCGGCCCCCGCACCCCTGGAGGCTTGCCGAAGGACGTCCAGCAACGGGCCGCATTGCGGCCTTTAACTTTTTAAAACAAGGACTTAACACGATGGCGACCGTCAGAGAACTGAAGGCGACCGCCCGTCCGTCAGTCGGCAAGGGGGCCGCACGGGCAGAGCGTCGCGCCGGGAGAGTGCCCGGAGTGATTTATGGAGACAACCAGCCCCCGCTGCCGATCTCGGTGGAAGACCGCGAGCTGCGCCAGCGCATCCTTGCGGGCCGGTTTCTGACCACGATCTTCGACGTCACCCTCGACGGCAAGAAGCACCGGGTGATCCCGCGCGACTTCCATCTCGATCCGGTCAAGGACTTCCCGATCCACGTCGACTTCATGCGGCTCGGCCAGGGCGCGACCATCCGCGTCAGCGTGCCCTTGCATGTGGTGGGTTCGGAAGCCGCGCCGGGCGTCAAGCGCGGCGGCACGGTCAACATCGTGACCCACACGCTCGACCTCGAGTGCCTGGCGGAGAACATCCCGCAGTTCATCGAGGCCGATGTCAGCGCGCTCGAGATCAACCACTCGCTGCACATCTCCGACGTCAAGCTGCCGACCGGCGTGAAGACGCTGTCGCGCGACGACGCCACCCTCGTGACCATCGTGCCGCCGTCCGGCTATGGCGAGGAGCAGAAGGCTGCTGCTGGCGCCGCCGCGGCACCCGCTGCCGCTGCTCCGGCTGCCGCTGCGAAGGCCCCTGCTGCCGCGGCCAAGGCGCCGGCTGGCGGCGACAAGAAGAAGTAAGCCGTTCCGCTTGCGGGAAGCACGGGCGGGTCCCGCGCTTCCCGAAGCGACGGCGGGTGCGGATGCCGCGTCATGCTGCTGTTTGTCGGCCTCGGCAATCCCGGCGCGAAATATGCGCGCAACCGGCACAATATCGGCTTCATGGCCGTGGACGAGATTTCGCGGCGTCACCGCTTTTCGCCGTGGCGCCGCAGGTTTCAGGGCGAGACCTCGGAAGGCACGCTGGACTCCGAGCGCGTCATCCTGTTGAAGCCCTCGACCTATATGAACGAATCCGGCCGCGCCGCGCAGGAGGCGGCCAGCTTCTTCAAGCTCGGCGTCGGCGACGTCACGGTGTTTCAGGATGAGCTGGAATTGCCGCCGGGCAAGCTGCGCGTGAAGGTCGGCGGCGGCATTGCTGGCCATAACGGGCTGCGCTCGATCTCGGCGCATCTCGGCAACGACTATCGCCGCGTCCGGCTCGGCATCGGCCATCCCGGCGTCAAGGAATTGGTGCACGGCCACGTGCTGTCGGACTTCGCCAAATCCGACATGCCCTGGGTCGAGGCGCTGTGCGAGGCGGTGGCCGACAATGCAGGTTTGTTGACGGGCCGGCGCGACTCCACCTTCGCCAACAAGGTGCATCTGGCGCTGCAGGCCAAAGGTTTTCTGGACAAGGGCGACGCTGGCGCCGTGTGAGGCGCCTCAGGCCGTCGTCTAAAAGGATGCGGGACGGGTCATGGGATTCAAATGCGGAATCGTCGGGTTGCCCAATGTCGGCAAGTCGACGCTGTTCAATGCGCTGACGGAGACGGCGGCGGCGCAGGCCGCGAACTATCCGTTCTGCACCATCGAGCCGAATGTCGGCGAGGTCGCCGTGCCCGATCCGCGGCTGGAGAAGCTCGCGGCCATCGCCAAGTCGGGACAGATCATCCCGACGCGGCTGACCTTCGTCGATATCGCCGGCCTGGTGCGCGGCGCCTCCAAGGGTGAAGGCCTCGGCAACCAGTTCCTCGCCAACATCCGCGAGGTCGACGCGATCGCGCATGTCGTGCGCTGCTTCGAGGATTCCGACATCACCCATGTCGAGGGCAAGATCGCGCCGCTCGCCGATATCGAGACCATCGAGACCGAACTGATGCTGGCCGATCTCGACAGCCTCGAGAAGCGGGTCGACAACCTGTCCAAGAAGGCCAAGGGCGGCGACAAGGATGCCAAGGAGCAGTACGAGCTCGTCACCCGTGCTCTGGTGCTGCTGCGCGACGGCAAACCGGCGCGGCTGTTGGAGCGTAAGCCTGAGGAGGAGCGCGCCTTCGGCATGCTCGGCCTGCTGACATCCAAGCCCGTGCTCTATGTCTGCAATGTCGAGGAAAGCTCTGCCAAGGACGGCAATAGTTTCTCCCGGGCGGTGTTCGCGCGGGCCAAGGAAGAGGGCGCGGTCGCCGTCGTGATCTCAGCCAAGATCGAGTCTGAGATCGCGACGCTGTCGCGCGAGGAGCGCGTCGACTTCCTGGAGACCTTGGGGCTCGAAGAGGCTGGCCTCGATCGGCTCATCCGCGCCGGCTATCAGCTGCTCGACCTGATCACCTATTTTACCGTAGGTCCGAAAGAGGCGCGGGCCTGGACCATTCACCGTGGCACCAAGGCGCCGGCGGCTGCCGGCGTCATCCACACCGATTTCGAGAAGGGCTTCATCCGCGCCGAGACTATCGCCTTTGCCGACTACGTCGCGCTTGGCGGCGAGGCGGGCGCGCGCGAGGGCGGCAAGCTGCGGCTCGAAGGCAAGGAGTATGTCGTCGCCGACGGCGACGTGATGCACTTCCGCTTCAACAACTGAGAGCCTGTGGGGCGGTTACATCCGCCCCTGCTCGCGGATCGCGCCGAGGTGCTCGTTGATACGGAAGACGATCAGCACGAACTCGGCGATGATGCGCGAGAACACCATGCCGACGATGATTCCGGCGAGCGAGGACAACAGCATCAGGAAACCGCCGAACGGGCTGATCGCCATTTCGGAGAGGCCCGTGAAAATGCCGCGAATTCCCGACAGGATGATCAGCGCAATCACGAGCCAATAGAACGTCTTGATGATGGTGGGCGTGATGAAGCGGTCCCACTGGAACAAATCGCGAAATTCCAACATCCTGATCCCCCGGCCACGTCCGAATCGAAGTCGAATCCGTCTTTAAGTCCTGCTCGACTCTCGCGCCAGACGACATGCGCGGCGGCCGAGTTGGTCCCAGTGTGTGGCGCCTTCTGGCACTCTCGTGCGACTGGACCGGGCGTCAGCCATGCGAGCGGCCCGGTTGTGATTGCTGCAAAGTGCGGCCACAATCGGGCTTCTTTCAGCCATTCCCAGCCTCATGACCCTCACCTTCGAAGATTTTCCGCAAGGCCCGTTCGGCAGCTTTGGCCCGCGACACGTCACCCGCGACGAGATCATCGCCTTCGCCTCTGAGTTTGATCCGCAGCCGATGCATTTGGACGAAGAAGCCGCCTCGCAGTCGATGCTCAGGGGCCTGTCCGGCTCGGGCTGGCACCTCTGCTCGCTGATGATGCGCATGATGTTCGACGGCTTCATCGGCCGCACCGCCTCGCTCGGTTCACCGGGCGTCAACGAGGTCCGGTGGCTCTCGCCCCTGCGTCCCGACGATGAGCTGATGCTCGATGTGGAGGTTCTGGAGGCGCGGGTGTCGCGGAGCCGTCCGTCGACGGGGATCGTCACTTTCAAATGCAGCGTGCGCAACAAGGCAGGTATGAGACTTTGCGAGATGGTCTCGCCGATCATTGTCGAGCGCCGTGAGAGCCGCGGGCAGGTGGGCTGATGCGCTTTTTCGAAGATCTTCAGGTCGGCCAGCGCCGCGAGCTCGGCTCCTACACGTTCACAGCCGAAGAGATTAAGCGCTTTGCCGTTCAATTCGATCCGCAACGCTTTCACCTCGACGAGGAAGAGGGCCGCCGATCGCTGTTCGGCGGGCTCGCGGCATCGGGATGGCACATCGGCTCCGTCTGCATGAAGCTGATCGTCGCGGATAATCAGCGCCTCCTGGAGATCGCGCGCTCGCGCGGCGAGCCGATCGTCCTCGGAGGTCCTTCTCCCGGTTTTCGGGATCTGCGCTGGCACAAGCCGGTGCTTGCGGGTGATACGATCAGCTTTTCCAGTGAGATTGATTCGCTTCGCGCGTCGGCGTCGCGCCCGGAGTGGGGCATCCTGCAGGCGCGCAATACCGGCATCAATCAGCACGGCGATCTGGTGTTCTCGGTGCTGGCATCGGCCTTTGTCCCTCGACGGAACGAGGGTTGAGGCGAAAAGGTCACGCTTCGTAGGATTGTCGGCGCGGAACGAACTTCGCGCTAACGCATTCTGAACTCCGACTCTATAAGACAGCCAATCAGGGATCAGGATGTGGGGGATGAGTATGGCAGATCGCGGTGGTCTGAAACTCCTCGGCTTTATCTTTGCCAGCGTGACGCTCGCGGTGATGCTCGCGACGGGAATGGTCGTTAAGGGCTATGCCGACGGCTCGTACTCGCTGGAGACGTCAGCGACGATCAACGAGTGACGGCTTAACTACTCGTTAACCAGAACGGACCACGCGGTCCTGTTTGTAGAGGCGGTCTAGCGGCTCCAGATGAGCACCATGACCGCCATCGCCACCACCAGCAAACCGACGAAGCGGACCATGATGGTCCCGATCCGCTGAGGCTCAGGCCTCAGAGGAATCGGATCGGTGTTTTCCGGCCGGATCGTTTCCATGTAAGTGACACCCTTTTGACGCAACCTGCCCGCCACGAGATGGGCGGGAGTTGGTCGCGGGAGGGCCGGGTCACGTTCAAGGGCGAGGCGCTGCAAAGACGAAAACCGCCGCGCGATGGCTCGCACGGCGGTCCTCTTCAAGGTCCGGAAAGAACGCTCAGCTGCTGCGCAGGCCGTCGGCGGCGCGCTTCCACTGCGTGACGTTCTCGGCGATCGCGCGGGTCGACTTCATCGCCGCCTGGCTGAGCTGCGCGTAGCTCGCGATCTCGCGCTGCACGCGCTGGCCCTCGGCATGCAGCAGTTCGCGCAGGCTCTCGAGCTCCCCGATCAAGTTCTCGATCTCCGACAGGGAGGTGCCGGCGACGCGCTGGATCAGCGTGGTGACGCTGTTCACCGCCGCATCGGCATCGATCGAAGCCTCGGCCGTGGCGGCCGCATTGGGACGGCGCAGATAGGCGATATCATTACGGACGAAATCACGAATGCCGGCCTCGACTTCGGAGACCGCCGCCAGATCCGTATCCAGCTCGGCTTCAGTTCCATCGATCTTGTCCGGACGAATGACATTCATCGGCTATTTCCTCATTTCGCGTTCAAGCGAGCGCGGTGTCCCCGCACGACGAACTTCTCAAAGCCTATCAGTGCGGCCAAATTGGGCCGCACCGCGGCGAAGTTGCGGCGATGGTTCGACCATTCGTGGCGGGCTGCCGCAATGGTGAACGTCACCAGCTCCGCTTGAAGCCGGCTGAAATGCTCTTGCTGGTGCCGCCCTGCGCGGTCTCGCTGACCGAGCCGGATACGCTCAGGCCATCCGACAGCTTCTGCTCGGCACCGAGCTTGCGCAGCCATTTGTCGTCGCTGGACGACAAGGTCTGGCCGGCGGTGACGCTCGTGCCGGTGTCGCCGATCGAGAGCCTGGCGGATTGCTCGGTGTCGAAGCTGCGGCTGGTCTTCGGCGCCGCGCCGGGAATCGGCACCATGCCCTGCTGGGTGACGTTGTAGCCGTTCTGCAGGGTCAGATTGTAGTGATCGATCGGCACCGCCTTGGTGATGGTGGTGCCGAGCCGGCTTTGATCCGAGCCGGGGTCGACGCGGGCCTCGATGGCGGTCTTGTCCCAGATCGAGCCGGCGCCAGGCGCGGTGACGGCCGCCCAGGCCGAGCCGCCGGATTGCGGAGCATTGCCGCCGTTCTCGGCCTTCTCCGCCAGCAATTCCGACATCGTGGTCGGCTGCCGCGCGACCGTCATGTCGGCGCCGACGCGGGCGTCCCAGAACGGCGACACCGACTGCTTGACCGACACGCCCGAGGCGAGGCTTCCCTTGTTTTGGTTCGACCAGTCGAGCGCGGCGGCTTTCTCTGCGGCGGCCTTGCGCCGCGCCGCGGCGGCGGCTTCGGGACGGTCGAGGAAGGTGGTGTCGTCGATTGCGAGCTGGCTCCAGTCGAGCTTTTCGACGTCGATGTCCTTCATCGGGTCGGCCGCTGCGGCCTGGTCCTCGGACTTGTCATCGTCCTCCGGCGCCGGCGCGATCTGCTGCCAGGGCACGATCTGCAGCGGTTGCGGCGCCTGCATCAGCGTCTGGGCCTGCGCGGCGGACGCAAGAAGGCCGAAGCCGGCCGTAAAAACCGCCAGCGCGCAACCATACGATGTCATGAGAGCAACCCCCGCCGCCCGAACCTGTGTGCCGGAATATGGTGGAATCTTGGCGCAAAATTATGGCTGCGCCAGTCACGATCTGTTGGGTTGTCGGTGAGTGCGACCACAATCCAACGCGCGGGGCGGCGGGCTCAGGCGAAGCTGCCGATGCGCGGCAGGTCGATGGAGCGGCCGAGCGTCTGCTCGACCAGATCGAACGTATCGATCAGGATCCGCAGCCGGGCGAGCTTTCCGGCGCGGAATTGCATGAATTGCGCGAGCCGCGCGGTGATCGGCTTGTCGGAATCCTGCGCCGTCATCGCACAGCGGACCATCGTCGCCGCGCTGGTCTCGTCCAGCATCAAGGTCTCGCGCTCCAGCCGCCGGATGCTCACATTGTCCGCGATCTGCCTGACGGCGTCGAGCACCGCCGCGCGGCCGTGCCGCGCGCCGAGGAAGGGAAACATGTCGATCGGGCCGTAGATGGCCCAGTCGATGTCGTCGTCGAGAAGCTCGGCGAAATCGTCGAAACGGCGGTCGTTGATCGCGCCATGCAATGCGCGCGACAGACGCCAGAGGCTGTGCTCCGTCATCGGCTCGGGATCCTGAACTGGCTTGCGAGGGGGCGCGCCGGCCTGAAGGCGACGTCGCAACGACGTCGCGCCGGGGCGCCGAATCTATCTCTCTTACGCCGCCTCACATAAATCAGCCACCTGCGCGCGCAACGGCTGTTTTTGCATTGCACAAATGCGCGCGGCAGCCGGTCGCCGCGCCCCTAACGCCCTTCGTGCTGCATCCGCTGCTGCGCGATCGCGACCTCGTGGTCGCGGAAGGCGGCCATGCCGAACAGGGTGGCGCCGGCGAGACCGCCGATCAGGGCGCCGAGCGGCATGAACGTGAAGAACACCAGCATGCCTGCATAGCCTTCGAATTCGCTGGTGTTGAACAGCTCGATCCAGGCCAGTCCAAGCCCTACTCCGATCGTCGCGCCGCCGACCACGCCCATCACCAGTCCGGCCATCGCCAGGAATGCTATTCTCATGTCACCGATGCCTCGTATACCACCGCTGATGGGGTGCGGAGCCCGGGCCACAGGTTCAAGGCAACGGCGCCGCCGGTGGTGACGTTTGCGTGATCGGTCGGTCAGGGCCGGGCGGCGCCCGCGATCAGCAGCCGGCTGAGATCGCATTCCAGCACCTGCTGCACCAGGTCGTAGGTGTCCATGATCTCGCGGATGCGGGCGACGCGGCCGTCGCGCAGCGTGTAGAAGGCCGCGACGTCGTATTGCACGATGCGGTCGTTGTCGCGCTTGCGCAGGAAGATGCGCAGATCCACGGCGACCTGGTTGCCTTCGCAGATCATGGTCTTGATCTCGTGCCGGACCTCGGCATAGCGGCTGCGCGCCGTCTCCCACATCTGCCGCACCTCGGCCTTGCCCCGGCGGCCGCCGAGATGGGGGAAGATGTCGATCGGCGCCGAGGCGAAGTGCTCGAGATCGTCGGTGCAATGCGCCAGCACGCTGTCGAAATCGCCGGCGGCATGGGCCTCGAGCAGCTTGCGCACGCGCTGCTTGTTGATGTGCTCGATCATCCTGTCTCCACTGACGGGAACGCCCGCGTCGGCGATGGCGTTCTGGAGATGCCGGCCCGCAGCCGTCAACCACTTGCGTCACCGTCTGCCGGCGCAATGCGCCGGTACGGTGAACGGAAGCTTGGCGCGGGATCGCGTCATGATCATGTCTCGGGCCATCTCTCACCCCATGGGTCATCCCCGCGCGCGAAAGGTTCGCGCAAGGCGTCATGTCGGTTGCAGGGCGGGAACCGCTCCGCGTCGCCGTTACCCCGCACCATTCTTGCGGAGCTCGGTCACGAAGATGTCGATCACGAAGACCATGCTTGCCGCCTCCGTCGCAGCGCTGGCGCTGCTGTCGACGCAGGCCGCCGAGGCCAAGGGATGCATCAAGGGCGCCATCGTCGGCGGCGTTGCCGGCCACTATGCCGGTCATCACGGCGTGCTCGGCGCGGCCGCCGGCTGCCTCTATGGCCGTCACCGTGCCAAGGAGCAGGAGCGTCAGCAGCAGCAGGGCCAGGTCAACGGGCAGGGCCGGACGTAGTTGATCCGCGCGTCCATCGTGCTTGGCATGCCTTCACCTCAAGCTGGTGGCGATGGTCCGGCGTGACCGGGCGTTCGGTCCGTGCCAGAGGTGCCGGCTACAAGGGAGCGCCGCTTGTTCGCGTCGTGGCTTTTTCCGTTACGCCAGCGAGGATGATGCGCATCGGCCTCAACAAACCCTGTTGTCGTCCCGGCGAACGCCGGGACCCATACCCCCGGGGAGCGGTTTGAGGCACGCTTGCTATTGGCTTCTTGTCCCTCACGACCGCCGCTGCGTATGGATCCCAGGTCGCCGCGCCGCGCTGTCGCGTCGCAGCTTGCCCGCGACGGCAGTGGAGAGAACAACGGATTTACGATTCAAACAGCTAAGGATTGCTCCGGGACACGACGGCGCGGTCTCGCGGCATGTGATGCCCGAGTGATGCGATCCGCGTGGCCCTCGTGAGTGCAGAGGGCGCAGGGAATGCCGGGTGAAGGCCTCACCCATGGCCCGCCTGCGAAAAAAAATGCAGGCGGCAGGTACCACAGGCAAAGCCGATTCAACCGGCATTCCCTGCGCGACGGTCTTCACGCTTATACGCAGTCTCCCTGGTGCGCCGGGCTTGTTGGCCACCATCCCCAGCGCAATGCGCTCGCATTGCGCCAGGTTGATACCAGCATCGGGGTATCAGGACGCTGCGACTTCACGTCCGCAAGCGATCGTTCGTCCGCGTCTTCGTGAGAAGACGCTGCGATCTCTCGCGGCCATCGCATCCCCGCCTCGCGTGTCGTGACGATCGCGCGCTACGCCCCTCTGCGGTGAGGCGGGATGCGGGGAGATAATCATGATTTCCGATAAAGCGCAAGGAATTTTTATTTTTCGGAATCTTGACAGCCATGCTTGTGTCGTTCGGCGGCCGTCTGGTGGAACGCGTCCTGGGGCTGCGCCCTGCGCCCTGCGCCGTCCGCGCGTACGATGTGGACGTATTGAGGGGAGTGTTCGACGTTCTCTGCGGCGTCATTCCCGGGCGACTCGTCAGCGTCGAGCCTGGAATCCATAGCCGCAGGCGTCTGAGGCTCCCATGGCTCAACGCTGGTCAAGGTGACGAGCGAACCATTCTGCCGCATGACCAATTCGGCCAGGTTCACGCGGGGACGGCCACGTATCCCTCGCGCCGCGCGGTCCAAACCTGCTCGTATTGTTTGCACCGATAGACGTAACCGATAGACGTACAGGACAAGGCGTTGCGAGAGCCTCTTGACCCCGCGTCAATATTCAGATCTACAGGAAAACATAGTTTACGATTTTTGAATCTTTTTAGCTTTCAATTAAGTGGCTGAAATGGCGTTGAGAGTGGCGATGTCGGATCCTGACGCAGACCTCCGGAGATACTTGGGGCAACGTCGCTTCGCGACTGTTCTAGCAGATCCTCCGTGGCGGTTCGCCAACCGTACCGGCAAGATAGCGCCAGAGCACGCGCGACTGTCGCGCTATGGAACGATGAAATTAGAAGAGATCGCGAGTCTACCTATAGGAGACTTTGTAAAACAGACCGCACATCTTTATTTGTGGTGTCCAAATGCCCTTCTGCCGGAGGGACTAGCTGTTATGGCTGCATGGGGGTTCGACTATAAATCTAACATCGTTTGGCACAAAGTCCGTAAAGATGGCGGTTCTGACGGGCGCGGGGTGGGGTTTTATTTCCGCAACGTCACAGAATTGCTGTTGTTCGGGGTGCGAGGAAAAAATGCGCGAACACTCGCGCCGGGTCGGCACCAAGTCAATTTGGTTGGTGCCCGTAAGCGTGAACATTCCCGCAAGCCGGACGAGCAGTACGAGATAATTGAAGCCTGTAGTCCGGGACCGTTCCTCGAGTTATTCGGACGTGGGCTTCGTCGAGGCTGGTCCACGTGGGGTAATCAGGCGGACGAAAGCTACGCGCCGACTTGGAAAACGTACTCAAATCATTCGCGAGCCGGTGCGCTCACTTTAAGTTAACCTGCGGGCTTGCTTTAGTTAGTTGGCTGCTGGATCGTCTCTTGTCCACGCAGTATCCTGAAAAGGCGCGCCTCGCCACTAGCCCCGGGAGCAAATTCATCGGTGTTGAACATTTGGTCGTCTACCTCGACCCTCTTGAAAACTCTATCTAAGAACTTGGACGATGTTGGTACGTCGCCAGGGGCGGCTACTTCGAGATAAGCGTAGCGTAAAAATCGCATTAGCGCTCGAAATCCATTTGTTCTGTTTAGCATCATCCCCCTGCCTCGTTCGTTCCAAGCGGAAGGCCATCGGTCGCGAACAGCATTGAAGTAATTGGATACTATTTCTGCGATCGAAAGGTCTTCCTTCGCTACGAACAGGTTTCGAAGGGGCATCTTGTATAGTTCCTCGCCGTAGGTCTTTTCTAGGTTGCCTCCTCTAAGCAGGATATCGCGGTCCTTTTTCGGGTCCGAACTTATATAGGGCATCAAAGCTTCAACAAATGTTGCTTGTGTGATCGGTTCAAACACCCGCCCTTCGGTAGCGAAGCCAAGCCTTTTTATCCGCTGATGAAGTGCGCAGTTCTTGTCCCTATCCAGGGCGACCGCGATGTTGTGGCATGTTTTCTGTGGGCTAGGTGTGCGCGCGAGCGAAAACAAATCGTAGACAAGACTCTTGTGGACTTTTGTTTGTTCGAGATTCACTGTCGCAAAAATCTGAGCTTGATCGGCGATATCTGCTCCGACGAATAGCGTTACAGGGACATCGAATGTTTCGCGATTAAAGGCCCGCAACCCTGCAATTCTGTGTTGGCCGTCTAACACGCGCGCCAACTTTCCGATAGGAATAGAGGGGGCGGCTTCACCCTTGCGGCAATTTGAAACTTTCATCGTATTGGCGTTCTGGTCGAATGATGCGAATTCTTCATCTATCGCCAGAATGACAGAGGTTGGAAACGAGGCGTCCTTGTAAGTTACGTAGTCTGCTAAACTTCTTACTCGATCATCGTCAAGCGGTCTCTGTATGCCGAGATAGCGTTCTACATCTCGGTCCTCTTGGAGCACTCGCCTGACGTCGAAGTAAGAGATTCGGATTAGCGTCTTAAACGGAATCGATGCAATGAAGATGTCGCCAATGGGTTGCGTTGCGCGGATGCAAGCGAACGAATATTCAATTGGGTCTGGGTCGACAACCTCAGGCGTTTTGGGCATTCGATCGTCTTTCCCACTCCGTCGCAAATGTATCTTCGTCAAGTCTGGCTGACTTCACGAAATCAGTCATCGCGTTTCGATATGCTGATGCAGCAAAGAAGCAATAGAGGGAAAAGAGATAGGTGAACACCGATGCCCAAAAGACGCCGGAGAGATTAAACTTTATTCCGCTTTCGTGCGAGCTAAGGACAGGATTTTTCATAAGACTAAAGGCAAAGCCTGCGAAGACGCATATGACTGCTGAGAAAAGGACGAAAGCGAGGCCGTGAGGAAAAGCAATTACCAAGCTGAACTTATTTGGACCGCTGCCGATTTCTCCGTACTTGCGCGTTATTATGAAGATTAGTGGACCGAGGAGGGCGGCTGAGTAGATAAATAATTCCCCTTCGTCGATCGTCTTTTCGACGTGTCCGAAAAAACTAACGTCTGTCTGAAAAATTATCGGACCCAGTAGTGGCATAATCCAGAGCGGCATCGTTGTGAAAATTGTTGTGATGCACAACTCTGCCCATGCTTCGCGAAGGTCTCCCCGAGAACATTTTGGGAAGTCGCGGCTAAATGGAATGAGATAAAGTAGCAGGTTAGCAATTGCTCGGATTGCTGCCATAATGGCTCGCCGTCGAAATCATGAAAGTCCATTTAGCGCCGTCAATTGATATTGTGTCAAGATCGGTGGTCTGTTGATGTGGATTCTTGGTCTGGTTGTGGATGGTTGCGGCATTTTTCTTTTCTTGGAATTAGGGCGAGGACCTGAAAATCTTGTAGAGGCGGATCGTTCGTCCACGGGGCATTCCGCTATCGCTGCCTTGATCAGGCAGGCGTTCCGACGTCCACTTCAAACCTCACCGCTTCTTCCACCCACCTCGCTTGCCCGGCGCGCCACCCGTCGACCGCGGCGCCGGGCCGAATTCGGGGCCGGACTCGCGGGAGTTGGTGGGCTGGATGATCTTGCTGCTGCTGCCGAATGGCTTTGGCGGCAGCTTGGCGTTGGGGCGGTAGGGCAGGGATTCCGGGCCGTGCATCTCGTCGAGATGCGGCTTGTGGACTTTGGAGCCGGTGCGCGAGCCGCCGCTCATGATATCGTCGAGGGACGGCACGAGCGGGTCGCGGGGCTTCACCCCACCCCGGCCGCCCTTGGCGGCCGACCCTCCCCCTCCAGGGGAGGGTGAAGAGGAGCCGCCAGCGCGTGTCGCAGCGCCGCGGCCCTTCATCGCCGTGGTCGGGAGATTGGCGGCGTCGCCGTACTTCTTGGCGCCGGCGTAGCTGCCCGCCTTGCCCTGCACGGTGCGCTGCTTGGCGGTGGGGTCGTCGACGACGGCGAGCTCGGTGGCGCGCAGGCGCTTGACCTCGTCGCGCAGGCGGGCGGCTTCCTCGAAGTTCAAATCGGCGGCGGCTTCGCGCATGCGGGTTTCGAGATCGGCCAGCACCGCCTCGAAATTGTGGCCGATCGAGATGACGTCGTCGGTAGTGGTGCCGCCGCCGGTCTCGATCAGCACGTGGTCGCGCTCGTAGACCGAGTTGAGGATGTCGCCGATCGACTTCTTCACGCTCTCCGGCGTGATGCCGTGGGCCGTGTTGTACTCGACCTGCTTCTCGCGGCGGCGGTTGGTCTCGGCGATGGCGCGCTCCATCGAGCCGGTCATCTGGTCGGCGTAGAGGATCACCTTGCCGTCGACGTTGCGCGCGGCGCGGCCGATGGTCTGGATCAGCGAGGTCTCGCTGCGCAGAAAACCTTCCTTGTCGGCGTCGAGGATGGCGACCAGCGCGCATTCGGGAATGTCGAGGCCCTCGCGCAGCAGGTTGATGCCGACCAGCGCGTCGAAGGCGCCGAGGCGCAAGTCACGGATGATCTCGATGCGCTCGATGGTGTCGATGTCCGAATGCATGTAGCGGACGCGGATGCCCTGCTCGTGCAGATATTCGGTGAGGTCCTCGGCCATGCGCTTGGTCAGCACCGTGATCAGCGAGCGATAGCCGGCCTGCGCGGTAGCGCGGACCTCGCCGAGGAGATCGTCGACCTGGGTGCGGGCGGGGCGGATGTTGACGGGCGGATCGATCAGCCCGGTCGGGCGGATGACCTGCTCGACGAACACGCCGCCGGCCTCGTTCAGCTCCCAGCCGCCGGGGGTCGCCGACACCGCCACCGTCTGCGGCCGCATCATGTCCCACTCCTCGAAGCGCAGCGGGCGGTTGTCCATGCAGGAGGGCAGGCGGAAGCCGTATTCGGCCAAGGTCGCCTTGCGGCGGAAGTCGCCGCGGAACATGCCGCCGATCTGCGGCACGGTGACGTGGCTCTCGTCGGCGAACACCAGCGCATTGTCGGGGACGTATTCGAACAGCGTCGGCGGCGGCTCGCCGGGCAGCCGGCCGGTGAGATAGCGTGAGTAGTTCTCGATGCCGGCGCAACTGCCGGTCGCCTCCATCATCTCGATGTCGAAGGTGGTGCGCTGCTCCAGCCGCTGCGCCTCGAGCAGGCGGCCCTGCGCGTGCAACTGGTCGAGCCGGATCTTCAGCTCCGACTTGATCGACTTCATCGCCTGCACCAAAGTCGGGCGCGGCGTCACATAATGCGAATTGGCGTAGACCTTGATGAACTCCAGCTCGTCCTGCTTGTGGCCGGTGAGCGGATCGAACTCCTCGATATTCTCCACGGTGTCGCCGAACAGGTTCACGCGCCAGGCGCGGTCCTCATAGTGCGCCGGGAAGACGTCGATGACGTCGCCCCGCACGCGAAAGGTGCCGCGGGTGAAATCGTGCTGGGTGCGCTTGTATTGCAGGGCGACGAGGTCGGCGATGAGCTGGCGCTGGTCGATGCGCTCGCCCTTCTTCAGCGCGAAGGTCATCGCGGTGTAGGTCTCGACCGAGCCGATACCGTAGATGCAGGACACCGAGGCGACGATGATGACGTCGTCGCGCTCGAGCAGCGCGCGCGTCGCCGCGTGGCGCATGCGGTCGATCTGCTCGTTGATCGAGGAATCCTTCTCGATATAGGTGTCGGTGCGCGGGACGTAGGCCTCGGGCTGGTAGTAGTCGTAATAGGAGACGAAGTATTCGACCGCGTTGTCGGGGAAGAAGCTCTTGAACTCGCCATAGAGCTGCGCGGCGAGCGTCTTGTTCGGCGCCAGGATGATCGCCGGGCGCTGCGTCGCCTCGATCACCTTCGCCATGGTGTAGGTCTTGCCGGAGCCGGTGACGCCGAGCAGCACCTGGGTGCGGTCGTTGCGCGCGATGCCTTCGACCAGCTCCTTGATCGCCTGCGGCTGGTCGCCCTTCGGCTCATAGGCCGACTTGATCTCGAAGCGCACGCCGCCTTCGGACTTCTCCGGGCGGGGCGGGCGGTGCGGCGTCCACACCTTGAGCGAGCCGTCGTCCTTGCGGAACTCGGGACGGCCCTCGCGGATCAGCGACTCCAGCGCTTCCGCCGTGGCCTTGACGCCGAGCGCCTCCATCTTGTTGCGCGGCGGGCGGGCGAGCGCCTCCTCGTCGTCCTCGGCCGTGGGCAGGCCAAGCTGCCGCGCCAGCTCGGGATCGAGCGTCGGGATGGTGGCGGCGGTGCCGTAATTGGCTTGCGGCGCTTCGGCGAGGCCGGAGGATGAGGCGGCGTCATCCGCCCCGAGGGGTTGATGCGAAGGAGAGAGGCCCCCACCCTGGCCCTCCCCCGCAAGCGGGGGAGGGGACGCAAGGCGCGTGGCCTCGATATCCTCGCTGGCAGCGGTGTGCGACGCCGGCCGTCTGGAGCCCTCCCCCGCTTGCGGGGGAGGGTTGGGTGGGGGCAGGCTCCGAGTCTCGCTCGTCGACGTCTGGCGCGCTCCGGCCGGCTGCGGATTCGGCCGCAGCGGCATGGACCGCGCCGAGGCGTCGCCCGTCGCAACCTCGGCACTCCTGCCCTTGGTCGACGCCCGCGCGCGGTGCGCGGCGGCCTCGCCGCCGCTGCGGCGGTCCCAGGAATTGTCCGGCGGAGGCTTCAGTCCCGTTGAGGAACCGATGCCGCTCTCGCCGCGGTTGATGGCGGGATTGAGCAGCTCGGCGAGCGCGGGCGCGATCGGCTGCACGTCGGGCCGGTGCGCTTTCGATTTCGGAGTTCGGCCAGGCTTCTTGGGGGTGTCGGGGGTCTTCGCCATGGCCCGAATATGGGACGGATGACGCCGACTTGAAAGAGTGATCGGGCGCCGCGCAGCGGCCTTGCTGACAGCATGGTGGCAGCAGGACGGCCCGAGATGCGCCTGCACGCGGAAGGCCACACGAGATCAGCAAGCGACTCGCGAGCCGTGGCGCGCGCGATGGCGCTCCAGCGACGCCTCGCTGCGGTTCAATGCCGGGTCGGCTGCTCGACGATGTCGAGATGCACGCCGTGGCAGGCGACGCATTGCAGGGCCCAGTACTCGGAACCGCCGCGGCCGTTGATGACGCTCAGGACGCTCAGCTCGGCATCGCAGTCCGGGCATCGCGTACGCACCGAATAAGCGAGGTGTTTGACGGCAGGCTCAGCCATGAATTGCAGTCCGCATTACGAATACACTCGGCATTTCGAATTGGCGTTTGGATTGTTGGCTTGGAACCGTCTGGCCGCGCGGATGGACTCTCGGGGACTTCACTCTCGAAGATTGTTCCACGTCGCGCTATCCGTCTTTTCCCGGGGGGCGGTCGATATCCTCCGTTGCATGCTCGAAGCGACGGCCTATCAGCTGGCCGTCGTCAGTCCCACCGCTTGCGGAAGCGGTCGATGTGGCTCTTGGCATCGGCGATCGCCATGTCTGCATCGGACCAGGCAAAGCCGACTTCGAGAGACGGGAACGAAACACCATTGATCACCACCGGGGTCATGTCCGCGCGGCGGATCCGCGCGTGCCACAAGCCGCGTCCTGCTTCGAACGGCTCGATGGCGAAGTCCTCGTACAAATACGTCATTGCGCAGTCCTGGATGTTCCAAACTGCAACAACAGCATGAGTTTGTCCGAGCATTTGTGAACAGGTTCACACGTCAGCGTCTTTTTTGAGCGCGTCCCTGCGCTGAGAATTCCGGGTCGCGGGTTGCGACGCTGCGCGCATGATCCAGCGCCGGAACGCGGCGAAATCACGTTGGCCGGCCTGGAAATGGCGGTAGACAAGATACCAGCGCTCGCCTTTTGGGACGGTCAGTGCGAATGGTGCAACCAGGCGTCCCGCCGCGAGGTCATCGTCGATATAGGGACGGATGCCCATCGCGACGCCGAGCCCGTCGATCGCGGCCTGCAGCGCATGCCCGTAATACTGGAACTCGGTGCCGCGCGCGCTGACGCGGGTGACGCCCGCGGCCTTCAGCCACAGCGCCCAGTCCTCGGCCGCATGCGACACCCGCAGCAGGCTCGGGCCCTTGAGGTCGGCCGGTTTCTTCAAGGTCGCGGCCAGCCGCGGCGTGCACACCGGCACGAGATCGGCGGCGAACAGCGGCTCGGCGACGAGACCCGGCCAGGCGCCGTGGCCGAGCTTGATGCCGCAGCTCCAATCGTCGCCGAACGGCACCGCCGCCCCGCCGGTGGTGATGCGGACCTCGATGTCCGGCTGCTCGGTGCTGAAATCGGCGAGCCGCGGGATCAGCCATTTCATCGCGAAGGTCGGACCGACGCCGAGCGTCAGCACGCGCATCGACGACGGCGCCATGATCTGCGCGGTCAGGCTCGACAGCGCATCGAAGATCGGCGTCAGCCCGCTCTGATAGGCGCGCCCCGGCGCGGTCAGCGCCAGGCGGTTGGCCTTGCGCTCGAACAGCACCACGCCGAGCCGCTGCTCGAGCAGGTTGACCATGCGGCTGATCGCGGCCGCGGAGACGTTGAGCTCGCTGCCGGCCGCGGCGAAGCTGCCGGTGCGCGCCGCCGCCTCGAATGCCTTGATGCCGTTGAGGAACAGCAGCCGTCTCATCGAGCCCTCAGGAAAACTGATGGAGGGCAAGATAACTCGGTTTGTGCGGCTGTCACCAGTGCGACAATCTGCATGGCGAGGAGATCAGCCATGACACCAGCCCTGATTGCAGCGCTCGGATTGCTGATGGTGGCGACGGCGTTCCTGTCGGGCCTGTTCGGCATGGCGGGCGGGCTGATCCTGATCGGCGTGCTCTTGGCGATCATGCCGCTGCCGGCGGCGATGGTGCTGCACGCGGCGACGCAGATGGCGTCCAACGGCTGGCGCGCGGTGCTGTGGCGCCGGCATATCCGCTGGCGGCCGGTCGCGGTGTATCTCGTCGGTTGCGCGCTGGCACTCGGCCTGTGGTCCCTGGTGCGCTACGTGCCTGACAAGCCGGTCGCGCTCCTGCTGCTCGGCGTCACGCCGTTCATGGCGCGGCTGATGCCGGCCGGCCTCAGGCCCGATCCGGACAGCGTCTGGCAGGGCGCGATCTACGGCACGATCTGCATGGGGCTGATGCTGATGACCGGGGTGTCGGGGCCGCTGCTCGACACGTTCTTTCTCGGCGCGCGGTTCGACCGCCGCTCGATCGTCGCCACCAAGGCGACGTGCCAGGTCGCGAGCCACCTCACCAAGCTGATCTATTTCGGCGGCATCATCGATCAGGCCGCGGGCCTCGATCCCGTGCTCGCGCTCGTCGCCGTCGGAGCGTCGATGCTCGGCACGAGCCTGGCGCGGCGGCTGCTGGAGGCGATGAGCGAGCAGCAGTTCCGCACCTGGGCCAACCGCATCATCACGGCGGTGGCGAGCTACTACATCCTCTATGGCGGCTGGCTGCTGCTGGCCGCGCAGAGCTCGGCGGCGGCAGAGTGAGGTGCGCATGGCCGTATCGGCATACCCCCTGGTGCTGGACTTCATCGAATGGATCGCGCGCGCGCCGCGCAGCCATGCCGAGGTGGTGGCGACGTGGCGAACGAGCTGCCCGCGGCTGACGGTGTGGGAGGATGCCGCCGATCTGGGCTATGTCACGCGCGAGGCGATCGCGGGCGTCGGCCTCTTCATCGTCGTCACCGATGCCGGCGCGCAGCTGTTGCGCGACAACGGCCGCGTCGCGCGCTAGAACGGTCCGGAGTTGGAGGAAAGACCGGGAATGGCAGTGAAGCTGTATGAACTGGTCGGGACCGATGCGGGCCGCCCGTTCAGCCCCTATTGCTGGCGCACGCGGATGGCGCTGGCGCACAAGGGCCTGAGCGCAGAATCGATTCCGTGGCGCTTCACCGAGAAGAGCGCGATCGCGCCGCATGGATCGGAGAAGGTGCCGGTCATGCTCGACGGCGACCGCGCGGTGGCCGACTCCTGGACGATCGCCAACTACCTCGAGGACACCTATCCGGGCCGGCCGTCGCTGTTCGGCGGCGCCGGCGGCCGCGCGATGGCGCGCTTCCTCAATGCCTGGGGTGACGTCGCCATCGTCGGCGGCATCTTCCCGCTGATCATCGCCGACATCCCGAAGAACCTTGCCGCCGAGGATGCCGACTATTTTCGCAAATCGCGCGAGGCGCGGTTCGGCAAGAGCCTCGAAGAGGTCATGGCGACGCGCGACCAGGCGGTCATCGGCTTCCGCAGATCGCTGGAGCCGCTGCGCCAGACCTTGAAGACGCAAGCCTTCATCGGCGGCGACGCGCCCGACTATGCCGACTACATCGTGTTCGGCGGCTTCCAATGGGCGCGCGTGGTGAGCCCGTTCCGGCTGCTGGAGGAGAGCGACAGCGTCCATGCCTGGCGCGAGCGGCTGCTCGATGCGTTCGACGGGCTGGCGCGCAAGTCGCCGGGCCACCCGGTCTAGAAACGCGGCGGCCGGCGCTCGCGCCAGGCCGCCAGCCCATCGGTGAGATCGCGGCTGCCGACCAGGCTCGCGAACTGCTCGCTCTCGACCTGCAGCCCCTCGCCGACCGCCATGTTGAGCCCTCGCGTCGCGGCGGTGATGATGCCGGCGATGGTGTCCGGCCCGTGCCGGATGATGCGCTGCGCCAGCGCGCGCGCCGCCGGCAACAGCTCGTCGTGCGGCACGACGGCGTTGACGAGGCCGATCTCCAGCGCGTGCTGCGCCGGGAAAGCGTCACCGGTCAGCAGCAGCTCGAGTCCGCGCTTGCGGCCGACCAGCCGCGGCAGCCGCTGCGTGCCGCCGAAGGTCGGCGGCATGCCGAGCCTGATCTCGGGCTTGGCGAAGCTGGCGCGCTCGCTCGCGACCGCAAGATGCACGGCCTCGGTGATCTCGCAGCCGCCGCCGAAGGCGAGCCCGTTGACCGCGGCGACGACCGGCTTGCGGAACGCCTCCAGCCGCGCCGTCATCGCCTGGCCGCGCCGCACGAAGTCGCGCAGCGCCGCGGCGCGCCCCTTGCGGACGCTCTCGGTGAATTCGTCGATGTCGGCGCCGGCCGAGAAGGCGCGTTGTCCCGCGCCGGTGAGGATCACGGCCCTGACGCCGGCATCGGTCTCGATGCGGTCGAACGCGGCCATCAATCGATCGATCAGCGCGTAGCTGAGCGCGTTCAGTCGCTCCGGCCGGTTCAGCGTGATCGTGGCGATGCGGTCGGAGATGTCGAGCAGGATGAGGTCGGTCATGGCGTCTCGCAGGCTGGCGGTTGGAGCAGGCGAAGACTAGGCGTCGCGGCAGCCGAGGTATATTCACTGATGAGTATACATTGACCGAGACCGAGCGCCGCCATGCCCCGATCCTCCGATCCCACGCCCGCCCGCATCGTCGCCGCCGCGAGCAGGCTGTTCTATGCCGAGGGCATCCGCGCCGTCAGCGTCGACGCGGTGGCGGAAAAGGCCGGCGTCACCAAGAAGACGCTGTATTATCATTTCCGCAGCAAGGACGATCTCGTCGCGGCCTATCTCGCCGCGCGCGACCAGCCGAACCTGGAGCTGTTCAAGCGCTGGTTCGATGAGACCGAGGGCGCGCTGCCCGACAAGATCGCCGGGATCTTCAATCAGCTTGCGCGCGCCGCGCGGCATCCGAAATGGCGCGGCTGCGGCTTCCTGCGCACCACCGCGGAGCTCGCCAATCTGCCCGGCCATCCCGCGATCAGGATCGGCGCCGCCCACAAGAAGAAGTTCGAGGCCTGGCTGCAGGCGATGTTCGAAGAGCAGGGAATTGCCGAAGCGGGCGAGCTCGCGCGGCAGATGCTGCTGCTGCTCGACGGCGCATTCGCGGTCGTGCTGCTGCATCGGGACGCCAGCTACATGGAGACCGCGGGCGCGGCGGCGCGGACGCTGGTCGCGGCGGCGCTGCCAAAGGGGAGGCGATATGCTTCCCGCAGGACCGTCAGCCGGCGCAGCCGCGTCCCCTGACCCGCTCGCCGCGAACGATCGTTGCGACCATCTGGCTCGCCATGCCGTCGAAATCGGATGGCTTGATGTAGCCGGCGGCGTAGGCTTCCTGGGTCAGGCGTTCGATCCGGCGATCCTCGGCGGTCGTCCAGACGCCGGCGATGTAGGCGGCGCCGGCCGGACCATAGGTCTCGGGATAGCGCTCGTTCTGGTTCTGCCGATGATAGTAGTAGTGGTTGAGGCCGCTGATGAAGCTGTCGCGATTGGCGCCGCAGCGGTCGCTCCAGGCCAGATCGAGCGCCTTCAGCGCGTCCTGGCGCTGCGAGCGCCGGGCGTCCTCGGTGTATTTCTCGTGGTCCTGAAACTCCGCGCCCGTGACGGGCGGAAACGCAGCCGCCGCACTCGGCGCGTCGGTCAGGAACAGGCGTCCGCCAACCTGCCAGACGAGGATGGCTGCGATGATGAAGATCAGCCGGTTCATGGCAGCGCTCGTTTGCTATCGTCGTTCGCGTTGCGCCTGCCGGATACGGCACACCGACGATTCGTCGGACCAGAGACCGGGGCCGGCGAACATCGGGACGTCCTCGCGCACATCGGCCGGAAAGTCCGCCTTGGTGATCCCCTTCTCGTCGAAGGCTTCGAACAAGGCCTCCCTCACACGCTGATCGAGCGGCGTGCCGACGCTGTCGGCCGCCTCCTGGAGCGATTTGTCCGTGCAGATTTTTGCGCCCCAGAACTGCCGCTTGCAATCCAGCTTGGCGACATAGGCGCGAGTATAGGCTGTCAGTGCGTCCACCAGGTTCTGCTTCATGGTCTTGTCGCATGGCGACAGCTTGTAGGCCGTCGCGGCCTGCAGCGCGTCCATGCGCAACGCGTCGAGCTTGGGATTCTTGTCGCTCTGCGAGGTATGCTCCGCGAGCCACGCCTTGCGCTCGAACTCCTTTGCCTCCGGGCCGCCGAAGGTCTTGTCCACCAGGGGAGATAGAGGCGTCACAACGGCCCCGCTCTCGCGCAAGGGCGCAGCGAGATTTGCCGCGGTTTCAATCGAAGCCGTCCGAGTCATGCCCCGCCACGGTCCATCTGGAAGCGGAAAGCCTCTCACCGCCCAACTCACACCTGCGAACGCAACCAAAAATGCCGCACCTGCGGCGCCAATAAATCGCAACATGAAAGAAGCCCATCCGCCAACGCCTGTACGGTAGTGCGTGCGGGTTAATGCATCCGATAGGGCCGCCGGCGGCGCGCAACGACGTGAACCGATCGTGACCGTCTTCTGCCGCCTTTGAAGACAATGGCTGATGAATTAGCGGCATGGCCGGACGTGCCTGCCGACGTGACGTCATGTCTTGACGGGCAACACCGAACGGCGCGCGAGCAGCGCGATGGCGGCATCGAGATCCGGCAGCACGGCCGCCGCATTCGCCCGCGAATGATCGTTCGGCGGCACGATGTCCGGCACCATCAAGGTGATTGCGCCTGCGGCGTGCGCCGAGGCGACGCCGGGATTGGAATCCTCGATCGCGACGCAGGCCGGCGCGCGCGTCCGTAGCCGTTCCGCGGCGAGCAGATAGAGGTCCGGATGCGGTTTGGCGCGGGTCACGTCGTCGCGCGTCAGGACCGCATCGAAGCGGTGGTTGATGCGGGCGAGGCGGAGATGCTCCGCGGCCGTGCTGCGCGAGGACGAGGTGACGACGGCCTTGGGCAGGCCGACCGCGTCGATCGCGTCGAGCAGCGCGACGACGCCGCGCTTCAGCGGCATGCCCGCCTGCAGGATCTCGACCGTCTTGGCCGCGAACAGGCGGTTGACTTCGACCAGCGGAAAATTGTCGCCGAAATGGTCGCGCAGGGTCTGCTCGTTGTCGGGTCCGGGAATGCCGATCATCGCATGGCAGAGCTCGACGACGCCGTCGCTGTAGCCGAGCGCATTCAGCGCCGCGATCGCAGCTTCGAGATAGACCTTCTCGGTGTCGAGCAGCGTTCCGTCCATGTCGAGCAGGACCGCTTCGACGTGCCAGCGCGTCACGATCCTGCCTCCGGTTTGCCCGCCAGTCTCTTGAGGCAGTTGGCGCACAGGCAGTCCTTGAAATTGCTCTGTCCGGTCTTGGGCAGTGGCAGGCGCACGGCCTCCTCGAAGCACCAGCAGGAGCCGCCGGGATCGCAGCTGAACTCCGCGCCGCACGACTCGCAGGTGAGTCGCCGCGCGGTCATGTCCGCTAAACGATTTGTCACGTTCGGAGCCACGTCCGACCAGCCCCTTTTCATGTCCGGTTCATCTGCCGGGGCAAGTATAGTGCGTGACAATCTGCCGCGCCATCGCAGTCTGCGGTCGCGGCAACACAGCGTTTCGGGAGCTCCCGCGATGACGGGGTCGAGGATGTGGCATGGCGCGTGATGCCCGAGCGGCTCTTGTTGCATTGAATCGCTTCGGCTTCGGCGCGCGTGGCGGCGCCTCGGGCGATCTCGTCAATGCGGCGTCGGACCCGCGCGGCTTCGTCAAGGCCGAGCTCGGGCGTCCCAATGGAGCGCTCTTGGAGGCGCCGGGTCTGCAGTCGACGCCCGCACTCGCCGATGCCGTCTTCGCCTATCAGGACGAGGTCAAGCGGGCCCGCGAGGCCGCGAAGTCGGAGGCTGCGCCGCAGGAGCAGTCCAGCCCCACGCGCGGCCTGTCCACGAACGGCGCGGACAAAGCCACGGCCGCAACGCCATCGGCGGCCCCAGCAGCCGGCGCCGACCCTGCACCCGCGATGCAGGGGACGCCGGCAAAGCCCGCGCAGGCTCAGCAGCCGCCCAACGTCGTCCAGAAGACGTTCCGTGCCGAGGCGCTGGCGCGGCTGCAGCGCGCCGTGCTCGCCGATTGCGGCTTCACCGAGCGGCTGGTGGCGTTCTGGTCGAATCATTTCTGCATCTCCGCAGGCAAGGGCGAGTTGGCGCGGATGTGGGCCGGTGCGTTCGAGCGCGAGGCGATCCGGCCGCACGTGCTCGGACGCTTCGCCGACATGCTGAAGGCGGTCGAGCAGCATCCGGCGATGCTGTTCTTCCTCGACAACCAGGAATCGCTCGGACCGGACTCGCGCGCCGGCCAGAACCGCAAGCGCGGCCTCAACGAGAACCTTGCGCGCGAGATCATGGAGCTGCACACGCTGGGTGTCGGCGGCGGCTACACCCAGGAGGACGTGACCTCGCTGGCGCGCATCATCACCGGCTGGAGCTTTGCCGGCCGCAACAGCCGCAACACGGCGCCCGGCAGCTTTGTGTTCAATGCCAATGCGCACCAGCCGGGGCCGCAGACCCTGCTCGGCAAGGTCTATCAGGATGACGGTCTCGCGCAGGGCGAGGCCGCGCTCGCGGACATCGCCCGCCATCCCTCGACGGCGAAGTTCATCGCCACCAGGCTCGCGCGCCATTTCGTCGCCGATGATCCGCCTCCCGCGCTCGTCGCCCGGCTCGAAGCCGTGTTCAAGAAGAGCGATGGCGACCTCAAGGCGCTGACCTTGGCGCTGGTCGACTCCGACGAGGCCTGGTCGGCGCCGCTGACCAAGATCCGTTCGCCCTATGAGTTCCTGGTCGCCGGCGGCCGGCTGCTTGCGCGCGTGCCGGAAGATCCCGGCTTCTATCTCAGTTCCCTGAACACGCTCGGCCAGCCGCTATGGGCGCCCGCAGGACCAAACGGATTTGCTGATACCAACGCGATGTGGGCTGCCCCTGAGGGCATGAAGCTGCGGCTGGACATTTCCGCGCAACTCGCCGCACGTCTCGGCAACAATCTCGATCCGCGTGACCTGCTCGATCTCGTCGCGGGCGATGCGACCTCGACGGAGACGCGGCGCACGATCGAGCGTGCGGAATCGCGCCAGCAGGCGCTGGCGTTGTTGCTGATGTCGCCGGAATTCCAGAGGAGATGACGATGGACCGGATCGCGACCTCGCTGTTGACCTCGCGACGCCATCTGCTGCTGGCAGGCGCGTCCTTTGCGGCCTGGGGCTATCTGCCGAAATTCGCGCGGGCCGCCGGCCAGCGCGACCCGCGGCTGATCGTCGTGATCCTGCGCGGCGCGCTCGATGGCCTCGCCACCGTCGCGCCGGTCGGCGATCCCGACTACGCCGGACTGCATGGCGCGATCGCGCTGACGACGGCGGGACCAAATCCGGCGCTGCCGCTCGATTCGTTCTTTGCGCTGCATCCGTCGATGCCGGAATTCGCGCGAATGTATCGCGACAAGCAGGCTGCCGTGGTTCACGCGGTCGCGACACCGTATCGCGAGCGCTCGCATTTCGATGGTCAGGACGTGCTCGAAAGCGGCTTCGCCGGTCCTGGCCGCGTGCAATCGGGCTGGCTGAACCGCGCAGTCGAGGCTCTGCCGCGCGGCCCCCGCGTCGCGGGCGCGCTCGCGGTCGGTCCGACGTCGCCGCTGGTGCTGCGCGGCGCAGCGCCCACCGTCGGTTGGGCGCCGGTGACGGTGCCGCAGGCCGATGACGACACTGCGATGCGGCTGGTCGACCTCTATGCGCATCGCGATCCCGCGTTGGCGGCTGCGTTGTCGCAAGGGCTCAAGCTCGAGAAGGTCGCGGTCGGTGACGACATGAAGCCGAAGCCGGGCGGCAACCAGATCGCGGCGATGCGCCAGGTCGCGCGCGGCGCGGCGAAGCTGATCGCCGCGGATGATGGTCCGCGCATCGCCGCGCTGGCGTTCGACGGTTGGGACACGCATGCCAATGAAGGTGGTGCGGTCGGTCGGCTGGCGCAGCTCTTGTCGGGTCTCGACGGTGCGCTCGCCGAGTTCGAAAGTGGGCTTGGCCCGTGCTGGCGCGATACGGTCGTGGTGGTCGCAACCGAGTTCGGGCGCACGGCAAGGATCAACGGCACCCAGGGGACCGATCATGGGACCGGGACGATTGCGCTGCTTGCCGGCGGTGCGGTGAAGGGCGGACGGGTGATCGCCGACTGGCCGACGCTGAAGATGGCGAGCCTCTACCAGGGACGCGATCTTGCGCCGACGACGGATCTTCGCGCGGTGTTCAAGGGCGTACTCGCCGATCATCTCGGCATCGGCGAGCACGCGCTTGGCGGCGCGGTGTTTCCGGACAGCGCGGCCGTGAAGCCGATCAAGGGGCTCGTAGCGTAAGGCTCGCTTGCGCCATTTCCTGATCAGGCGTCCTGAAGCCTTCCACATTGCGGCATCAGCGGCCGTCGTCGCAGGCGCATTGCACCGCGAAGTCTGCTACTCCTCGACCTGCGGCATTCATCCCTCAGGAGATCAGCATGTTCATCGCCATGAATCGTTTTCGCGTCGCCAAGGGCTCGGAGGCCGCCTTCGAGCAGGTCTGGCTGTCGCGCGACAGCCATCTCGACAAGGTGCCGGGCTTCGTCGAGTTTCACCTGTTGAAGGGACCGGAAGCCGAGGATCATACGCTCTACGCCTCGCATACGATCTGGGCGTCGAAGACGACGTTCGAGGACTGGACCAAGTCCGAAGCATTCCGCGCCGCGCACCAGCGGGCCGGCGACACCAAGGTGCACTATCTCGGCCCGCCGCAGTTCGAGGGGTTCGAGGTCCGCCAAACGGTGGGCAGCAAGACGTAGGACAAAGCCCACCATCGCGATCCGTGTCCGCGACCCGTCTTGGCTGAGCACGGCCGAGCGGACGCTCGTTTTGCGCTGAAGCGACGCGGCGGCCGACAGGACCCGGACGGCCGCCGGTCGTGCGCCATCGCAAGCTGCTCGCGCCGGGCCAGCCGGTCCGCCGGGCCTGCTGGCGTCAACAAGGACAACGCCATAGCGAAGGTCCGGCTGATTCGAGCAGGTGCGACGGCGCGCCGAAGCTGAGCAGTCGTAGCCGTCGGCAGACGCGCAGGCGACGTCAGGCGCTCTCGGGAACTGGAGCCTCACGAGGCTGTTATCGCGTGTCTGAAACAGGAAGCCGAATGTCCGGCAGGGCGGGCAGCGCCGGCCAGCGCCTTCGGTCGTTCTGTTCTAGCGAGGGCCGGGATGGTTGCTCGGATCGAGACGAACCTTTCGGCATATGACCACCGGCGCCGGCGACATCGTCAGAAGCTTCCCTCCGTTGCAACGCGCCACCTTCGTCGACGTTGACAGCCTGACCGCATGAGCGACGTGCGCCGCCCTTCCTCGTTCGCAGAGAGATTCGATGCTCATCAGACAGCCGCTCAAGGTCCGCACCCCAGAGGAAGTTCTCGGGCTGATCAGCGCGTTGGCCGTCGCCATTTTTGCGGTCATCATCATCGGGCTGCTGTATTTCGGTCGTGATATCCTGGTCCCCGTGGCCCTGGCCATCCTGCTCAGCTTCGTATTGGCGCCACTGGTCGCGCAACTGCAGCGGCTTCGCGCCCCGCGCGGACTGGCCGTCGTCAGCGTGGTCGTTCTCGCGTTCGTCGTGATCTTTACGCTGGGCAGCCTGCTCGCCACCCAGCTCACCCAGCTCGCCAGCGAGTTGCCGAACTATCAATCGACGATGAGCAACAAGATCCAGTCGTTCCGCGACACCAAAGCCGGGAGAGGGACGCTCGAGCGTGCATCGGACATGCTCAAGGATCTGGGTAAGGAACTCGACAAACCGAAAGAGCCGGAAGCGGCTCGGCCGCCGAGCGGACTTCGAACGAATTCCCCAGTCCCTGTGACCCCGATCCCGGTGGAGGTCCGGCAGCCCGATCCTGGAGCGCTGGACAGTCTTCGCACGCTGATTTCGCCGCTCATTCATCCGCTGGCGACGACCGGCATCATCATCATCTTCGTGATCTTCATATTGCTTCAACGCGAGGACCTGCGGAATCGGCTCATCCGCCTTGCGGGCTCATCGGACCTGCAGCGCACCACGGCGGCGCTCGATGATGCGGCTTACAGGCTCAGCCGGCTGTTCCTCACCCAGCTCGCCCTGAACGGCGGGTTCGGCGTCGTGATCGGCGTCGGCTTGTGGTTCATCGGCATCCCCAGCGCCCTCCTTTGGGGAATCCTCGCCGCAGCGCTTCGGTTCGTGCCCTATATCGGCGCCGTCATCGCCGCGGCGTTTCCGCTTGCTCTGGCGGCAGCGGTCGACCCTGGCTGGTCGATGCTGATTTGGACGCTGGCCCTGTTTCTCGTGGTCGAGCCGTTGCTCGGCCACGTCATCGAACCGATGGTCTATGGGCGCAGCACGGGCCTGTCCCCCGTGGCGGTGGTCGTTTCAGCCGCGTTCTGGACCGCGCTGTGGGGCCCAATCGGGTTGGTGCTCGCGACGCCGCTGACGGTCTGCCTGGTCGTCATCGGACGACATGTGGAGCGCCTGGAGTTCCTCGACGTCATGTTCGGTGATCGTCCAGCGCTGTCTCCTCCCGAGATCTTCTACCAGCGCATGCTTGCGAACGATCCGACGGAAGCGGCCGAGAAGGCAGAGGAGTTCTTGAAGGAGCGCTCGTTGATTGCCTATTGCGACGAGGTCGCGGTGAAGGGGCTGCAATTGGCCCAAGCCGACGCCGACCGGGGGGCGCTCGCCTATGATCGCCTTGCAACGATCCGTGACGCCGTCGCCGAGTTGACCGCCGATCTTTCCGATCAGAATGATGGTCCGCTGGCGAAACGCGAGACCACCAGCGATCCGGAGGCGGCATCGGCCGTCGACAGCTCGTCCAGCAGTGGGGCCATCGACACGATACCCATCCTCAGCAAGGACAATCTCGCCGAAGGATGGCGGAGCGAGCAGCCGGTCCTGTGCGTGGCCGGGCGAACCCCGATCGACGAAGCGGCGGCGGTGATTCTCGCGCAACTGTCGTCGGCGCACGGGTTGGGCGCGAAGGTCTCAGGAGCGGAGGCGCTCTCGACGGCGAACGTCATCAAGCTCGAGCCCGCAGGTGTTGCGATTGCCTGCCTGATCTATATCGGCAATTCCGGCGTCGCACATATGCGCTACTCCGTTCGTCGCTTGAAGCGACGGCTCCCCAGAGCAAAAGTGATGTTGGTCTGCTGCGCGGCCGACGTCGATCAGGAGGCCGCGAAGGTGCTGCAAGAAGCCACCAAGGCCGATCTGGTCGCGGCGAGCATGGGCGAGGCTGTCAGAATGTGCATCGAAGCCGCGCAGGCGAAGGCTTCTCAGCTGGCACCATTGGAGCAGCAGGACACGACGACGAACGTGGCGTGAGACGCGCCACGTCCAACGACCAAGGCCAGACAAAAAAATGCGGCCCCGGTCAGAGACGGCGACTGACGGGGACCGCTGAAACGCGTGACCGGTGACGGGGGATGATCAGGCGCTCGATGGAGCGTAGGCCGCCCCCGTGACGGCGGCGTGACACCGCCCGTTCACAGCGCCTTGCGGTAGACGATGAAGCCCGAGCGCTCGGCGATCTTGTCGTAGAGCGCCTGTGCCGTGGTGTTGGTCTCGTGCGTCTGCCAATAGACCCGCGGCGCACCGGCCTGACGCGCTTCGCGGTAGACCGCCTCGATCAGCGCCCGTCCGACGCCCTTGCCGCGGGCGGCCTCGTTCGTGAACAGGTCGTTGAGATAGCAAAGCGGCCCGATCGTGGTGGTGGCGCGATGAAACAGGTAATGCGCCAGGCCGATCAGCTCGCCGCCGCTCTCGGCGACCAGGGCATGCACCGGCTCGTCGGCATCGAAGAAGCGCGACCATGTCATCGCGGTCACCTCGACCGGCAGCGCCGTCGGCCCGGAACGGCCGTAGAAGGCGTTGTAGCCGTCCCAGAGCGGCAGCCAGCGATCATGGTCGTCGCGCGCGATGGCGCGCACAGTGAGTGCTTCGTGCATGAAGGATTCGTCGTCCCTTTGAATCTCGACGGACCTTCGATACGCGCAGCCGCGTTCGCGATCAATCAGGGATGGGCAGCACCGGTTCGGCGGTGGGCGGCCGCATCAGCTCGACGTAGGCCGACCGATCCTCCTCGGTCAGCGGCGAGAGCGAGAGCTCGCCCCGTCGCTCGATCAGGATCAGCAGTGACGCCGCCAGCAGGATCGCGAGTGCCAGGGTCACGGCAACGATTACGACCGTTGATTTCATCGCCATTTTGTGTGCGAGACAATCATCGCCTGTTGTCGCGAAAACCGCGAAGGGTTGTCAAAATGGCTTCCTGCTAAGCGGGCATCGACAAGACGGCGCGAATCGACACCACCGCAATGGTGACGCTGACACCCAATGAGAGCGTGCTGGCCGCGATCGTTGCGACCACGGCGGTGGTCAGGCTGGGCGAAAGGGTGAGCGTTGCGTGGTCGTGAAAGCCGCTGACGGGCGTGCGGAGCCCTCTACGGTGGTTCGACTCCTGCGGCGACGCGCGGCCGCGGACCCAACTGAACTTCGGAACGGAAGCACAACGCCACCGGGACATGAAGTCGAAATCCCTTACCCATACATCCGCGAGCGAATCACTCGCAGAGGTAAATTCTAAGGTCGCGCTGGGCAGGATTGCGGCGGCAAATCAGCAAAAAAGGCAAGAACATGGCGCTCGTGGTATTTGTTCCCGCCTAAACGTGTATTTTCCCCGCTGTTCTACGGGCGGTCGGTAGTCTTACGGTGTGCATGTCACCCGTAGTCGGCGGCGATGCCGGCCGAATCGATCAGCGCCGGCTGCCAGTCCATCGCGACGAAGCCGGGCGTCTGTTCGACGCGGCGCAGCCAGTTGCGGATCTTCGGGAAGGTCGACAGATCGAAGTCGCAGCGATCGGCGACGTGCGTGTAGCCGTAGAGCGCGATGTCGGCGACCGTCAGCTGTTTCGCGGCAAAGTAATCGTTGCTCTTGAGATGATTCTCCATCACCTGGAGCGCGGCATAGCCGCGCTCCATCCAGTCCTCCAGCGCATGGGTCTGCAGGTCGCGCCCGCCCTTGACCAGGAGCAGCCAGAAATAGGCGGCGCCGATGTTCGGCTCGAGCGCATGCTGCTCGAAGAACATCCATTGCAGCGCTTCGGCGCGCTCGATGCGCTGCTCCGGCACCAGCGGCGTGCCGCCGGCGACATACCAGAGGATCGCGTTCGATTCGGCGATGAAGCGGTCCTCGCCGACTTCCAGCAGCGGCACCTGGCCGCTCGGATTCTTGGCGAGAAAATCCGGCGTGCGGCTCTCGCCGCGCAGAATGTCGATCTCGATCGCCTGATAGGGCGCGTTCAGAAGCGCGAGCGCAAGGCGGACCTTGTAGCTGTTGCCTGACCGCTGCATCGAATAGAGCTTGTACATCCGGCCGATTTCGAGTTCGAGGAATCAAGGGTTGGACGCATCGCGCATCCGGACGCCAGATCGTCCCGCAATGCGGCCAGACAATGATGCCGATGAGCGCAGGCTGCAAGTGCCGGCGGATGGAAAAAGTCGAAATGCGCTACTGCACTGCACTCTCGAATAACAACTTTCCAATAGATTCAAACAATCGAGATCACGCTTGTGCGATGCGCGCGTGTCCACCGATCTCGACGGCGCGATCGGTGAGTGCGCGGCGGAGGGTCAGCGCGAACAGGGCCATCAGAATGATGAGGCCCAGCGGTATCGTCGTCAGCCCGGCGACGCTGCGCGAGAGCAGCGGCACGATCCAGGCGGCCGCGAGCACGCTGAGCTCGTAGTCGCGAAAGCCGTTCGCGAGGCCGTGCCGGACGAAGAAAATGATCGCAACCGCAACGACCACGAGGTCGTAGTCGAGCACGTAGGGCGTCGCCAGCAGGCTCGCGCTCGCCAGTGCCGAAGCCTTGAGATCGAACGCAGCCTCGCTCTGCCAGAGCCAGGCAAGTCCGGCCGCGAGCGACAGCGCCAGCAGGCTTTGCAGCGCATAGGCGGACCTGACATCGGCGCCCCAATGGCGCGCGGCGGAGAATACCGACTGGATCTTTTCCCAGCCGGTGCCGCCTTGCTCGAGCACGACGCTCTGTGTGAATGTCATGGACTGGAAGAAGGCGTGCCAGACCTCGTTGCCGAGCGCGGCGAAGCTGATCGCGACCAGCGCGGCCACCGTGGCGGCTGCAGCAGCGATCGTCGGCCAGCGCGTGCCTGCGAGCAGCGCCACGGGAATGAGGACGCCGAATTGCGGCTTGTAGGCGAGCAGGCCGATCAGGATGCCGGCCGCCCACGGCCGGCCGCGCTCCATCAGCAACAGCGCGCCGCCGAGCAGCGCCGCGGTGAAGAATGCGTTCTGGCCGTGACCGATGTTGATTAACACGGCGGGAAAGGCGGTCGCCACCAGCAGGGTCTCGGAACGCGGCAGGATCGCGCGCATGACCGCGAGGTATGCGAGCAGGCTCGACACGACCCAGAGCGCGAGCCCTCCGGCATAGGGCAGCAGGGCGGTGATGGCGGCGATCGCGAAGAAGAAGGGCGGGTAGTGCCAGCCGAAAAACGGCACGTCGCGGCCATCGAACACGGCCTTTTCCATCGCATGCTGCAGCGGCGGATCGTAGGCATCGGCCGCCTTGCCGTGAAGGGTCAGCACGCCTGCCGCATAGACGTTGGAGAAGTCGGTCCCGATCGGCTTGCCGTTGCGGTCGATCAGCCCGTCGGACAGCGCGACCCAGCCCACGATCGCAGCGATCGTGAACGCGAGCAGAATCCAGCTGTAGGACTTGATCCGCGCGGCCGTGAGCCAGTCGCCGGATCGCAGGGCGCACCCGATATCGGTCATTTCGGCCTGAAAATCTGGACAATCGTTCGGGCACGCTAGCGGGGCGGCTTTAACGTTCTCTAAAGTCTTGGGAGCCATGTGCCCAAGCTTCTTGCGATGCCGCGCCGCGGGCCTTAAAAGCAGGCGTTTCCCTGACATGACTGGTCGTGGCCCTGAAGGGGTGATCCACGACGCCTGCATAGGAGCTGATGATGTCCTTTCTCGCCGCTGCGCTCGACCGTGTGAAGCCGTCCGCGACCATCGCGGTCACGGATAAAGCGCGCGTCCTCAAAGCGGCGGGCCGCAACGTCATCGGCCTCGGCGCCGGCGAGCCGGATTTCGACACCCCGGACAACATCAAGGAAGCTGCGATCCAGGCGATCCGGGACGGCAAGACCAAGTATACCGCGGTCGACGGCATCCCCGAGCTGAAGGAAGCCATCATCGGCAAGTTCCAGCGCGAGAACGGCCTCACCTATAAGCCGAACCAGGTGATCGTCGGCGTCGGCGGCAAGCAGGTGCTGTACAATGCGTTGATGGCGACCATCAATCCTGGCGACCAGGTGATCATCCCGGCGCCGTACTGGGTCAGCTATCCGGAAATGGTGGCGCTCGCCGGCGGCGAGCCGGTGCCGGTGGTCTGCACCGCGGCGCATGGCTTCAAGCTGCAGCCGGAGGCGTTGGAGAAGGCGATCACGCCGAAGACCAAGTGGCTGATCCTGTGCTCGCCGTCGAATCCGACCGGCGCGGCCTATACCAAGGCCGAGCTGAAGGCGCTCACCGAGGTGCTGGTCAAGCATCCGCATGTCTGGATCATGACCGACGACATGTACGAGCACCTCGTCTATGACGACTTCGTGTTCACCACGCCGGCGCAGGTCGAGCCGTCGTTGTACGACCGCACGCTGACCGTGAACGGTGTCTCCAAGGCCTATTGCATGACCGGCTGGCGCATCGGCTATGCCGGCGGTCCGGCGCACCTGATCAAGGCGATGGCGACGATCCAGTCGCAGTCGACCTCGAACCCGTGCTCGATCGCGCAATGGGCGGCGGTGGAAGCCTTGAACGGTCCGCAGGACTTCATTCCCGCGAACAACAAGGTGTTCAAGGAGCGCCGCGACCTCGTGGTCTCGATGCTGAATCAGGCGAGCGGCATCGAATGCCCGCGGCCGGAAGGCGCGTTCTACGTCTATCCGTCCTGCGCCGGCACGATCGGCAAGACTGCGCCGTCGGGCAAGGTGATCGACAACGACGAGGCCTTCGTCACCGAGCTCCTGGAGACCGAGGGCGTCGCGGTGGTGCACGGCTCGGCGTTCGGCCTCGGCCCGGCGTTCCGCATCTCCTACGCGACCAAGACCTCCGACCTTGAGGACGCCTGCAAGCGCATCCAGCGCTTCTGCGGCAATCTGAGGTAATCGGGCAACATCCGTCTCGAAACTCCAGAAGCCAAGTTCCAGGCCGAAAGGCGCCATGTTTTGAACATGGCGCCTTTCTCTTGTCGGTCGATAAGTCTGGTGGCGTAGGGTTGGAGTTCGATGCGGCTGCTTCTGCTGTCGATCATGTTGCTTGTGTCGGTTGCTCCGTTCGCGCAAGCCCACGCAAATCGCCCCATGCGCGCCGGTGTGCTCGAGTGCGCGGGACGAAAGACTTCCGGCAAGCTCGTGATGTCCCAGTCACGCCTGCGCTGCGTGTTTCGCAGCCAGGGCCGCCAGCCGGAGCGCTATGTCGCCAAGGTCCGGCGCTACGGCCTCGATGTCGGGCTGACGGATGAGACCAGGATGGCGTGGGCGGTCAGCGCACCGGTCAACGATTTCGGCCGCAGCGAGCTGCGCGGGCGCTACGGCGGATTGTCCGCCAACGCCGCGGCTCTGGTCGGCTTCGGCGGCAGCTTCCTGGTGCGCGACACCGATCGCGCCGCCGCCCTGCAGCCGATCAGCCTGCAGGGGCAGACCGGCCTGAACATCGCTGCCGGAATCACCGAGGTCGAGCTGGTGCCGCTGCTGCCGATCCACCCGAGCCCAAGCCGTTCATCGTCCTATTTCTCGCGCTTCTATCGCTGAGCCGCGGAAGCGTTCGGGCGAACGCGTCGCAGTCGCTGCCTGCGTCGGCGCGCCGGCTCGTGCTGACGGCGCTGCGAATCTGGTGCGACCGTAAGGCTTGTGGCATAGATGTGATCGCCCGCGATCGTGCGTCCGATCGACGGAGCTGCATCACACGTTCATTTCAGCCGGAGTTTTATTCATGCGCTCGACCATCCTCGCCGGGCTCGCTGCTGCGGTCGTCCTCTGCATCGGCGGCGCTGCCCAGGCGCAAGATCGCGTGCGGGTCGGCGTCCTCGAATGCCGCGGTGGCGCCAGCGTCGGCTTCATCGTCGGCTCGGTCACCCATCTCGGCTGCGTGCTGCGCGCCGACGGGCTGCCGGAGGATCGTTACGTCGCGACCATCCGCAAGGTCGGCCTCGATCTCGGCATCACTCAGGAATCGCTGCTGGCCTGGGTGGTCTATGCCCCGGTTGCACGGCTCGGGCCGGGCGATCTCTCCGGCGACTATGCCGGCGCCCAGGGCTCGGCCGCGGTCGGCGTCGGTGTCGGCGGCAACGTGCTGGTCGGCGGTTCCGCCAACTCGATCGCGCTGCAGCCGCTCAGCGTCCAGGGCCAAGTCGGCCTCAGCGTCTCGGCGGGGCTGCAAAGCCTCGAATTGCGCCCGGGTCGGTGATCTTCCCTTTGCCGTGAATAGCCGCTCTTCCCGCCATCGTGCGGGAAGGCGGCGGACTCCCCGCACTGCAGCGACGTTTTTCGCGGGCCCCCTGCTTGCCAAAGCGGCAGCCGAGGCAGAGCATTCGGCTTTGCCGACCCAATCAAGGGCCGAGCTCCACAACGAGGAGGCGGCGAATGGGACAAGACCTGAGAAGTCCCCGCGGTCCACGGTGCATTGCGCTGGTGGGCCCTTTCCAAAGCGGTAAAACCACTCTGTTGGAGGCGATTCTGGCGCGGACGGGCGTAATCCCACGCGCGGGCAGCGTCGACGCCGGCACATCCGTCGGCGATGCCAGCCCGGAGGCGCGTCAGCACAAGATGAGCGTCGCCATGACGGCGGCGACTACGACCTTCATGGGCGACAGCTACACCTTCCTCGATTGTCCCGGCTCGATCGAATTCATCCACGACATGCGCGCGGCGCTGCCGGCGGTCGATGCCGCCGTCGTGGTCTGCGAGGCCGACGAGAAGAAGCTGCCGCAATTGCAGATCATCCTGCGCGAGCTCGAGGAGCTGCGCATCCCGCGCTTCCTGTTCCTCAACAAGATCGACCGCGCCAATGCGCGCATCAGGGAGACGCTTGCCACATTGCAGCCGGCCTCGCGCGTGCCGCTGGTGCTGCGCCAGATTCCGATCTGGAACGGCGAGCTGATCGAGGGCTTCGTCGACCTCGCGCTGGAGCGCGCCTTCATCTATCGCGAGCACAAGGCGTCGGAAGTCGTTGGGCTCGAAGGCGGCGATCTCGACCGCGAGAAGGAGGCGCGCTTCTCGATGCTGGAGAAGCTCGCCGATCACGATGACGCGCTCATGGAGCAACTGCTGGAGGACATCCCGCCGCCGCGCGACGCCGTGTTCGACGATCTCGCGCGCGAATTGCGCGAGGGGCTGATCTGCCCGGTGCTGCTCGGCTCGGCGCTGCGCGAGAACGGCGTGCTGAGGCTGATGAAGGCGCTGCGCCACGAGGCGCCCGGAATCGCCGAGACCGCGCAGCGGCTGGGCGTGAAGGACGCGAAGGAGGCGCTCGGCTACGTCTTCAAGACGTTGCACCTGCAGCATGGCGGCAAGCTGTCATTGACGCGCCTGCTTTCGGGCCATCTCGACGACGGCGCGACGCTGCATGCCGCTTCGGGCGAGGCGGCGCGCGTGTCCGGCATCCTGGCTGCGACCGGCGCCTATGACAGCAAGCGCGCGGGCGCCGAAGCCGGCGACACGGTCGCGCTCGGCAAGCTCGATGCGGTCAAGACCGGAGATACGGTTGCGACCGGCAAGACGGCGCCGCTGCCGCTGGCAAAGGTCGAGGCGTGCCCACCCGTGCTGGCGCTCTCGATCGCCGCCGTGGACCGCAAGGACGACGTCAAGCTCGGCCAGGCCTTGCAGCGGCTCCACGAGGAGGATCCATCGCTGACGATGGTACAGAACCCGCGCACCCACGACACGGTGCTGTGGGGGCAGGGCGAGATGCATCTGCGCGTCGCGCTGGAGCGGTTGCGCGACCGTTTCGGCGTCAACGTGAAATCGCATCAGCCTGCGATCGGCTATCAGGAGACCATCCGCAAGCCGATCACGCAGCGCGGCCGCCACAAGAAGCAGTCCGGCGGTCACGGCCAGTTCGGCGACGTCGTGCTCGACATCAGGCCGCTGCCGCGCGGCGAAGGCTTCCGCTTTGCCGAGAAGGTGGTCGGCGGCGCGGTGCCGCGCAACTACATCCCGGCGGTGGAGGAGGGCGTTGTCGACGCAATGGCCCGCGGCCCCCTGGGCTTTCCGGTGATCGACGTCGAGGTCACGCTGACCGACGGCTCCTATCACAGCGTGGATTCGTCCGACCTCGCGTTCCGCACCGCGGCGCGGGTCGGCGTCGGCGAGGGGCTGCCGCAATGCCAGCCGGTGCTGCTGGAGCCGATTCACACCGTTGAGATCGTCTGCCCCACGGAAGCGACCGCCAGGATCAACGCGATCCTGTCGGCGCGGCGCGGCCAGATCCTGTCGTTCGACACCCGCGACGGCTGGCCGGGCTGGGATTGCGTCCGCGCGATGATGCCGGAGGCCGAGATCGGCGAGCTGATCGTCGAATTGCGCTCGGCCACGGCCGGCGCCGGCAGCTTCACCCGCCAGTTCGACCACATGGCCGAGGTGACGGGCCGCGCCGCCGACCACATCATCGCCTCCCACCGCGACGCCGCCTGAGCCGAACGCTCCGCGCCGAGCAGCACCGGCCCGTCATCCTCTCTCGGGATGGCGGGCCGGATCGCGTCGGGACCTTTGCTCGGGCGCGCAGGGAACAGTGGGCGAGGGCCGGTTCCAGCTTGCCTCCGAAAGCAATTTATGATGTATTTTACATCATTGTCTTTGTCTCAGACATCATTTATGGTGTCTGCTACGTGAGGCCATCGTGATCACGTCGTTCCAGATGCGAGCAGCCCGTGCGCTGCTCGGGATAGATCAGAGAACCTTGGCCGAGCTGGCCGGCGTGTCGCTGCCGACGATCCAGCGGATGGAAGCCTCAACGGGCAACGTCCGCGGCGTGGTGGACTCGCTGACCAAGGTCGTCGATGCGCTCAATCGTGCGGGCGTGGATCTGATCGGTGAGCATTCCCGCAGCGAGAATGGCGGGCGTGGTGTTCGCCTGAAGGACCCGGGGCCGCCCCGCCGCATGGGCCGTCAAACTGACATTGTGCGCGATGACGCGAGCTAGGCTCATCGCGCGGCACGGGGCCCCTGGGCGCTTCGTGTGGGACGCATCGTCGGCTGCGCCGCGGCCCGATGAGGCGACGGGAGCGTGATGGGCATGAGCATCGCAAACGAACACCGTTCGCACGGGCGGGTCGGACATCATGAGCCGACCTTCGCCGAGCTTTATTCCCCCAAACTCCTGACGGTCTTGCGCGAGGGCTACGGCCTCAGCGACTTTCGCGCCGACGCGCTGGCGGGCCTGACGGTGGCGATCGTGGCGCTGCCGCTGTCGATGGCGATCGCGATCGCCTCCGGTGTCTCGCCGGGGCGTGGTCTCTACACCGCCGTGATCGGCGGCTTCCTGGTCTCGCTGCTCGGCGGCAGCCGCTTTCAGATCGGCGGTCCCGCGGGTGCCTTCATCGTGCTGGTCGCTGCGACGGTCGATCGCCAGGGTCTCGATGGCCTGCTGATCGCGACGATGATGTCCGGCGTGATCCTGGTGATCGCAGGATATTTGCGGCTCGGCACCTACATCAAGTTCATTCCCTATCCGGTCACGGTCGGCTTCACCGCGGGCATCGCCGTCATCATCTTTGCCAGCCAGCTGAAGGATCTGTTCGGTATCACGCTTGCGGGCAAGGAACCGGGCGAGCTGCTTCCGAAGCTCACGGCGCTCGCGCATGGCGCGCCGACCGCGAGCATGTCTGCGGTCGTGACGGCCGCGCTGTCGATCGCGATCATCATCGGCCTCAAGCATCTGCGGCCGACCTGGCCCGGCATCCTGATCGCGGTCGTGGTCGCGGCCATTATCACCTTCGCGCTGCAGCTTCCGGTCGAGACCATTGGGACGAAATTCGGCGGTATCCCGCGCGAGCTGCCGGCGCCGGCGTTGCCGGCGTTCTCGCTCGCCAAGGTCCAGGCGGTGTTCCCCGACGCGATCGCCTTCGCACTGCTCGGCGCCATCGAATCGCTGCTGTCGGCCGTCGTCGCCGACGGCATGACCGGCCGTCGCCATCGCTCGAACTGCGAGCTGGTGGCGCAGGGCTTTGCCAATGTCGGCTCGGCGTTGTTCGGCGGCATCTGCGTCACCGGCACCATCGCGCGCACCGCCACCAACGTTCGCGCCGGCGCACGCGGGCCGGTGTCGGGCATGCTGCATTCGCTGTTCCTGCTGGTGTTCATGCTGATCGCGGCTCCGCTCGCGAGCTACATCCCGCTGTCGGCGCTCGCCGCGGTGCTGGTGGTGGTGGCCTGGAACATGGCCGAGAAGCACGAGTTCGCCACCCTGATCCGATCGTCCTGGGGCGATGCCACGGTGTTGCTCGCGACCTTCGGGCTGACGGTCTTCCGCGATCTCACCGAGGGCATCCTGGTCGGCTTTGCGCTCGGCGCCGTGCTGTTCATCAACCGCATGGCGCAGATGACCGGCGTCGAGGACAGCACGCCGCTGGTCGCGCAGGACCGTGCGGATTTCGAGGACGGCGCGCGGGTGCCCTACAATCCCAAGCTCAGCACCGACAAGGACGTGCTGGTCTATCGCATCACCGGGGCGTTCTTCTTCGGCGCCGCCTCGACCGTTGGCACCGTGCTCGACTCGATCGCCGACCGCCGCAAAGCCTTCGTGGTCGACTTCGCCGCCGTGCCGTTCCTGGATTCGACGGCCGCCAACGCCATGAGCCGCGTCGCCGCCAAGGCCAGGCGCCAGGGCATCCGCCTGTTCATCACGGGTGCGTCGCCGACCGTGCGCCGGGCGCTGCTGACCCACGGCGTGCGGCCGCCGCTGGTGCGCTATCGCGAGACAATCGAGCGCGCCGTGGCCGACATCAAGGGCAAGGAGACGGCGCCGGCGGACGTCGCCGATGGGCTCGCCGCGAGCTGACACGCGACCTCAACGCCGCGTCGCCGTTGGGGCCATGGCGCCTCTCGGCCGCTGCGGCGCTTTCCCGGGGGGCGACTGCCGAGCCCCAGCATTGACTCCAGCCGGGGCTTGTCCGATGTCACGGCCATGACCCTCGCCGCCAAACCCCGCGCTGCGTGCCTGATCGGCTGGCCTGCCGCGCATTCGCGCTCGCCTTTGATCCATCATCATTGGCTGCACGAGCTTGGCATTGCCGGCGGCTACACCATAGAGGCGGTGCCGCCGGAAGAGCTGGCGGACTTCGTCATGCATCTCGACCGTCGCGGCTTCGTCGGCGCCAACGTCACGATCCCGCACAAGGAGCGCGTGCTGGAGCTGAGCGAGCCGGACGCGCGTGCCCGCGCCGTCGGCGCGGCCAACACGCTCTGGTACGAGGACCGCATCCTGCGGGCCACCAACACCGACGTCGAAGGCTTCATCGGCAATCTGGATGCCGCCGCCCCAGGCTGGGACCGCACCGACGAGGCGCTGGTGCTCGGCTCCGGCGGCTCGGCGCGGGCCGTCGTGTTCGGCCTGCTCGAGCGCGGCATCGGCCGCGTCCACGTCATCAATCGCACCGCGGCGCGCGCACAAGCCCTGGCTGATCAGTTCGGCAGCCATGTCGTTGCCGAAGGCTGGGACCGCGTCGGCGCGCTGCTGCCGCGCGCGGGCCTGTTCGTGAACACCACCTCGCTCGGCATGCACGGCCAGCCGCCGCTCGAGCTCGACGTCGAGCTGTTGCCGCCGCAGGCTGTCGTCGCCGACATCGTCTACGTGCCGCTGGAGACGCGGTTGCTCGCGGCGGCGCGGGCGAGGGGGCTGCGCACTGCCGATGGGCTCGGCATGCTGCTGCACCAGGCCGTGCGTGGCTTCGAATTGTGGTTCGGCCGCCGTCCGCAGGTCACGCCCGAGTTGCGCGCGCTGGTCGAGGCCGATCTCACAAGGGCTTGAGCGCGGAATAAGCGCAGATGGTCGGCGTCTCATTGATCGAGCGTCCGCGTAGCCCCGCATTGGACGCTGATGATCTTCTCTCGCCCTCGGAGCCCTGCATGTCCGCTCGTCTCGTCCTGATCCGTTCCGTCACTTCACTCGCCATGGTTGCGGCTGTATCCGCGCTCGCCATTGCCCAGCAGGCGCCGGTGCCGACGCGCGTCCGCGGCGCCATCGAAAGCGTCGACGCCGACATGATGACGGTGAAGGCCCGCAGCGGCGAGATCTTCAAGCTGCGCATGGCCGGTGATCTGCGCGTTTCGGGTGTCGTCAAGGCGCAGCTTTCCGACATCAAGCTGGGCTCGTTCATCGGCGCCACCACGGTGCCCGGCCCGGACGGCGCGCCGAAGGTGGTCGAGATCCACATCTTCCCCGAGGACATGCGCGGCACGGGCGAAGGCTCGCGGTCGTGGGACCTGAAGCCGAATTCGAGCATGACCAACGCCACTGTATCCGAAAGCTCGGTCTCGACCGACGGTCACTCGCTGCTCGTCAAATACAAGGGCGGCGAGAAGCGCGTCGACATCGCGCCGGACAGGCCGATCGTCACCTTCGTGCCCGGCGACAAGTCCGAGCTGACGGCCGGCGCGAAGGTGATAGCCACGGTCAAGCAGCTGCTTGACGGCTCGCTCGAGACCAGCCGCGTCAGCGTCGGCCGCGATGGGCTGACGCCGCCGATGTGATCCAGCTCATCTGGAGCGTATGCCGCATCCTGACAAAAGGTGTCGTCCCTGCGAACGCAGGGACTCATAACCCCAGGATGGAGTGTCGGGGCATGCCAGGGTGTCTTAGTCTGAGCAGATGCCCAAACGCACCATGCAGTGGCGCGACCGCCCGAAATAACTGACAGCGGTGGCTATGGGTCCCTGCGTTCGCAGGGACGACAGCTTTTGCTTGGCAAGCGCTTCGGATCATCACGGCGTGAGACCAGCGTCATGCTTTGCCCCAACCGGTTAAGTGTCGATCAATCCGCCAGCACCTTCCGGTCGATCTCGGCCACCGTGTTGACGCCGCACAGGCCCATCGTCGTCAGCAGCTCGTTGCGGATGATGTCGATCGCCTTGGCGACGCCGGCCTGGCCGCCGGCGCCGAGGCCGTAGGCATAGGCGCGGCCGAGCATGCACGACTTGGCGCCGAGCGCGAGCGCGCGCATCACGTCCTGGCCGGAGCGGATGCCGCCGTCGAACATGATCTCGATCTTGTCGCCGACCGCTTCCGCAATGCCGGGCAGCACGTGGATCGAGGACGGTGCGCCGTCGAGCTGGCGGCCGCCATGGTTGGAGACGACAAGCGCCTGCGCGCCGGTCGCGGCCGCGAGCTTGGCGTCCTCGATGTCGTGGATGCCCTTGATGATCAGCTTGCCCGGCCAGATCGAGCGGATCCAGTCGACATCCTTCCAGTTCAGCGAGGTGTCGAACTGCGCTGCGGTCCAGGCCGAGAGCTTGGTGAGATCCTCGGTGTTCTTCACGTGGCCGGCGATGTTGCCGAAGGTGCGGCGCTTGCCCTGCAGCACACCCTGCACCCAGGCCGGCTTGGTGGCGAAGTCGAACAGCTTCGACAGCGTCCATTCCGGCGGCACGCTCATGCCGTTCTTGATGTCCTGGTGGCGCTGGCCGATCACCTGCAGGTCGACGGTCAGGCATAGTGCGCTGCACTTCGCAGCGATCGCGCGCTCGACCAGGGCCTTGATGAAGCCGCGGTCCTTCATGACGTAGAGCTGGAACCAGAACGGCTTCTCGACGCTGCCCGCGATGTCCTCGATCGAGCAGATCGACATCGTGCTCTGCGTGAACGGGATGCCGGCGGCCTGGGCGGCGCGGCAGGCGTGAATCTCGCCGTCGCCGTGCTGCATGCCCAGAAGGCCGACCGGCGCCAGGATCAGCGGCATCGATGACGGCTCGCCAAGGATCGTCGTCGACAGATCGCGCTTGGACACGTCGACCAGGATGCGCTGGCGGAATTTGATCTTCTGCAGATCGTCGCGGTTGGCGCGCAGCGTCTCCTCGGCATAGGAGCCCCGATCGGCGTAGTCGAAGAAGGCTTTGGGTACGCGGCGCTTGTGCAGCAGGCGCAGGTCTTCAATGCAGGTGACGTGTTTCATCGCGCTCTTCGACTCCCCCACCGACGTCTCGTTTCTTGGGCTCGGCAGTCCTCTAGCATCTTTGCGGCGCCTGCCAAATCCAACTTGGGAACCGCCACGGCGGCCGGGCAAGACACGCAAACTGCGAGCGTGCCGCAACAGGACGTCAGCGGCTGCCGGAGCGAGCTCATTCCTGCCGCAGGGGCGCTCCGACGGGTGGCCCTCCGGAGCCGTCAGGTCGAGTGAAAAATTAGCCTTAACAATAACTTACGGAGGTCGTGGCGGTTTCGTGGTAATGATTGATCACATTTTTTGAAGCCATCTTAGCTTTAAGGCGACTATAACCCGCGGGCTGACCGGAGGGGCTTGCCATGTGATTCGCCCCCGCCGGTAACGAAATCCAGAAGCCGTTGCTGGGGGTCATATGAGCCGTAACTATTTCGGGACCGATGGGATTCGTGGCCGCGCCAACGGCCTGATCACGCCGGAACTCGCGCTCAAGGTCGGGCAGGCCGCAGGTCTTCTGTTTCAGCGCGGCGAGCATCGCCACCGGGTGGTGATCGGCAAGGATACCCGCCTGTCCGGCTACATGATCGAATACGCGATGGTGGCCGGCTTCACCTCGGTCGGCATGGACGTGCTGCTGGTCGGCCCGATGCCGACGCCGGCGGTCGCCATGCTCACCAAGTCGATGCGCGCCGATCTCGGCGTCATGATCTCGGCCTCGCACAATCTGTTCGAGGACAACGGCATCAAGCTGTTCGGGCCGCAGGGCTTCAAGCTGTCAGACGATGTCGAGAAGCAGATCGAGCAGCTGCTGGACGAGTCGCTCGACAAGAAGCTGGCGCAGAGCGCGAGCCTCGGCCGCGCCCGCCGCATCGACGGCGTGCACGATCGCTATATCGAATTCGCCAAGCGCACCCTGCCGCGCGACCTCTCGCTCGACGGCCTGCGCGTCGTGGTCGATTGCGCCAATGGTGCGGCCTACAAGGTCGTGCCCGAGGCGCTGTGGGAGCTGGGTGCCGACGTGATCTCGATCGGCGTGGAGCCGGACGGCTTCAACATCAACAAGGAATGCGGCTCGACCTCGCCGGAGGCACTGTGCCGGAAGGTACGGGAAATGCGCGCCGACATCGGCATCGCGCTCGACGGCGACGCGGATCGCGTGATCCTGGTCGACGAGCGCGGCCACATCGTCGATGGCGACCAGCTGCTCGCGGTCATCGCGCAGAGCTGGAAGGAGGACGGCCGCCTGGCGCGCGCCGGTATCGTCGCGACCGTGATGTCCAATCTCGGTCTCGAGCGCTTCCTGCAGGGGCAGGGGCTCGAGCTGGTGCGCACGCCGGTCGGCGACCGCTATGTTCTCGAGCGCATGCTGGCCGACGGCTACAATCTCGGCGGCGAGCAGTCGGGCCATATCATTCTCTCGGACTACGCGACCACGGGGGACGGCTTCGTCGCGGCGCTGCAGGTGCTGGCGACGGTGCAGAGGCTGCGCCGTCCGGTCTCCGAGGTCTGCCATCGCTTCGATCCGCTGCCGCAGATCCTCAAGAACGTCCGCTATCGCAGCGGCAAGCCACTCGACGCGGACGAGGTGAAGTCGGCGATCGACACCGGACAGAAGCGCCTCAACGGCCATGGCCGACTGCTCGTGCGCTCCTCCGGAACCGAGCCGGTGATCCGCGTGATGGGCGAGGGTGACGACCGCGATCTGGTCGAGGAGGTCGTCGACGAGATCGTTGCTGCGGTCGGCAACGCGGCTGCGGCCGCCGCATAATCATCAACCGTCATATTCGGCCCTTGCGGCCTGCCATCATCGTCTGATGGCAGGCCGTTTTGTTGGCAGCTTGTCTTCCTGCGCGCGAGAGCGGTGGGCTCGGGTCTGCCGGCGCGATCCGCAGCTCGTCGTAAAGCGGGCAGGGGCCAGGACAGGGCGATGCATCGATGAAATCGGCCAATCGCGGCGGGCAAGTCTGCCAATCTGTTACGTCGTGCCCGGGCTTGACCCGGGCATCCACGACGTTCCTTCCGAGCGCAACAAGGACGTGGCTGGCCGGGACAGGCCGGCCACGACGATGTGGGAGCAGACGGCACAAAACGCAGATCGCCATATGCGATCGCTCCGTCTGGAGAGAGCGACGTTGACAATTTTAAGTTGAACTAATTAGTTGATGTTTACCACGAGTGCGAGACGGAGATGACGAATTGTTAGGACGTGTTGCGCGGTCGTTAACGGTTCTTGTGCGCTCAGGAAATATCAACCTTAATAATTAGGGTTAAGCGCCGCTTAAGCATTTGGCGCGATTGTACGGTCGTCAGTTGTGATGTGGGGCCGGATTCTCGATCGCCTCACCGGCCAAAGGGACGAAGCCAATGCGTAGCGTTAAGTCTTTGATCGCCGCTGGAGCGGCCTCTCTGTTTTCAACTCTCGCCTTTGCGGCCGACATGCCCATCGCGCCTCCTCCGGTCTACGCGCCGCCGCCGGCGGCCGATTTCGGCGGCTGGTATCTGCGCGGCGACATCGGCTTCAGCAATCAAAAGGTCAAGGACGTTCATTACTCGCGCGAATCCGCCTACACGCCGATGACGTCGTTCAACCAGACCTCGGCGTTCGACACCGCGGGCATCTACGGCGTCGGCGTCGGCTATCGCTTCAACAGCTGGTTCCGCGCCGACGTCACCGGCCAGTATCGCGGCAATTCGAACTTCAAGGCCACCGACCGCTTCAATGCTACGGCGGGCGGCGTGCCCTATAGCGGCATCGACAATTACAGCGGCAGCAAGTCCGAATGGCTGGTGCTCGCCAACGCCTATGTCGATCTCGGCACCTGGTGGTGCGTGACGCCGTTCATCGGCGCTGGTGTCGGCGGTGCGCGGGTGACGGTCTCGAACTTCACCGACACAGGCATCAACAACCTTCCGTTCACGACCACGAGCTTCGCGACGGCGCCGACCTCCTCGAAATGGAATTTCGCCTGGGCGGCCCATGCGGGTCTCGCCTACAACGTCAATCCGAACCTGGTGTTGGAGCTGGCCTACAGCTACGTCGATCTCGGTCAAGGGCAGACCGGCGTCCTGTCCGACTATATCGGCAACACCACCGGCAACGTCTTCAAGTTCAAGGACATCACCTCGCACGACCTGAAGCTCGGCGTGCGCTGGAATTTCGACCAGCCTCCGCCGCCCCCGATGATGCCGCCCTTGATCCGCAAGGGCTGAGCCGAGCGGTCCTTGTCACTGTAAACAATCAAGCGGCGCGGGCGTCCCGCGCCGTTTGGCGTTTCTGATCCCGCTGTTCGAACGCCTCCGCGCTGAAAGAATTTCCGTGCTGAGCGCTGCGACAACGAATGATTAAGGTTAACGCGCGATGATCGGAACAGAGAGTTCAAGTGCTGATTGGAGCGTTGCGATGCGTAGCCTGGTGGTGGCGGTTTCGGTGTGCGGCATGATCTCCGCGGCGCAGGCCGCGGACTTGTCCGACCTTCCGATCCTGCGGGGCGGCCTGACCGAGGGTCTGAACAATTCGCGGGTCAACTGGGACGGCTATTACGTCGGCGTCCAGGGCGGCTACGGCTCGTCCGATGAAAATTTCAACGGCTCGACCAAGAACATCACGGCGGCGGTGCTTGCCAACACGCTGATCGAGAGCCAGATGCAGGTATCGTCGTGGAACCCCAATCTCGGCAAGCAGTCCTCGCGCGCATCTGGCTTCGGCGCCTTCGTCGGCTACAACAGTCAGTGGGACGACGTCGTGCTCGGCGTCGAGGCGAGCTATCTGCATGGCAAGTATGGCGGCATGGCCTCTTCGAGCCGCACGCTTGTCAGCACGGCCGCACTGTCTGACGGCAACTTTCACGCCGTGACCTCGACGCAGTCCTCGCAGATCTCGATCACCGACATGGCAACGATCCGGGGGCGTGCCGGCTATGCAATGGGCTGTTTCCTGCCTTATGGGTTCTTCGGCCTTGCGCTCGGCAATGCAGATCTCGGCCAGTCCGTGACGGTTCAGGATCGAGTCAGCACCACTTTCCTGGGGACCTACACGCCGCTCGCGCCGCTCAGCGCCAACAACATTCAGCACAATCACCTGATCTATGGCTACAGCGCCGGTCTCGGCGTCGACGTCAATCTCGTCGGCGGCCTGTTTGCGCGGGCCGAATACGAATACATCCGCTTCACCTCGACGGTCGACACCAGCATCAACACGGTGCGCGCGGGCCTCGGCTACAAGTTCTGAGCCGTCTGCAAGCCTGTCCTGAAAGCTCATGTCCATCATGATCCGGCCTGCGCAACGCGACGACGTCGGCGCCATTGTCGCCATGCTCGCCGACGATCATCTCGGCCGGGCGCGCGAGCGTGTCGAGCAGCCGTTGCCGCAGTCCTATTACGACGCGTTCGAGGCGATCGTGCGGGATGCGAATATCACCCTGGTCGTCGCCGTGGAGGCGGGCAGGGTGGTCGGCTGCCTGCAACTCTGCATCCTGCCCGGGCTCAGCTCGCAAGGTGCGTCGCGCGCGCTGATCGAAGACGTTCGGGTCGCAACCGACCGCCGCAGCCGCGGCATCGGCGAGCAGCTACTGCAATGGGCGATCGCCGAGGCCCGCAGCCGGCGCTGCAATCTGGTCGAGCTCATGACGCATCAGAGCCGCACCGACGCACAGCGCTTCTATGAGCGGCTCGGCTTCGCCAAGAGCCATTTCGGCATGGTGATGCGGTTCTGATCTAATCAGAGCGGCAGGCGGTAGGCTGCGACGGCGTTCGGGCCGAAGGCCTTGTCGCGGACCTCGGCACCGAGCCGGGTCAGGCAATGCTCGAGCGCCTGCTTGATTTCGCCATAGCTGCCGGCGAGCAGACACACCGGCCAGTCCGAGCCGAAGATCAGCCTGTCGGCGCCGAAGCAGCGTGCGACGTGCGCGACATAGGGAAACAGCCGCCCGGCATCCCAGTCGGTCCAGACGGCTTCCGTCGCCAGCCCCGACACCTTGCACCAGACATTGCCGCAGGCCCCGAGCTCGGCGATGCGATCGGCCCAGTCCTGATCGAACCCGGTTACGATCGGCGGCTTGGCGGCGTGGTCCAGCACGAAGCGTGCTCTTGGAAACGCGCGCACGGTCGCGATCGCCGCCGGCAGCTCGCGCGTGCGCACCAGCAGATCGTAGGTCAGGTCGTGCGCGAACACGATGTCGAGGCCGCGCCTGACATCGCCGCGATAGATCCACGCCGGATCGGCCTCGTCATGGACCTGGTGGCGGACGCCGACCAGCTTGTCGCCGCCGGGCAGGCCGCGCAGCCTGTCGATCGTCGACCCTACCGATGGATCGCTCAGGTCGACCCAGCCGACGACGCCGGCGACGAACGGCGTCGTGTGCGCGATGCGCAGGAATTCCTCGGTCTCGTCGAGCGACGACCGCGTCTGCACCAGGATGCTGGCCTCGAGACCATTCTCGGCGAGCAGCGGAGCAAGGTCGGCAGGACCGAACGGACGGCGGATCGGCGCCAGCGCGTCGCCGGCCATCCACGGATAGTCGGCGCGGCCGGGATCCCAGAAGTGCTGATGCGCATCGATGACGCGGCTCATGACGCCTCTCCCGGCAGCGGTGCGCGCGCATCGATCAGATTGCTGGCGCGCAGGTCGCGCCAGAACGTGTCGGGGATTCGCGCCTGCGCCAACGCGATGTTGTCGGCCGCCTCCTGCGCACTGCGCGCGCCCTGCAGGCCGACGGTGACGGCGGGATGGGCGAGACAGAACTGGATCGCGGCGGCCTTGAGCTCGGTGCCGTGTTGCTTGCACAGGGCGTCGAGCTGGCGCGCGCGGGCCACCAAGGCGGCATCGGCATCTTCGTAGTTGAACTTCGCCGGTCCGTAAGGATTGGCCAGGATGCCGCTGTTGTAGATGCCGCCGAGAATGATGGCGATGTTCTTCGCGCGGCAGATCGGAAACAGCGCCGTCAGCGCGCCCTGGTCGAGCAGCGTGTAGCGGCCCGCCAGGAGAAAGCAGTCGACCGGAACGGCCTCGGCGAAGCGCGTCAGCATCTCCGACTGGTTCATGCCGGCGCCGATCGCCTTGATGCTGCCGTCGTCGCGCAGCCGCTGCAGGGCACGGAAGGCGCCAGCCACGGCTTCGTCATAGTGATCGTCGGGATCATGCACGAGCAGGATGTCGACGCGATCCAGGCCGAGCCGAACCAGGCTCTCCTCGACCGAACGCATCACGCCGTCGTAGGAATAGTCGAACTGCGGCCGCAGCGGCGGCGTGCCCTTGTAGTGCGGATATTCGCCCAAGGCGGCCGGGTCCGGCCGCAACAGCCGGCCGACCTTGGTCGAGATCACGTAGCTGTCGCGCGGCTGATGGCGCAGAAATGCACCGAGCCTCTGCTCGGCGAGGCCGAAGCCGTAGAGCGGCGCGGTGTCGTAGAAGCGCACCCCGCGCGCCCACGCCGCAGCGATCGTGGCTTCGGCATCGCCATCGCTGACCGGATCGAACAGGCCGCCGAGCGGCGCCGTGCCGAGGCCGAGGCGGGTGATGTCGAGCGGGCTCCTCCCGAGGCGGACGCGTTCCATTGTTCTGTCCTTGTTGTTTGGCGCGTGCAGATCGCGTCATTGTGCATGGATGCGTTCGGCGAGACAATGACGTCGCTTGGTGCAGCACAACGAAGAGGAGGGACGATGTCGGCGATCAATCCACTGACGGCCTTCGGTGTCGTGCTGGCGACTGCAGCGACCGATGCGGTTTACGTCATGTTCACTTCGGCGGTCGTTGCCAAGCGGCGAGTGTCAGCGGCGACCTGGAGCTCGATCTGGTACACGCTCTCGTCCTTCGCCGTGATCAGCTACACCGAGAACTGGATCTACGTCGCGTTTGCGGCGGTCGGCTCCTGGATCGGCGCCTATGCCTCGATGACCTTCCTGCATCGTCCGCCGGCTGGTCAGGCACCGGTCGGTGCCGCACCGGAATGAATTGCATTCGCTTGCATGCCAGCACGACTGCGTGAACGCCGACAAGAGGGCGCGAAGTTCCTTGACGCGGAACGACCCTTCCCGTATTCACGCCGGCGGGACACCTCCCCCCAACGGGAGGCTTACTATCTGGAAGGATAGACGATGACTGCAGCGAAGCCTTCGCAGCGGCCTGCCGTGCCGCATTTCTCCTCCGGCCCCTGCGCCAAGCGCCCCGGATGGACCTCCGAAAATCTCAAGGACGCCCCCCTCGGCCGTTCGCACCGCGCGAAGATCGGCAAGGCCAAGCTCAAGCAGGCCATCGAGCTGACGCGCGATGTCCTCGAAGTGCCGGCCGACTACAAGATCGGTATCGTGCCCGCATCCGACACCGGCGCGGTCGAGATGGCGCTATGGTCGCTGCTCGGTGCGCGGCCCGTCACCACGATCGCCTGGGAATCCTTCGGCGAAGGCTGGGTCAGCGACATCGTCAAGGAGCTCAAGCTCAAGGACGTCACCAAGCTGCACGCCGGTTATGGCGAGATCCCCGATCTGTCGAAAGTCGATCCGGCAAGCGACGTGGTCTTCACCTGGAACGGCACCACGTCGGGCGTGCGTGTCCCGAATGCCGACTGGATCAGCGCGAGCCGTGAAGGCCTGACGATCTGCGACGCCACCTCGGCCGCATTCGCGCAAGCCCTCGACTGGCCGAAGCTCGACGTCGTCACCTTCTCCTGGCAGAAGGCGCTTGGCGGCGAGGCCGCGCATGGCATGCTCATCCTCTCGCCGCGCGCGGTGGAGCGTCTCGAGACCTACAAGCCGGCTTGGCCGCTGCCGAAGATCTTCCGCCTCACCAAGGGCGGCAAGCTCAACGCCGGCATTTTCGAGGGCGAGACCATCAACACGCCCTCGATGCTGTGCGTCGAGGACTATCTGGACGCGCTCAACTGGGGCAAGTCGATCGGCGGCCTCAAGGCGCTGATCGCCCGCGCCGACGCCAACACCAAGGTGCTGGCGGACTGGAAGGCGCGGACGCCGTGGATCGATTTTCTCGCCAAGGATCCCGCCATCCGCTCCAACACCTCAGTGTGCCTCAAGGTCGTCGATCCCGCGATCACATCGCTGTCGGCCGATGCCCAGGCGGAGTTCGCGAAGAAGCTGGTGTCGCTGGTCGAGAAGGAGAATGCAGGCTTCGACTTCGCGCATTATCGCGATGCGCCGGCCGGCCTGCGCATCTGGTGCGGCGCCACGGTGGAAGCGAGCGACGTCGCTCTGCTGACGCACTGGATCGACTGGGCATTCGCTGAAGCCAAGGCCGCGCTGCCGAAGGCGGCCTGAGGCGCATCCGTTCTTCGTAGGGTGGGCAAAGGCGCAACACGCCGTGCCCACCATCCATGTCACCTGACAAGAAAGAACGGCGGGCGCGCTCCCGCCTTCGCTTGAAGAGCTACGGTGGGCAAGTCGCTTTGCCCACCCTACGAGCAGACAGCTTTCACCTCATTCCGGCGCCATGCGCCGCCCCTCCGCTAAGGAGGGCGTGAAGGAACATCGTCATGTCCAAACCCAAAGTTCTCATTTCCGATGCGCTGTCGCCGGCTGCCGTGCAGATCTTCAAGGATCGCGGCATCGAGGTCGACTTCCAGCCCAATCTCGGCAAGGACAAGGACAAGCTCGCCGACATCATCGGCGACTATGACGGCCTTGCGATTCGCTCCGCGACCAAGGCCACGGCCAAGATCATCGAGCGCGCCAAGCGGCTCAAGGTGATCGGCCGCGCCGGCATCGGCGTCGACAATGTCGAGATTCCCGCGGCGACCGCCAAGGGCATCATCGTGATGAACACGCCGTTCGGCAATTCGATCACGACCGCCGAGCACGCGATCACGATGATGTTGTCGCTGGCGCGCGAGATCCCGCAGGCCGACGCCTCGACCCAGGCCGGCAAGTGGGAGAAGAACCGCTTCATGGGCGTCGAGATCACCGGCAAGACCCTGGGCGTGATCGGCTGCGGCAATATCGGCTCGATCGTCTGCGACCGTGCGCAGGGCCTGCGCATGAAGGTGATCGGGTTCGACCCGTTCCTCACCGAGGAGCGCGCGCTTGATCTCGGTGTCGAGAAGGTCGAGCTCGAGGAGCTGCTGAAGCGCGCCGACTTCATCACGCTGCACACGCCGCTGACCGACAAGACCCGCAACATCATCGATGCCGCGGCGATCGCCAAGATGAAGCGGGGCGTGCGCATCATCAATTGCGCGCGCGGCGGCCTGATCGACGAGCAGGCGCTGCTCGAGGCCCTCGACAGCAAGCATGTCGCGGGTGCGGCGCTCGACGTGTTCGCCGAGGAGCCGGCGACCAGCAATCCGCTGTTCGGTCATGCCAATGTGATCTGCACGCCGCATCTCGGCGCTTCGACCACGGAAGCGCAGGAGAACGTCGCGCTGCAGATCGCCGAGCAGATGTCGGACTACCTGCTCACCGGCGCGATCTCGAACGCGATCAATTTTCCGTCGATCACCGCGGAAGAAGCGCCCAAGCTGAAGCCGTTCATCGCGCTCGCCGAGAAGCTCGGCTCGTTCGCGGGCCAGCTCACCGAAAGCAGCATCACCAAGATCCAGATCACCTATGAAGGCCACGTCGCGGAGATGAAGACCCGGGCGCTGACCTCGGCGGTGCTGGCCGGGCTGCTGCGGCCGATGCTGGGCGAGGTCAACGTCGTGTCGGCACCGGTCATCGCCAAGGAGCGCGGCATGGTCGTCGACGAGGTGCTGCGCGCCGGCGAGAGCGACTATGAGAGCCTGATCACGGTCGCGGTCACCACCGAGCATCAGGAGCGCGCGGTGTCGGGCACGGTCTACGCCGACGGCAAGCCGCGTCTCGTCGACATCAAGGGCATCCGTGTCGACGCCGAGTTCGGCAAGTCGATGATCTACGTCACCAACGAGGACAAGCCGGGCTTCATCGGCAAGTTCGCAAGCCTCCTGGGCGACGCCAAGATCAACATCGCGACCTTCCATCTTGGCCGCGTGGCGCCGGGCAGCGACGCGATCGCGCTGGTCGAGGTCGACGGTGCGGTGCCGGCCGAGCTGCTCGGCAAGATCCAGGCATTGCCGCAGGTCAAGCAGGCCAAGGCGCTGGCGTTCTGATGACGCGCTGGAGCGCGCGGTGCTTCTTGGTTGAATCGACTTAGCCGCTGGCTCAGTTCACCTCTCCCGCTTGCGGGGGAGGTCGGCGCGAAGCGCCGGGTGGGGGCTCCCTCCACTCGGGCAGCCTCAATCGAGGAGACACCCCCACCCCAGCCCTCCCCCACAAGCGGGAGAGGGAGCGCACATCCTTCGCGGTTCGCAACCAGACCTCAACTCTTCACGCGCTGGGCCAAATTGACCGACCGGAAAGGGCCAGCACGGCACCGTGGCCGTGCTGCCCTTTTCTGTGCTCGTCTGTGCTCGGCGGAATTTCAACGGCAAGCTTTGCGGTCGCGCGATTTGAACCCGCGGACCTCTCGTGGCGTCTAACGCCCCGCAAGGGACCGGCTCATCCGGTTCTCAGGGGCGCTGGAATACGGAGAGATCGATGGCAATGCGAACGACGTGGCTGGTTACGACAACTCTCGTTCTCGGTGCCTCGCTGGCGGCAGCGCCGGGCCATGCGGCAAACCTCGACACGACGTCCACCGTCGATGCCGTCACCGTGTATCCCGACGGCGCGACCGTGACCCGGGTCATCTCGCTCGACCTTCCCGCCGGCGACACGACGGCGATCGCCAAGGACTTCCCGCTCGGACTCGATGCGTCCTCGCTTCGTGTGGAAGGCGAGGCCGGCGCCAAGCTCGTGATCGGCACCGTCGACGCCAAGCCACCGCGTGCGGCGCCGCCGGTCAACCTGCCCGATATTGACAAGCGCATCGAAGCGCTGAAGGACGAGCGCGCCAATCTCGATGGCACGATCGCCGCGGCCCTGGCGCGCAAGAAGTTTGCCGAGCGTTTTGCCGAGGCGTCACCGGCCGGGCTCGGCGAGAAGGGCGAGGCGCGTCCGATCACAGAATGGCGTGCCGCGTTCGCCGCCGTTGCCGACGAGGTTGGACAGGCCGACGCGGCGATCCGTGATGCCGAGCGCAAGCAGCGCGAGATCGATCGCGAGATCGCGCGCCTGCAGGACAATCTCACGACGAAGCCCCCGAGCAAGCTGGAGGTGCGGATCGAATTGTCGGCTGCAGCAGCGACCAAGGCGACGCTCCGCGTGACCTACGCGGTGCGCAGTGCCCGCTGGGTGCCGCTCTATGATGCCCGCCTCGACACCTCGGCGAAGGACCGCAAGCCGGCTTTGGAGCTCGTGCGCCGCGCCGAAATCCAGCAAACCACGGGTGAGGATTGGTCCGATGTCGCGCTTTCGGTCTCGACGGTGCGCACGGGGCGCGGCGGCAGCGCGCCGGAGCTCAGGACGGTGATCGCGCAGTATCCGCCGCCACCGCCGGCGCCTCGGTCAATTAGCGCCCCCGCGGCAGCGCCTGCGGACAAGCGGGTACAGGAGTTCCTCCGCTTCGGAGCGGGAAGCTCAGGAGTCCCTGAGAAGGCCGAGGAGATGCAAACGGTCCCGGAGATCGGCGCCTTCCAGACTGCCTTCCGCCTCCCTGGACGCGTCAGCGTCAACGCCAATGACGGCGCCAAGAGCCTGCGCATCTCGACCGCGACGATCACGCCGGAGCTCATCATTCGCTCCGCGCCGGTCGCGGATCCCACCGCCTATCTCGAGGCGAGCTTCACGCAAGCCGAGGACGCGCCGCTGCTGCCGGGCAAGGTCTCGATCTACCGCGACGGAATGTTCGTCGGTACGAGCAAATTGGCCGCCGCCGGCAAGGATGAGGCCGTCCGCCTCGGCTTCGGGGCCGACGACAAGGTCAAAGTCGAGCGCAGTGTCGTCAAACGGAACGAAGGTTCGGCCGGTCTGATCGTGACGACGGCGAAGATCGACGAGCGCGCCTTCAAGACGACTGTCCGCAACGCGCACGACTTCCCGGTGAAGGTCGCGATCCAGGATCAGCTGCCGGTCAGCGAGAACGAGGAGATCGTGGTCGAGATGCTGCCCGCGACCACGCCGGCGACGTCGACGAACGTGCGCGATCGCCGCGGCGTCGTCGAATGGGTCATCGACGCCAAACCGGGCGAGGCCAAGGATATCGCCTTCGCCTGGCGGGTGCGCTGGCCGAAGGACAAGTCGATCGTGATGCAGCCGTCGGGTTGAAGCGGGGCGTGAGGCCACGGGCCGGCGCCGTTTGATCCATGACAAGCCGCCCGGTCCCGCTCCTGTTATGCGCGTGGGAACCCGTTCGATCACGTCCTGTCCGGCCGTGATCGAACTCGACCGAGAGCGCCGCCATGGAATCCGACCCGAACACCCGCAAGCAGGCCGTCGCCGTCGGCTACATCTTCCTCGCCGGCGTCGGCATGCTGATGCTGCAATGGCTGCTGACGACCTACAACACGGTCGAAACCATTCCCTATAGCCAGTTCGAGCAGCTGATCGAGCAGGGCAAGATCACCGAAGTGGCGGTTGGCCAGGACACGATACAGGGCAAGTTCAAGGACAAGCAGCCGGACGGCAAGACCTCGTTCATCACCACGCGCGTCGATCCGCCGTTGGCGGCGAAGCTTGCCGCGAAGGGCGTGACGGTGACCGGCGTGCCCTCGGGCGGGCTGATTCAGGCGCTGCTGTCCTGGGTCGTGCCGGCGCTGATGTTCTATCTGATCTGGGTGTTCCTCGGCCGCAAGGTGATGGACCGCCAGGGCTTCGGCGGCCTGATGTCGATCGGCAAGTCGCGCGCCAAGGTCTATGTCGAGACCGACACCAAGGTGACCTTCGCCGATGTCGCTGGCGTCGACGAGGCCAAGTTCGAGCTGCAGGAGGTCGTGCAGTTCCTGAAGGATCCGAAGAGCTATGGCCGGCTCGGCGCACACGTGCCCAAGGGCATCCTGCTGGTCGGCCCGCCCGGCACCGGCAAGACCCTGCTCGCGCGCGCCGTCGCGGGCGAAGCGGGTGTGGCGTTCTTCTCCATCTCCGGATCCGAATTCGTCGAGATGTTCGTCGGCGTCGGCGCCGCGCGGGTGCGCGACCTGTTCGAGCAGGCGCGCAAGGCCGCGCCCTGCATCATCTTCATCGACGAGCTCGATGCCCTCGGGCGCAGCCGAAGCGGCGGCGGCCAGTTTGGCGGCTACGACGAGAAGGAGCAGACGCTCAATCAATTGCTGGCGGAGCTCGACGGCTTCGACCCAAGCTCCGGCGTCATCCTGCTCGCCGCGACCAACCGGCCGGAGATCCTCGATCCCGCACTCATGCGCGCTGGCCGCTTCGATCGGCAGGTGCTGGTCGACCGTCCCGACAGGGGCGGGCGGCTGGCCATTCTCAAGGTGCATGTCCGCAAGATCACGGTCGCCGACAGCGTCGATCTCGACAAGGTCGCGGCCCTGACGACCGGCTTCACCGGCGCCGACCTCGCCAACCTGATCAACGAGGCTGCGATAGCGGCGACGCGCCGCAAGGGCCACGAGGTGACGTTCGACGATTTCACGATGGCGATCGAGCGCATCGTCGCCGGTATCGAGAAGAAGAGCCGCGTGCTCAGTCCCGCCGAGCGCCGCCGCGTCGCCTATCACGAGATGGGGCACGCGCTGGTCGCGGCCAATCTCGTCGGCGTCGATCCGGTGCAGAAGGTCTCGATCATTCCGCGCGGCGTCGGCGCGCTCGGCTACACGATGCAGCGCCCGACCGAGGATCGCTTCCTGCTCGCGGTCAGCGAATTGAAGAACCGCATCGCCGTGCTGATGGGCGGACGGGCTTCCGAGCAGTTGATCTTCGACGGCGACGTCTCGACCGGTGCCGCCGACGATCTGCAGCGTGCGACCGAGATCGCGATCGAGATGGTCACCAAATACGGGATGGATGCGACCGTCGGGCAGCGCACATACGCGCCGCGTCCACAGGTCTCGTTCCTGCAGCCACAGGATCAGATCGTGTCGGCGGCGGAGGAGACCGGCCGCGAGATCGATCTCGCCGTGCGGGATCTGATCGCAGACGGCGGCGTCCGCGCTCGCGCGATCCTCGAAAGCCATCGCCCGGACCTCGAGCGTGGCGTCGCGCTCCTGATCGCCAAGGAGACGCTGACCGCCGAGGAGTTTGCGCCGTTGCGGCCGGCCTCCGCTGCGGTCCCGGTCCGGGATGCCGTTGTCTCGAGCTGATCCGGGTTTCTACGGGGGGCGTTTGCAACCGAAATCTAACCATCGCCTGATCAGTTGACCAGCAGCTCACCTTGACAGATCGAGGTCGTCGATCGGGGACCGGGCGGAGTTCGTTACGTGCTGCTGAATAACCTGAAGATCGCCCCCAAGCTCGCCATCGTCGTCGGCGTGGCGATGCTGGGCCTTGCCGCGGCCGGTACGTTTGCCGGCACTCTGATGCAAAAGGAGATGGTCGACGCCCGCATCGAACAGTGCCGGGCGATCGTCGAGACCGCGCGTAACATGGCCATGGGCCTCATCAAGGAGGTCGAAGCCGGCAAGCTGACGAAGGAGGCCGCGCTCGACGAGTTCGTCAATCGCGCGAGAACGATGACCTTCGACAAGGGCATGGGTTATCTGTTCGCCTACACGATGGATGGCAACGTGGTGTTGTCCCAGGATCCGAAGCAGCGTGGCTCGAATGTGATCGATTTCGAGCTCAACGGCCGCAAGCTCGTTGTCGAGCTGCGCGACGGCGTTGCCAAGGACGGCGAAGTCACCTTGCACTACGAATATCTGCGTCCCGGTCAGGAGCAGCCGACCCGCAAGATCTCCTATGCGGTGATGATTCCCGGCTGGAATACGTTCGTGGGCACCGGCGTCTATGTCGACGATCTCGATGCGAAGATGAAGCCCCTGAAATGGCTGATCTGGATGGCCTGCGCGGGCATCGCGGTCATCGCCGGCGGGATCGCCTGGCTGATCAGCCGCAGCATCAGCGTGCCGCTCGATCGTCTCGGCATCCGCATGCGCGAGATCGCCGATGGCCGGCTCGATGGCGAGATTCCCGGTGTCGGCCGCGGCGACGAGATCGGCGGGATGGCTGCCACCGTCCAGATCTTTAAGGACAACGCGCTGCGGATGCGCGAGCTTGAGCAGGCCGAGGCCGCCACCCAGCAGCGCGCGGCCGCCGAGCGGACCGCGGCCATGCAGAACCTTGCCGCCGACTTCGAGCGCAGCGTCAACGGCATCGTCCGCTCGGTGGCGTCGGCGGCCGAGGGCATGCAGCACACCGCGCAATCGATGACCTCGACCGCGAGCGACGCCAGCTCGCGCGCCTCGACCGTCAGCGCCGCCACCCAGAGCGCCAATGACAATGTCGGCACGGTCGCGGCCGCGGCCGAAGAGCTGTCGAGCTCGGTCAATGAGATTTCGCGCCAGGTCGCCCGTTCCAGCGAGATTGCGAGCAAAGCCGTGGGCGATGCGGAGCGCACCAATGCGACCGTTCAGGTGCTGTCGACCGGCGCCGAGAAGATCGGCGAGGTCGTCAAGCTGATCCACTCGATCGCGGCGCAGACCAACCTGCTGGCGCTGAACGCCACCATCGAAGCCGCGCGCGCCGGCGAGTCCGGCAAGGGCTTTGCCGTCGTCGCCTCGGAGGTGAAGGCGCTCGCCAACCAGACGGCGAAGGCGACCGAGGAGATTTCGGCACAGGTCGCGGCGATGCAGACCTCGACCCAGGATGCGGTCACCGCCATCAGCGGCATCACCCAGACCATCGCGCAGATGAGCGAGATCACCAATTCGATCTCGACCTCGATCGCGCAGCAGGGCGACGCGACGCGCGAGATCGCCCGCAACATCCAGTCCGTCGCTGCAGGCTCCAACGAGATCAGCGCCCATATCGGTGGCGTTACCAAGGCGGCGGAAGCGACCGGCATGGCTGCCTCCGAAGTGCTGTCGAGCGCGCGTGAGCTCGACAGCCAGTCGGGCCTGCTGCAGCAGGCCGTCGATGGCTTCATGGCGAAGGTGCGAACGGCCTGATCAGGCCCGGCGCGCCGTTGATCCGGGGCTCTCGGATCAACGGCGGCCGTCAAGTCGTAGGCGTGCCAGCCGTCACTTGGCCTTGAGGAAGTCGCCGACCTCCAGCAGCACGAACTCGTTGTCGTCGGCCTTGTTGGGATCCCGGCTGGACGAGAACGGCAGGTTGTTGTCGTTGCCGACGATGATGTGGGTGTCGTCGACGCGGTCGACATTCTCGATCGTGAAGAACGGGAAGGCGAGCACGCCGTCGTTGAGCGGCTTGCGCGCCTTTTTGTCCGGATCCTTGATCTTCATCAGGTCGATAGAGGCGATCTTGCGGACCGGCTTGCCGACGTTGGCGTCGGACAGTTCGATCTTGTAGACGCGCTTGAACTTGGCGAGATCGGGAAAGCAGTTGTCGCCGCGCGTGCCCTGCGGGCAGGCCTTGTCGCTGGTGCCCTCGCCATTGTCGCGCTCGATGATCAGACCCTGGGTCGGATCGATCATGTTGAAGTCGCCGATCGCGTTGCCGTTCTGCTCGAACACGTACTGCCAATACCGGCCGGTGAACCGCTCCGCCGCGACGTCGAATTCGAGGATGCGCGAGGCTTCCTTGCCGTCGACCTTCTCCCAATCCTTCTTCTCGGCGTCCCACAGCGGGCCTTCGAGCAGGCCGTAGATGAACTTGCCGTCGACCGAGGACGCGAAGCCTTCGTAGCCCTTCGAGCGCCGCAGGTTGACGTTCGCATAGGTCGCGCCTGGCGCGCCCGGCGATTGCACCGCCCAATGGTCGGGCGAGCGCACCGGCTTGCCGTCGGCGACCGTGTCGAACGCGGCCAGCACCTTGCCGGTCCTGTCCGCCTTGATGACGTAGGGACCGAACTCGTCGCCGATCCAGAGATTGTCGCCGATGATCTGGAAGCCCTCGGTATCGAAATCAGCACCGGTCAAATAGCGCTTGGCGGTGTCCTCATGGACGATGCGGAAGGGCACCTTCCTGTCGGGATCATGCAGGAAGATCGTCTCGAGCCGCTCGACCTTGCCGCTGGTCCAGTCGATCTTGTGGTGGTTCAGATAGAGCATCGAGTCGGGCGAGTTGTAGCGCGAGCCCATGCCGTTGTCGGTGAGGACCCAGAACGTGCCGTCGGCCATCTTCTTGATGCCGGAGTGGCCCTGGAGAGGTTGTCCCTTGAACGGGAGCGACACCCCGGTCGGACGCTCATAGGACTTGCCCATCACGCTGCCGATCGCGTCGATGCGCTTGCCGGTGGTGTATTTGCCGGAGGTCTTGAGATCGTTCGGGGCATCGGCCGGCGCCTCGACGAAGGACTCGGCCGGCATCACGGCATGGCCGGAGAGCGTCGCTGGGAATTCGCCTTCGCCCTGGGCGAACGCTGTGCCGGCGCTCAGAACGAACGCGGCAACGGTGGTCAGCAGATATCGATGCATGGGAGGGCCTCCTGGGAGCTTGATCCACGCATCGTTCTGGACAGGAGGCCTGACGCGGCGCTGACATTTCGATGACAGCCGGATGATGCTCCCCGGTCTTCATGAGGCGTCTTGCCGCACGCTCACACCTTGAGCCGGTCACCCGTGCCGGGAGGCCGGATCGGGACCCGCGACGCAATGATCACGCCGGCGATGACCAGCGCATAGCCCATCAGATGGAACGGCCTGAGCTCCTCTCCAAGCAGCAGGATCGCCAGCACCGAGCCGAACAACGGCACGAGGTGCAGGAATGGCGCGGCGCGGTTCGGTCCGATCAGGCTGATGCCGCGATTGAAGAACAAATAGGCCAGCGTCGAGGCGAAGACGACGACGTAGCCGAGCGTCGCGATCGACAGCAGGTCGGGCGTGAGCACGAACCCGGACGAATATTCCCAGACCGCCAGCGGCAGCAGCAGAACGGCACCGAGGGCCGTGCAGGACGAGATCAGCGACAGCTGGTGCACCGCCGGCCGCCGCGTCATGGCGGCGGAATAGAGTCCGAACACCAGCAAGGCGCCGGCGAACATCAGGTCGCCGCGATTGAACTGGATGCCCGCGAGCGCGCCGAGATCGCCGCGCGTCAGGATCACCAGCACGCCGCTCAGCGACATCGCGATGCCTGCGAACTGGGCCAGGCTCAGCCGAACGCCGAACAGCAACAGCGACCACAGCGCCACGAACAGCGGCGTCGACGATTGAATCAGCAGCCCGTTGAGCGCCTGGGTGTATTGCATGGCCCAATAGGACAGCGCGTTGTTGATCGCGAACCCGGTCAGCGCCAGCAGCAGCAGTAGTGGCCAATGCGCGAGCAGCGTTCGCCAGTCGCGCGCCAGGTGCGCGCGTGCGAACGGCCACAGCATCAGGAAGGTCCCGATCCAGCGGATGCACGAAAGCGTCAGGGGCGGCACGTGTCCGGCGACGTAGCGCGCGAGCACGATGTTGCCGGCCCAGAACAGCGAAGCCAGCGTGAGCAGCACATAGGGCTGGTTGTTGAGCCAGGCGAGCGGCGAGATGGGATGATGTGGGGAGGACAAGGACTCGGCTTTTGATGTTCGCCAGACGTTGTGCCCGTAGCGAGCGCAGGACAAGAGCGTGCGATGGAATGCCGCCATGCCAAAACTCATTGCCCCCTTTACAAAACGAATATTCGTTTTGTATGGTTGAGCAAAGGCGTGGATCGGCGGGGGCCGAAGGGTGCAAGCGTCGATTGCGCATGTCGGGAGAAGATTGCGCATGCCGAAATTGAAGCCGGAAACGATGGCGGCACGTCGTGACGAGATCCTGCTGGCTGCCGCGGCCTGTTTCGCCCGACAGGGATTTCACCAGACCACGATCGCTGACGTGATCGCGGAATCCGGTCTCAGCGCAGGTTGCATCTACGGACATTTTGGCGGGAAGGATGAACTGATTCAGGCGATCGGTGAACAGCGCCACGCCCGTGATGCGGCGCTTCTTACGGCCGCGCGGGACAGCTTGGATCCCCTGGATGGATTGCGCGCCATCGCCAGGGCCGCGCTGGCGGATATACAGCAGGAGGATGGTCTGCGCAGCCGGCGCATTGCGCTGCAGCTTTGGGCCGAAGCCCTGCGCGACGACGCCATCCGACAGCAGGTGACCGCCGGCGTGCGCCGGCCGATCGCTCTGATCGCCAAACTCCTGCAAGGCGGTCAGCGGCTCGGCGTGATCGACCGCGCCATCAACCCGCGCAGCATCGCCCGGACGATGGTCGCAATGTTCCAAGGTTTCGTGCTGCAGCGGTTATGGGGCGAGCCGTTCTCGTCATCCGAAGCGATGGCGGCGTTCGAGGCGCTCCTGTCAGGCCTTACGACAAGACGATGACGTTCAATCACAGCGTCGAACAGGAATGGCCAGGTCAAGATGATGAGGGCCGTTGATCTCATTGGTGGCCTCGCCACAGGTCTGATCGGCGGCTTCACGTCGGGGCTGCTCGGAGTCACGCCCGGCGGCGGCTTGGTCGTATTTGGAGTGCTGCTGCTCGGGGCCGAGCAGCACGTTGCGCAGGGACTCTCACTGATAGCGCAGATCCCGCCGACCAGCCTGGCCGGGATCAAGCGCTATTGGGACGGCGGCAGCCGGGTGCCTCTGCCCTTGCTGCTCTGGCTGGGGCTCGGGTTCGTGGTGGGCGGCGCACTCGGCGCGCTAATTGCCAATTGGGCTGCCGCGTCGTTCCTGCAATGGGCTTACGTGGTCTACCTGCTGCTGCTCGACGCCCTGCTGCTGCGACGGTCCTCTGCCAAGGATCGCAGCGAGGCGGCAAAGAGCGCTGCTGACCCGCATGGAACTGCGCTGCTGCTGGTAGGCTGTTCGGCCGGACTGTCGTCCGGTTTTCTCGGTATCGGCGGCGGACTTGCAACCGTGGTTGGCTTGAGTGCGGTGCTCGGTATGGCCCAGCATCGTGCTCAGATGATCAGTCTGGCTCTGACGCTGGTCCCCACGACGATTCCGGCGGCCTGGGTCTATTGGGATCACGGCGCCTTGCCGTCCTGGTCCACGCTGGCCGCTGTGCTCGTCGGACTGGCAGTCGGAACAGATCTTGGCGCCCGCCTTGCTTCCCGCGTGTCGCCGGCGCGGCTCCGGATCCTGCTGATAGGCTTCGTGTCGCTGATGGCACTCTGCATGGCGCTCAAGGCGATGAGATGAGACCTTGGCTGTAGCGTGACCGCCTCACGTCGCCTGTTTTCGCGACGCCACGAACACGCCGGCCAGCACCAGGACGAAGCCGATCACGTGAAAGATCTGCGGCTGCTCGCCGAGGAACACGAAGGCCATGATCGAGCCGAACACCGGGACCACGTGAAAGAACGGCGCGGCGCGATTGGCGCCGATCAGGAGCACGCCGCGATTGAAGCAGAGATAGGCGATCGTCGAAGGAAAGATCGCGACGTAGAGCAGCGACAACAGGTTCTGCGCGTCGAGCGCCATGACCGGTCGCGCGTTGAGTTCCCAGATCAGCAGCGGAATGAGGCTGGCTGCGCCGCAACCGAAGGTGAAGGCGACCATCGACAGGCCGTGGATCTGCGGCCGCTTGATCGTCAGCACCGAGTAGAAGCCGAACACCGCCATCGCGAGCAGGAAGATCAGATCCCCTCTGTTGAAGCTGATGTCGGCCAGCGCGGTGGGGTGACCGCGCGTCAGGATGAGCAGCACGCCCACGAGCGACAGCACGATGCCGATGGCCTGCGCCAGGGTCAGGTGCACGCGCAACAGCAGCATCGACCAAATTGCCACGATCAGCGGACCAGCCGACTGCAGCAGCAGGGTGTTGAGTGCCTGCGTATATTCGAGCGACCAGTATTGCAGCGTGTTGAAGGCACCGATGCCCGTCACGGACAACGCGATCATGATGCCGAGCCGCGACCGGATCGCGGGCCAGTCCTGGCGCAGCTGTTTCCAGGCGAGCGGCAGGATCAGCAGGAAGGCGAGCGACCAGCGCAGGAACGACAATGTCACCGGCGGGATGTGGCCGGCGGCAAGCCGCCCGACGATCGAGTTGCCGGCCCAGCACAGCGCCGTGATGCTGAGCAGCACATAGGGCTGGTTGGCGATCCAGGCGCGCGCGGGCGCGGCGGACGCGGTGGGATCGGCAGCGGACATGCGGCGGAGTTGGCCCCGGTTCGATGCGCCGCGGCGCGCGGCCAGGATGTCCGGCCGCCGTTCCTCCCGGCGCTTTCGACAGACACCAATTGCAGCTGCCTATCAAGAGGGCAGATGCATCGCGACCATGCAGCGATGGTCGTCGTCAAGATCGCGCACGAGCGTGTCCCCGGTGCGGTCTCCGCGGTCCGGATCGCACCGCGAGCGATTTGAGGCCCTCCGCACTGACCAGATAGGCGACGACGAGGCCGGCGATGGCAGCCAAGACGGCGAGGGGCGGTGCAACGAAGCCGAACCATGCGCCGGCCGGTGTGAAGGGCACGACCAGTGCGACGGCGAGCGCAGTGAGCGACGACGCCGTCAGCATCGAATCCGCCCGGTTGCTCCATGGCCGCCCATTGGTCCGGATGATGAAGATGACGAGAATCTGGGTTGCCATCGATTCGAGGAACCATGCAGTGCGGAACTCATCGGGCGTCGCATGGAACAAATACAGCAGCGCGCCGAAGGTGAGAAAGTCGAACAGGGACGACAGGGGCCCCATGATCGCGGCAAAGCGCATGAGCCGCTTCATGTCCCAGCGCTGCGGCCGCGCGGTCGCCTGCCGGCTCACGCGGTCGAACGGAATGCCGAGCTCGGAGAGATCGTAGAGCAGATTGTTGAGCAGGATCTGCGTCGGCAGCATCGGCAGGAACGGAAGCACCATCGATGCGGCGGCCATCGACAGCATGTTGCCGACATTCGAGCTCGCGCCCATTCGGACATACTTCAGGATGTTGGCGAAGGTGCGTCGGCCTTCTTCAACGCCGTTGGCGACGACGTCGAGATCAGAGGCGAGCAGGATGATGTCGGCGGCCGATTGGGCGACGCCGGTGGCGCCTTCGACGGACAGGCCGATGTCGGCGGCCTTCAGCGCCGGCGCATCGTTGATGCCGTCCCCGAGGAAGCCAACGATCTCGCCGGAGGCCTGCAGCGCCTTGACGATGCGCGATTTCTGGTCGGGCGCCAGACGGCCGAACGCATCGGCCGAGTGCACCTGCACCGCGAGCGCGTCGTCGCTGAGCTCGGCGATGTCGCTGCCGGACAGCACGCGATCCGCCTTCAGACCGACCAGGCCGGCCAGCCGCTTGACCACGACGGGATCGTCGCCGGAGAGGATCTTCAGCGCGATGCCGGCGCGGGCAAGCTGCGCGATCGCAGCCGCCGCGGTCGGCTTGGGCGGATCGGCGAACGCGCACAGCCCTTCGAAGATCAGTTCCTGCTCGTCGTCGGTTTCGATCTCGCGCGGCGCGCCGTTCCACGGCCGTGACGCGATCGCGACCGTGCGCAAGCCCTCGCGTGCGAGCGCGTGAACGCGCTCGTACATCTCGGTGCGGCCGTTGTCGTCGAGCGGCGCGAACGTGCCGCCATGCCGCTGCTGCGTGCACAACTCGATTACCGCCTCAGGCGCGCCCTTTACGATCAGGATCCGATCCTGGCCGCGGATCGCCAGCACCGAGCCGAGCCGGCGCGAGAAGTCGAAGGTCTGCTGGCCGCCCAAGGACCATCCCTCGGCCGCATGATTGGCGCCTGCGACGAGCGCGCAATCGAGCGAGCCGCGATCACCGCCGAGTGCGGCCGCGATCGCGCCGAGCTCCGCAGCTCGCGGATGGTCGGTGCCGTCGGGCGCGACGCTGCGGGCGAGCGTGATCTTTGCGGATGTCAGCGTTCCCGTCTTGTCGGTGCACAGCACCGACATCGCGCCGAGATCATGAATCGCCGCGAGCCGCTTCACGATCACCTTGCGCTTGGCCATGCGCAGCGCGCCGCGCGACAGTGTCACCGTCGTGATCATCGGCAGCAGCTCGGGCGTCAATCCGACCGCGAGCGCGACCGAGAACAACAGCGAGTCGAGCACATCGCGTCCGAATACGACGCGAACCGTGAGCACGATCACGACCAGGGCCAGCGTAAGCCGCGCGATGACGAGGCCGAATTCATGCAGGTCGCGTTCGAACGGCGTGCGCGCCTGCCCCTCGGCGAGCGCCGCGGCGGCGGCGCCGAACATCGTGTTCGGTCCAGTGTTGACGACGATGGCGACGGCCTCTCCGGTCTGCGCCACCGAGCCGCGGAACAGCGCATTCGACGTGTCGTTCTCATCGGTCGGAATGCCGGCCTGTTTCGTCACGGGATAGGGCTCTCCCGTGAGCGCCGCCTCGCCGGCCGTGAACGCCTTGCTTTCGATGATCAGCGCATCGGCAGGAACGATGTCGCCCGCGCGTACGCGCAGGATGTCTCCGGGAACGACCGCCTCGACGTCGATCTGGCGATAGGCGCCATCCCGCTTGACCTCGGCCTTCAAGGCGACGGAGCGGCGGAGCTCCTCGGCCGCCTTGACGGCATGTCCCTCCTGAACCGTGTCGAGGCCGATCGACAGCGTCAGGATGAGAACGATGATGGCGCCGCCGATCACGTCTCCCGTCACCATCGAGATGATGCCCGCCACCAGCAGGATCAGCGACAGCGGCTCGAGCAGGCGGCGGAGCACGGCGCGCAACGGACCCACGACGTGCGAGGGCGCATCGGCGTTGTGGCCGTAGCGTTGCAGCCGCTGCTCGGCGTCGCCCGCGCCGAGACCGTTCAGGTCGCAGCCGAGCGTCGCGCCCGCCTGCGCGGGCGACAGGCGCCAAAATTGGTGCGGGCCGGAGGTCGTCTCAGTGCTCACGCGGGCCTGTCCAGGTTGGTGGATGACTGGTCGTGGTCATCATGGCTGATTTGCATGAAGCTCTCTGGGCGGCGGTTGACCTAGCGCAACATCCCGCTGCCGTGATGGCCTCGGTTGCCGCATGTGCCGCATCGCGGCGGTGCTGATCGTCTCGGTGATCCAGCGCTCCAAGGAGATCGGGATCCTGCGTGCGATGGGCACCTCGCGCGGACAGATTCTGCGTGTGCTTCTGCTGCAGTGACACCGAGCTCACCCATCTGCGCGGCCATACCATCCGCTTCATCTCTCAGTCTCATCTCCTGATCCTTGCCTTCACGGCCAAGGAGAACGTGATGATGCCGCTGCTGGTCGATCGCGGCTTCCCGGGCCCCGAGATCGAGGCGCAGGCGTCGACGCTGCTCGACCAGGTCGGGCTGGCGAAATTCGCCGACCATCTCGCGAGCAACATGTCGGGCGGCCAGCAGCAGCGCGTCGCGGTGGCGCGGGCGCTGGCGATGAACCCCGATCTGGTGCTGGCGGACGAGCCGACCGGCAACCTCGACGCCAAGTCGGCCGAGGCGGTCTTTGGCCTGACGCGCGAGGTCAATCGGGAGGTCGGCACGAGCTTCCTGCTCGTCACCCACAACCTTGATCTGGCACGGCGCTGCGATCGCATCATCGAGGTTGTCGACGGCCGCATCCAGAGCTGAGAGCGCGCCGCTTCGATCGTAGATTCGCCGCCGTTCGGGTGCTCAATGGAACCGCCCGGGTCGATGCGCCGCCAGAAGCGTACGGCCGGGTCGCCCGATCCGCAGCCGGGGCGGCATGAAATTTTGGGGCTTATCAAAGGCTTGGTGGCGCTCTTGTGTGCTCCGAAGGCCCGTTCTCGCTTGCCTAGCCCGGCGGCTTCCTTTATCCGGTGGGTCGCCTCGCAAGCGAGCGGTCCCGGCCGCGATTTGGGCTGGGCGCATGGTTGGCCAGGCTGGCCCCTCATCGGAAGCGATTTCGTCCGAACCGATCGTGCTGTTTTGGATCTTGGCAGAGGAAAGAGCTGCGAATGGCTAACGTGGTCGTCGTCGGCGCCCAATGGGGTGACGAGGGGAAGGGCAAGATCGTCGACTGGCTGTCGGAGCAGGCCGACATCGTCGTGCGCTTCCAGGGCGGCCACAATGCCGGCCATACCCTCGTCATCAACGGCGCGACCTACAAGCTGGCGCTGCTGCCGTCCGGCGTGCTGCGCACCGGCAAACTGTCGGTGATCGGCAATGGCGTCGTGTTCGATCCGCAGGCCTTCCTCGACGAGGTCGGCAAGCTCCAGTCGCAGGGCGTCGCCATCAGCCCGGACAATCTGCGCGTTGCCGAGAACGTCACGCTGATCCTGCCGCTGCACCGCGAACTCGACGCGCTGCGCGAGTCCGCGAGCGCGGCGACCGCGATCGGCACCACCCGCCGCGGCATCGGCCCGGCCTATGAGGACAAGGTCGGCCGCCGCGCGATCCGCCTGATGGACCTCGCCGATCTCGATACGCTGCCGCACAAGATCGATCGGCTGCTCGCGCACCACAATGCGCTCCGCCGCGGCCTCGGCCTCGAGCCGATCGACGGCCAGCAGATCCTGCGCGAGCTGACGGCCTTTGCGCCGAAGCTGCTGCCCTATGCGGAGACGGTCTGGCGTCTGCTCGACATCAAGCGCCGCGAAGGCAAGCGGATGTTGTTCGAGGGCGCGCAGGGCGCGCTGCTCGACGTCGATCACGGCACCTATCCCTACGTGACCTCGTCCAACACGGTCGCGGCGCAGGCGGCCACGGGCGCGGGCCTCGGGCCGGGCGCGATCGGCTATGTGCTCGGCCTGTGCAAGGCCTACACGACCCGGGTCGGGCAGGGGCCGTTTCCCACCGAGCAGGACAACGAGACCGGCCGCAAGATCGGCGAGCGTGGCCGCGAATTCGGAACGAATACCGGCCGGCCGCGTCGTTGCGGCTGGTTCGATGCGGTCCTGGTCCGCCAGGCGGTGCGGACCTGCGGCATTAACGGTCTTGCGCTGACCAAGCTGGACATTCTCGATGGTTTCGACACCATCGATGTCTGTACCGGCTACAGGCTGGACGGCAAGGAGATCGATCATTTCCCGGCAGGTGAGGGCGCGCAGGCTCGGGTCGAACCGATCTACGAGACCATCGAAGGCTGGAAGCAGCCGACCGCAAACGCGCGCTCCTGGGCCGATCTGCCGGCACAGGCCATCAAATACGTCCGGCGGATCGAGGAACTGGTGGGTTGCCCGATCGCGCTGCTTTCCACCAGCCCCGAACGCGAGGATACTATTCTGGTCCAGAATCCCTTCGAGGCGTGACGGGACCCGACAGCTGAGCGCGCGAATTGAGTTGATATGGCCGACTACTACCCGCTGATAGCCCGTGCCATTGCCGGATTGGACCCCAACGCTCCCGGGGAAAGCCGGCGTGCGCTTTACGAGCGGGCGCGGGCGGCCTTGATCGCACAGTTGCGCAGCGTCCAGCCGCCGCTGAGCGAATCCGAGATCACGCGCGAGCGGCTGTCGCTCGAGGAGGCCGTGCGCAAGGTCGAGGCGGAAGCGGCCCAGCGCGCCCGCGAGGCACAGCGGGCGTCGAGCGGCGCGGCCCGCCCAGGTGATGCGCTCCGGCGGGCCGGTGCGCGCAATTCGGATGCTCCGGCCTCGCCCGCGGCTCAGCCGGCTCCAGACCAGGCCGCCACGACCGCCCCGCGGCCACGACCGGCGGCCCCGGCCGCTGCCCGGGCCGAGCGGCCGCCGCTCGGCGGCGAGACGGCCGAGCCGCGTCCGGCGCGCAATCCGCGACCGGAAGCGCCGCCGGCTGCCGCTGGTGCACCCGCTGTGCCGCCGCGGCCCCAGCCGCCTCAAACGCCTCCACAGGATGGGGCGGCGCCTCCAGTGCGCGAACGTCCGGCGGCCGCCCGCCGCGGTGCTCAGGACAACGGCAATCCGGCAACGCCGCCCGCCATGCGCGGCTTCCGCGACATCACCGCTGATGTCGACGATCTCGGCAAGGCCACTGCCCAGGCCAACCGTGCGGCGCGCAAGACCTACGCCAACGTTCCGACCACCGATCTCGATCGGCTCGAGGGCGACGACGATGACCGGCCGCCGCTGCCCGAGGCGCCATACTCCTATGACGAGTCGGTCCAGGAGGCCGAGCGCTACGCGCTGCCTGCCACCTCGACCCGCCAGCGCGGCGCCGCGCCGGATCGCGAGGGCAAGAAGAAGTCGGAGCGCAGCGGCTCGACCTTTCCGTTCAAGGCGGCCATCGCCGCAGGGATCGTGCTGATCCTGATCGGCGCCGGAATTCTGTGGGGCCGGCCGCTGGTTGGGATGGTCAATGGCCTGTTCAAATCTTCCTCGACGGTCGAGGCGCCCAAGGACACCGGCACGCCGCTGAGCAAGCCGAAGATCACCGACCGTGTCGGGCAGTCGCCGTCCTCGGACCAGATCGCGCCGGTCGCGCAACGCGTCGTGCTCTATGACGAGGATCCAGCCGATCCGAAGGGCAAGCAATATATCGGCTCGGTGGTCTGGCGCACCGAGCAGATCAAGGCGACGGGGACGCAGAAGGCCGACATCGCCGTGCGCGCCGACATCGAGATTCCCGATCGCAAGTTCAAGATGACGATGTCGTTCCGCCGCAACACCGACACGTCGCTGCCGGCGAGCCACACCGCGGAACTGACCTTCATCTTGCCGCAGGATTTCTCTGGCGGCGGCGTCGGCAACGTGCCGGGGATCCTGATGAAATCCAACGAGCAGGCGCGCGGGACGCCGCTGGCCGGCCTCGCAGTGAAGGTCACCGACGGCTTCTTCCTGGTCGGCCTGTCCAATGTCGACGCCGACCGGACCCGCAACGTGCAGCTCCTGAAGGAGCGCTCCTGGTTCGACGTTCCGCTGGTCTACAGCAATCAGCGCCGGGCCATCATCGCGATCGAGAAGGGCGCGCCGGGCGAGCGCGCCTTCAACGACGCCTTCGCGCTGTGGGGTGACTGAGCAGTCCGCACGCGCCTCGCGCGTTGGGCGAATCGGCGAGGCAGGAGATTGGGCATGAAGCGATATCTCATCTTCGTTGCCGTGGGTCCGGCGCTGGGCGGTTTCGCGCTGCTTCTGGTCACGACCTACATGTCCGGCTATTGGACCAACACCAATCCCGGCGAAGTGGCCAAGCTGTTCAAGGTCTTCGTCACCTCGCTGCAATACAGCTACCTGTTCGGTTTCCTGCCGGCACTGATGATGTGCGCGATCGACGACATCCTGTTCCACGTCAGGCGCATCGGACCGACCCTGCGGATGCTGCTGGTGGGCGGCATCGCCTTCCTGCTCGCCGGCTTCAACTACGCTTCGCACGGCTCCGAATACGGTGCCCTGCAATGGGTCCTTTACGGACTGGTCGGCTTCATTCCCGCGACGGTGTCGTCGTGGCTGGTGCACAAATTCGTCGACGAAACCCCGCCCGAAGCCCCGGCGGCTCAGCCCAGCAAGCACAGCGCGTGACGGCGTGACGCAACTTGCGCCCTGCTGCCGCGTTTCTATGTGATGGGTATGCAAGAGCAGATGACCCCCTCGCCCCGCCGCGCCTCCGGACGCGCCTCGCAGGCACGCTTCAATGCCAATGAGGCGCGCGGACCGATCATCGACCAGGACGGACGTGAGATCCCGCAGGGATCCTTCCAGTCCTCGTTCCATGGCGCCTTCGTCGGCCCGGGCGGCGTGCGCTTCGATTTCAGCACCGCCAATCCATTCGGCAATCTGACCCGTGAGCAGCGCATCGCGCGGCTGGAGGCGGTGGCGAAGCTGCTCGACGTCGCCTTCGTCCTGCCCGGCACCAACATCCGCTATGGCATCGACGGCATCATCGGCCTGATCCCTGTGGTCGGTGACCTCATCGCGACCGCGCTGTCGCTGTGGCTGGTGCGCGAGGCCCGTGCGCTGGGTGCGCCGTGGCACGTCATCACCCGGATGCTCGGCAATGTCGCGGTCGAGGGGGTGATCGGCATGGTGCCGGTGGCGGGCGACGCCTTCGACGTGCTGTTCCGCGCCAATATGCGCAACGCCAAGATCTTGCGGCGGTGGCTCGATACCCAGCCGCGTTGACGCGCCGCGAGACCGGGCCAAAAGCCGCACAAACCGACCCCCATAAAAAAACTGCCCCGCACAAGGCGGGGCAGGGTGTTGGAGAATGGTCTGGCAGCCGTCAGGCTGCATCGGCGTCCGGCGCCTTGTCGACCACCCGGCGCGGCAGCGGGAACGCCTCGCTCTCATACAGGGTGCGGATGCCGTTCTGGTCGAACCGGGCTTCCTCGACCTGCAGGTAGGCGCCATTCAGCGAATCCGCAGGCAACTCCTCCATGGCAAAGCGCACGGCTTCAGCCGCGGTGCCGAACCGCCGATAGGCAAACCCCGCTCGCTTCTTCTTGCGGATGGCGGCGGGAAACAGTTCGGCAGAGGTGTTGAAGTTGAACGGACGCAGTGGACGCATGGTCTGAGACCTCTTCTTGTCGGCTGGAAGCGCTGACGCGAGCTTTCAAAACATTCAGCTTGGCGATGACGCCAGCGATTGCGGGGGTGGAGGGCGGGATTTGCCGCTCCAGGCGGCCCGGCCCTGCATAGTCAGTTACGACCCCTAATATAGGCCGATTTGGCAGAAATGCGAATCCTGCACGCTCACATCGTAAATCCGGCCTGGTTCGGGCCGCGCTGAAATGTCCTCTTTTTTCAATAGTTTAATCGATCTGCAACTTGTGAATGCAGGAGAGCCCGATCTGCACGGCTAAAATCTCACCCCTGACGGCCGGTTTTGGCCGCCCACGCCTCGCCGGCCGCCAGCCCACCGGCCCCATTACCGTCCGTAACGGAACCGGGGCCGATGGTGACGTTAGCGCGGCTTCAACTTCAGGGCCGCGGAATTGATGCAATAGCGCAGGCCGGTCGGCCCCGGACCGTCGGGAAAGACATGGCCGAGATGGCCCGAGCATTTCGAGCACAGCACCTCGGTGCGGACCATGCCGTGGGTATAGTCGGTCTCCTCGTCGACGTGGCTCTCCGTCGCCGGCTGGGTGAAGCTCGGCCAGCCGCAGCCGGAGTCGAATTTGGCGTCGGACTCGAACAGGGTCTGGCCGCAGCCGGCACACACATAGGTCCCGGCGCGATGCTCATGCTCGTATTCGCCCGAGAACGGGCGCTCGGTCGCCTTCTCGCGCAGCACGGCGTACTGCATCGGCGTCAGCTCCTTGCGCCATTCCGCCTCGCTCTTGATGACCTTGTCGTCGGTCTTGGTGTCGCTCATCTTTTTTCCTCCGGCGGACCCAGACTCGTCCGCCCCTGTCATTGCGCTGATCGGCCACCGTCGCGGCCTCAAAGTCGTGGCGACAGGTCGTCGCCTCAGTTCGTCGCTTTGGCCTCGCCGACCAGCGTCGGCTTCTCGATGTAGTTCTCCGCGAAGATCTTCTTCAGGTTCTCGATCTTCGGCAGGTCATTATAGGCAATATAGGGCTGGCTCGGGTGCAGCGTCAGATAGTCCTGGTGATAGGCCTCGGCTGGATAGAATGCCTCGAGCTTGCCGATCTTGGTGACGATCGGCTTGCCGAACACCTTGGCCTTGTCGAGCTGGGCGACATAGGCCTCCGCGACCTTCCTCTGCGCCTCCGAGGTGGTGAAGATCGCCGAGCGATATTGCGGGCCTGAGTCCGGGCCCTGGCGGTTCAACTGGGTCGGATCGTGCACGACCGAAAAGAAGATCTGCAGGATCTTGCCGTAGGAGATCTTCTTCGGGTCGTATTTGATCTGGACCGATTCCGCATGGCCCGTCGTGCCGCTCGACACCGTGCGGTAGTCGGCCGTGGCCTTGGTGCCGCCGGCATAGCCGGACACCGCGCTGACCACGCCCGCCGTGTGCTGGTAGACGCCCTGGACGCCCCAGAAGCAGCCGCCGGCGACCACGGCGGTTTCCAGCCCGTCGGAGGCCGGCTGATCCTGGGCCGGCGGCGGGATCACGACGGCCACCTCGGCGGCGTGCAGCGGCTGCCAGGCCAGGATGCCGGCCGCCATGGCACCGAGCGCGGCTGTCTTGACGAAAAGGGAGCGGGTGAGGCGCATCTTTGGATCCTCGCTAGGGGTGGCTTGTCGTCTCGCCAGCCGGAAACACTGGCCCGGTCCGGCCTCTGCTGCAAGATACGTCGGTGCTCGGCCGGCGTTACGGGGGACGCGACACGACTGCGTGAACGGCCGGGGTGGCGCGAGGCGTGCACAATTGCGCACTGGGCGCCGGGGGTGGATTCAATTGGTCGTCGCAACACTCGATGAGGAGGTTGCGATGGGCATTCGAAAGAAACGGTCAACGCGGGGCAAGCTGGGATCATTGGGGCGCCCACCAGTTGCGGGGCGTGCGGAACAGCAGAAATTTTGGCGTGGGATTGCCGCTGGATTGAACAGCGAGAATGCTGCGCTGGCTGCTGGATTATCGGATGCTGTCGGCCCCCGATTATTTCGAAAAGCGGGCGGCGTGGCACCGGCAATGTTCCGACCTTCAGCGAAGCCGCTCTCCGGACGGCACCTCTCCTTTTCTGAGCGCGAAGAGATTGCGCTGCTGAATGCGCAGCGCCATTCTGTACGAGAGATAGCACGGCGCCTCAATCGGTCTCCCTCGACCATCTCCCGTGAACTCGATCGCAATGCAGCCACGCACGGCGGCAAGATGGCCTATCGGGCGACGGCCGCCCAGTGGCATGCAGATCGATCGGCCCGGCGTCCTAAGCCGAGCAAGCTTGCAAGCAACGCCGCCTTGCGCGCTTATGTTGAAGAGCGGCTTGCAGGGTTTGTCGCGCCTCCAGGCGGCGTTCGGCGGAAGGCCGGTCGTGCGGGCTCTAGCCAGGATCAGGGGTGGACGAAAGCGTGGAGTCCCGAGCAGATTGCCCGGCGCTTGCCGATCGACTTCCCGGATGACGAGGCGATGCGCATCAGCCACGAAGCCATTTACCAGGCGCTTTTTGTTCAGGGCCGAGGAGCGCTGAAACGCGAGTTGTCGTCCTGTTTGCGAACGGGACGTGCGCTGCGCGTGCCCCGAGCGCGTACGCGGAAGCGCAGCAAAGGCTTCATATCGCCGGAGATCATGATCAGTGAGCGTCCGGCCGAAGTCGCGGATCGAGCTGTGCCGGGACATTGGGAAGGAGATCTGATCGTCGGCTCCGCCAGCTCGGCAATCGGCACGCTGGTCGAACGCAGCACGCGGTTTACAATGCTCCTACACCTTCCACGGTTGCCGGGGTTTGACGACGGCCCACGTACGAAGGATGGGCCTGCGCTCTCCGGACACGGAGCTGAAGCGGTACGCGATGCGATCACGCGCACCATCGTCACCTTGCCCAAAGAACTCCGCCGCTCGCTAACCTGGGATCAGGGGACCGAAATGGCTCAACACAGTGACCTCAAGATCGATACAGACCTTCAGATCTACTTCTGCGATCCAAGAAGCCCCTGGCAACGTGGCACGAACGAGAACACGAATGGCCTGCTGCGGCAGTACTTCCCGAAAGGTACCGATCTGAGCGTCTACGATGCTGACGAGATCGCCGCCGTGGCCGCAGCGCTCAATTCCCGACCGAGAAAGACGCTAGGATGGAAAACTCCAGCAGAGGCGCTTGACGAGCTGCTGTCACGAATGAAAACACTTGGTGTTGCGACCACCGCTTGAGCCCGCCGGGAACGACACTGTGAGTTGTGGCGGGAGCGTTCCAGACATGGCGATCTATTCTCGCGGCTCGAATGGCCCGAGGGATGCCGGTTCATCGGCCCTCCGGAAGCGGAGGGCGCAGGGAAGGCCGGACCTCGGCTGAGGCCCGTGGCCCGCCTGCGGAAAAAATGCAGGCGGCAGGTACCACAGGTTCAGCCAGACAGATCCGGCCTTCCCCGCGCGATGGTGTTAACGCTTATACGTGCTCTCCTCGGGGACCGGCTGTCTTGCCCCCGTCGCCGGCGGATCATCACCACCAGCTTGGCCTCAGCGTCGGGAGGCCAGGACCACACGCTTTCGCCGTCCGCGCCATGCCGTTCGTCCGCAGGCGCTTCGCCCGCTGCAACATGTCGCGTCCATCGCATTTCGCTGCCAACGTCCGTGACGATCGCGATACGTCCCCTGCCGTGCAACGAAACGCGGGCATCATAAGCCTGATTTGGGCAAACCGCGAAACGATTTATGTTTTTCAGAAGACCTTGACAGCTTCTGTCGTCGTTGGCCGATTTGCCCGACGGGCCATCTAATCCGCAAGCTCACGATGACATCACACTTCGTCGATCTTCGAACCATGATGTGGTTCAGGTCTCGTGGTCGTGATGCCCGCGCGGCGGAGACGGCGCGAATATTTCGTTCTCTCTGCGGTCAATACAGAGGCGGACGCGTCTCGATCGTCAGACCCCTGGCCAGACATCGAGTGCGCGTTCTCCGCATCTTGAGAACCTGGAGAACAATCATGACATCCTGGAAATCAAAGGCGGCAGCGGTGCTGCTGTCGATGGCGACTGCCGCGCCGGCATCGGCGCAGGGCTGGTTCTACGGCGAGCAGGAGCCGGGGGCGTTTCAGGCGATGTATCCCGATCGCGACGTGCTCAACGGCGGCGCACTGACGCCGGCGGGACGAATGGGCCTGGTGCGCGCCTCCGGCGCGGCGCCCGCGTTTCCGCCGTCCGCTCATCTCCGCCCGTATGATCGGCTGCCGCAGCGGCGATGACGGGTCGCCTGGAAGGCGTCCTACGATCTGCTGCCCGGACAGCGGCTGCAGCGCTACGTCTGAGAGATGGGCGCGATCACGAACGGCCGTCGGCTCGCGCGGTCGTGATTGGGATGCCGCTTTCGCCTGCCTACATCATCGCCTGCGCGAATTGGTGCGCGACAGGGAAGACCAATCATGATCGCATTCAGGAGCCTGGCGGCAGCTCTGCTGATGTCGCCACTGGCGGCCACCGCGGCATCGGCCCAATTCTCCGAGCCGGCGGCCTATGCGGCCATGCATCCCGACCGCGATGTGCTCAATGGCGGCGCGCTGACGCCGGCGGCGCAGGCGGAGCTGGCCCGCCGTGGCACGCCGGCCTTTCCGAATGCAAATGCAGCGATGCCGCCGGCCGATCCCGTGAGGGCGCATCGGCGTCATCGGCGCTGAGCGCGTCGCCTCAGCTCGCGTGCTCCTCGCGCTCGTGGATGACGCTGGCGCGGCCGACGATGAGATCGTCGACCTGCCCGATGCGCGAGACGTCCTTGCCTGCATAGGGCAGGGAGTGCAACACGCAGCGCATCGCGTTCAGCCGCGCGCGCTTCTTGTCGTCGGACTTGATCACGGTCCACGGACAGTCGGCGGTGTCGGTGGAGAAGAACATCGCCTCCTTGGCGCGGGTGTAGTCGTTCCATTTGTCGAGCGAGGCGGTGTCGATCGGCGACAGCTTCCACTGCTTGAGCGGATGCGCCTCGCGCTCCTTGAAGCGGCGGCGCTGCTCCTCGCGGCTGACCGAGAACCAGAACTTGATGAGATGCATGCCGCTGCGCACGAGATTGCGCTCGAACTCCGGCACCTGGCGCAGGAACTCGTCATATTCGGCCTGCGAGCAGAAGCCCATCACGCGTTCGACGCCGGCGCGGTTGTACCATGAGCGATCGAACAGCACGATCTCGCCCGCGGTCGGCAGGTGCTCGACATAGCGCTGAAAATACCATTGGCCGCGCTCGACGTCGCTCGGCTTGTCCAGCGCGACGACGCGGGCGCCGCGCGGATTGAGATGCTCCATGAAGCGCTTGATGGTGCCGCCCTTGCCGGCGGCATCGCGGCCCTCGAACAGCAGCACCAGGCGCTGCCGCGCATCCTTCATCCAGTTCTGCAGCTTGAGCAGCTCGGTCTGCAGGATGAATTTCTGTTCCTCATAGTCCTTGCGGTACATGCGGAATTTGTAGGGGTAGCCGCCCTGGCGCCAGTTGTCGGCGAGCTCGTCGGAGGTGTGACGCTTGTCGGGCTTGGCCTTGCCCTCGATCAGCGCCTTCATCAGCTTGGCATCGTCGGGCGCGGCACCATCCAGCATCGCCTTGACCGGCGCAGAGTTGGCGTCGAGGGCCGGCGGTCCGTTGAGCACGGTCTCGAACGCCGACAGCCCGGTGATCTGCGCGGCCTGCATCTGTTCGTCGACCAGCGACTGCGCGATCGGATCGAGCCTGGCGGCGGACTGCCGGCGCGCGACGCGCGCGGTGGCGGCTGCGCGCTTCATGCGTTGGCCATTGGAGGCCTTGCCCTTCGTGGTCCTGGACTTTGCCATGCGATCCCGCCGCCTGCTGCTGGATTAACAGAGATGTGAATCGATCTCTATCCGCCAAGGACCCTGCGTCAGGTTGACGTGGATCAACCGGCCGCAGGCGGGTACCAGCGAGGCGGGCGAAATCGCCTCGCGCGGTAAAGCCGGCGTTACACCACGATCGACAGCCGCTTCGCGGCCCGTGTGATTCCGGTGTAGAGCCAGCGGGCGCGGCTCTCCTGGAAGGCAAAGCTCTCGTCGAACAGCACCACGTCATCCCATTGCGAGCCCTGTGACTTGTGCACGGTCAGCACGTAGCCGTAGTCGAACTCGTCGTAAGGCTTGCGCTGCTCCCACGGGATGTCCTCGATGCCGCCGCCGAAGCATTCGCCGCGCACCGAGACTTTCGTTACCTTGCGTCCGAGATCCTCGTCGGGCGCGACCCGCATCGTCACGATCTTGGATTTCGAGGTCGCGCGCGACTTCACCCGCCATAGCCCGCCATTGAACAGGCCCTTCTTGCGGTTGTTGCGCAGGCAGACCAGCTTGTCGCCGGCGACGGGGAGGGCGTCCTCGATGTCGAGGCGCTGCCGAAAGCGGTTGTTGTAGGCGCGGCGGGTGGCGTTGCGGCCGACCAGCACCTGGTCGGCCTCCATGACGCGCGACGGATCGAGCTCGCGGCGCTCGACCACCTCGCTCTCGCCGTAGCGGCCGATGTCGAGCGTGTTGCCTTCGCGCACGTCCATCGACATCCGCACGATCGGATCGTCCTTGGCCTGGCGATGCACCTCGGTGAGCATCACGTCGGGCTCGCTCTCGGTGAAGAAGCCGCCGCCCTTGACCGGCGGCAGCTGCGCGGGATCGCCGAGCACCAGCAACGGGCAGTCGAAGGACAGGAGATCACGGCCGAGATCGGCGTCGACCATCGAGCATTCGTCGATGATGATCAGTTTGGCCTTGGACGCCGGCGCGTCGTCCCACAATTCGAAGTTCGGCTGCTCCTCGCCGCTCTCCTGCGCGCGATAGATCAGCGAGTGGATGGTGGAGGCATTGTCGCAGCCCTTGCTGCGCATCACCAGCGCCGCCTTGCCGGTGAAGGCCGCGAACTTGACCTCGCCGTCGACGTCTTCGGCGATGTGGCGGGCCAGCGTGGTCTTGCCGGTTCCGGCATAGCCGAACAGCCGGAACACCTGCGGCGTGCCGTTCTTGCCTGGCTTGGCTTTCAGCCAGTCGCCGACGGCCTTGAGGGCGGAATCCTGATGCGGGGAGAAGGTGGTCATGGCTCAACGAAATGGAGCCGCGCGGCGACTCGGGGACATTCCGTGAACCTAAGGGCTGACGGGGAGAGATCAAGCGCTCGATGTGAATGGGTCCACGCCTCCCCCGCTTGCGGGGGAGGTCGCATCGCATCGGAAGATGCGATGCGGGTGGGGGAACGCTCCGGCGGGTCTGCCCGTGTGGCGCCCCCACCCCAGCCCTCCCCCGCAAGCGGGGGAGGGGCGCAGCGTGCCTGCGGCGATCGCTCGTTCCCCTCCAGAAGAAGCCTACTGCCAGCCCGGGACGCCGCGCATGTCCGGCAGATGGTGCGCGATGCCCTTATGGCAGTCGATGCAGGTCTTCTCGCCGGTGAAGAGGAAGCGCTGGTGCGCTTCGACGGCGCGCGGCGACTGCTTGGTGATGTCCATCGACTGCGCGCTGTGGCAGTTGCGGCATTCGAGCGAATCATTGGCCTTGAAGCGCGCCCATTCGTGCAAGGCCAGCTCCAGCCTGCGGTCGGTGAACTTCTCGCGGGTGTTGATCGAGCCGAACAGATGGCCCCAGACCTCCTTGGAGGCCTGCATCTTGCGCGCGATCTTGTCGGTCCAGTTGTGCGGCACATGGCAGTCCGGGCAGCTGGCGCGCACGCCGGAGCGGTTGGAGAAGTGGATCGTCGACTTCAGCTCGGCGAACACGTTGTCGCGCATCTCGTGACAGCCGGTGCAGAACTTCTCGGTGTTGGTGATCTCCAGCGCCGTGTTGAAGCCGCCCCAGAAGATGACGCCGGCGAGGAAGCCCGCCAGTACCAGCACGCCGAGCCCGAACACGGAGCTCGGCTTCAGCAGCACGTCGATGAGGTCGAGAATGAACTGCCAGGCGCGGCGGACAAGGCCGAGCCGCTTCTCGGGGACGGGCGCTCTGGCGCCCTCCGGGATGTCGGCGCTGCTCATCGCTTGCCACCCGGCCTGTCGTGCGCCAGCAGCGTGTCGATGTCGACGAAGTCGTTGCTGACAGGCGGATTGGCGACGCTCTGCGGCACATGGCACTGGGTGCAGAAGAAGCGGCGCGGTGACACCGAGGCCAGGAACTGGCCGTCGCGATCCATGAAGTGGGTGATCGACAGCATCGGCGCCTTCGACTCCGCCGTGCGCGCCCGGGCGTGGCAGGACAGGCATTTGTTGCCCTGCATGTCGACCTGATAGCCGTCGATGGCATGCGGAATCACCGGCGGCTGCTCCGGATAGTTGCGCACCTCCTTCTCGGCGGTGTTCTTCATCGGCTGCATCGGCGGTGCCGGACCCTCGTCGTTGAGCGGCGCCGGGCCGCGCAGCGAGGACGACACGCTCTGGGCGAGCAGGGCGCTCGATCCGGCCGCAACGCTGGCCGCGATCAGCATGACAGCAATTTTTCTCATCATGATCGTCACACCCGCTCGATGCGCACGGCGCATTTCTTGTAGTCGGTCTGCAGCGAGATCGGATCGGTGGCGTCGAGCGTCACCTTGTTGATCAGCTTCGACTCGTCGAACCACGGCACGAACACGAGCCCGCGCGGCGGCTTGTCGCGGCCGCGGGTCTCGACGCGGGCGCGGATGAAGCCGCGCCGCGAGGCGACCTTGACCTCGTCGCCGCGCCGCAGGTTGGCTTCCTGCGCATCGTCCGGATGCATGAAGCAGACGGCTTCGGGGAAGGCCTTGTAGAGCTCGGGCACGCGGCGCGTCATCGTGCCGGAATGCCAATGCTCGACCACGCGGCCCGTCGACAGCCAGAACGGGTAGTCCTTGTCGGGCGATTCCGCCGGCGGCTCGTAGGGCAAAGCGAAGATGCGAGCCTTGCCGTCGGGGAAGCCGTAGAACTGCACGCCGGTGCCGGCCTTGACGTAAGGATCGGAGCCCTCGCGGAAGCGCCAGCGCGTCTCCTTGCCATCGACCACCGGCCAACGCAGGCCGCGCTCCCGGTGATAGGCCTCGAACGGCGCCAGGTCATGGCCATGGCCGCGGCCGAAGGAGGCGTATTCCTCGAACAGGCCCTTGTGGACGTAGAAGCCGAACGCCTTGGATTCGTCGTTGGCATAGCCCGGCTCGATCTGGTCGAGCGGAAACTTGTCGACCTGGCCGTTCCTGTAGAGCACGTCGAACAGCGTCTTGCCGCGATATTCCGGCTTCTTGGCGATCAGCTCCTCGGGCCAGACCTCCTCGATCTTGAAGCGCCTGGAGAACTCCATCAACTGCCAGAGATCCGAGCGTGCCTCGCCGGGCGCCGACACGAGCTGGTGCCAGAACTGGGTGCGGCGCTCGGCATTGCCATAGGCGCCTTCCTTCTCCACCCACATCGCGGTCGGCAGGATCAGGTCGGCGGCGAGCGCGGTCACCGACGGATAGGCGTCGGAGACGACGATGAAATTGTCGGGGTTGCGGAAGCCCGGATAGGTCTCCTCGTTCGCGTTCGGGCCGGCCTGCAGATTGTTGTTGACCTGTACCCAATAGGCGTTGAGCAGGCCGTCCTTCAGCATCCGGCTCTGCAGCACGGCGTGATAGCCGGGCTTGTCGGGGATCGTGCCCTCCGGCAACTGCCAGATGTCCTCGGCCTTGGTGCGATGCTCCTTGTTGGTGACCACCATGTCGGCGGGCAGGCGGTGCGAAAAGGTGCCGACCTCGCGCGCTGTGCCGCAGGCCGAGGGCTGGCCGGTCAGCGAGAACGGGCTGTTGCCGGGCTCGCTGATCTTTCCCGTCAGGAGATGGATGTTGTAGACGAGGTTGTTGCACCAGACGCCGCGGGTGTGCTGGTTGAAGCCCATGGTCCAGAACGAAACCACTTTCGTCTTCGGATCGGCATAGAGCTCGGCCAGCGCCTCCAGCCGGTTCAGCGGCACGCCGGACATCTCGGCGGCCTTCTCCAGCGTGTAGTCGGAGACGAACTTGGCATAATCGTCGAAGCTGATGTCGGTGGCATCGTTGGCCTTAGCGGCACCCGTCGCCTTCTTCTGCAGCGGATGCTCCGGGCGCAGGCCGTAGCCGATGTCGGTCTGGCCCTTCTTGAACACCGTATGCGCCTGGACGAACTCCTTGTTGACGCGGCCGGTCTTGATGATGTGGTTGGCGATCGCGTTGAGGAGATAGAGATCGGTCTGCGGCTTGAACACCATGCCGATGTCGGCGAGGTCGAACGAGCGGTGCTCGAAGGTCGAGAGCACGGCGACCTTGACATGCGGCGCCGACAGCCGCCGATCGGTGACGCGGCTCCACAGGATCGGATGCATCTCCGCCATGTTGGAGCCCCACAGCACGAACGCGTCGGTGGCCTCGATGTCGTCGTAGCAGCCGGGCGGCTCGTCGATGCCGAAGGTGCGCATCATGCCGGCGACGGCCGAGGCCATGCAGTGCCGCGCATTGGGATCGATGTTATTGGAGCGGAAGCCGGCCTTGAACAGTTTCGAGGCCGCATAGCCTTCCCAGATCGTCCACTGTCCGGAGCCGAACATGCCGACGCCGGAAGGCCCGCGCTTCTTCAGCGCGTCCTTGTACTTCGCAGCCATGACGTCGAAGGCTTCGTCCCAGGAGACGGGGGTGAACTCGCCGTTCTTGTCGTACTTGCCGTTCGTCTTGCGCAGCATCGGATGCGTCAGGCGGTCATGGCCGTACATGATCTTCGAGAGGAAGTAGCCCTTGACGCAGTTCAGGCCGCGATTGACCTCGGCCTTGATGTCGCCATGGGTGGCGACGACGCGGTTGTCCTTGGTCGCGACCATCACGCTGCAGCCGGTGCCGCAGAAGCGGCAGGCGGCCTTGTCCCATTTCAACTCGGAGGCTTCGCGCTCGGTGACGAGGTTTGCGGCGAGCGAGGCGCTCGGCATGCCGGCGGCGGCCGCGGCAATCGCGGCGGCCTCCAGCTTCAGCATCTGGCGGCGATCGATCTTCATGTCGGTCATTGGAGTCTCGTGTGATTAGCCGGCGTCGATGGCGTGGAAGACGAGGCAGGCGGAGTGCACGTGCGGCAGCAGTCCGATCCGGTTCATGGTGGCGCCGAGCGCGCCGGCATCGGGCGCATCGACGACGACGATCAGCTTGCCGCGTTCGTCGCGGCCGTGGATCTCGCAGCCGGACAGCGCGAGGATGTCGGCTTCGACGCGATCGAGCTGCTCGGGGCGGGTCTGCACGATGATGCTGGCGATCTCGCCCTTGGCCGGCGCGACGACGGGATCGGCGGTGAGGACACGGCCGGTGATCAGCGCGCGGCGGTCGAGGGAGGTGCGGTGGGAGAGCATGGGCGTGGTCGTTCCAATCAATGCGCAGCAGGCGGGCCGGGCGGCCCGACCATCATCTGGTAGACCCACACCGTGAGCCCGTAGGAGCCGACGGTGGCGACCGCGAGCGCGGGCATCAGCACGGCGGTGAGAAACAGGAAGGCAAAAATTTCCATGCGTCTGCGACGCGCATGCGCGTTCGCATCGCTGCCAACGAGCGACATGAGAGAATTCTCTGCTAGGGGAGGTTCAGGAGGGATTGCGGCATCCGGGCCGCGCCTAATCCTATGTTTAAGAAAGCTCCCGGAACCGGCGTTGACCTGGATCAAGCGGGCGGAACCTCGCGCACACCGGCGCACCGCCAGAGCGGAGTCGCGCCGGTCCCACCGAGATCTTGGTTGATGGGCCGTGAAGACGCGTGATCGCATCTTTGCTTGCGAGAAATTCTCGCTGCTTTGCGTGGGGGCCTCGATACGATCATCCCCTCTGGTCGTGAGCCGAGAGGACCGGCATCACTATTTTCCAGGGGTGCTCGACACGCGTTTCGCCCGCCACCATCATCCTGTGCATCGCATCAACGTGGATGCACAAGGGTGATCGGAGAGGGCAATGAAGCGGCGCGATTTTCTGAAACTGTCATTGGCATCGGCTGCGGTGATGGCCTCAGCGGCGCCGCTGCGCGCCGAGGACAAGCCGAAGGAGATCCGGATCGGCACCCAGAAGGGCGGCTTCTTCCCGGCGGTGAAGGCGCGCCGCACCATCGAGGATACGTTCAAGCCTGTCGGCATCGACATCGTCTGGGTCGACTTCCAGTTCGGCCCGCCGCTGCTGGAGGCCATCAATGTCGGCAGCGTCGATTTCGGCTATGTCGGCGACGCGCCGCCGATCTTCGCGCAGGCCGCCAGTGCCAAGATCCGCTACGCGGCGGCCGTCAAGCAGAACGGCAGCAGCCAGGCGATCATCGTGCCCAAGGACTCGCCGATCAAGTCGCTCGTCGATCTCAAGGGCAAGCGCGTCGCCTTCGGCAAGGGCTCGAGCGCGCACAATCTCCTGGTCGCCGCGCTGGAGAAGGCGGGCCTGTCCTGGACCGACATCACGCCGGCGCCGCTCGCGCCCGCCGATGCCACCGCCGCCTTCGTCAAGGGCTCGGTCGACGCCTGGTCGATCTGGGATCCGTATCTCGCGCTCGCCGAGCTCAAGGAGAATGCGCGGGTGATCGCGTGGGACAAAGACGTGCACAAGCCGAACTCGTTCTACATCGTCGGCTCCGACTTCGTCGAAAAGTACCCGGCCGTGGTGGCCAGGCTGAACGCCGCCTTCGCCGCAGAAGGCGTGTGGGCCAACAGCCATCACGAGGAGGTCGCCAAGGCCCAGGCCGAGGCCACCGGCGTCGATCTTGAGGCGGTCAAGCGCTTCGTCGACCGCTCGGTCTATAGCGTCGTGCCGATCGACGACGAGGTCATCAAGAGCCAGCAGGCCGTCGCCGACCGCTTCGCCCGGGTTGGGCTCATCCCGAAACAAGTCAACGTCGCCGACATCGTCTGGAAGTGGACGCCGTCCACCTGACGCTCGCCTGCGACACGATCCGAAAGAGAACGACATGAGCAATGCTTCGAAGCCCAATGTGCTGTGGTTCCTGCCGACCCATGGCGACGGCCGCTATCTCGGCACCTCGCAAGGCGGCCGCGAGGTCAACTTCAACTATCTGCGCCAGGTCGCGCAGGCCGCCGACCAGCTCGGCTATTTCGGCGTGCTGATCCCGACGGGGCGCAGCTGCGAGGATTCCTGGATCGTGGCGTCGGCCGTGGCGCCTTTCACCGAGAAGCTGCGCTATCTCGTGGCGGTGCGTCCGGGTCTGCAATCGCCGGCCGTGGCCGCGCGCATGACCGCGACGCTCGACCGTGTCACCAACGGACGCCTGCTGGTCAACGTCGTCACCGGCGGCGATCCGGTCGAAAACAAGGGCGACGGCGTCTTCCTGTCGCATGAGGAGCGCTACGAGGTCACCCGCGAGTTTCTCACCGTCTACAACGCGCTGCTCGAAGGCGAAGCCGTCAACTTCGCCGGCAAGCACATCAAGGTCGAGGATGGCCGGCTGCTGTTCCCACCGGTACAGTCGCCACGCCCGCCGCTGTTCTTCGGTGGCTCGTCGGATGCCGGCATCGACGTCGCCGTCGATACGGTCGAGAAGTATCTTACCTGGGGCGAGCCGCCGGCAGATGTCGCGGCGAAGATCGCCAAGGTGAGAGCCGTCGCCGACAGCCGTGGCCGCAAGCTGTCGTTCGGCATCCGCCTGCACGTGATCGTGCGCGAGACCAACGCGGAGGCGTGGGCCGCCGCCGACGACCTCATCAAGCACGTCACCGACGACACCATCGCCTCGGCACAGAAGATTTTTGCGCGGATGGATTCGGTCGGCCAGCAGCGGATGTCGCAGCTCCACGGCGGCCGCCGCGACAAGCTCGAGATCAGCCCCAATTTGTGGGCCGGCGTCGGGCTGGTCCGCGGTGGCGCCGGCACGGCGCTGGTCGGTGATCCCGACACGGTCGCGGCGCGCATCCGCGAGTATCAGGATATCGGCATCGATACCTTCATCCTGTCCGGCTACCCGCACCTCGAAGAAGCCTACCGCTTCGCCGAGCTGGTGTTTCCCAAGCTTGGGCTGAACGTGTCGGAGCAGGCCGGCAACGTGACTAGACTGCGCACCAACACCGGCCCATTCGGTGAGACGATCGCCAACGAGCATCGTCCGTTGCAGAGAGCCTCGCAGTCATGAGCCTGATCGAAAGCCTTCCCAAGGTCCGCAAACTCGCGGTGCCGCGCGCGGATGCGCTGATCCCCTGGCTGGTGCCCCTCGCGATCATCCTGATCTGGCAGGCGGCCTCGGTCGCCGGTCTCGTGTCGCCGCGGGTGCTGCCCGCGCCGACCGACGTCGCGCGCGCCGGGTGGAAGCTGCTGTGGTCGGGTGAGCTCGGCCGTAACATCTGGGTCAGCTTCTGGCGCGCGTCCATCGGCTTCTTGATTGGTGGCGGCATCGGCTTCGCCTTCGGGCTCGCCAATGGCCTGTCGCAGCTGTCGGCGAAGCTGACGGACACCACGCTGCAGATGGTGCGCAACGTGCCACATCTGGCGCTGATCCCGCTGGTCATCCTGTGGTTCGGCATCGACGAGAGCGCAAAACTGTTCCTGGTGGCCCTCGGCGTGTTCTTCCCCGTCTACCTCAACACGCTGCACGGGATTCGCACCGTCGATCCGCAACTCATTGAAATGGGCCGCGTCTACGGCATGACCGACAGCGAGCTGTTTCGCCGCGTGATCTTCCCCGGCGCGTTGCCGTCGATCTTCGTCGGTCTGCGCTTCGCGCTCGGCATCATGTGGCTCACCTTGATTGTCGCCGAGACGATCGCGGCCTCTTCGGGCCTCGGCTACATGGCGATGCAGGCGCGCGAGTTCATGCAGATCGACGTCGTCGTGCTCTCCATCCTGATCTACGCCCTGCTGGGCAAGGTCGCCGACAGCGCTTCGCGGGTGCTGGAACGGATGACGCTGTCCTGGCATCCGGCCTTCAGCAAACATTGAGGTTCGTAAATGCAGCAAGCGCTCCGAATTCCCGCGTCCGGCGCCGAGGCGATCGACGGCACTGACGTGATCGGGCAGGCTGAGGCCTTCCGCCGCGCGAGGAAGCCAGGCGTGACCCTGGCCAAACCCGAGACGCGCGGCCTGCCGCTGGTGATCCGCGACCTTCGCAAGGCGTTCGGCGACAACGAGGTGCTGCGCGGCATCGATCTCGAGATTCCGGCCGGTCAGTTCGTGGCGATCGTCGGTCAGAGTGGCTGCGGCAAGAGCACGCTGCTCCGCCTGATCGCAGGTCTGGACAAGCCGACGTCGGGCAGCATCAGCTTCGGTGAAGCCGCGGCGCGGCCCGAGGACGTCCGCGTCATGTTCCAGGAACCGCGGCTGCTGCCGTGGGCGCGGGTGCTCGGCAATGTCGAGGTCGGCCTCGGCCGCGAGCGCAAGGCCGCCGGCGCGCATGAGCGCGCCCGGCGGGCGCTGGAGGAAGTGGGTCTCGCCGACAAGCGCGACCAATGGCCGGCGGTGCTGTCCGGCGGCCAGAAGCAGCGCGTCGCGCTGGCGCGCGCGCTCGTCAGCGGTCCGCGCCTGCTGGCGTTCGACGAGCCGCTCGGCGCCCTCGATGCGTTGACGCGGATCGCGATGCAGCGGCTGCTGGAGCGGGTCTGGGCCGATCAAACCTTCACCGCAATCCTGGTCACCCATGACGTGGCGGAAGCCGTGGCCCTGGCCGACCGGGTTCTGGTCATCGAGAATGGCCGGATCGCCGAGGACATCAGGGTCGATCTGCCGCGCCCGCGCCAGCGCGGCTCTGCGGAGCTTGCGGCGCTGGAAGGCTCGATCCTGGGCCAGTTGCTCGGACCGGGCACGACGGGTTAGGAGATAATATCGCAATGAACTCCATCGTCCGCCTCATGCCCGACGTCACCGCGCTTCAGCCCGATTTCCGCTCCGCGATGCGCCAACTGGTCGGGGGCGTGAGCGTGATCACCGTGGGGCGGGGCGATGAGGTCACCGGCATGACGGTGAGTTCGCTGTCATCGCTCTCGATCGAGCCGGCGTCCGTGATCGTGAGCCTCAATCGGAACGCCTCGTCCTGGCCGATCCTGCAGCGGGAGCGTGTTTTCGGCGCCAATCTGCTCGCCGCGGACCAGATCGGCGTGGCCGAACGGTTCTCGGGTAAAGGCGGCCTCAGAGGCGCCGAGCGGTTCGCCGGCGCCGAGTGGCGCAAGCACGTGACCGGCGTGCCGCTCCTGGTCGGGGCGCTCGCCGCGCTGGACTGCGAGGTCGAGGAGATCATCGAGCGGCATTCCCATGGCATCGTGATCGGCCGCGTGGTGCATGTCGAGGTGGCGCCGCAAGCGGCAGCCCTGGCGTATTGGCATGGCGGCTATGTGCACGTCGACCGCGACGCGGACATCGCCCGACTTGCCCCCCTCGGCGGGGCCGATCCGCAGGACGTGCCGTAGGGGGTGAGCGGCGGCTGGTCGCAGGGTGGCGTCCCGAAGCCGAACCCCGTAAAAGCACCGCGGCCTTGTGGCGGTGTTTGCGGCGGAGCTGATGAAACGGATCGGAACCTGGGCGCTCTACGTGATCGGCACCGTCGCGATCCTGTATCTCGCGCTCTATGCCTATGCCGTGCTGACGCAACGCGAGTTCACGCCCGGCGATCCCATTCACATCTTCCGCAATCCCGAGGCGCCGAACTATTCGTGAGGTGGTGCCCCGGCGACGACGCGCCGGCGTGTTCTCGCGAACCCACGGATCCGGGGACTGCTGACAGTCCTGTAGCTGCATCCAATCGTCGGTCAGAAACTGCACGCGGCAGCGGCGCCACACTTTGATGCGCCCGCCGTCCGGCGACGTCTCGGCATTGGACAACGAGAGGGTGGGCGGCCGCCAGCGATAGCTGCGTTCATTGTCCCAGCCGTCGCAGCCCTCCCTGCCACAGGCGATCGTTCGCGAGATCAGCTTGCCCTTGCCTGCGAAGCACCAGCTCCGGGCGCCCCATTCCTGACCCGACGACGGATTGACGAGCGGCGCGTGCGACGTCTGCTCCCAGCAGCCGGACAGCACGCCGCGCGTTGCGGCATCAGCCGGCGAAACGGCAAGCGGCGCGCCGAGGGCCAGCGCGCCGCCGAGAACGATCCGGATGGGCAGATTATACGGCGCTCGGCATACGCGGCGTGTCGCCGGAGCCTGGCGGCGGGATCGGCACGCCGCCGTCGGCATATTCGTTGAGCTTGTTGCGCAACGTGCGGATCGAGATGCCCAAGATATTGGCCGCATGTGTCCGGTTGCCCAGGCAGTGCTTCAGGGTCTCCAGGATCAGGTCACGTTCGACATCGGCGACCGTGCGGCCGACCAAAGCGCGTGTGACCTGTTCCGCGGCCATCGTAGCATGCGCGACGGCAGGCTGGGTCTTGCCGATGTCGAGACGGGTGCCGTCCGGCGTGAGGATGGCATCCGGCCCGATCTCGTCGCCCTGCGCCATCAGCACCGCGCGATGCATCGTGTTCTCCAGCTCGCGCACGTTCCCCGGCCAGCGATTGGTGGTGAGGATGCGCTTGGCGTCCGCCGAGATCGGCCGCAGCGGCACGGCATTGGCCTCGGAGTATTTTCGCGCGAAATGCTGCGCCAGCTCGAGAATGTCGGCGGGGCGCTCGCGCAGCGGCGGGATCTTCAGGTTGACGACGTTGAGGCGGAACAGCAGGTCCTCGCGGAACGTGCCCTCGCGAACGGCGTCGGCAAGGTTGCGGTTGGAGGTCGCGATGATGCGGATATCGACCGGCACCGGGCGGGTGCCGCCAACGCGGTCGATCACGCGCTCCTGAATGGCGCGCAGCAGCTTGGACTGCAGCCGCACGTCCATTTCCGAGATTTCGTCGAGCAGCAGGGTGCCGCCATTGGCCTCCTCGAACTTGCCGATGCGGCGGGCGACCGCGCCGGTGAAGGCGCCTTTCTCGTGGCCGAACAGCTCGGATTCCAGCAGATGCTCGGGGATCGCGGCGCAGTTGATCGAGATGAAGGGACGCTTGGCGCGGGCCGAGCGGGTGTGGACGTAGCGCGCCAGCACCTCCTTGCCGGTGCCGGACTCGCCGGTGATCATCACCGAGGCGTCGGAGCCGGCGATCTGCTGGGCAAGCTTGATCACCTTCGCCATCGCCTCGTCGCGATAGACGAGGTCGCGTGAATCGTTGGCGACGGCGGCGAGCACCGCCGCGATCAGCTCGGGATCCGGCGGCAGCGGAATGTATTCCTTGGCGCCGGCATGGATGGCGGCGACCGCGGCGCGTGCATCGCTGGTGATGCCGCAGGCGACGATCGGCACGTGGATGTGCTCGGCGTCGAGCCGCATCACCAGGTCGCGGATGTCGAGCGCGACGTCGACCAGCAGCAGGTCGGCGCCCTTGCCGCCGCGCAGCACGCGCATCGCCTGCTCATTGTCCTCGGCATGGGTGACGGTGGCGCCGTTCTCCATGGCGATCTTGGTGGCCGTCGTCAACTGGCCCTTCAGCGTTCCGACGATGAGAAGCCGCATGTTGGTCTCCTATTCGGTCGCGCCGCTCTCGATCGGCACGCAGGTCATGCCTGTCAGTTGCGGTCGGACTTGATGATTTCGGTCATCGTCACGCCGAGCTTGTCTTCGACCAGAACCACCTCGCCGCGTGCCACGAGCCGGTTGTTGACGTAGATGTCGATCGCCTCGCCGACCTTGCGGTCGAGCTCGAGCACAGTGCCGGGCCCGAGCTTCAGGAGCTCGCCAACATCCATCTTCGAGCGGCCGAGCACGGCCGAGACCTGAACCGGGACGTCGAACACCGCCTCGAGGTCGGCCGCGATGCGCGCGGCATGCTCTTCTTCGTTGTAGCCGACGTCTCCGCCCAACGGAGGCGCGTCCGCGGAATTGAGGTCGGGAAGCGGGATCTCGTTGTCGCTCATGACTTAAACTCCTTCGGCCGCCGCAGCGGCCTAGTTCTTCCTGGACGCCATGTAGCGTCCGACCAGCTCGTTGATCTTGGCGTCGATCGCAGCGCGCTCCAGCACCACGCCGCCATCGGCCCATTCGATGCGGCAGTCGCCGGTCGCGATCTCCGGCTCGGCGAGGATCACGAGGCGCCCCTCGAAGCCGCTCTGCTTGGCGAGCTTCTCGATCTTCTCGCGGGCGAGCTCGTACAGCGTCTCGTTGATGCGCAGCACGAGGTGCGGCGTGGCGACCAGATGCGCGAAGCAGTCGTGCACGAGGCCGATGATCTCGCCGAGCGGCTCCGCCTCGATCAGCGCCGCGCACAGCTTGCGAGCGACGGCGACCGCGACATCGACGGCCTCGGTTTCCATCCGCTGCTCGATGCCTTCGAAGCGGGCGGAGATGCCCTGCAACTGGATGTTGATCTGTTCCAGCGCCGACGCGACGCGGCGGTCGGCTTCGACCTTGGCTTCGCGCTGCGCCGCCTCATAGCCGTTGCGGTAGGCGGCGGCTTCGGCGGCCGCGACCTTCTGTGCGATCTCGGCGGACGTGGCCGCACGCTCCCGCGTCGTCTTCTCCGGTGCGGCGAAGTCGGTATCGAACAGGAATTTCGCGGGCTGAGCCATCAATACACCAGTTCGTCGTCGGCGCGGTTCTTGCTGAGCATGATCTCGCCCTTGGCGGCGAGATCCTTGGCGAGATTGACGAGCAGGGCCTGCGCCTCGTCGACGTCGCGCAGCCGCACCGGTCCCATGGCGGCCATGTCGTCCTGCAGCATCTTGGCGGCGCGCGACGACATGTTGCCGAAGAAGAAGTTGCGGACCTCCTCGTTGGCGCTCTTGAGCGCCACGCCGAGCTTGTCCTTGTCGACATTGCGCAGCAGCGTCTGCGCCGAGGCGGAATCGAGCTTGATCAGATCGTCGAAGGTGAACATCAGCGCCTTGATGCGCTCGGCTGACTCCCGGTTATCTTCCTCCAGCGAGGTGATGAAGCGGGTCTCGGTCTGGCGGTCGAAATTGTTGAAGATCTCGGCCATGACCTCGTGGGCGTCGCGGCGGCGGGTCTGCGACAGGTTTGACATGAATTCGGTGCGCAAGGTCTGCTCCACCCGCTCGATGACCTCCTTCTGCACCGCTTCCATGCGCAGCATGCGGCCGATCACGTCGAGCGCCATGTCCTCGGGCAGGATCGCGAGCACGCGCGCGGCATGCTCCGGCTTCAGCTTGGACAGCACGACCGCGATGGTCTGCGGATATTCGTTCTTGAGGTAGTTGGCGAGCACCTCTTCCTGGACGTTGGAGAGCTTCTCCCACATGTTGCGGCCGGCGGGGCCGCGGATCTCGTCCATGATGCCGTTGACGCGCTCCGGCGGCAGATATTGCTGCAGCAGCCGCTCGGTGGCGTCGAAATTGCCCATCAGCGCGCCGGAAGCAGACATGCGCGAGACGAATTCGAGCATCAGGTCCTCGACGACGTCGGCTTCGATGGTTCCCAGCGTCGACATCGCGAGCGACAGTTCACGCACCTCGTCGTCATCGAGCTGCTGCCAGATCTTGCCGCCATACTGCTCGCCGAGCGCGAGCATCATCACGGCAGCACGCCGCGGGCCGCTCAAGGGCTCGGTCTTCGGGCGCTGCGCCTGGCGGCTCGCCAGCGTCGCGATCACCGTGGAAATGTCGTTGTTGTTGGCGTTGGCGTTCTGGGTCTGCGGCAGCGACATGGCGTCTACGTTCTTTTCAGTTCAGGCGGTTCACGTCGGTCGGATCAGTTCTGCTGCGGCTCGGCGAGCCACTGGCGGATGATGGCGGCGGCTTCGCCCGGGTTGCGGTCGGCCAGCTCGCCCACCCGGTGGACGGACTGGGCGTGGACCTGGCCCTGGACCTGGGCGACGTCGATCAGGCTGGCGGTCTGCTGGGCGTGAGCGGCTGCCTGGACGGTTTCGTCGGTGAGCGCCGGCAGGCCGCCGCCCAGGGCGGCGACCTCTTCGGTGGCAATGATCTTCTTCACCAGCGGCCGCACCACCATGAACACGACGACAATGCCGAGCAGCATCATCACCGCGAGCTCGATGACGTACATGACGTCATCCTTGGTGAAGTGGAGCATGCCGAGAAAGCCGGTGGGCTCGTTGATCTGCGGCACCGTGGGAGCGTCGGCGAATTTCAGGTTGACCACCTCGACCTGGTCGCCGCGCTTCTGGTCGAAGCCGATTGCGGAGCGGACCAGCGCGGCGATGCGGTCGAGCTCGTCCTTGCTGCGCTCCTGATAGACCAGCTCGCCCTTTTCGTTCTTGGAGTAGGCGCCGTCGACCAGCACCGCGACCGAGATGCGGTTGACCCGTCCTGCCTCGGTGACCTCCGTCTTGGTGGTCCGGGAGATCTCGTAATTGTTGGTCTCTTCGGTCTTCTTGCTCTGGTCCCGCGGCTGCTGCGGCGGCTGGTTCTGCTGGTTGCCCGGCAGCTCGTTGTTGACCGTAACCTGGCCGTTGCTCTCGTTGGTCGCCGACTGCTCCTCGCGGGTCTGGCTCGAGCGCAGCACGCGGCCTTCCGGATCGTAGCGGTCGGAGGTCTGAGTGATGCGGTTGAAGTCGAAGTCGGCGGAGAGCTGGACGCGGGCGCGGCCCGCACCGACGACCGAAGAGACGATGTCCTCGATCTGCTTGCGCATCCGCTTCTCGAAGGCGTTGCGGCGCTCGTCGCCGACCTGCTGGTCGATGTCGGTCTGGGTGCCGTCGGCGAGCAGCTGTCCGGCCTCGTCGACGATCGACACCCGCTGCGGCTTCAGGCCGTTGACGGCGGACGCGACGAGGTGGCGGATGGCGCGGATCTGCGCCGGCTCGAGGGTGCCGCGCACGCGCACGACGATCGAGGCGGACGGCTCCGGGGTCTCGCGCGAGAACAGCGGCCGCTCCGGCAGGACGAGATGGACGCGTGCCGCCTGGACGCGGTCGATGGCGCGGATGGTGCGGGCGAGCTCGCCCTCGAGCGCGCGGAGATGGTTGATGTTCTGGACGAAGCTCGTGGTGCCCAGCGCGTCCGACTTGTCGAAGATCTCGTAGCCGACGCCACCGCCCTTGGGCAGGCCGCCCTCGGCGAGCTTCATGCGCAGCCGGGTGACCTTGTCCTTCGGCACCAGGATCACGCTGCCTTCGTTGCGGATCTCGAAGGCGATGCCCTGCCGCTCCAGATCCTTGATGATGCTGGAGGAGTCTTCCATGGTCAGGTCGGTGAAGAGGGTGGTCATCTGCGGCGCCGTCACGCGCATGATGACGAAACCGAAGAAGCCGATCAGAGCAGCGGTGACTGCGATCATGGCGGTGAGCCGCGCGGCGCCCAAACCCTTCAGGAAGTCCAAGAGACCTTGCAAGCAACTGCCCCATAGTTCGGCATTTCGACGGGTGGCTGCTGAAAGGTGATTTGAGCTTCGCGGGCCTTTACGGCCGGTTGCATAGATCGCGAAATTCAATCCTTAACCTTCACCAACACCCGCATTCCAGGTGGCGATCCGATGTCAGCCGCTGCCCCCGCCATTCGCGGGACGGGTTGCGGAGGTTGAAACGAACCACTGGGCAATTATTGCCTATGGGAAGGTTTCGATATGGTTAACGGTGGTTAAAGGGTCCTAACAAAGTGTAGACATGCAAAAAATCGGCTTGGCAGGGCCAAGCCGATTTTCGAAGAAGTCCAGTCGCGTCGGTAGCGATCTATTGGCGATATTGCTGAATTCGGGTGGTGCGCAGGCCGGCCAGACCGTGCTGGTCGATCGAGAACTGCCACGACAGGAATTCGTCGACGGTCAGGGTGTAGCGGCTGCACGCTTCCTCGAGGGATAGCAAGCCGCCGCGAACGGCGGCAACGACTTCCGCCTTCCGGCGAATGACCCACCTCTTGGTGCCTGGGGCAGGCAAATCCGCGATGGTGAGCGGGCTGCCGTCAGGCCCGATGACGTATTTCACCCTCGGGCGATGGGGTTCTGTCATGGCGTACTCACAAACTCTTAACCACTGAACTCACGGTAAGACCCTACGCCGCCTCGCTTAAAATTTGCCTAAGCCAAGGGCGCGAATCCGGCGCTGTGCGCGAACGCCGCCACTTCCGGTGGCGAGACGCCCCGGGAGCGGAATCGTGGTAAATGATTGGTTAAGAATTTCCGGCGCTTACGCTGACATGTCGCCGCGGCAGCAGAGCTTGATGTTCAAGCTCTGCTGCAGGCGCATCCGCGGTCTCAGGAGCCGGTTGCGGGCCTTGTTGCGGGCCTTGGGGGCTAGCCGACGATCTGCCGGATCTGATTGACCGTGTAGGTCTGGCCGCCGATCGTCAGCAATGGCGGCTGCTGGGTCAGGTCGACCGAGGACACCGCGCCCTGGACCTGGGTCTTGATCGCAACCGGATTGCCGTTGGTGGCGTCGGTCGCCACCGTCGTGATCTTGTACTGTCCATCCGGCCATTGCGTGCCGTCATTGCCCTGACCATTCCAGCTGTAGGTCTGGTTGTCACCAGCGTTGGCCGTATATTTGCCGGTGAAGACGGTCTGCCCGGCCTTGTTGATGATGTTGACCGTCAGATTGCAGTTCTTGGGGATGGTGAGGCCCCAGCTCGCCTTTCCACTGGACAGGCTGGTGGTGTCGCCGGCGACGACCGCGGTCTTGCCGACGAAGGCCAGCGCCTGGGTCGCCTGTGCCGTCTGCTGCATCGTGAGCAGCGATGCGAGCTGATCGTTGGTCTTGAGCTGCTGCTCGACGCCGGCGAACTGCACGAGCTGCTGGGTGAACTGATTGGTGTCCAGCGGATCCAGCGGATTCTGGTTCTGCAGCTGCGTCGTCAGCAGCGTCAGGAAGGTCTGGAAGTTGCCTGCAATCGTCGAGCCCGCGCTCGAGCCGAGGTTGCTGTTTCCGGATGACGAATTGGTGTTGGTCGTGCCCGAGACTGGCGGGCTTGACGTGATTGCGTCGCCGATTGCCATGGAAGCCTCCTGTTAAACCCTGATATCCACGCCGCCTTGCGCGCCGAACATCCGTCCATAGGACCGGCCGGCGAGCTGGACCGGGACGTTTTCGTCCTCGGTCACGATCAGGCGTTGTGCGTTGCCATTCTGTTGATAATCGCCGCCGTTCTGGCCGGACGAGTTCTGGTCGCGGAGCGAGAACTGCAATCCGCTGTTGTTGCTCTTGAGGCCGGCGTCCTGCAGCGCCTGCTGCAGCTGCGGCGCCGTCTGCTGCAGCATCGCCAGCGTCTCCGGCTTCTCGACCCGCAGATGCGAGGTCACCTGGCCGTTGCGGTCGACGTCGATCCGGACGTCGATGCGGCCGAGCTCGGCCGGATCCAGCCTGATCTCGAAGCGGCTTTTGCCGTTGAGCGCGGAGGCTGCGATCTCGACGGCAAGCCCGTGCAGCGGCACAGCGGCCGCCGTGGCGGCTGTCGCGGTCAGGTTGGCCGAGGTGATCTGGCTGGTCGATACGGCCGGCGTCGACAGCTGGGGCTGCACGGCGGCCGTGGCCTGTGCGTTCGGGTCGGGCGCCGGCGCGTTGGTCGGGCTGGTCGTCGGCGCGGCGTTGCGATCACGTGAGGCTGGTGCCTGCACGTTGCCATTCGCCTTCCCGTCGCCGGCCTCGACGGAGTCCGGCTTGGCTGCAACAGCTGGCTGTTGGGCGAGGGCGCCATGGTCCGGCTGCTGAGTGGCCTGGACGTTGCCATTGCCCGGTTCGGTGACCTTGCCGGCGGCGCCGTCGGCGAGCCCCGTCTTGGTCTGGGTGCCCGGCTTGCCCGTCGTCTTGGTGCCGCCGGGAACGGCCGCATCGAGCGCGGCGGTGAAGGTCTGATCGGCAGATGCGGCAGCGTCGCCGGAGGCCGCCGCTGCCGTCTCGGGCGCCGCCGCGGCGGATCCGGCTCCGTCGGCATCCTTGGCCGCGCCGGTGGATTTGGCTGCGGCCGCCAGCAGACCCGCCGCGGCATCGACCGAGCCCTGCGGGCCAACACCGGATGCTCCGACGGGCGCGGTGGCGCCGGGTGCGTTGGATGGGCCGTCGCCGTCCGCCGTGCCATCGCCGGTAGCAGGGTTGGCGAGGATGGTCTCCGGCTGGATGGCGACGGCGACCGGCGTCGGCACGGTCAGGGTCTGCTCGGCTACCGCGGTCGTCACGGCGCTCGCATCCGCGCTGGTCTGATCGCCGTCCTTCTTGTCGCCGGTCTTGCCGTCGCTGGTCTTGCCGTCGGCGGTCCCGGCCGCATCCGTCTTGGTCGGCTTGTCGGCGGTCGCGCCGGCCGTGGTATCCGAACCGCTGCCGTCGGCGCGCGCGGTGCTGCCGTCGGCCTTGTCCGCCGGCTTGTCCTGCGACCTGGCTTGGGTGGTGCGATCGGCGTCGCCGGCCCGCGCCGGCTCACGGCTCGGGGTGGAGGCGCTGCCGGCGCGCGGTGACGGCGACGTGGAGGTGGGCGGCGACGCTGTCGACGGATCCGGAGTCGCGGCGTCGACCAGCGCCGAGAAGCTGTCGGACGGCTGCGGAGCATCCTGACGGGACTGTCTCGGCGCCGTGGTCTTGAGAGCCGTGCCGGCCTGGATGTCTGACGTGACGCTGAACACCTTGGAACCTCTCGCGATGAACTCGACGAAGCAGTTCAGCAAGGAGCGGGCCAAGCCGGCGCCACTGAAAATAGTCAATAAATTCAATTTCTTATGGAATCGATCGCGGCGCGGATCCCCCGCTGCGTCCTCGCCATTTCTGCCCGGCCGGCAAGATTTGCCGCCGGCATCTGCGACCGGCGCAATTGCTTCGCAGGAAGTGCGCCTATATTAGAGACAGATGCTTTCGTGTTGTTTCCGATCAGGACATCCTGTCGGAGATCGCCGGAAGCAAGCCATCCGCAAAGACGGCGCATGCGAGGCGTTCCCGCGCCGGGAACCCGTTGCCTGACGCCGCGATCGCAGTGACCGGATCATGCTCAACAGTCTCGATCTCGAAGGCCGTCCCGAAGACACCAGGGTCGTCGTCGCCATGTCCGGCGGCGTGGACTCGTCGGTGACGGCCGCGCTGTTGAAGTCGGAAGGCTACGACGTCGTCGGCATCACCCTGCAGCTCTACGATCACGGCGCGGCGACGCACCGCAAGGGCGCGTGCTGCGCCGGCCAGGACATCCACGATGCCCGCAACGTCGCCGAGCGCCTCGGCATCCCGCATTACGTGCTGGACTACGAAGACCGCTTCCGCGAGTCCGTGATCGACAATTTCGCCGCCAGCTACGCTTCGGGCGAGACGCCGGTGCCGTGCATCGAGTGCAACCGGGCGATCAAGTTCGGCGATCTCCTGAAGACCGCGCGCGAGCTCGGCGCCTCCGTGCTCGCCACCGGCCACTACGTCGCCTCGCGGCGGCTGGCGGACGGATCGCGCGCGCTCACTTGCGCGGCGGACAGCGATCGCGACCAGAGCTACTTCCTGTTCGCGACCACGCGCGAGCAGCTCGATTATCTGCGCTTTCCGCTCGGCGACATGACCAAGCCGGAGGTGCGCGAGCTCGCGCGCCGCTTCGGCCTGGAGGTCGCCGACAAGCACGACAGCCAGGACATCTGCTTCGTGCCCACCGGCCGCTATACCGACATCATCGGCAAGCTGCGCCCAAACGCGATGGAGCCGGGCGAGATCGTCGATCTCCAGGGCCGCGTGCTCGGCGTGCATCAGGGCATCGCGAACTACACGATCGGTCAGCGCAAGGGCCTCGGCATCGCTGCCGGCGCGCCGCTCTACGTCGTCAAGCTGGACGTCGCCACCCGCCGTGTCGTGGTCGGCCCGCGCGAGGCGCTGCGGACGCATCGCATCACGCTGCGCGAGGTCAACTGGATCGGTGACGGCGCGCTCGACGCGGCCGCGCGCGAGGGCCTCGAATTGTTCGTGCGGGTGCGCTCGACGCGGCCGCCGCAGCCGGCTTGGCTGCGCGGTGCGGACGGCCATTACGAGGTCGAGCTCGTCGCCGGCGAAGAGGGCGTCTCGCCGGGCCAGGCCTGCGTGTTCTACGATGCCGCGTCCGGCCGCGCCCGCGTGCTCGGCGGCGGCTTCATCCAGAGCGCTGTTGCGGAAAGCAGCAGCTTGGGCGGCAACGTGATCAGGCCGCAGCGCGTGGCCGAGCCGGTCCGCGGCTGATCGGCATCCATCATTCGGGGCAGGGGCATGGGGGACATCGACCGCGCGGGGGTCGAAAAGGCCTATGAGCGCTGGGCGCCGATCTACGATCTGGTGTTCGGCAAGGTCTTCGATCAGGGCCGCCAATCGACCATCGCGGAAGCCGATCGCATCGGCGGCCGCATTCTCGACGTCGGCGTCGGCACCGGCCTGTCTTTGTCGGACTATGCCCGGACCACGAAGATTTGCGGCGTCGATATCTCCGAGCCGATGCTGCGGCGGGCGCAGGCCCGCGTGCGCGAGCTGAAGCTCTTCAACGTCGAGACGCTTGCGGTGATGGACGCGAAGCATCTCGCTTTTCCCGACAATTTCTTCGACGCGGTGGTCGCGCAATACGTCATCACCGCGGTGCCGGATCCCGAAGCGACGCTCGATGATTTCATCCGCGTGTTGAAGCCCGGCGGCGAGCTGATCCTGGTCAACCACATCGGCGCCGAGAGCGGCCCGCGCCGCCTCTTCGAGCTCGCCTTCGCGCCGATCGCGCGCCGGCTTGGCTGGCGGCCGGAGTTCCCCTGGGCCCGCCTCGTGAACTGGGCCGCGAAGCATGGCGGCGTCACGCTGGCCGAGCGCCGGCCGATGCCGCCGCTCGGACACTTCTCGCTCATTCGCTACCGCAAGGGCTGATCGCCAGATACTCTGGCCGTGCGCTTTGCCACGCCATCCGCGCGGAACGCGAGCGCGGGGTTTGCGTTGCCCCGCCATGAGCATCAGGCAATCCTTGTTCCTCTCGTTCGCACTGGCCTCGGCCGCGGCTGCGGCCCACGCCCAGGCGCCCCCGACGCCGGCCACGCCGCCGCAGGCGACGGCACCGGCCCCCGACGCGAATGCCGCCTGCGCGCCGAACGTCCGCGCGACGGCGACGCCCGACGGCATCACCACCGGCCGCGCCGGCGAGCCGCTCGGCGACAAGCTGGCGAAGACCAACGGCGTGTTGTGTCCGCCGAGCGGGGTCGATCCGGAGATGCACGCGCCAACCCCCGAGGGCGGCACGACGCCGGTGATCCCGCCGCCCGGCAGCCCCGGCGGCAATCCGAACGTGCAGCCGAAATGAGCCTCTTGTGATCTGCATTGCCGAGCTGCCGCTCTCTCCCGCGCGCGTCGGCCCGTGCCCCTCGGCGAGTGGCGGATACATCCGCAAGGCCTTGGAGAGTCGCCGAGAAATCCGCTGGTGCGAAAACCGTTGCGGCCCGCGAGCTTTGCTTGACAGGGACGGAGACGCCTCCTTATATGCCGCCCGTTCACAAGGCCCCGGCGCCCGCTTCGACGGGTCTTGCCTTGATCGAACACCGTGGCGGGGTAGCTCAGCTGGTTAGAGCACGGGAATCATAATCCTGGGGTCGGGGGTTCGAGTCCCTCCCCCGCTACCAACTTTCCCTGCACTCGCTTCATTCGGTTCGGATACGCCTCTCCGCCAAGCGGTGAGGCTGTGGCTGTTTCCACCGGGTCCGGTTTGCTTTCCTCAGCGTCGCCCGCGATCACGGCTTTGCCGGCCGCACTTTCCAGGGCCGATCGGTTTCGGGGCGTCTCAGCGTCTGTCACGCGGAGTGGGTGTGCGGCGGAGAAGAACTATATCGACGCTCCGTGTCCGTACTCTGCTGATTTGCCGTTCCCAACAGAGGGGCAGGACCGATCGCTAAAGAAGCCTACGAGCCGGGATCGTCGATCAGGGGCTTTGGCCGGGCAAACAGCTCCAACCGCTCCTTGTGGTCGATGACGATCTCTCGTCCGCGGACGCGAACCCCATGGCTCGTAAGTTGGGCAAGACTGCGTGACAGGTTTTCGCGCGTCGTGCCGATGTGGGAGGCCAGCGTGCCGCGGTCGAATGGGATGACGATATTCGCATGCCCCGGTTCGCGCTGGGCTTCGGCGAGGATCCAGTTGGCGAGGCGCTCGATGCTCGACCGGGCCAGGGTGCCCTTCAGTTTCTTGACAGAAGCGCGATAGGCATACGCCAGCTCCTGAGCAACAATCCGTGCGAATGCGATGTCTTCGTCGAAGAGTGCCCTTACATCGCGGGCGGGGATCAGCAGCACCCGCGACTCCGTCAGCGTGCGGGCTGAATTGAGATACGCCTGATCGACCACGACTGCAGCAAGTATGAAGGTCGACACGGGACGAAGCAGCGAGATGCCCCACTCGGCCTCGTCCTGCTCGGTGTAGATTTCCACCAACCCGCCAATCAGCACATGCAGGAAGTCGGCCTGATCTCCCTCGCGAGCCAACCGCACCCCGGCCGGAAATTGCTGCAGCAGAGCCGCGCCGAGCAACTGCCTCAGGTTCTCCTCGCTGAGGTCCGCAAACAGCGGCAGCGTCTTCAACTGGGCGAGTTCGTCGGGGCGCAAGCGAAGCTCCAGGAGTCACTCACCCGCTATCGCGCCGAACCGTGACAAAAGTCAATTGCATACGTGCAGTCTGACAATCCGATCTGAGACATTTGGCAGATTGTGGCCGACCGGACCGTCCGGTTGATGCATCGCAAAACTTTTCCCTGGTGCCCCGAATAACTGCTGTGGCGTCGAAGCCATACGTCGAGGCCACCATGGACGCCGTAGATTTCAGCCCTGAGCACCGAACGCGAGCACTCTGGCTCTCAACAATCTCGTTCACGATCTGCTTTGCGGTGTGGACGATCTTCTCGATCATCGGCATCCGGATCAAGCAAGAGCTGGATCTGAACGAAACCGAGTTCGGTCTCCTGATCGGCACCCCGATCCTGAGCGGCTCGCTGATCCGGCTGATGCTCGGCATCTGGACCGATCAGTATGGCGGGCGCCGCGTCTACACCGTCGTGATGCTCGCCGCGGCGGTCGCGACCTATCTCCTGACCTGGGCGCATACCTATCCGCAATTTCTCGTCGCCGCGCTCTTCGTCGGAATCGCCGGTGGTTCGTTCGCGGTCGGCGTCGCCTATGTGTCGCGGTTCTATCCGACGGCCAAGCAGGGCACTGCGCTTGGAATCTTCGGCGCCGGCAATGTGGGCGCCGCCGTCACCAAGTTCGTCGCGCCGTTCGTGCTGGTCGCCTATGGCTGGCAGACCGTGGCCCAGATATGGGCGCTCGCGATCGGCGTCATGGCGATCGTCTTCTGGCTGTTCTCCGAGGAGGACCCGGTGGTCCGCTCGCGAAGGCATCGCAAGCAGAAGGCCGGCAGCGCCTGGCTCGAGCTCGCGCCGCTCAAGAACATCCAGGTCTGGCGCTTCGCGCTGTACTACTTCTTCGTTTTCGGCGCCTTCGTCGCGCTGTCGCTGTGGCTGCCGCAATACCTGATCAAGGTCTACGGTGTCGGAATCCAGTCGGCCGGCATGATGGCCGCCATGTTCTCGTTTCCGGCCAGCGTGTTTCGCGCCTATGGCGGACACTTGTCCGATCGCTTCGGTGCCCGTCGCGTGATGTACTGGACATTTCTGGTCGGTGTCGCCGCGACCTTCCTGTTGTCCTACCCGCCGACGGACTACGTCGTGACGACCGTCAACGGAAAGGTCGGCTTTCATCTGGAGATGGGGCTCGTCCCGTTCGTCGTCATCGTCTTCGTGCTCGGCTTCTTCATGGCGCTCGGCAAGGCCGCCGTCTACAAGCACATCCCCGTCTACTATCCGAACAATGTCGGAGCCGTCGGCGGCCTGGTCGGCATGATCGGCGGGCTCGGCGGATTCGTGCTCCCGATCGCGTTCGGCGCGCTGGTCGATCTCACCGGTCTGCGAACCAGCTGCTTCATGCTGCTCTTCCTGCTCGTCGCGGTCGCGCTGGTCTGGATGCATCTCTCGATCCGGCAGATGGAGCGCGGCGTTGCCGGCGAGGCGCTGAAGAGGCTGCCGGAGCTGCCGGAAATGGAGGAGATCCACCGGCCCGAGCACATCGGAGCCCTGGCCGGCGCGGTTCTCACCGACTGGCGGCCTGAGGACGACACGTTCTGGAGGGAGCAGGGCCGAGCCATCGCGCGACGCAATCTCTGGATCTCCATTCCGGCGCTGCTGTTATCCTTCGCGGTCTGGCAGGTCTGGTCTGTCGTGGTTGCGAAGCTGCCTTCGGTCGGCTTCAAGTTCACGACCGACGAGCTGTTCTGGCTGGCGTCGCTGCCTGGGATCTCCGGTGCAGTTCTGCGCATCTTCTACTCCTTCATGGTGCCGATCTTCGGCGGCCGGCTGTGGACCACGCTGGCCACGTGGTCGCTGCTGATACCCGCGATCGGAATCGGCTATGCGGTGCAGAATCCCGCAACGCCCTATCCGGTGTTCCTGATATTGGCTCTGTTGTGCGGCTTTGGCGGCGGCAATTTCGCCTCGTCGATGGCCAACATCTCCTTCTTCTTTCCCCGCGCCGAGAAGGGCAACGCGCTCGCGCTCAATGCCGGCCTCGGCAATCTCGGCGTCAGCGTGGTCCAGTTCGTAGTGCCGATCGTCATCACGGTCGGCGTGTTCGGCTGGTTCGGCGGAGATCCGGCGATGGCGACGAGCGGGTCGCAGCCGATGCCGATCTGGCTTCAGAACGCCGGCTTCGTCTGGGTGCCGTTCATCGTCGCCAGTGCTTTCGCCGCCTGGTTCGGGATGAACGACATCGCCTCCGCGAAAGCGTCCTTCGCTGATCAGGCCGTCATCTTCCAGCGGCGGCACAACTGGATCATGTGCTGGCTCTACACCGGCACGTTCGGCTCGTTCATCGGCTATTCCGCGGGCTTCCCGCTGCTGGCGAAGACCCAGTTCCCGGCCGTCGACGCGTTGCAGTTCGCATTCCTCGGGCCGCTGGTGGGTGCCTTGTCGCGGTCCGCGACGGGCTGGATGGCCGACAAATGGGGCGGCGGGCGCGTGACCGTCGGGGTGTTCCTGCTGATGATGGCCGGCGTGCTTGGGGTGCTCTATTTCCTCGGCATCAAGGATCAGCCCGGTGCATTCTGGGGCTTCTTCGCGATGTTCCTGCTGCTGTTCTTCGCGACCGGCGTCGGCAATGCATCGACCTTCCAGATGATCCCCAACATCATGCGCCAGGAAATGACCCGGCTCATGCCGACCGCGGACGCGGAGACGCGGCTGCGCCAGGCCGAGAAGGAATCCGCCGCCATCACCGGCTTCACCTCCGCGATTGCCGCCTTCGGCGCATTCTTCATTCCCAAATCCTACGGCACCTCGATCGACCTCACCGGCGGCGTGCAGGCCGCCCTATGGGGCTTCTTCGGCTTCTACGTCACCTGCGTGCTGATCACCTGGGCCGTCTACACCCGCAAGGGCGGCGTCCTGCACGACGTCGAACGGCGCCGGGCGATCGCGGCCGCTGCCCAACCCGCTGAATGAGGACGTAAACGATGAGCCATTTTCTCGATAGGCTGACCTTCTTCACCCGGGCCAAGGAGGAGTTCGCAGGCGGACACGGCGTGACGACGACCGAGGACCGTTCCTGGGAGGAGGGCTATCGCAAGCGCTGGCAGCACGACAAGATCGTGCGCTCGACGCATGGCGTGAACTGCACCGGCTCCTGCTCGTGGAAGGTCTACGTCAAGGGCGGCATCGTCACCTGGGAGACCCAGCAGACCGACTACCCCCGGACGCGCCCTGATCTTCCCAATCATGAGCCGCGCGGCTGCGCCCGCGGCGCGAGCTATAGCTGGTACCTCTATTCCGGAAACCGGGTGAAATATCCGCTGGTGCGCTCGCGGCTGCTCAGGCTGTGGCGCGAGGCGCGAGCGCGGATGACGCCGGTCGCAGCCTGGAAGTCGATCGTCGAGAATCCGGGCAAGCGCTCGGACTATGTGCAGAAGCGCGGACTGGGCGGCTTCGTGCGGGCGAGTTGGGCCGAGGTCAATGAGCTGATCGCGGCAGCCAATGCCTATACGGTCAGAACCCATGGTCCGGACCGCGTGTTCGGATTTTCGCCGATCCCGGCGATGTCCATGGTGAGCTACGCGGCCGGCGCGCGCTATCTGTCGCTGCTCGGCGGCGTCTGCATGTCGTTCTACGATTGGTATTGCGACCTGCCGCCGGCCTCGCCACAGACCTGGGGCGAGCAGACCGACGTACCTGAAAGCGCGGACTGGTACAATTCAGGCTTCCTGATGCTGTGGGGCTCCAACGTGCCACAGACGCGTACGCCGGATGCGCACTTCTATACGGAGGTACGCTACAAGGGGACCAAGAGCGTCGTTGTCTGCCCGGATTATTCCGAGGCTGCGAAATTCGCCGATCTCTGGCTGTCGCCGAAGCAGGGCACCGACGCGGCGCTCGCGATGGCGATGGGTCACGTGATCCTCAAGGAGTTTCACATCGACCGGCAGACGCCGTACTTCAACGACTATGTGCGCCAGTATACGGATATGCCATTTCTGGTGCGGCTGGTGAAATCCGAGGGACGGCTCGTTCCTGAGCGGTTCGTGCGCGCCTCGGATTTCGCCACATCTCTCGACGAGGCCAACAATCCCGAATGGAAGACCGTCGCCTATGATGAGATCAGCGGGGCCATTGTCGTGCCCAAGGGATCGGTCGGCTTCCGCTGGGGCGAAAGAGGCAAGTGGAGCCTGGAAGAGAAGAGCTCGGCGAACAGCGACACCCGACTGCGGCTGTCTCTGGCCGGCATCGAGGACGACATCGCACCGGTGGGATTCCCCTATTTCGGCAACCGTCAGCACGATCACTTCAGCGGCACCAATCATCCGGATGTGCTGACCCGCAACGTGCCGGTGAAGCGACTTCGTCTTGCCGATGGCGAGGCGGTCGTGGCCACTGTGTTCGATTTGTTCGCCGCCAATTACGGCGTCGATCGCGGCTTCGGCGGCGACCACCTCGGCAGGAGCTACGACGATCTGGAACCGTACACTCCGGCATGGGCCGAGGCGATCTGCGGCGTGCCGCGCGGCCAGATCATCGCGGTTGCCCGCGAGTTTGCCTCGAACGCGTCCAAGACCCGGGGGCGCTCGATGGTCATCGTCGGGGCCGGTCTGAACCACTGGTACCACATGGACATGAACTATCGCGGCATCATCAACATGCTGGTGATGTGCGGCTGTGTCGGCCAGTCCGGCGGTGGCTGGTCGCATTATGTGGGTCAGGAAAAGCTGCGGCCGCAGTCGGGCTGGACGCCGCTCGCCTTTGCGCTCGATTGGGGGCGCCCGCCGAGGCAGATGAATTCGACTTCGGCGTTTTACGCTCACACCGACCAATGGCGCTACGAGACGGTCAATGTCAGCGAGATTCTCTCACCGACCGCACCGGCCGGTTCTTGGGGCGGAGCGCTGATCGACTACAATGTCCGCGCGGAGCGCATGGGATGGTTGCCGTCCGCGCCGCAACTGCAGGCCAATCCGATCGAGGTATCGAAGCGCTCCGCCGCCGCGGGCCTGGAGCCGAAGGACTACGTCGCGAAGGCCTTGAAGTCGGGCGAGCTGAAGCTCTCCTGCGAGGATCCCGATCATCCGAAGAACTGGCCCCGCAACCTGTTCGTCTGGCGCTCCAACTTGCTCGGCGCCTCAGGCAAGGGCCACGAATACTTCCTCAAGCATCTGCTCGGCACCAAGCATGGCGTGATCGGCAAGGATCTTGGCGACCAGGGCCACAATAGACCGGTCGAGGTCACTTGGCACGAAGAGGCCCCGGAAGGAAAGCTCGATCTGCTGGTCACGCTCGACTTCCGGATGTCGACCACGTGCATGTATTCGGACGTCGTGCTGCCGACCGCCACTTGGTACGAGAAGAACGACCTCAATACGTCCGACATGCATCCCTTCATCCATCCGCTCTCGGCGGCGATCGATCCGGTGTGGGAATCGCGCAGCGATTGGGACATCTACAAGGGGATCGCCGAGGCCTTCTCCAGGGTCGCGCCCGAAGTGCTCGGGGTCGAGAAGGACGTCGTGCTGACCCCGATCATGCATGACAGTCCGGGCGAAATCGCGCAGGCGTTCGACGTCAAGGACTGGAAGCAGGGCGAGATCGATCCGACCCCCGGCAAGACCATGCCAGCGGTCACGGTGGTCGAACGTGACTATCCGAATCTCTACAAGCGCTTCACCTCGCTTGGACCGTTGATGAACAAGCTCGGCAATGGCGGCAAGGGGATGGCCTGGAACACCGACCATGAGGTCGAGCTCCTGAAGCGCCTCAACGGCGTCGTCGCTGACGACGGGCCGACCCGGGGGCTGGCTCGCATCGACAGTGCGGTCGACGCTTGCGAGGTGATCCTCAGCCTGGCGCCGGAAACCAATGGCGAGGTCGCGGTCAAGGCGTGGTCGTCCCTGGAGCAGTTCACCGGCCGCGACCATGCTCATCTCGCCATTCCGAAGGAAGACGAGAAGATCCGATTCCGCGACGTCGTCGCGCAGCCGCGCAAGATCATCTCGTCGCCGATCTGGTCGGGGCTCGAGTCGGAGAAGGTCTGCTACAACGCCGGCTACACCAATGTCCACGAGCTGATCCCGTGGCGGACGCTGACCGGCAGGCAGCAGCTCTATCAGGATCACCTATGGATGAGGGCCTTCGGCGAGGGCTTCTGCGTCTACCGGCCGCCGATCGATACCAAGACCGTCAAGCCGGTGATCGATCGCAAGCCGAATGGCAATGCGTCCGTCATCCTGAACTTCATCACGCCCCATCAGAAGTGGGGCATCCACTCCACCTATACCGACAATCTCCTGATGCTGACCCTGTCGCGCGGCGGTCCCATCGTGTGGATCAGCGAGATCGACGCAAAGGCTGCCGGTATCGCCGACAATGACTGGATCGAGGCCTACAACACCAATGGCGCGCTGGTTGCGCGCGCCGTGGTCTCGCAGCGGGTCAAGCAGGGCATGTGCATGATGTATCATGCTCAGGAAAAGATCGTGAACGTGCCGGGCTCCGAGCAGACGGGGCTGCGCGGCGGCATCCACAATTCGGTCACGCGTGTCGTTCCGAAGCCGACGCACATGATCGGGGGCTACGCTCAGCAGGCCTATGGCTTCAACTACTACGGCACGGTCGGCGCCAACCGCGACGAGTTCGTCATCGTCCGGAAGATGTCGAAGATTGATTGGCTGGACCAGTCGACTGCTGACCGGTCGGCCACGACCCCCTCGGAGGCTGCAGAATGAAGATCCGTGCTCAGATCGCAATGGTGCTCAATCTCGACAAGTGCATCGGCTGCCACACCTGCAGCGTGACCTGCAAGAACGTCTGGACCAGCCGCGAGGGGATGGAATACGCGTGGTTCAACAACGTCGAGACCAAACCGGGCGTTGGCTATCCCAAGGATTGGGAGAACCAGTCCCGCTGGAAGGGAGGCTGGTCGCGCAATCGCGACGGGTCTATCCAGCCCCGGATCGGCGGCAAGTGGCGGGTTCTGGCGAATATCTTCGCCAATCCAGACCTCCCCGAGATCGATGACTACTACGAGCCGTTCACCTTCGACTATCAGCACCTGCAAAGTGCGCCCGAGGCATCTGCGATGCCGACGGCACGGCCGCGCTCGTTGGTGTCTGGGGAGCGGATGGAAAAGATCGAGTGGGGACCCAACTGGGAAGAGATCCTGGGCGGCGAATTCGCCAAGCGCTCTCAGGACATCAATTTCGACGGCGTGCAGAAGGAGATCTACGGCCAGTTCGAGAACACCTTCATGATGTATCTGCCGCGGCTGTGCGAGCATTGCCTCAATCCGGCATGCGTCGCATCCTGCCCGTCCGGCGCGATCTACAAGCGCGAGGAGGACGGCATCGTCCTCATCGATCAGGACAAGTGCCGCGGCTGGAGAATGTGCGTCTCCGGCTGTCCATACAAGAAGATCTATTATAACTGGTCCTCGGGAAAATCCGAGAAGTGCATCTTCTGCTATCCTCGGATCGAGGCGGGGCAGCCGACCGTGTGCTCCGAGACCTGTGTCGGACGCATTCGCTATCTCGGTGTCGTGCTGTATGACGCGGACCGCATCGCAGAGGCCGCGGCCAAGCCCGACGAGGGCGATCTCTACCAGGCCCAGCTCGACATCTTTCTCGATCCGAACGATCCGAACGTGCTTGCGGAAGCCGAGCGCCAGGGCATCCCTCATGCATGGCTGGAGGCGGCGATACGGTCGCCGATCTGGAAGATGGCGATGGAATGGAAGGTCGCCTTCCCCTTGCACCCGGAATATCGGACCCTGCCGATGGTCTGGTATGTGCCGCCGCTGTCGCCGATCACGTCGGCGGCCTCGTCCGGCAAGATCGGGCACGATGGCGAGATGCCCGACGTCAAATCCTTGCGCATTCCGATGCGGTACCTCGCCAATCTGCTGACTGCGGGCGACGAGAAGCCGGTGACGCTGGCGCTCGAGCGAATGCTGGCCATGCGTGCCTATATGCGGGCCAAGACCATCGACGGTGTGGTCGACGAGGCGATCGCGAGGCGCGTCGGCCTGAGCGGCCCGCAGATCGACGACATGTACCACATCATGGCGATCGCCAACTACGAGGACCGCTTCGTGATCCCGACCGCGCACCGCGAGCTCGGTGCCGACGCGTTTGATATCCGCGGCTCCTGCGGCTTCTCGTTCGGCAACGGCTGCTCCGGGGGCGAAAGCGAAGTCAACCTGTTCGGATCGCCGCGTAAGGCCAAGAACCCGATGGAGGTCGCCTGATGAAGACGTTCAAGGTGTTGTCGGCATTGCTGAACTATCCGAGCGGGGAATTGATCGCGGCCATCCCGGAGCTCGCGCGGGTGCTCGACCAGGAAGGCCTCGTCCAGCCTGGCATTCGCCGGGAGCTCGATGTGCTGCTGCAGGAGATCGCGACGGGCGACGTCTACGACCTGCAGGAGCGCTACGGCCTGCTGTTCGATCGCAGCAAGACCCTGGCGCTGCATCTGTTCGAGCACGTCCATGGCGAAGGCCGCGACCGCGGCCAGGCCATGGTCGACCTGCGGGCTATGTATGACCGTGCGAACCTCGTCATCGCCGGCAACGAGCTGCCGGATTATCTGCCGCTGTTCCTCGAATTCCTCGCCACCCGGGAGCTTGCGGACGCGCGCGAGTTGCTCGGCCAGACCAGTCACATCATCGCCGCGCTCGCGGAACGATTGGGGCGTCGGCAGTCGAGCTATAGGGCGGTGTTCGATGCGTTGCTCCAGATCGCCGCGGAGCAGCCCCGCGCGGAGATCGTCGATGAGCTGCTGAAGGCGGCGGACGTGGATCCGATGGACCTGCACGCGCTCGACGCGGCCTGGGAGGATGAAGAGGTCAGGTTCGGCCCGGGAGGGGGCGACCCGGCAGCCTGTGGGCACGACAATCTGATCGCAAAACTGCGCCACGCCAAACGTGCGGTCAACGCGCCGCCGTCACAGTTGCAATGAGGGGATTGGCCATGCAAACGCTCAATGCCATCGTCTTCGGCTGGTATCCCTATCTCTGCCTGACAGTCTTTCTGGTCGGCAGTCTGATTCGATTCGACCGCGAGCAATACACGTGGCGCTCAGGCTCAAGTCAGCTGCTTCGGCGGCGCCAATTGATCTGGGGCTCGAACCTTTTCCATGTTGGGATCCTCTTCATTTTTGCGGGTCATTTCGTCGGGCTGCTGACGCCGATCTGGGTGTTTGACATGCTCGGCGTGTCCCACGGCTTCAAGCAAATGCTCGCGATCGTCGCCGGTGGCGGCGCCGGACTGATGTGCCTGGTCGGCATTTCGCTCCTCGCGCATCGCAGGCTTTTCGATCCCAGGATTCGCGCGACGTCGTCTTTTGCTGACACGGGTATCCTTCTGGTGCTGTTCGCCCAGCTGCTGCTTGGCTTGGCGACCATCCCCGTGTCGCTCGGTCATCTCGATGGTCATGAAATGGTCAAGTTCATGGCCTGGGCGCAGGGCATTCTCACGTTGCAGCCCGGAATCGCCGCCAACATTGTCGACGTCCATCCGATCTTCAAGGCGCATCTGGTCCTGGGAATGACCATCTTCCTGCTCTTCCCCTTCACCCGCCTGGTCCACATCTGGAGTGCGCCGGTGTGGTATCTCGGCCGCCGCGGCTATCAGGTGGTGCGCAGCCGCGACGGACGCCGTCATCTTGTGCAACCAATTCAGCCTGCGGAGTAGCCGATGGACTGTTCATTGGGCGCGTCGCTTCCAAAGCCGAAGATGGTCAGTGTGAACGGGGTCGTGATCGAACGCGACGTCATTGCCCGGGAAGTTCAGAACCATCCGTCGGACAAGCCGATCCTTGCCTGGCAAGCGGCGGCGCGCGCGCTTGCGGTGCGCGAATTGCTGAGACAGGAGGTCAGGCGGCTCGGCATAACTGCCGCTCCTCTGCGCGATGCCGAAGGTCGCAGCGAAACCGAGGAAGAAGCGGCGATGCGGGCGCTGATCGCACGCGAGGTTCTGATACACGAGCCGGACAAATCGACGTGCCGTCGCTTCTACGATCAGAACAGGCAGCGGTTTCTGGTCGGTGAACTCTACGAAGCCTCTCACATCCTGCTGATCGCGCCGAGCAGCGATTCGCTGGCTCGATCGGCTGCGCGAGACGAGGGGCGGACGATTGTGGAGGCCGTGCGGAGAAGCCCGGAACTGTTCGAGACCATCGCGCGCGAACGCTCCGATTGCAGGGTCTCGGCGGAGAATGGTGGCAGGCTCGGGCAGCTGTCGCGTGGGCAGACGACCGCAGAGTTCGACGCCGCGCTGGCCCGGATGTCGGTTGGAGAGGTCGGTCTGATTGAGACACGCTTTGGTATCCATGTCGTGCGCCTCGACCGACGGGCCCTTGGACAAGTCCTGCCGTTCGACATGGCAAGGGCGCGCATTTCGCAATATCTCACCGAGCGTGTGCGGCATCGGGCGCTCGCGCAATATGTAGCCAATCTGGCAGGCCGCGCGGAGATCGTTGGCGTGACGTTGCCGGCGCCGCAATCGGTACTGCCGCAGTAGAGGGGGCGATCATGCTGCTCGGGGATCTCATTCACGATCTCAGTGACGACGCGAAGTCGAGTGCGGTGTTGCAGGGGTGTGGCGACCTCACGCTCCTGGTGCGCATCAGCTCTGTCGCGGATCGCCTCGGCGAGGATGTCGGTGAGTATGCGTCGGCTGCTGTCCGGCGCTTTGCAAATCTCGCAGAGAACGAGGATTGGCTCGGGTTGATGAGCGCTATCGACAGCGCCGCCGACCCCGCGATCGTCTGTCTGACGTCCATGATCAATTGGTCGCTGCAGAGGGATGAAATCGATCATTCCTAGAACGGATCCAGCGCAGGCTATCTGTGCTGGAGGGGCGGGCTAAAGATGTCGAAGCATCAAATTGATGTTGGGATTCGCATGCACGATGAGATGGTAGAGAAAGTCGGCGTTGCGGCCGCGCCGCTCGTGGCGCTCGTATACGACGACGGGAAATATCCCTACGAGACGTTCGATCACCTCGTGGATCACTCGCGTCGAGCGCGATTGAAGGTCGCCGGCGCACTGCAGCGAAGGCTGTTCCTCGACGAAAATCGCAGGTGCGACGTCCTGCTCGAGGAGATCGACACGGCAAATCAGACCCCGATCTTCGAGGATCGTGGATCGGGAGCGAGAGGTTGCCGGCTGGATGAATCGGCGCTGGCAGAGGTGACAGTTCGAGTCCTCGCCAGCCTGGATGCGCGTCCAAACATCCTGGTGTTGAACAAATTTGGTAAGGCAGAGTGCGGGGGAGGCGGAACGCTTGATCTGATTGCCCGCGCGTTGGACCTTGCGATACCGACGCTTGTCGCCGTGCCGCGCAGCAATATCGATGCCTGGAGAGATTTCGCCGGAGATATGGGGGTTGAGCTCGAAGCCCGCGGAGACGTGGAGCGGTGGCTGGAAAGTGTTCGGCAGGATCGAACCATAGACTCAGCCAGCCAGCTGCGCTGATTGCGATTGCGAGCAATCGAGGGGTCGGGGGACACAGAACTGCCAAGCCAGACCCCCGAAGATGTCTGCCGGCTGACATGGATGTTCCTCGACGCGACAGGGAGTCTGTCGGTCGAGCTGGAGTGGTCATCACGACGCTGATGACGCGGAATGTTGCGCTCCGACAAAGAATGGCTGGTCGGGCCAGTTTAGCATCTTTCCGATCGCCGGGGATCGTACGCAAGCTCATTGTTCGCGTCCCCTTGCTGCGTTCCTCCGGGCGCCACGGCAACTGCCGAATGACGCATCGTCGTCGCGAGTGCTGCGTCCGCGATCAAGAACTGGAGCCGCTCATGATTGGGGCGAAAATCTCGCGCTGGACGATGAGCTATTTCGCGGCAGCGCTGGGGTGGCTGCTCGTTGCCTTGGCAATGCTGGTCGGCGGACTCGGTTACCCCGCCGCAGAGCTCGGCGCTCCCGATACGCTTATCGTTGTGCATGCGGTCTGTATCGGTTGGCTCAGTCTCTCGGTATGCGGCGCCTTGTTCCAGTTCGTTCCCGTTCTCGTCGCAAGGCCGCTCCCCTTCGACAAATGGGCCTTGCCGGCCTTGTTCCTCATCAACGTCGGTCTGGTCTGCTTGATATTGGGGTTCCTCTCACTGGCCGGACGAATTGCTCCAGCCGTTTGGCTTCTGCCGGCCGGCAGCGTGGTGCTCGGCGCGGGTCTGGCGATGGTCGCGCTCGATCTGGGCCTGACTCTCTTCAGCCAGCCGAAGGGATCTGCTCTATTTGTCATCGCCGGACTTGGCGCGTTATGCGCAACTGTCGCGCTCGGCGCCGCGTTCGCGTTTGCCCTCGCCGGATCGGCGGGCGCCTTCGGCGACGCGCTCCTGGCCGCGGCGATTCCGATCCACGCGATTGCCGGGCTGGGAGGCTGGCTGACCCTGACCGCCATGGGGGTGAGCTATCGCCTGCTGGCCATGTTCATGCTCTCGGCGGACCTCGGCGAGCGACAGAGCACATCCGCGCTGAAATTCGGTGCGCTCGCGCTATCGGTGGCAGTCGTGGGCGGATTGTTCGCAATCGGCCTCGGGGCCGAGCTCGGAGCCGTGCTCATCCTCGCCGCCGTTCTTGGGGTGATCTCGCTTGCGCTCTATGGACGGGACATCGCGGCGATCTATCGCTCCCGCAAACGGCGCCAGCTCGAGCTGAACATGCGGATGGCAACCCTGTCTTTCGCCAATCTGGCGGCGACGGTGACGCTCGGCACCGTCATCATCGTCACCGGAAAGGTCGGCGTTCATGTCGGCGCGTTCGCGTTCTTGGCCGTGTTCGGCTGGCTGTCTGGTCTCATATTCGCGAAGCTCTACAAGATTGTCGCCTTTCTGACCTGGCTCGAAACCTACGGTCCCGTGATGGGGCGCGCCCCGACGCCACGGGTTCAGGACCTGGCGGTGGAACGTCGGTCCGAGAAGTGGTTCATCATCTATTTTCTAGGCGTCTGGGCGGCGACCATCATGTTGATGATGGGCGAGGGCCAGGCGTTTCGCGGCGCCGCGGCGGTCATGGCCGTGGGCAGTATTGGAATCATACACGAGCTTGTGCGAGTCCGACGTCTTTCCGATGTTGCGGGCTCCCGGAGGCTTCCGGCCGGAGCCATCGCGCCAAGCCTGTTGTTCGCCAGAAACTAGGAGGAGAGCCATGACCGCGTACATTGACGTCGACGTCCGACCGATTCTCAGGGCCGGAGGCGAACCGTTCTCCATCATCATGGACGCGGTCGACCGGCTGGCGCCAGGCCAGGGTGTGCGGCTGATCGCGAGCTTCAGGCCGGTTCCGCTGCTCTCCGTCATGGCAGGAAAGGGCTTCGCCCACACCGATCGACCGCTCGACGATGGCGACTGGGAAGTGCTGTTTTCGCCGTTGGCTGCCGAGGACGCCGGTCAGGAAGACGCTGGTGCCAGCCTCGCATTCGAGCGATGGCCAGATCCCGTAGTCACGCTCGACAACCGAGAGCTCGACCCACCCGAGCCGATGGTGCGCATCCTTGCGGCCGCGGAGGAGTTGGGCCCTGGAGAGACCTTGTCGGCACTTCTGGGCCGCGAGCCGGTCTTCCTGTTCCCTGAACTTGAGAAGCGTGGCTTTCACTGGCTCGGCGGGTTTACGCCGGATGGATCGACCTACGAACTGTCGGTGAGGGCTCCGCTATGAGCCGCGATGTCATCGACCGCATCCGCGACGCAATGCGCGTGGTCATCGATCCGGAGCTGGGGGAAAACGTGGTCGATCTCGGCTTCATCTATGAGATCACGGCGACGGATGGCATCGTGCATGTCACGATGACGGCCACAACGCCCGGGTGCCCCGCAACGGGTTTTCTCAAGGAAGGGGTCGCAAGCAGCATTGCGGAGATTGCGGGCGTCGAAGCCGTGGACGTGACGATGACATTCGATCCGCCTTGGACGCCGTCCAGAATTGATCCGGCCGTTCGTGCTGCGCTGGGTTTCGACAACGTCAACTGACCGAACGAAAGCGAAAAGCTGGCAGCGGCTCGGCCGGAGAGGCGGCGTCGTTACGCCCGCTCGTCGAAGAACACGTCAACCGCCGTGGACGCCTTCGGCCCATCGCCCGAGTGCGTCTGTCGTGTTCTGTCTTCAAATCCTATCGTCTGTCTTGCTTCGTCATCTCAACAAGATTGCCTGCTTCGGTCGTCCGCTCCGGAAGCCACTCCCGCGCGTTGGCGTGGAGCCCGGGGACGCCGAGCAGGTTGATCGCGCGACAGGCGATCTGCTCGATGACGTCATCGAGCGACTGGGGCTTCAGGTAGAACGCCGGCATTGGCGGCGCGATGATCGCGCCGATCTCGGTGGCCTGCGTCATCGCTCGGAGATGACCGAGATGCAGCGGGCTCTCCCGCACCAGGAGTATCAGCCGGCGGCGCTCCTTGAGTTGAACGTCGGCGGCGCGGACCAGCAGGTTGTCGAGCTGGCCCCAGGCGATCGCCGAGAGGGTGCGGATCGAGCAGGGCGCCACGATCATGCCGGCTGCAGAAAACGAGCCGCTGGCGATGCTCGCGCCGATGTCGGCGACATCATGAGCATGCGCCGCCAGATCACGCAGCCGCGCGAGGCCGCCCTGGCCGACCTCCTCGTGCAAGGTGCGCACGGCAGCGTCCGACACCACGAGATGGACCGCGCATTGCGGCTGCTCCGCGAGCCGTTCGACGATGCGCGCACCGATCGCGGCGCCCGAGGCGCCGCTGATGCCGACGATGACGTGATGCCGCCCGTTCATGTCGAGGCCGTTCGGTCGGCTATGGCGTCGCCGAGGCCGAGGCTCGGCCACATCGCGTCGATGCGCGCGGCTATAGCAGGGTCCATCGCCAGCACCTCGCCCCAGGCGCGTTCGGTCTCGACCCCGAGCTTGGTTGTGGCGTCGATGCCGAGCTTCCCGCCGAGGCCGGATTTTGGCGAGGCGAAGTCGAGATAGTCGATCGGCGTGTTGGCAAGCGGCACGAGATCGCGCGAGGAGTCGCAGCGCGTCGCGACGGCCCACATCACCGCGCGCCAGTCGCGGACGTCGATGTCGTGGTCGACCACGATGAGGAGCTTGGTATAGCTGAACTGCGGCAGCATCGACCACAGGCCGAGCATGATGCGGCGGGCCTGGCCCGGATAGCGTTTCTCGATCGCTACTACGGCGATCCTGTAGGAGCAGGCCTCCGGCGGCAGATAGCAGTCGACGACCTCCGGGAATTGTCGTCGGATCAAGGGGACGAACAGCGTGTTCAGCGCCTCGCCAATTCGAGACGGCTCGTCCGGCGCGCGTCCCGTGAACGTCGACAGATAGAGCGGACTTCGACGCGTAGTGATCGCGGTGACCTGAAGCACCGGAAAGCTCTCGACGGCGTTGTAGTAGCCGGTGTGATCGCCATAGGGCCCCTCCGGCGCGGTCTCCGTGGCCGACACGATGCCCTCGATCACGATCTCGGCGGCCGCCGGCACCGTCAGGGGCACGGTGAGGCATTCGACCAGCTCGGGACGGTCGCCGCGCAGGATGCCGGCGAAGCGCAGCTCGGAGATGGTCTCGGGCAACGGCAACACGGCGCTGAGGATGGTGGCGGGATCGGCCCCGATCACGACCGCAATCGGCATGTCGCGCCCCTGCGCCTGCCACTGCTGGTGGTGGCGGGCGCCGCCGCGATGGGCGAGCCAGCGCATGATGGCGCGATCGCGGCCGAGCACCTGCATGCGGTAGACGCCGACATTTTCCTGCTCGCCAGCGGACGCGTCCGGCGGCACGGTGATGACGAGCGGCCACGTCAACAGCGGCGCCGGCTCGCCCGGCCAGCATATCTGGGCCGGCAAGGTGGTCAGGTCGATGTCATCGCCCATCGTGACACATTCATGCACCGGCGCGGCTGATCGCAGCCTCGGCCGGGTCGACAGCGCTGCGCGTGCCAGCGGCAGCTTCTGCAGCGCTTCCCTGATGTCGCGCGGCGGCTGCGGGGCGCGCAACTCCGCCATCATCTCGCCGAGCTCCGCCAATCGTTCCGGCTGCACGCCCATGCCCCAGGCCACCCGCTCCACGGTGCCGAAAAGATTGGTGACGAGCGGCATTGCCGAGAGCGAGCCGCATGCCTTGATCGGCCGTTCGAACAGCAGCACGGGCCCTTCGGCGGAGATGACGCGGCGATGGATCTCGGTGATCTCGTGGACGACCGAGACGCTGTCGCGAATGCGTCGCAGCTGTCCCCGCTCGTCGAGAAAGCGCAGGAAATCCGACAGCTCGCGGAAGCGAGGGACATCACGTCGCAACGATAGGCTCCGTTCAAAAAACGCCTCGTAGCTGGAACAATCAGTGTGATCTTTGTTCCGGGTCAAATACTTCCCCCGCCGATCCGGCCAGAGCTTGTGCCATGAGCTCTCTTCAGGACGCGTCTTCGACCTCACTGCCCCTGTTGCCGCCACTGCTCAGGCAGGTGCTGCGTCCGTTGCCATTGCTGCCCCTGCAGATCGCGCTCGGCGCTTTCCTGCGTGGGCTCTTGCGCCGGCATCCGCATCTGCTCGACCGGCTCGGGTCGCATCGCGGAAAGCGCTTTGGCATCAAGCCGACCGATCTGCCGTTCGCATTCGTGATTCAGGCGGGCCCACAGCAGCCGCAACTCGCGGCGGTGCGCGAGTTGCCCACCGGCCTCGATGCGTCCATCTCCGCGTCGATCGTGAGCCTGTTGGCGCTGGTCGAGGGCCGGCTCGACGGCGATGCGCTGATGTTTTCGCGTCAGCTCGTCATCGAAGGCGATATCGAGGCGGTGCTGGCGCTCCGCAATGCGATCGACGATGCCGGTCTGGACCTGGTCGGCGAGATCGCAGCGCTTTCGGGGCCGTTCGGCGTGCCCGCGCAACGCCTGCTCGCGGCCGCGCGTGACTCGCTGCTGAGATCAACGACGAACGAAAGCGGGATGCGACGATGGAGCTGATCTGTCCGGCAGGGACGCCGGCGGCGCTGAAGAGCGCGGTCGAAGCCGGTGCCGATGCCGTCTATTGCGGCTTCGCCGACGAGACCAATGCCCGCAACTTTCCCGGGCTGAATTTCAGCCGCGAGCAGATGCGCGAAGGAGTAACGTTCGCGCATCGGCGCGGCGCCAAGGTGCTGGTTGCGATCAACACCTTCCCGCGCGCCGGCGCCGTCGAGCTGTGGCGTCGCGCGGTCGACGATGCCGTCGAGGCCGGAGCCGACGCGCTGATCCTTGCCGATGTCGGGCTGATGCACTATGCCGCGCGGCGCCATCCCGAACAGCGACTGCATGTCTCGGTGCAGGCGGCGGCGGCGAATGTCGACGCGATTGCGTTCTATGTCGAGAATTTCGGCGCCCGCCGCGTGGTGCTGCCGCGCGTGCTGAGCGTGCCCGAGATCGCCGATATCACCCGTGAGACGGCATGCGAGACCGAGGTGTTCGTGTTTGGCGGACTATGCGTTATGGCCGAGGGGCGTTGCTCGCTGTCCTCCTACGCCACCGGCAAGTCGCCGAACATGCAGGGGGTATGCTCGCCGGCCAGTCATGTCGTCTATCAGGAGACGATACTGGGCACGACCTCGCGGCTTGGCGCTTTCACAATCAACCGTTTCGGACGCAACGAACCTGCCGGCTATCCAACGCTGTGCAAGGGGCGTTTCTCGACCGCACAGGGCTCTGGCTACATCTTTGAGGATCCGGTCAGCCTCGATGCCACGACCCTGCTCGCAGGCTTGCGCGAAGCCGGCGTCACCGCGCTCAAGATCGAGGGCCGCCAGCGCGGCCGCGCCTATGTCGACGGGGTCGTGCGGCATTTCCGCAGCGTGCTGGCAGCGCTCGATGCCGGCCGGTCCGCCGACGCGTCCGACCTCACGGCGTTCACCGAAGGGCAGGCCACCACGCAGGGCGCCTACCGCAAGACCTGGCGCTAGGACGACATGACAATGGCGGAACAAGGCGCAGGCCGAATGCAGCTCACTCTGGGGCCCGTGCTCTACAATTGGCAGCCCGAGCGCTGGCGTGATTTTTACTTTCGCATGGCCGACGAGGCCCCGCTCGACCGCGTTGTGGTCGGCGAGGTCGTCTGCTCGAAGCGCGCGCCGTTCTTCGAACCCCATTTGCCTGAAGTCATCGAGCGGCTTATGGCTGCCGGCAAGCAGGTGCTGCTGGGTTCGCTGGTCCTGGTGTCGTTGCGACGCGAGCGCCGGCAGACGGCAAGCCTCGCCGAGTTTGGCCACGGTCTGGTGGAGGTCAACGACCTCACCTGCCTCAAATCGATCGCCGGTCGGCCGCATGCCATTGGGCCGTTCGTCAACATCTACAACGAGGCCAGCGCCGCGTTTCATGCCGTCCAGGGCGCTACCCGGATCTGCCTCCCGCCGGAACTGCCGCTGTCCTCGGTTGCCGCGATCGCCGGCGCCGTGCCGCAGGTGGCGATCGAAGTGTTCGCCTTCGGCCGTGTGCCGCTCGCGATCTCCGCGCGCTGCTATCACGCCCGCCTGCACAAGCTCGCCAAGGACAATTGCCGCTTCGTGTGCGAGCAGGATCCGGACGGCCTCGTCGTGACGACGCTGGACAATGAAGCGTTCCTCACCATGAATGGCGTGCAGACGTTGTCGCATGGTTGCTGCAACCTGCTCGGCGATCTCGATCGTCTGACGCAGAGCGGCGTGAGATCGCTGCGGCTGTCACCTCAGGCCTGCGACATGGTCGCGGTGTCCGAGCAATTCCAGGCGGTCCTGGCGGGCCGCGTGGAAGCTGAGGCCGCCAGGGACCGCTTGCGCGAGATCTATCCGGACGTTCCATTCGCCAACGGCTTCTTGCACGGCACCCCCGGTGCCTCCTACGTCTCGGGGTAGGTACTGCCGTGTCCTTCTGTCGAGGTAAACTCGGATGTGCTCAGTGTGCATGTTGACTGACCACGGATGGACGACGTTGAGAGACGGCGCGCAGCCCGTTCGTGCCGGCATGCTGCAGATTGCTGACCGCGCCCAGGCGGAAGCCCAGGAAGCCGGGGAAATCGTGGTCTGTCCCCGATTTCCCCTCCAAACGGCTGGCGTCCTACGCGCCGACCGCAGAGCCCAGCTGACAACTGACGCCTCATCCCGATTTGTCGCTGAACGCGGCGGGAAGCGTAGCGAGGAACGCCATGACGCGCTGCGTGCGCAGCGGTGGCCGGCGGTCCGAGGTGCGTAGCATCCATAGGGGCTCCGCCGGCGCGCGCCACGGCTCAAGCACTTCGACGAGCCGACCTGTGCGCAAGTCGTCGTGGACGAGCCATGCCGGGCCCCAGCCAATGCCGAACCCATTCGCGATCAAAGCGACCGAAGCGTGCGCGTCGTCGCAAATGTGCTTGGGCTTGGGCGCGACGCGAACGAGTTTTTTGCCGCGCTGGTCGGTGAAGCGCCAGGTCAGGATCTGCCCGCTCGCGGGATTGCGGAAGCCGACGTGGTCATGTTCGGACAGCTCGTATGGAGTCGCCGGCGCGCCGCGCGCGTTCAGATAGGCGGGCGAGGCGCAAGCGATCCAGGAGAACGTGCAAAGCCGCCGCGCCAGATGACCGGGCGCGCGATCGAGGGGTCCTGAGCGGATGGCGATGTCGACGCCTTCCGCCGCGAGATCAAGAATCTCGTTGCGGAATTTGATCTCGATCTCGATTTCCGGGCGCTCCCGCAGGAACGCAGGCAGTCGCGGCAGGATGCAGGCACGCGCGAACGAGGCGGGGGCGGTCACTCGCACCCGTCCGCCATCGTTACCCGCGGCTTCGCCGAGCGCGGATTGGACGCGATCGAGACTTTCGGCCAGCGCGCGTCCCGCCGCCATCAGCCGCTCGCCCTCTTCCGTCAGCGCCAGCGAATGGGTGGTGCGATGCAAAAGCCGTATTCCGCGAGCCTGTTCGAGGCGGGCGACCGCCTTGGACATCGCCGAGGTGGTCGTCCCCGCCCGCCGCGCGGCTTCGGCGAAGGAGCCCGCCTCGACGACGCGGACGAAGGCGAGGAGGCGCGAGAGGTCGGGAGGCAAGGCCGTTGTGGACATTCTGTCCACATAGTCATGGCGGCGGGGTCGCTACAAGAGGCCGTTCCGATGGGCCAAATGGGGAGCGTCAGCGCGCATGCTGCGCCGCTAGAAACCGCGAGAAGTCCCATGAACCCCATCGAAATCACGCTGCAAGCCCTCGACGCCGCCGAGCGCGCGATTCCCCCCGGCCAGCCGGTCTACATGCTCAATCTGCTGCGCTACCGCGCGTATGCGCGTTACGAGGACGGCTTCGACGCCGCGCCCTGTTCGGGCCGCGAAGCCTTTAACGAACGCTATAGACCGGCCTTCCGGCGTCTCGCAGCCGGTAAGCCGCTGGTGCGGATGTTTTCCGGGCCGGTCCTGGCGAGCCTGGTCGGCCCGCAAGGCAAACGCTGGGACGAAGCGGCGATCAATGAATACGGTGATTTCGCCGCCTTCCGCTCGATCGTCGACACCGAGACCTACCAGCGCGAAGTCGCTCCGCATCGGCACGCGGCGCTCGAGGATTTCCGGTTGTTCGCGCTCGCCAAGGCGATGTGAACGCATTGAGGCGGCGGCCTTATGCATTCGCCTTAACCCAACGTGACGCTACGACGAGCCCGGGAATCCGTTCCACCGATCGCAAGAATTGGTGTCGCGGGCCCCGGGATTTGGACTTGTTCATTGGCATTTGGGCTGCCCGCCGACAAGAAAACAGGGCTTCCGAAATAGTGGGTCTAGCGATGTAGCGGACCCCCGCTACCACGCGTGACCCACTATTATAGCGGGCCTCTGGGAACACATCTCCCCCGAGCAACGCGGCCAGCTTTCCCTTGACTTCAGTCTCAAAGCCCTCCCGGGGTCCCTTCGGGTGAACCGCGACGCCATGCACGAGGGCCCGGAAATCGTCGATCAGGGTGCCTCGGTCGTCGTCGGCACTGGCGTGGCCCGCCATCCTTTCCGCCAGCGCGTCGACGGTCGCGACATGGCGATCCAAGGCTGCCGGATGCAGGGCCACAGGGATGGTGGCTACCTCAAGCGCGGCCCGTTCCGCCTCGACACGCTGTCGTCCCTCGTTCAGCTCTGCAATGCGTTGTCGGGCATCTTCCTCTGAACTGATATACCTGATCACAAGATCGATGTTGCGCTGCCGCTCGCCCTCGATCCGATCGCGCTTCGCCTCCAGTCGCGTACGCGTTGCGGCCGCGTCTCCGGCAAGCCGCTCTCTTTCACGATTGTAGTTGCGCACGTAGATTTCGATCAGCCGAGGATCCTTCAACTCCTCGGCCATGTCGCTTAGGACCAGATTCTCGACGTCCCGAACGTACAAGATCCTGCGGTTCGAACAGCTGCCGCTTTCGCGCACGGCCGAACAGCGGACCCGGGTCTCAGCAATCGCGCGATTTCCGGGTACGGAACCTCCTCCGTGCGCAACAGCGTAGCGCTCCATGCGCGGCGTCCACACGCATTGCGTAGCGTCGCGCCCAATCCTCAAGCTCAAGGGTCACGCACAATGTTGCTGCGCTGATTGTGGTCCTTGATGTGCGCCAACTCATGCGTTGCGTACGGTGTACGAGATAAGTGACCTGGCTTTTTGGAACGCGAACAATTCAAACTTGCCACTGACCGCAGTGCCTTCGATGGACGTTAGCACCAATCGATGTCGATCTATTCGGTAGAGCACAGGCGTAGGAGATATTGTTCGCTATCGGCGATAGTGGGCATCGTTCTCAAATTGTAAGGCTTGGCCGCGTATCTAAAATTTAGAATGAGGCATATTCGACTTGATGAAACTGATTGAGGTCAAGTCAAGCATTCAAGACCGGTAAGCGGGCGCTGTGCCATTTCGAAAGAATGCGATCAGGCACCTCGGAGGCCGTTCCTGATCGGTCGACGGAGGAGGCGCTTCGCGTCGATTGGGACGATCCCGATCGAAATGAAAGCCAGTGGCACCGTTGATCCAGATCAATAGCAGTCGGCTGTAACGGCGCGATCTTTTTACAAGAGAGGTGCGCCATGTCCGTGCAGTCGCCTTTGACTGACTCACCGAGACCTTCGAGCCCAGACGAACGCACTCGCCAGGTCGATTCAGCAGCCTGGGCGGTGTTCTTCATCTGGGTCGGTGTCGTCATGCTCGCCGACCTGCCCTGGGCTTGGTTCCTTGTAGGAGTCGGCGTCCTCGTTGTAGGCGCGCAGATCGTGCGACAGCAACGGGGCCTGAAGATCGAGATGTTTGGTGTAATTGTGGGGCTCATCATGCTCGCTGCCGGCATCTGGGATCTTGTTGCTCTGCCCTTGCCGCTTATGCCCATTATCTTGATCGTGCTCGGCGGCTATCTGCTTTGGAAGACGCTTTCGCGAAGGACTGAGTCTTCGTAGGCGCGTGGTAGTGCGCGGCGCAGGGAGGCCGGGATGACTTGGATGACCAAATTGGTCGTGCTGGGGTTGGCCGCAGTTGGCGGCGTGGTCGCGCTCCGGTGTCTTCCGGTCGAGCCGCGGCATCGCTTGACGCGCACAGCAGGTGATTGGGTGAACAAGAAGATGCTCGCCCACATGGGGCGGATAATGGCGAGCCTTCCGGAAGGCGCCCCACCCAAGCTGGTTATGTCTGTCCTGCCCAAGCTCCAGGCGCAGAATGAAGAGATACTCGAGCTGCTACGCGTGCAGAACGAGCTTCTTCGGCGAGGGCAGAACATCAGCGAGTTAAGTTTGGACGCCTGACGCTCCCTAAGCACCCGGAATGACAATATCCGCCGGTCCCACCATTCGCGCTCACGTTGGTCGCGCAGGATTTTGGATCATGCTGGTCGTAGCCGCTGCCTTCGCCAGTGCGGCGAATGCGCGGCAGGCGCACCGGATGCCGATCTCCGGCCGGGGTGACGGTTACGACGGATATTGGAATGGTCTCATCATCACTGACGCCGGCACGTGCGATCGCACCTGCAGTCTTCCCGTCCATATCGCAGGTGGACATGTGCTGTCCGGAGGAATGGCCGAGGTTGCTGGCAGTGTCCCTCGCAGCGGTGATCCCAGTCTCGCTGATCCATCATTCGGTTCAGACGATGAGTGTCCTTTCGCTTACTTCATCTTTGGGTTCAGTCGAGAGTCCGCTAAACCCTTGCGGGCGCAAGTTCCAGGCACATTGGGCCGGTCGTGACGATCGGCGTCTCGTACGCGACTATCTATGATACAGGCCGACCAGAGTCGCCTCGGCAAGGGTGAACTTGCGCGCCTCGCGTTCGACGTCGCGGCACGAAGCATTCGCCCGTATATTCAGATGATCCGCCGAGAGCGCAAGGAGCCGGAAATGATAGTGGTGGACCCCATGTCCCGGCGGAGGACACGGTCCTCCATAGCCAATCTTCCGGAAATCGTTGGCGGCCTGCTTCAGCCCGGGCTTCTGTGATGCGCCATCCACAAGGCCGGTTTGCGTGGGTGGAATGTCGTAGACCGCCCAATGATGCCAGGTGCCGCTTGGGGCATCGGGATCGTCACAGAGCAGGACATAACTGCGGGTTCCCTCGGGTGCGTTGGCCCACTGCAGGTGCGGGGACAGGTTTTCGCCGTCGCAGGTGAAGCGTCGCGGAATAGTCGAGCGGTCGACAAAAGCCCCAGACAGGAGTTCCATGGTTCTCTCCTAGCTTGAGGAGGAGACAGGCGCTGGTGTGCGCAGATATCGCTCGAACCACTGGCTGGCATGGTCGATGACGGTGTTCATTGCGCCCGGCTCTGGAAACAGGTGCGTCGCCCCAGGAATGATTTCCAGTTCCGTTGGCCCGCCAAGCCGGGTGAGCGCCTCCTCGTTCAGCTCGATCACGCCGGAGTCGGCGCCGCCCACGATCAGCAGGGTTGGCGCATGGACATGGGACAAGGCCTCGCCAGCCAAATCCGGACGGCCGCCGCGGGAGACCACGGCGGCAATTCGATGAGGCAATTGAGCCGCGGCGACAAGGGCGGCCGCGGCTCCGGTGCTGGCGCCGAACAATCCAACCGGGAGGCCGGCAATCGCTGGTTTAAGGCCTTGAAGCCAGTCGACGGCTGCGACCAGCCGCTTTCCAAGCATTCCGATATTGAAAACGTTCGAGCGGTCATGCTCTTCTTGCGACGTGAGAAGATCGAATAGCAGCGTCGCAAAGCCCCGCTCATTCAGCCCCTGCGCGACCGCGATGTTCCGGATACTGAATCGGCTTGAGCCGCTGCCGTGTGCAAAGACGACCAGGCCACGTGCATTTTCCGGCAGGGTCAGCGTTCCTGCCAGCCCGAATGGCGGAATGCGAACGTCGAACGCTTGATCGATCTTCATGACGCATCCGCTCTGGGTCAGCCCTGGAGGTTTCTGAGTTGGGCCGGAAGATGGGCCATCAATTTCTCGAATTCGCCGGGATCCAGCTTTTCCCATAGCACTTCGTAGATTCCACGCGCGGCCGTGAGAGGATCGATGGGAAATTGCGGCGGAAGCTCTCTGCCAACATGCGCTACAAATTCGTCGATGTGCCGCTCCTTGGTCGGAGTCGCGGCCATATGCCAGCCCTCGTAGTAGATGCCGCGCACGATGATCGGTAGCTGCGCGCCGAGCTTAGCTGCGACCTCCGGCGGCAGACGGTCGCGCAGCGCGTGCAGGACGGCTCGCAACGCATTGTAGGCATGGTGGCGGCTTTCCAGGGCCAACTGCTCATCGATCGCTTTGAGCCAAACATTGGTTTCCTGAACCGAATGATCCAATGCAGTCACACCCGTTGTTGTGCTCATGGTGTCGCTCCCAGGACAGAGACAGGTGGTCAATTAGTCGCAGCCTGTCTTCGACCTGCTTTGACCTGCCGCAAAGTTCCCCGAAGGAGGGCAACAAAATGAACGCCGCCGGGCGTTCCGGACCGGCGGCTAGTTGTGGTCTTCCAGGAGGTTGTCCATCCGGTCTGAACCGAGGAAGCTGAGGTTGCGAAGCTTCAGTGTTC
>NZ_JAUETE010000015.1:0-211928 GCF_032484535.1 Bradyrhizobium sp. SZCCHNS3016
TCACGAATGAAAACACTTGGTGTTGCGACCACCGCTTGAGCCCGCCGGATGTCCCAGCCGAACCTGTGGTTCCTGCCGCCTGCATTTTTTTCGCAGGCGGGCCATGGGGGCGGCAAGCTCCCGGTCTTCCCTGCGCCCTCACGTTTCAGAGGGCACGCGATCCGGACAAAGCTCGGGCTGGAGCGGCCGCGAGGGTACGAACCCATGGCCTCGGCTGATGCGATTGCCGCCCGCGCCTCTTGCGCGGTCATGCCATGCCAAAAAATGGGCGTGTGGCCCGGCCGCGCATCACCTAGGCTCCGTTCATCGATCACACGGGATGACGTGCATGGCGGCGGGCAGCGACTATCAGAACTTCGAGGCGGGCGACGTCGTGCTGCAATCGGGCGTGACGTTCCCGTCGCTGCGGCTCGCCTACAAGACCTACGGCACGCTGAATGCGGCCAAGGACAACGTCATCCTCTATCCGACCTCGTTCGGTGCCCAGCATATCGACATCGAATGGCTGATCGCGCCCGGCGGCGCGCTCGACCCCACCAAGTACTTCGTCATCATTCCGAACCTGTTCGGCAATGGGCTGTCGTCGTCGCCCTCGAATACGCGCGAGCTGTTCGGCGACGCGCCGTTCCCGTCCATCAGCTATCACGATGCGGTCGCGATGCAGCGGCGGCTCGTTGAGGAGCAGTTCGGGATCAGCCGGATCGCGCTGGTCTATGGCTGGTCGATGGGCGGTATGCAGGCCTATCACTGGGCCGCCTGTCATCCGGACATGGTGGAGCGTGCGGCGGTGGTGTGCGGCAGCGCGCGCTGCTCGCCCTACAATCACCTGTTTCTCGACGCGGTGAAGGCGGCGCTGATGGCCGATCCCGCATTTCGCAACGGCCGCTTCGCCGAGAAGCCGGTGGCCGGCCTGCGCGCGATGGGGCGGATCTATGCGGGCTGGGCGATGTCCTACGAGTTCTATCGCGACGAGGTCTGGCGCGCGCAGGGCTTTGCCTCGCAGGAGGACTATCTCGTCGCCACCTGGGACTTAGCCTTCGCGCATCGCGACGCGAACAACCTGCTGACGCAGATCGCGATCTGGCAGGGCGGCGACATCAGCAATTGCGCGGCGTTCGGCGGCGATCTCGACCGTGCGCTCGGCGCGATCACCGCGCGCATGTTGCTGATGCCGGGCCAGACCGACCGCTACTTCGATTGGCGCGACAACGAGCGAGAACTTCCCAAGCTGGTGAACGCCCGCTCCGCGGCGCTGCGGCCGATCCCCTCGATCCACGGCCACCGCGCGGGCAATCCGATCCGCATCCCGGCGGACCGCGATTTCATCAACGCCAACGTCTCGACCCTTCTCAAGAGCTGATCTGCGAGCCTGCCATGAGTGATGTGACCACCGAAGAGTTCGCGCCCCGCCCCAAGCTGCTGACGCCGATGATGCTGCAGGAGCTGTGCAAGCGCTCCAACCTGGAAGGCGCGCTGCGTACGCTCGGTCATTATGGCGCGATCGCTCTCGTCGGCGCGCTGATAGGCCTGATCGCATCGACCCACGGCGTCCTATGGGTGTTGCCTCTGCTGCTGCTGCAGGGAGTGCTCGTCGCGTTCCTGTTCATGGCGGTGCACGAGACCGCCCACAAGACCGCGTTCGACAGCCGTGCACTCAACGTCGCGGTCGGCAACGTCTCCGGCTTCCTGATCGGACTGCCCTATGAATATTATTGCCTGTTCCATTGGGAGCATCATCGCCATACCCAGGATCCCGAGAGAGACCCAGAGCTGATCGTCGGCCCCAAGCCGCGCTCGGAGACGCAGCTCGCGATCGCCTATTCCGGCCTGGTCCAGATGGCCGGCCGGCTGCGACTGCTGCTGCAACATGCGATCACCGGCGAGGTGACGGTGCCATGGGTGCCTGCCGGCCGCCGCGCGACCATCGTGCGCGAGGCGCGCGCCTATGCCGCCGGCTACGCGCTGCTGCTGCTCGGCTCGCTCGCGCTGCACAGCGCGCTGTTGCTGTGGGTCTGGGTGCTGCCGCTGCTGCTGGGGCAATTGGTGTTGCGACCCTATCTCTACGCCGAACACACCGGCTGCGACCATACCAGGAGCGCCTTCCAGAACACCCGCACCACCTTCACCACGCGCGCCGTGCACTGGCTCGCCTGGAACATGCCCTATCACGTCGAGCACCACGCCTATCCCGCGGTGCCGTTCCACGCGCTGCCGAAGCTGCATGCGATCGTCGACGGCGAGATCAAGTATCGCGGCGAGGGCTACATTGCGGTGACGCGGCAGACCTGGGCGTGGTTTCGGGCGCAGTGGAAGGAGAGGAAAGCCGAGACGTGATGAAATTAGATCCTGCGGCGAGCGCGGTGCTTACCTCGCCCCGCTTGCGCGGCGAGAGATCCGGCCAAACGACGCAAACTGCGCAAGCAGCAAGGGCCCAGTTCGTAGCAGGGAGGGCGAAGGATCCGCTCACCGCCAGCGCTCGCGCATGCGGGCACCGAGGTCGATGCGCGGACCCTGGCTCGCATACGCCGCGCCGGGCTGCGCCCGCGGCCAGCTGGTGCGTTCGAACAGCGGCACCAGCGCTTCCGGAATGAACCGCGTGCGTGAGGCATAGACATGACGATCGCCGCGCACCGGCTGGCCATGGACGAAGAAGCGCTGCGGCACCAGCAGATGCAGATCGTCCTTGGCGCGGGTCATGGCGACGTAGAGCAGCCGGCGCTCCTCTTCCAGCTCGGCGCTCGTGCCGGCGCCGAGATCGGAGGGCATGCAGCCGTCGACGACGTTGAGGATGTGCACGGAATTCCACTCCATGCCCTTGGCGGAATGGATGGTCGAGAGGATCAGATAGTCCTCGTCGAGCAAAGGCACGCCGGACTGATCGGAGGTGGCGTCGGGCGGGTCGAGCGTCAGCTCGGTGAGGAAACGCTCGCGCGACGGATAGCCGCTCGCGATCTGCTCGAGCTGCAGCAGGTCGGCGGTTCGCACCTCCGCATCTTCATGAACGCGCTCGAGATGCGGCTGATACCAGTGCCTGACGCGCTCGATATCCCCGGGCCATTCCGAGACGCGCAACTGCTCCAACGCACGCACGAACGCCGTCCAATCCTCGCCGGCGCGCGCCGGCGCGGGCTGCTCACACAACCGTGCGATCGGATCGGCGCTCTCGCTGATGGCATCGAGCAGGCGCTGCGCCGACGCGGGTCCGATGCCGGGGATCAGATGCAGCACGCGGAAGCCGGCGATGCGGTCGCGCGGATTCGCGACGAAGCGCAAGCAGGCCAGCACGTCCTTGACATGGGCGGCATCGAGGAACTTCAACCCGCCGAACTTCACGAACGGAATGTTGCGGCGCGTGAGCTCGAATTCCAACGGCCCGCTGTGCGACGACGTTCGGAACAGGACGGCCTGCTGCTTCAGCACGATGCCTTCCTCGCGCTTCGCCAGCACCTGCTCGACGATGTAGCGCGCCTGGTCGGTCTCGTCGCTGATCGTCACGAGCTGCGGTTTGCGCGAGCTCGTGCGGTCCGTCCACAAATTCTTGGTGAAGCGCTCGCGCGCCAGCCCGATCACGCCGTTGGCCGCGGTGAGGATCGGCTGCGTCGAGCGGTAGTTGCGGTCGAGCGTGACGATGTCGGCGCGCGGGCTGAACTGATCGGGAAATTCGAGGATGTTGCGCACGGTGGCGGCGCGGAAGGCGTAGATCGATTGCGCGTCGTCGCCGACCACCGTCAGTCCCGCGCCGTCGGGCTTCAAGCCGAGCAGGATCTGCGACTGCAGCCGGTTGGTGTCCTGATATTCGTCGACCAGCACGTGGTCGAAGCGATCGCCGATCTCGCGCGCGATGGTTTCGTCCGCCATCATCTGCGCCCAGTAGAGCAGCAAATCGTCGTAGTCGAGCACGGCGTTGGCCTGCTTGGCCTCGACATAGGCCGCGAACAGGCCCTTCAGCTCGCCGACCCATTCCGCGCACCATGGAAAGTGCCGCACCAGCGCTTCCTCCAGCGGCATGTCGGCGTTGACGCAGCGCGAGTAGATCGCAAGGCAGGTGCCTTTGGTCGGAAAGCGCCGCTGCGTGTTGGACAAGCCGCGCTCGTGCCGCACCAGATTCATCAGGTCGGCGGAATCCTCGCGATCATGGATCGTGAACACAGGGTCGAGGCCGACACGCTCAGCGTAGTCGCGCAGCATCCGCGCGCCCAGGCCATGAAACGTGCCGGCCCAGGTGAGCGCGGCCGTGATCGGCTCGGCCTTGCCGCCCAGCACCTTGCGGGCGATGCGCTCGACCCTGCGGCTCATCTCGCTCGCCGCGCGGCGCGAGAACGTCATCAACAGGATACGGCGCGGATCGGCACCATTGACGAGCAGATGTGCGACGCGATGCGCGAGCGTGTTGGTCTTGCCCGATCCCGCGCCGGCAATGATCAGCAGCGGCGGGCCCGGTGCGGCCAGCGCACCGCCATGCTCGACGGCGCGGCGCTGCTCCGGATTGAGATCGTCGAGATATGTCGCAGCCGTGGCCTGCACGAATCGTCCCTCAGCCTGCAAGAATCAGTGATTTGCGCCTCATGTGCAACGCGATGGCCCGGTCGCGGCAGCGTTTTACATGATTCGCAACCGGTCTTTTTTGTCACGGTTGCCCACAGAGCGTCCGCCAGCCGCTTGCGCTGGCGCGCGTGCACTCCTATCCAATCAGCCCCCGTCACGAATCTCGGAAGAACACCGTGTCGAATTTTGCCTCCATCATCGCCGCTGAGCTCGCCGTCAGGGATGCCCAGGTCCAGGCCGCGATCGACCTGCTCGACGGCGGCGCGACCGTGCCGTTCATCGCGCGCTATCGCAAGGAGGCGACCGGCATGCTGGACGACACGCAGTTGCGTACGCTGGAGGAACGGCTGCGATATCTGCGCGAGATGGATGCACGGCGCAGCGCGATCATCGAGAGCATCAAGGCGCAGGGCAAGATGACGCCCGAGATCGAGCTGGCGCTGGCGACCGCCGACACAAAGGCCCGGCTCGAGGACATCTATCTGCCGTTCAAGGAGAAGCGCCGCACCAAGGCGCAGATCGCGAAGGAGGCCGGGCTCGAGCCGCTCGCCGACATGCTGATCGGTGATCCGATGAAGGCGCCGGAGGTCGAGGCCAAGGCGTTCATCAAGAAGGACGGCGACAATCCGGTCAAGGACGTCAAGGCGGCGCTGGAAGGCGCGCGCGCGATCCTGGTCGAGCGCTTCGCCGAGCACGCCGATCTCGTCGGCTCGTTGCGTGAGGAGATGTGGACCCGCGGCGCCGTGAAGGCGACGGTGCGGCACGGCAAGAAGACCGAGGGCGCGAAATTCGCCGATTACTTCGACTTCTCCGAGCCGTTCACCAAGCTGCCGTCGCACCGCATCCTGGCGATGTTGCGCGGCGAAAAGGAAGAGGTGCTGCAGCTCGATTTCGGCGATGGCGAGCCGGAGGATTCGAAGGACCCGACGCTGTATGAGAACCGCATCGCGGTGACCTTCGGCATCTCGCGTCAGGGCCGCCCGGCCGATCAGTTCCTGTCGGACTCCGTGCGCTGGGCCTGGCGCACCCGCATCAAGACCTCGCTGGCGCTCGATATCCGCATGCGGCTGTGGCAGGAGGCGGAGAAGGAGGCGGTGCGCGTGTTCGCGGCGAACCTGCGTGATCTGCTGCTCGCTGCTCCCGCTGGCGGCCGCGCCACGCTCGGCCTCGATCCCGGCTTCCGTACCGGCGTCAAGGTCGCGGTGATCGACCGCACCGGCAAGTTCGTCGACCACGCCACGATCTATCCGCACGAGCCGCAGCGGCAGTGGAACGAGAGCATGCTGACGCTCGCGCAGCTCTGCATCAAGCATCGCATCGAGCTGGTCGCGATCGGCAACGGCACTGCGTCGCGTGAAACGGAGAAGCTGGTCAACGATTTGATGAAGCTGAAGCCGGATCTCAAGCTGACCAAGGCGATCGTGTCGGAAGCCGGCGCGTCGGTCTATTCGGCCTCGGAGTTCGCCGCGAAGGAATTCCCCAATCTCGACGTGTCGATCCGCGGCGCCGTTTCGATCGCGCGCCGCCTGCAGGATCCGCTCGGCGAGCTCGTCAAGGTACCGCCGGCCTCGATCGGCGTCGGCCAGTATCAGCACGACCTCAATCAATACGAGCTCGCGCGTGCGCTCGATGCCACCGTCGAGGACTGCGTGAACGCGGTCGGCGTCGACCTCAACACCGCCTCGGCGCCGCTGCTCGCGCGCGTGTCGGGCATCGGCGAGAGCCTCGCACAGAACATCGTCGCGCACCGTGACAGCAACGGCCCATTCCCGAGCCGCGACAAGCTGAAGGAAGTGCCGCGGCTCGGACCGAAGGCGTTCGAGCAATGCGCCGGCTTCCTGCGCATCCGCGACGGCGACAATCCGCTCGACGCCTCCGGCGTGCATCCGGAATCCTATCCGATCGTGAAGAAGATCCTCGAGGCGACCAAGAGCGACATCAAGGCGCTGATCGGTGAGACCAAGGTGCTGAAGGCGTTGAGCCCGACGAAGTTCGCCGACGAGCGCTTCGGCGTGCCGACGGTCACCGACATCATCAAGGAGCTGGAGAAGCCCGGCCGCGATCCGCGTCCGGAGTTCAAGACGGCCACCTTCCAGGAGGGCGTCGAGAAGATCACCCATCTCAAGCCCGGCATGATCCTGGAGGCGACCATCACCAACGTCGCGGCGTTCGGCGCCTTCGCCGATATCGGCGTGCACCAGGACGGCCTGATCCACATCTCGGCGATGTCCGAGAAGCGCATCAACGATCCGCGCGAAGTGGTGAAGCCGGGGCAGGTCGTGAAGGTGAAGGTGCTCGACGTCGACGTGCCGCGCAACCGCATCTCGCTGACACTTCGGCTGTCCGATCCGCTGCCGGCGAAGGGCGAGAAGCGGACCAGCGCACGGCCGCCGGCGGCCCGCATGACCACGCGTGAGGAGAAGTCGTCGGGCGGCGGCGCGCTTGCGGCGGCGATGGCCAAGGCGGCGGAGCGGCGCAAGGGCGCCTGAGGCGGATGGCGATGAGGCGCCGCGGAGGGCATGTCCCCTCTGCGGCGTCATGTCTGCAGCGTCATGCCATTCGGCGGCGTGTCGTTGCGGTCTTCCCTATCTCCGCGGCCATGCTTACCTTGGGCGGCGAGTTGTGAGTGGAGACCGCGCATGACGAACCGGACCGTGATCATTGCCGGCGCGACCGGGCTGGTGGGACGGGAGCTGCTTCGCGGCCTGCTTGCCGATCCGACCGTGGATCGCGTGCATGTCGTCGGCCGCCGCGCGCCGCCTGACCATTCGCCCAAGCTGACGGCGCATGTCGTGGATTTCACCGCGCTGCCGTCGCTGCCGCCGGCCGACGAGCTCTATCTGGCTCTCGGGACCACGATCAAGGTGGCCGGGAGCCAGGCCGCCTTCCGCGCCATCGATCACGACGCCAACCTCGCCGTCGCCAAGGCCGCGCTCGCGAGCGGCACCAGGCGCGTTGGTCTGGTCAGCGCGATGGGGGCTGATAGCACCTCGCCCGTCTTCTATAGCCGGGTGAAAGGCGAGCTCGAGGACGATCTGACCGCGCTGCCCTTCGAGGGACTGGTGATCGCGCGGCCTTCGCTGCTGGTCGGCCCGCGGGCGGAGCTGGGACAGCCGAGCCGACCGGGCGAGGAATGGGGCAACAGGCTGAACAACATCATCGGCTTCCTGATCCCGGCGAACTACAAGCCGATCGCGGCGGCGGACGTCGCCAACGCGCTGCTGATGGCTGTTCCTACGGTTGCCGGCAAGCGAGTGATGCTGTCAGGGGCCATGCGCCGATGATCGAGCCTGCCGCTCTTGCGTAGCGGTCCGGTCTCGCCATTTACGATAAATCGAAATCAAATATCGCGCCGCGCCTCAGGCTTTGAATCGACAGGTGAACTCGGCGGTCTCCGTAGTTTTACGGCCGTATCGCATGTGACTATCAGGGAGTGAATGGCTGAAGCGGGCAAGACGGGAATCGCGTCTTAACATCTTAACCATATCTCGCTGGTAGTTGTGCATCGAGGAAAAACGAGCCCGGTGTTTCATGCGCAGACAGCTGCTTGAAGTTTGTTTCTTGGCATTGGCGGGAACCCTGCTCGGATCCCAAGCGGCGACGGCGTCCCCGCGAATGGTGTCGCTGGTCTTCAACTCGCAGATTCAGAACCCCCAGCAGGTCGGGTCGGACGAATTTCGCGTGAAGCTGCAGGCGCTGGCCGGCAAGCGGCTCATCATTGATGAGCGTGCGGGCAACGCATTCGGCAGCGAGGCGGCGGTGCTGGCTGCGACCCGGAGCGGCGCGGTGGACGTGGCCGTGGTGTCCGGCGGCATCGCCAGCGCGGTCGTCCCCGAGCTCGGCGTCTTCGACATCCCGTTCCTGTTCCGTGACACCGCGCATGCCAAGGCGGTGGCGCAAGGGCCGGTCGCCGCCGCGATCGGCGCCAAGTTCGCCGACAAGGGACTGGTGCTGCTGGCGCTGGGCAAGCAGGGCTTTCGCAATCTCACCAACTCGAAGCGTCCGGTCCGTACCGTCGATGACGTCAAGGGCCTCAAGATCCGCGTGATCCCCAATCCCGTCTACCAGATGACCTTCAAGGCGCTCGGCGCCGACGTGATGCCGATGGATTTTCCGCTGGTCTATGCCGCGCTCAAGGACGGTCGTCTGGACGGTCAGGAAAATCCGGTCGCCACCATCGCGGCCAATCGCTTCGACGAGGTGCAGAAATATCTGACGCTCACCGGCCATTTCTTCGCGCCGATCGCCTTCGTCGCCAACCGCGCGATGTTCGATCATCTCGATGCGGCGGACCGTGACGCGCTGGTTGCCGCCGCCAAGGCGGCTGCGGAGGTCACTTGGCAGGCCCAGCTCGATGCGCAGAAGCTCGACGAGCTGCGCAAGGGCGGCATGGAGGTGATCGAGACGTTCGATCGCAAGACCTTCGTCGATGCGGTCAGGCCGCTCGATCCCGACTTCGAGAAGCGCTTCGGCAAGGAGCTGCTCGCCACTATCAGGTCCACTCCGTGAAACAGCCGGGCAAATCGATGAAACTTTCTTCTCTGATGTCTTGGATCGGTGTCCGCCCGCGAATCTTCGGCGGCTTTGCCTTGATCCTGAGCTTCCTGGTGTTGCTCGGCGGCTTCGCCATGATCCAGGTCGGGCGCATCGGCGGCACCGTGGACGAACTCGTCACCAGCGCGGCCGGGGACGCCGGCATGTCGCAGGTGCGTGCCGCGCTGCTCGCTGCCAACGGCGCGGTTGAGAGATTCATCCGGACCTGGAACGTCGGTGACAAGGATGCCGCCAGCAAGGCCATCGACGCCGTCGGTGGTCTCGCCGATCAGGTTGAGAAGCAGTCCGGCAGGCTGAAGGTGCTGGCTGACGGCGTGGGCCCGGTACGAAACGCGCTGGCGGCCTATCGCTCATCGTTCGCTGCTGCGGCCGAGGCCGTGGACCGCCTGCGCGCGGCGACGACCAAGACCGACGCATTGGGCGCCGTTGCCGGAATCAACATGGGCGGTATCCAGGTTGCCCTTGCCAATCGCGCGGGCAGCGAGCCGTTGATGAATCCGTTGCGTCTGGCCAGCGTCGTCGACGCGGTCCGCATCGCGGTGATGCGCTATACCAACACGTTGTCGAATGGCGATGCCGACGATGCCAGGCTCACCTTCGTCTATGCGAAGCTCGCGATTGCCGATACGGAGGCCGAGATCGCGGGTGTCGATGATGCCAAGCTGAAGGCGCTGGTTGGTGCGCTGAAAGAGGCTCTCACGGCGGATGCGGCTGCGCTCGAGGAGGTGATCAAGGTGGCCACTGACCTGCGCGCCAAGCAGGCGGAGCTCGCCAAGGCGAGCGCCTCGATCGATACCCAGGTCAGCCGGATCAACCAGCAGCTCGGTGCGGCGCGCGCAGAGCAGGCCGCGAGGACCGGCGTCGCGGTCGAAGATACCAAGCAGACCATCATCGTGACTGCAGCCGCAGCCGTGATATTCGGAGCGGTGCTGGCCTGGCTGATCGGCGCCAGCGTGTCGAACCCGATCCGCGGCATGACCGACCGCATGCAGTCGCTGGCGGCCGGCGAATTGGATCAGCCGATTCCCGGCGGCGAGCAGCGCGACGAGATCGGCCGGATGGCGCGCGCCGTGGAGATTTTCCGTGACAATGCGCTTGCTGTACGCCGCATGGAGCAGGAGGCCGCGGCACAGCGTGAAGCTGCGGAGGCCGAGCGCGCCCGCATGATGTCCGATCTGGCTGGTCGATTCGAGCAAGGCATGCAGGGCGTCATCACCGGCGTCGGCGGGCGTGCGACCGAGATGGGCGAAAGCGCCAGCGAGCTTGCACGCGTCGCAGAACGCGGCCGTGGCCTTGCGGAGGCGGTCGCCAGCCGGGCCGAGCAGGCGTCCGTCAATGTGCAGACCGTGGCCTCGGCGACCCAGGAGCTCGCGGCCTCGATCAGGGAGATCTCCTCCCAGGTACAGCGTTCGGTCACGGTGTCGACCCGGGCGACGCACGAGACCCAGCGGACGTCCGAGCTGATCGACGGGCTGTCCAGCGCGGCGGAGAGGATCGGCACCATCGTGCAGCTGATCCAGGCGATCGCGAGCCAGACCAACCTGCTGGCGCTCAACGCCACCATCGAGGCGGCGCGCGCCGGCGAGGCCGGCCGCGGATTTGCGATCGTCGCGAGCGAGGTGAAGAATCTGGCGTCCCAGACCGCGCAGGCGACGGAGCAGATCTCGAGCCAGATCGCGACCATCCAGAGCGCGACGCAGGAGACGGTCGGCGCGATCGCCCAGTTCGGCACGACCGTGCGGGAGATTGCCGAGATCTCCAATGCGATCGCCGCCGCGGTGGAGCAGCAGGGGGCCGCGACCAGCGAGATCGCCCGCAACGTCGAGCAGGCGGCCAGCGGCACGGCGGCGGTCACGCAGGAGATCGGCGACGTGCGTAACGTGGCCGGGCAGACCGATGCCGGCGCTGAAGCTGCGCTGGCGGCGGCCGCCGCGCTGCAGCAGCAGGCCGCTTCGCTGAAGAGCAATGTCGCCGACTTCCTGCAGACGATCCGGACCGCGGCCTGAGCCGCAAACCGGTGGCGAGTGGAGTTGACGCAGGGGACGCAGGCTCACACTCTGGGGCATGACCGAGCACCAGCCGCGTTCCCTTGCGTTTCCCGTCGACGGCGCGGACATCGTGTCCGCGCTGTTCATGGCCCCGCCGCGGCCGCGCGCCTGTTTCGTGTTCGCCCATGGCGCGGGCGCCGGCATGACCCACGTCTTCATGAACCAAGCGGCCGCAAGCCTTGCCGCGCGCGGCATCGCGACGCTCCGCTTCCAGTTTCCCTATATGGAGAAGGGCAGCAAGCGCCCTGATCCGCCCGCGCTCGCCCACGCCGCGGTGCGGGCTGCCGTGGCGGAGGCCGCCCGGCTCTGTCCGGGGCTGCCGCTCGTCGCGGGCGGCAAGTCGTTCGGGGCGCGCATGACGTCGCAGGCGCAGAGTGCAGCGCCGCTGCCAGGCGTGGCCGGGCTCGCCTTTCTCGGCTTTCCGCTTCACCCCGCCGGCAAGCCCTCCATCGCGCGCGCCGATCATCTCGCTGCGATCGAGGTCCCGATGCTGTTCCTGCAGGGGACGCGCGACAAGCTTGCGGAGATGGAGCTGCTCGAGCCCGTCGTGAAGCGGCTGGGACCGCGCGCGACGTCGCATTGGATCGATCAGGCCGACCACGCCTTCCACGTGCCTGCGCGCTCCGGCCGGAATGATCGGGCCGTCATGGAGGACCTGACGGAGGCGTTTGCGGCGTGGCTGGAGACTCTCGACGCGCGTGCCGGCTGACGGCCGAGTACCTCTTTCGGAGAAGAATGGCATGAGAACAAAAATAGAACTTTTCTGTCACCGGAGGTTGAGGCATAGTCATATCTAAAGGTAGGGGAGGGGAGTTCGATGAAGTCGGCAGTGTTGGCGGTGTCGGTGTGCACGCTCGGCGTGCTGATGCTCTCTGCGGCTCCGTCGCGCGCTGATGCCAGGCTCACCGGCATGGTGGTCGTGAAGGGGACTTGCCAGAAGCTCATCGTCGCGGGAGAGGATCGCAGCTCCGAATGCAAGGGCGCGCTGCTCAATACCGACTATGACGATCAGCGCACCGGCTTCTACTTCACCTTGCTCGACGGCAGCGTGGTCACGTTCTCGAACCGCGGCGATCTGCAGGAGCAACCCGGACCGGACAAGTTCGTCACGCCGGTCGATATGATGATCATTGGCCAAAGTCGCAAGACGATCAACAAGGTGACGGCGAAGGGGCAATGCCGTCACGGCAATCCCTTCAAGGGACCCGACCTGATCGAATGCACGGCCGACAGCGAGATCGGCCGCTTTGAAGGGCTATTTCTGTCCAATGGCGAGAAGCCAGTGATGCAGACCTTCTGAGGCTGTCACCCCTGTGCGCAAGCAGGATGAGCCAGCAGGAGAGCTCGTCGCTGCGTCGCCGGTCGTCACTCGCCACCGTACGGTCCACGCGGCAAATCCGGCCTGCTCGGCAATATCCACTTTGTCAGAGGATCGTGATGAGAAAGACAGCTTCATCCGTTTGGCTGCTGGCCCTCGGCGCGGCGAGCCTGCCGGCCAAGTCGGTCCGTGCAGAGGATGGATTGAAGGGGATCGAGACGTTTCACGGCGCCTGCAAGAAGCTCACGGTCGCGGAAGGACCGGACCGCCGACTGCAAGGGCGTTTAGCTCAACACGCGTTACCGTGATGGACGAGCCGGCTTGGAGCAAGACGCCCGTCCTCTGAGGCTGCGATCTCCCGACTCCCGAAAATTTGGCGCGACATCAAGCTCGAAATATTGCAACAAGTCGGCGTCGTGGGTGAGGCCGGGTGTGCGGGGTCGCCAGATCTTGGAGAGTGTGATGTTCCGATACGTTGGCGTCGTCCTGGGGCTGCTCTGGAGCCTCGTATCGATCAGCACCGCGCTGGCCGACGACGCCAAGCTCCGGATCGGCGTTCTCCGGCTGTCCTCGTCCGCGCCAGTGTTCATCGCGTTGGACAAGGGCTACTTCCGCGAAGCTGGCCTGGACGTCGAGCTGAAGTTTTTCGATGCAGCGCAACCGATCGCCGTGGCGACGGCCACCGGCGACGTCGATGTCGGGGTGACCGCCTTCACCGCAGGACTGTATAACCTCGCAGGCAAGGGCGCGTTGAAGATCATCGCCGGCATGAGCCGTGACCGCCCCGGGTTTCCGCTGATCGGCTACTTCGCCAGCAACAAGGCTTACGAGGCAGGTCTCAAGGCGCCGAAGGATATTGCCGGCAAGCGCGTGGCGATGACCCAGGTCGGGTCGAGCTTTCACTATTCGGTGGGACTGCTGGCCGACAAATACGGCTTCAAGCTCGCCGACGTGAAGATCGTGCCGCTGCAATCGATGTCCAACATGTCGGCGGCAATCAAGGGTGAGACCGTCGACGCGGCGCTGATGCCGGTTTCCATCGCGCGCAAGCTGATGGAGGAGGGCGCCGTCAAGCATCTTGGCTGGGTTGGCGACGAGACGCCGTGGCAGGTCAGCGGCGTGTTCGCGGGGCCGAAAATCTTGGCCAACACGGCGCTGGTCGGCAAGCTGCTGGCGTCGCTTCAGCGCGCCGAGCGCGAGTATCATGATGTCGTGCTCGCCTCGGTCAAGGACGGCACTGCCGCGATCGACGGCACGACCAGGCCATTGCTGGAAATCATCGGCAAGTATACGAACCTACCGGTCGAGCAGGTGGTCGGCAATTGCGCCTATATCGATCCTGACGGCAAGCTCGATGTGAAGAACATCGACAGCCAGATCAAATGGCTGCAGGCGCAGGGGTTCGCGGACCAGGGCTATGATGCGGCCGCGATCATCGCCAAAGACCTTGTGAAGCCGGATTGATGAAGGCGGGCGCAGCGCGGAACTGCAGCGGGATCGCCTGACATGGACCTGATCGCCGAGACCATCAGCCATCGTTTCGACGCGCTCGAAGTGCTCGATGGCGTATCATTCACCGTCGGAGCCGGCGAGGTGGTCGCCGTCGTTGGGCCGTCCGGCTGCGGCAAGAGCACGCTGCTGGCGATCCTCGGAGGGTTGTTGCAGCCGAGCAAAGGTCAGGCGCTGCTGCGCGGAGCCCCGCCGCCCGGCAGCCTCAATCCCCTGACGTTCGTGTTCCAGGACTTCGCGCTGCTGCCGTGGGCAAGCGTCGCCGACAATGTTGCCTTTCCGCTCCTCCATACATCTCTGTCGGCGCAGCAGCGCGCCGCCGCCGTCGACGATGCGTTGCAGCGGACCGGGCTGGCAGACTTCCGGACCGTCTATCCCAAGCAGTTGTCGGGCGGCATGCGCCAGCGGGTCGGCATTGCCCGGGCGCTGGCGGTCCGCCCGGCGATCCTGCTGATGGATGAACCGTTGTCGGCGCTCGACTCGCAGACCCGCGAGCTGTTGATGGAGGACTTCGTCGATCTGCTCGCCGACGGCACCATGGGCGCGGTCTATGTCACGCATAATCTCGAGGAGGCGGTGCGGCTCGCCGACCGCATCGTCGTGCTGTCGCGTCGTCCTGGCCGCATCCGGAAGGTCGTCAGCGTCCCGGCGAGGCGGCGCAGCCGCGGCGATGCCGGAGTACGCGCGCAACTGCTGGACCTGCAGAACGAGCTCTGGGGGCTGATCCGGACCGAGGCAATCGATGCCGAGCGCGAGGTTCAGAATGCTTGAACGCTCCCCGGCCGAACCGCCTGAGGTGGTCGGCACGCAGGCCCGGAAGGTGCCGTTCCGGGGCGGCGGCTTCACGCCGGCCGCAAGCCGCTGGGCCGGGTGGCTCGCGCTCGCGGCGGCTCTCGGTCTGTGGCAACTGATCGGCAGCTTCGCCCTGGTCAATCCCTTGTTCCTGCCGACGCCGCTGATGATCCTGCGTGCCCTGTATCGATTGGCCGAAAGTGGCGCGCTCTGGCAGCATGTCTCGGCATCGTTCGTGCGCATCGTATCCGGCTGGGCGCTCGGCACCGCCACCGGCATCGTCGTCGGCTTCTCGATCGGCCTGTGGCGCATTGCGCGCAGCATCGGCATCACTTTCGTCTCGGCGCTGTTTCCGATTCCGAAGATCGCCGTGCTGCCGCTGCTGATTCTTTGGCTCGGCATCGGCGAGCAGCCGAAGATCGCGACGATCGCGCTCGGCGTGTTCTTCTCGACCACGATCTCGGTCTATAGCGGCGTCGATGCGGTGCCGCGCAACCTGATCCGCATGGCGCAGAGCTTCGACGTGCCGTTCCCGACCATCGTCCGCCGCGTGATCTGGCCCGGGGCGCTGCCCTCGATCCTCGCTGGTTTCCGCATCACCGCGTCGGTGGCGCTGATGCTGGTGGTCTCGGCGGAGATGATCGGCGCCGAGACCGGCATCGGCACCTTCGTGCTGCAGGCCGGCAATCTGATGCAGACCGATCAGCTGATGGCGGGGATCCTGATCCTGTCGCTGTTCGGCCTCGCCGTCGGCCGGCTGATCAGCATGCTGGAAGCGCGGCTCCTGCGCTGGCGCTGATTGGCCCGTCACGCGTTGCCGCGATCCTCGCGGAACAGGTCGAGCTTCTCCTGCACCGGGCGATCCGAGAACGAGAACAGCACGGCATCCTCGTCCGGCTCATGGCTGACCCATTGCCAGCTCGGAACGACGAACAGATCGCGCGGTCCCCATTCGAAGGTCTGGTCGCCGATGCGGCTGCGGCCCTTGCCTTCGATCGCGGTGAACACGGTCGCGTCGGTCGAGCGATAGCGCACAGTCTTGAAGCCCTTCGGCAGCAGCTGGATGAAGGTGCCGATCGTCGGCATCGCGAAATCACCGGTCTCCGGATTGGAGAATTTCAGCTTCAGCCCGTGGCACGCATCCCATTCCTCGCTTCGCTTGGCGCTCTCCAGCGCCTCCCGCGTGTAGGAATAGGGATAGTTGAAGATCGGCGACGTCCGCGATCTGCGCTTGGCGTCGACCGGCAGCAGGTTGTGGCCATAGCGGGCGAAGCTGTCGCCTGAGGGGCGTGCGATCTTCTGCTGATCCTCCTGCGACCCTTGCGCGAAGGAGGCGTCGAGGAACTGCACCAGGGGAATGTCGAGGCCATCGAGCCAGAACATCGGCTCGGAGGTCTCGTTGCCGTGATCGTGCCAGGTCATCGACGGCGTGATGATGAAGTCGCCCGGCTTCATCAGGGTGCGCTCGCCCTCGACGGTCGTGAAGGCTCCCTTGCCTTCCAGCACGAAGCGCAATGCGGACTGGCTGTGCCGATGGGCGGGTGCAACGTCGCCGGGGATCACCATCTGAATGCCGGCATAGAGCGAGGTGGTGATCTTGGACTGCCCACGCAGGCCCGGATTCTCCAGGATCAGCACCCGCCGCTCGGCTTCCTTCGCCGTGATCAGCCGCCCGGCCTCGACCATGTAGTCGCGGATCGCCGCGAACTGCCACAGATGCGGGCGGCAGGCGCTCTTTGGCTCGGGCGTGATGAGATCGCTCATCACGGTCCACAGCGCCGTCATGTTTTCGCCGTCGATCTTCTTGTAGAACGCCTCGCGTTCCGGGGTCGAAACTGCGGCCATACGCGCCTCCCGATCAGATGTCATTCTTGATTGACAGTATACTGTCAATTCCGCTACCGTCAATTGCAGCCAGAGCTATCAATTCGGGGGGACTGCCATGATGAAGCTGCACGGCTATTTCCGCAGCAGCGCATCCTATCGCGTCAGGATCGCGCTCAATCTCAAGGGTCTCACGGCCGAGCATCTGCCGCATCACCTCCGCAAGGGCGAGCAGCGCGCGCCCGACTATCTCGCGCTCAACCCGCAGGGCTTCGTCCCGACCCTCGAGGACGACAGCGGCGCCGCGTTGATCCAGTCGCTTGCGATCATCGAATGGCTCGATGAGACCCATCCCGAGCCGCCGCTGCTGCCGAAGGATCCGTTGCGCCGCGCCCAGGTCCGTGCCTTCGCGCAGGTGCTCGCCTGCGACACCCATCCGGTGCAGAACCTGAAGGTGCTGGCGCGGCTCCGGGAACTCGGCCTGCCCGAGGACAAGGTCACGGCCTGGGCCGGCTGGGCCAACCGCGAGGGGCTCGCTGCGTGCGAAGCGCTGATCAGGCATGAGCCTGGCCCATTCTGCTTCGGCGCGACGCCAACCTTGGCCGATCTCTGCCTGGTGCCGCAGCTTGGCAATGCACGCCGCTTCGGCGTCGATGTCGCAGCGTTCCCGCGCCTGCTGCAGGCCGAAGCCGCGGCGAAGGCGTTGCCGGCTTTCGCCGATGCTGCTCCGGAGCGTCAGGCCGATGCCGAGTAGGCCGCCCGACATCACGATGGACGCAGTCTACACCAAGCCGGGCTATCTGTTCCGGCGGATGCAGCAGATTGCGGTGTCCATTTTCGTTGAGGAGTGCCGCGAGTTCGACCTGACGCCGGTGCAATATGCGGCGCTGGTCGCGATCCAAACGCACCCGGGCATCGATGCCACCAGGCTGTCGGCGGTGATCGCCTTCGACCGTTCGACGCTCGGCAGCGTGATCGAGCGGCTGGAGAGCAAGGGCCATATCGAGCGCAGGCCGTCGGCCGAGGACAAGCGCGTCAAGCTGCTTTATCTGACCAGGGCGGGCGGAGCACTGCTCCGTGCGATCATGCCGGCGGTCGATCGGGCCCAGGCCCGCATGCTGGCGCCGCTGAAGGCCGCGGATCGCAAGATGCTGATGGCGTTGCTGGCGCAGCTCGTCGATCTCAACAACGAGGTGTCGCGGGTGCCGCTGCGCGCCGAGGATGCGCTGGAGCATCTCGGCAAGACCAGCTGATCGCGGAACTCCGCGGTTGTCGGGCGCAAGGCGTAGGCTCACAGCCGGATCACCGCCTGACGATCGATCTTGCCGGTGCCGGTCTTCGGCAATTCGTCGATGAAGATGATCTCGCGCGGATATTTGTAGGGCAGCAGCTTCGCCTTCACGTAGTCCTGCAGCGCCTTGACGGTCGGGATTTGGTCGGGGGATCCGCCGTTGGTGACCACCACTGCCTTCAGGCTCATGCGACGATCCGGCAGCTCGTGCGCAAACACGGCGCATTCCCTGATATCGGGATGCTCGGCGAGGCAGAGCTCGACCTCGAGCGGATAGACCCATTGGCCGGAGATCTTGACCAGGTCGTCGGCGCGGCCGCGGAAGAAATGGAAGCCATCGGCATCGCGCACGAAACGGTCGCCGGTGTAGATCCAGCCGCCATCGCGGATCGTCTCCGTGGTCTTGTCCGGACGGTTCCAGTAGAGCGGCGTGTTGGAGTCGCCGCGCACCCAGAGAATGCCCTCTTCGCCGGTGGCGACCTCGCGTCCTTCGCCGTCGCGCAGCGCGATCTCGTAGCCGGGAACGCGCAGTCCGGCGGCGCCGAGCTTCTTGCGGTCCTCGCGGTTCGAGAGATAGACGTGAAGAACCTCGGTCGAGCCGAGACCTTCGACGATCTCCAGGCCGGTCAGGATCTTCCAGCCGTTGAAGACCTCGGCCGAGAGCACCTCGGCCGCGGAGACCGCGAGCCGCAGTGACGAGAAGTCCGCCTCCTTCGCACCCTCGGCCTTGGTGAGCGCGGTGTAGAGCGTTGGCAGGCCGAAGAACACGGTCGGACGGAAGCGGCTGATCGCATCGAAGATGGCGGTGGGTTTCGGCTGGCCCGGCAGCAGCAGCGTCGTCGCTCCGGCCGAGAATGGAAAGGTGATCGCATTGCCGAAGCCGTAGGCGAAGAAGATCTTGGGCACCGAGAAGCAGACGTCGTCCGGCTTCAGCCGCAGCACGTTGCGGGCGAACGCCTGCTCGCTATAGGCCATGTCGTGCTGCAGATGGACGATGCCCTTGGGACGTCCGGTCGAGCCGGACGAATACATCCAGAACGCCATCTCATCGCGGTGAGTGTCCGCCTCCGCGAGCTCATCGGCGAAGTGTCCGAGCCACTCGAGCGCAACCGTCGACGGCGCGGCCGTTGCTGGCGCCTCGCCATTCACCACGATCAACGTCTGCAGCGCAGTATCGGCGCAAGCCTGCGCGTCGAACCGGCCCGCGAACTCCGCTTCCGCGACCGCAACCTTGGCTCCGGAATCGGCGAGATAGAACTGCAGCAGGTCCGGCGGCGTCAACGTGTTGATCAGCAGCGGCACGAAGCCGGCGCGCACGGCGCCGAAGAACGCAGCCGGATAGGCGGGCGTGTCGTCGAGGAACAGCAGGACGCGGTCGCCGCGGGTGAGCCCGAGGGAGGCGAAGCCGTTGCCCCACCGGCAGGCGTCGGCGCACAGCTCCCCATAGCTGCGCTGGCCTGCCGGCCCGATCACCGCGGGCTTGCTTGCGTTGCCCCTGGCGAGGTTGTCGAACAGCACGCGGCTCGCATTGTAGCGCGTGGGAATCGCAAAGCCGATTTCGCGGGCGCCGGCGCTGTCGCTCGGTACGTGATCGACAATCTCGGTCGTCATGCGCGTGCTCCGCCGTTGCGAGATGCCGCGTAGCGGGCCATGAATTGCGGGGCCATCGCACGCAGCCTGTTGTCGTCGATACGACCCGAGCGGGTGATGTAGCTGTAGGCAAAATCCATCAGGTCGAGCTTCATGTGCGCGGGAAACGACTCGTACCAGTCGGCGCTGGTGCGGGCCGCCGTCACCAGCTTCTTCACGATCGGCTGCCGCTCGGCCTGATAGCGGGCGAGGCCGTCCGAGAGGCTGGTCTCCGCATCGAGCGCCTTGGCGAGCGCGATCGCGTCCTCGATCGCCAGCCGCGTCCCGGAGCCGATCGAGAAGTGCGCCGTATGCAGCGCGTCGCCGATCAGCACCATATTCCGGTGCCACCAGTGCTCATTCCAGACCCAAGGGAAATTGCGCCATACCGATCGGTTGGAGACCAGCGCGTGACCATCGAGCGTGGCGGCGAACACCTGCTCGCAGACGCGCCGGGATTCATCGACCGACATCTCGGCGAAGCCATAGGCGTGCCACGTGGCGCGATCGCATTCCACAAGGAACGTGCTCATGTCCGGCGCATAGCGATAATGGTGCGCGTTGAAGCTGCCGCGGTCGGTCGCGACGAAGGTCTGCGACAGCGTGGCAAAGGTCTTCGACGTGCCGTACCAGGCGAACTTGTTGCTGGAGTAGGACACGGAGAAGCCGAAATCGCCTTCGAAGCTGCGGCGCACCAGCGAATTCAGCCCGTCGGCGGCGACGATGAGATCGTAGCCTGCGAGCTGTTCCAGCGACTGGATGGTCGTGCCGTAGCGGGCTACGACGCCGACGCTCTCGGCACGGGCCTGCAGCAGCTTCAGCAGCTCGAGCCGACCGATCGCAGAGAAGCCGACGCCGTCGATCTCGACGCTCTCGCCATGCAGATTGAGTGTGATGTTGCGCCAGCTCTCCATGCGGGGCGCGATCGCATCGACGGTGTCGGGGTCGTCGGCACGCAGGAATTCGAGCGCCTGGTCGGAAAAGACCACGCCGAAGCCCCAGGTCGCGCCGGCCGGGTTCTGCTCGAACAGGTCGACCACCGCGGCCGGATGCCGCTTCTTCCAGAGATAGGCAAAATACAGCCCGCCAGGGCCGCCGCCGAGCACGGCGATACGCAAGGGCGTTCTCCCGATTGACAGTATACTGTTTATTTTGGATCGGAGACTAATCCGTGATGCCGGTCGAGGCCAGAGAAATCTTGCGAGGCCCGAGCGCCGGTCGGGCCGGGGTTCCCGGCCGGTCGGTCACCGCGACGGGCGGCACCCGAAGATCCTGTCGAGCGCGGCGAAGTACGTCCTCTCGACCAGCTCCGGTGCATGCCGGCCGAGCGCCTCCATCTTCACGCCCGAATTGATCTCGAGCACCTGCCAGAGACCGTCGACCAGCACGACGTCGATGGAGGCGTAGCGAATGCCGATGGTGCGTGCGGCATCAACGGCAAGCGCGGTGCAGGTGTCACGGAGCTTGCCGTGGTCGAGCAGCACGGGCTTCGCGCCGAATTCGAGATTGTGCCGCCAGCTCAGCAGGCGCCGCTCGCCGTGCGGGACGACGTCATTCAACTCCGACGCGTCGAATTCCGCATCAAGGCGCCGCAGGAGTTGCCCGTGCTCCGCGGCAGGTGCCGCCGCCAGCGCCAGCTCGCGAAGCGAGGCCGCGCCGTCTCCGGTCACGGCCGGCCGCAGCTTGCGGTAGGCGATCAGCGCGACATCATCGAGCTGAACGATGCGGACTTCGTCTTCGATATCCAGCAACGGCGCGATGGCGACGTTCGCGCCGGTCTCGAAAATCCTGCCGATCGCACGCAGCGCGTCGGCGCGCGTCCTGGCCCGCGTCACCGCGCGCCCCGAGGTGCCTTCGTTCGGCTTGATGACGACGCCGCGCGGATGGGCTGCGAGCAGTGCGGGCATCGCATCGGCTGCCCGGCTGGACCCGCCGCCCTGGGCCGGCGCCAGGAAGAACGCATGCGGCACGGCGGGAACTCCAGAAGCCGCCAGCAGACTGGCCGTGGCCGCCTTGTCGCAGGCCAGTCTGTGCGCCACCGCACTGTTCAGGCCGAGATCATAGCCGAAGATGAGGTGGCGCCGGGGTGCATCGTCCAGCACCAGCAACCAGCCGTCCTCCCGCACGTCAAGCGCGATGCCTCGTTCGACGCAGTAGCGGGTGATGGCGGCGAGCTGGGTCTGCGGATGGTTAATCATTGCTCAAGGATTGGGCCAGAGATGCGGAATTAAAGTGCTGGAAAATCGGAATCTCGGCAAGTAAATTACCCTTATCGTTTGTGTACGAACGAACGGCCGATCGAGGCGAATCCGGGCATCAGCCGGCATGCATTTGATCGTGATCAATGGTGCGTCCATGCGGGTTGATTATTCGCTGTTTTCAAGTACATCAGGCGCCGAAATCGCTGGATCTATAGGGTTTTTGCGGTCCTGCCTCCGTCACGACTTGTTTCTTCCAACTTCAGCCCACGTGAAAAAACAAACGACATGAGCGCGTTCTATAAAGAGAAAGTTCTTTCCGTTCACCACTGGACGGACACCCTGTTCTCCTTCCGAGCCACCCGCGATGCGGGCTTCCGCTTCCAGAATGGGCAGTTCGCGATGATCGGCCTCGAGGTCGAGGGCCGCCCGCTGTTGCGCGCCTACAGCATGGCCAGCGCCAATCACGAGGAGGAACTCGAGTTCTTCAGCATCAAGGTGCAGGACGGTCCGCTGACCTCCCGGCTGCAGAAGATCAAGGAAGGCGACACCATCCTGGTCGGCCGTAAGGCAACGGGCACGCTGATCCCCGACAATTTGCTGCCCGGCAGTCGGCTGCTGTTGCTGTCGACCGGCACCGGCCTTGCCCCGTTCGCCAGCCTGATCAAGGACCCCGACGTCTACGAGCGGTTCGAGAGCATCGTGCTGGTCCATGGCTGCCGCCAGGTCGCCGAGCTCGCCTATGGCGAGAGCGTCGTCGCGAAGCTGCGCGAGGATGAGCTGTTCGGGCCGCTGCTCGACGGCAAGCTGCAGTATTATCCGACCGTCACCCGCGAGCCGTTCCGAAACCGCGGCCGCATCACCGACCTGATCACATCCCAGCAGCTGTTCAACGATCTCGGCCAGCATGAGCTCGACATCGCCAAGGACCGCATCATGATGTGCGGCAGCCCGGCGATGCTGGACGAGCTCAAGACCATGTTCGAGTCGCGCGGCTTCCTCGAGGGCAGTGGCAACGAGCCGGGCCATTTCGTGATCGAGAAGGCCTTCGTCGAGCGCTGAGCCGCCTACCCTTCGTTTGCGACTTTTCTGAAAGAGCGCCTCGACGCAATCGGGGCGCTCTTTTCGTTGGCAATATCCTCCTTGCGCGCGTCCGAGCGGCCGTGCGATTTTCGGCGCCAAGACCGGGCCTTCAGACGTCCGGCGCGAAACAGGGAGGGGACTTGGATTGCCCGCGTGGCGGCCATCCCCGTGATGACAAAGGGGATGAGCATGGATTCCATCGTACGGCGACAGACGCTCGGTGATCTCCTGCGGCGGAGCGCGGCGCGGACACCGACCAAGAAGGCCGTGATCTGCGGCGAGATCAGCTGGACCTACGCCGAGTTCAACGCCATCGTCGACCGCCTCGCGGCCGGCCTCGCCGCCCAGGGTGTCGGCAAGGGCGAGCGCGTCGCGATCCTCGCGCGCAACTCGCATGCCTTTGCCGCCCTGCGCTTCGCGCTGGCGCGGCTCGGCGCCGTGCTGGTGCCGATCAACTTCATGCTGAAGCCGGAGGAGGTCGCCTACATCCTCAAGCACGCCGGTGCGCGGCTGCTCGCGACCGACAGCGGCTTTGCCGGCGTGGCGCGCGCCGCCAAGGCACTGGTGCCGGCGGTCGAGCAGCTGATCTGGCTGCCGTCGGAGGGCGCGAGCGAACGGCAGGGCGACATGATCGATTTCGCCGAGCTTGCGGCTTCGACGGCGGAGGTGCCCGCGATCGAGATCGCAGGCGGCGATGTGGCGCAGATCGTCTACACCTCGGGCACGGAGTCGCTGCCGAAGGGTGCGATGCTGACGCACGACGCGGTGATCTGGCAGTATGTCAGCTGCGTGGTCGATGCCGGCATCGCCGCTGACGATGTTACCCTGCATGCGCTGCCGCTGTATCACTGCGCGCAGCTCGACGTGTTCTTCGGTCCCTCGATCTATGTCGGCGCCACCAACATCATCACGGCGTTTCCGACGCCCGACAATCTGCTGCCGCTGATCGCCAAATATCGCATCACCTCGTTCTTCGCGCCGCCGACGGTGTGGATCTCGATCCTGCGCTCGCCGCCGTTCGAGACCACCGACGTGTCGACTTTGCGCAAGGGCTATTACGGCGCCTCGATCATGCCGGTCGAGGTGCTGCGCGAGCTGGCGCAGCGGCTGCCAAAGGTGCGGCTGTGGAATCTGTACGGCCAGACCGAGATCGCGCCGCTGGCGACGATGCTCGGACCGGAGGATCAACTGCGCAAGCCGGGGTCTTGCGGCCGCGCCGTGCTCAACGTCGAGACCCGCGTCGTCGACGACGACATGAACGACGTCGCGCCAGGCGAGGTCGGCGAGGTCGTGCACCGCTCGCCGCATCTGATGCTCGGCTACTTCCACGACGATGAGCGCACCGCTGCGGCCTTTCAGGGCGACTGGTTTCACTCCGGCGATCTCGCGACCATCGACGAGGAAGGCTACATCACCATCGTCGATCGCAAGAAGGACATGATCAAGACCGGCGGCGAGAACGTCGCCAGCCGCGAGGTCGAGGAGGCGCTCTATTTGATCCCCGAAGTGTCCGAGGTCGCCGTCGTCGGCCTGCCGCATCCGCGCTGGGTCGAGGCCGTGGTGGCGATGGTCGTAGTCAAGTCCGGCTGCGAGCTGACCGAGGAGGCGGTGCTGAAGCAGGCCTCGAGCCGTCTCGCCACCTTCAAGACGCCGAAGAGGATCGTGTTCGTCGATGCGCTGCCCAAGAACCCCAGCGGCAAGCTGCTGAAGCGGCAGCTGCGCGAGGCGCATTCGGGGTTGTTCGCGCAGGGGTAAGCGGCTGCCGTCTTCGAACAGTGCATATCGGCGCCGGGCGTCTCGGAGGCCCGCCCGGCGCTGCGGCTCGATCTCGCAGCGCGGCAGTCGACAGAAGGCGGCTATCGACGTTGTGATATCATCGATGGCCGATTGCGCGCGCTTGTGTAACGATTGCTTCGCGATACGCGTAGTATGGTGACACCAGACCTTCCACGAGCCGCCTCGAGGCCTCCCATGGATACGCTGCTGCTCCCGTTTTCGCCGCGCTTCATCGTGCTGACGATCTGCGCCACGGCGACCGCCCTGCTGCTGATCCTCGGCATCTACGACCGCAAAATCTTCGATCTCGTCCTCATCCCACTCTTGATCTTCGGCGCGCTGACCTTGCTCGGCGTCCGCGATCTCATGCAGAAGAGCCACGCGGTGTTGCGCAACTACCCGATCGCGGCGCATCTGCGTTTCCTGCTCGAGGAGATGCGGCCGGAGATGCGGCAGTATTTCTTCGAGAGCGAGAAGGACGGCATGCCGTTCTCGCGCGACACCCGTGCGGTGGTCTATCAGCGCGCCAAGATGGTGCTCGACAAGCGCCCGTTCGGCACCCAGGAGGATGTCTACCGCGAGGGCTATGAATGGATGCACCATTCGATGTCGCCCAAGCCGCGTGCGGAGGAAAAATACCGCATCTCCATCGGCGGCCCCGATTGTGCAAAGCCCTATTCGGCCTCGGTGTTCAACATCTCGGCCATGAGTTTCGGGGCGCTGAGCCCGAATGCGGTGCGCGCGCTCAACGGTGGCGCCAAGCGCGGCGGCTTCGCGCACGACACCGGCGAGGGCGGCTTCAGCCCGTACCATGCCGAGATGGGCGGCGACATCATCTGGGAGATCGGCTCCGGCTATTTCGGCTGCCGCCGCCATGACGGCACGTTCGACGCCGACGCATTCGCGCGGGTCGCAGCCACCGAGCAGATCAAGATGGTCGAGCTCAAGATCAGCCAGGGCGCCAAGCCCGGTCACGGCGGCGTGTTGCCGGCGGCGAAGGTGTCCGAGGAGATCTCCAAGATCCGTGGCGTCGCGATGGGCGAGGACTGCATCTCGCCGGCGGCGCACCGCGCGTTCTCGACGCCTGTCGGCATGATGCAGTTCATCGGCGAGATGCGGCGGCTGTCGGGCGGCAAGCCGGCCGGCTTCAAGCTGTGCATCGGCCATCCCTGGGAGTTCCTGGCGATCTGCAAGGCGATGCTGGAGACCGGCATCTATCCCGACTTCATCGTGGTCGACGGCAATGAAGGCGGCACGGGTGCTGCGCCGCTCGAGTTCATGGACCATCTGGGCATGCCGATGCGCGAGGGCGTCAACTTCGTGCACAATGCGCTGGTCGGGATGAACATCCGCGACCGGATCAAGATCGGCGCCGCCGGCAAGATCGCCACCGCCTTCGACATGGCCCGCGCAATGTCGATTGGGGCCGACTGGTGCAACTCGGCGCGCGGGTTCATGTTCGCGCTCGGCTGCATCCAGTCCTTGAGCTGCCACACCGACCGCTGTCCGACCGGCGTTGCGACGCAGGATCCGACGCGCGCCCGCGCGCTGGTCGTTCCGCACAAGATCGATCGCGTCTACAACTATCATCACGCGACCCTGCATGCGCTGGCCGAGCTGCTCGCTGCCGCCGGCCTGGAACATCCGCAGGACCTGCGTCCCATCCACTTCTCACAGCGGACGTCGACCACCGAGGTCTCCTCCTTCGCAAAACTCTATCCGGCGCTGCGGCCGGGTGAGCTGCTCGAGGGTACGCAGGACATCCGCTTCCGTGATGCCTGGGCGCTGGCGCGGCCTGATACGTTCGCGGCGGTGCAGTGAAGCGCCTCGCGCAATCTTTTTGGGAACCTCTGGGCTCGAATTCCATCTAAGCCATGCGAGCTCAGTTGGGATGATCGACAATGCCTTGGACCATAGCGACCACAGTCTCTGCGGCGACGACCGCCGAGGATGACCTGATCCGACGGGCAAAAGCCCGCGACGAGGCGGCCATTCGGGCCATCCTGCAGGCCAACAACCGCCGCCTGTTCCGGATCGCCCGCGGCATCCTGCGCAACGACAGCGAGGCGGAGGACGTCGTGCAGGAAACCTATGTCCGCGCACTCACCCATCTGGACGAGTTTCGCGGCCAGTCCAGCCTGTCGACGTGGCTGGTTCGCATCGCGATGAACGAAGCGATGGGGCGGCTGCGCGGACGGCGACCGGCATTGCAACTGGATGCGGAGCGAGAGAACAAACCTGGGGCCGAGGTGATCCAATTTCCCGCCACGTCGAGCGATCCGGAGAAGTCTGTGGCACAGCGCCAGATCCAGGCCGTCGTCGAGCGGGCCATCGATGAACTGTCCGAGCCGTTTCGCCTCGTGTTCATCGCCCGCGTGATCGAGGAGATGAGCATCGACGAGACCGCGGACTTGCTGCGGTTGAAGCCCGAGACCGTCAAGACGCGTCTGCATCGCGCCCGCAGCATGTTGCGCGAGAACGTCGAGAAAGAGATCGGCCCCGTCCTTATGGACGCGTTTCCCTTCGCTGGCGCGCGTTGCGAGCGGCTGACGGATGCCGTGCTCGAGCGTCTGGCACGTCCGAGCTGAAGATTCTTGGGAACGTCGGCTCCCGTTTTTCATCCAATCCCTGTGCAGCCATTCACCCGCCGGCCACGAGGTCCGGCGGCACAGGAGATGAGAGCCATGTTCAAGCATATCGGCACGACGGTCGTCGTGCTCTGCCTCACGAGCAGTGTCGCGCTGTCGCAGGGCGCCAAGCTTAACGATCCGCAGATCGCCCATATCGCCTACACTGCGGGCGAAATCGACATCAAGGCGGCGAAGCAGGCCTTGGACAAGTCCAGCAGCAAGGAGGTCAAGGAGTTCGCCCAAGGCATGGTGCGCGACCACGAGGCGGTCAACAAACAGGCCCTCGCGCTCGTCAAGAAGCTGAAGGTCACGCCTGAGGACAACGACACCAGCCGCGCGCTGTCGAAGCAGGCGAGCGAGAAGCTCGACGAACTCGGCAAACTCAAGGGCGCCGCGTTCGACAAGGCCTACATCGCCAACGAGGTCGCCTACCACAAGACGGTGAACGGCGCGCTGGAAACGCAGCTCATTCCGTCGGCAAGCAATCCCGAGCTGAAGGAGCTGCTGCAGACCGGGCTGAAGCTGTTTCAGGGGCACGAGCAGCACGCCGAGCACGTCGCGGCGGACCTGAAGTAGGATCAGCCGATGCTGTCGGGACGTCTCGCCTTCCTGAGTGTGGTCGTGCTTGCCGCGGTGAGCGCTCCGGCGCGCGCGGCCACGATCCGGATTACGATAGACAAGCTCGCGTTTTCGCCGGCCGCGGCTTCGGCCAAGGTCGGCGACACCGTCGAATGGGTCAACAAGGATGCGCTGGCTCATACGGCCACGGCGCGGGATGGCGCCCTCGATGTCACTTTGCCGCCGAGCAAGACGGTGAGCTCGGTCCTCAAGAAGGCGGGTACGGTCGACTACTACTGCCGCTTTCACCCGAACATGAAAGCGACCCTCACGATCGCGCCGTGACGCCGTTGGCCTCAATGCGGGTTCTCCAGGCTGAAGGTTTCGGACTGCTCGTCATAGGCGAACAGCTCGGCATAGCGGCCCCATGACACGATGGTGTGCAGCGTCTCGTCGGCGTACTGCTCGGACATGTAGTCCTCGAGCTCGATGCGGAAGCGGGCGGCGGGGGCGGCGTGCGAGGGGCGGTCGTCGAGCACGCGGCGGATCAGCCCCATCAGCGGCACGTTCTCCATCAGGTGCTGCGCGAACAGCTTCTTGCGCTCGTCGGTCTCCTGATGGGCGAACCGCCGTCCGGCCTCGGTCAAGGTCAGATCGCCCTCGCTGAGCTGGGCGAAGCGCAAGAGCTGCAGCGCCTCGGCCAAGGGAAAGATCTCGTCGACCTCGAGCTGCAGATGGCCCGCCAGCACCGGCAGATCGGCATGCCCACTATAGGGTTCGCCGGCGAGCGTCTCGATCAGGCCCGAGATGGAGTTCGACGACACGTGGCTGAGCACCATGCCGACGCCGGCGCTGGCGGTGCTCGGCAGCTTCGGCTCGGGCCGCTGCGTCATGCGGGCGTAGAGACTGTCGACGAGCTGGCGGAACGCCGGATCGAGCCGGTTGCGCGGATGCGGCAGGTCGACCTTGAACTCGGCGGCGACGCGGCCGGGATTGGAGGAGAACACCAGGATGCGGTCGCACATCAGCACGGCCTCCTCGATGTTGTGCGTCACCATCAGTACCGATTTGATCGGCAGCCGGCCGTCGGTCCAGAGATCGACGAGGTCGGTGCGCAGGGTCTCCGCCGTCAGCACGTCCAGCGCCGAGAACGGCTCGTCCATCAGCAAGAGATCGGGATGCACGACCAGCGCGCGGGCGAAGCCGACGCGCTGGCGCATGCCGCCGGACAGCTCCTTCGGAAAAGCGGATTCGAAGCCGTCGAGGCCGATCAGGTCGATCGCGGCCAGCGCGCGTTTGCGCCGCTCGGCACTGTCGACACCGAGCGCCTCCAGGCCGAGCTCGACGTTCTGCAGCACGGTCAGCCAGGGAAACAGCGCGAACGACTGGAACACCATGGCGACGCCAACAGGCGGGCCGGCGATGATCTCGCCGCGGCATCGTGCTTCGCCTGATGATGGCGACACCAGGCCGGCGATGATCCGCAGCAAGGTCGACTTGCCCGAGCCGGAGCGCCCCAGCAGGCCGACGATCTCGCCGGCGCGGATCGTGAGGTCGACCTTCTCCAGCACGACGAGATCCTCGCCGCTGCCCTTCGGGAACAGCCGGCTGACGCTCTTGATCTCGATCAGCGAGGTGTCCTTGACCTGGTCGCGCATGACAATTCTCCCGGTCAGCCGAGCCGCAGCCGGCGCTCGCCGAAGGCATAGAGCGGCCGCCACAGCAGCCGGTTGAACAGAGTGACGAGAATGCACATCACGGCAATGCCGAGTACCACGCGCGGAAAGTCGCCGCGCTCCGTCGCAGCCGCGATGTAGGCGCCGAGGCCTGACGCCGTCAGATGCGTGTCGCCCCAGCTCGCGACCTCGGCGACGATCGCCGCGTTCCATGAGCCGCCGGAGGCAGTAACGGCGCCGGTGATGTAATAGGGGAAGATTCCGGGCAGCACGACCTTGAACCACCAGCGCCAGCCGGTGAGGTGCAGGCTTGCGGCGGCCTCGCGCAGATCGGTCGGGAAGGCGCTGGCGCCGGCGATGACGTTGAACAGGATGTACCATTGCGTGCCCAGGATCATCAGCGGGCTCAGCCAGACATTGGCATCGAGGCCGTAGCGCACGATCAGCACGACGAACACCGGGAAGGCGAGATTGGCCGGGAAGGCGGCGAGGAACTGCGCCAGCGGCTGCATCCGCTCCGCGAGCTTCGGCCGCAGCCCGATCCAGACGCCGACGGGGACCCAGATCAGCGACGCCAGCGCGATCAGGACCACCACGCGGATCAACGTGATCAGACCGTAGCCGATCGCGCTGAGGACATCGGACGGTGCCAAGGTCGCCGAGAGATAGAGGGTGGTCTTCCAGCCGGCATAGGCGCAGCCGAGGATGACCACTGCAAGCCAGAGACCGTCGACGATCAGCGAGGGCGGCGCATGGCGGACGGGGCCGCTCCAGGCGTTCGGCCAGTTGATCCGCAGGTTCGAGAAGGTGCGGTTCAGCGCGGCGAAAGGCACGGACAGCTTGCGCAGTGCGCGGGTGCGTCGGAACAGATCGAGCATCCAGGATGTCGGCGGATTGCCGGAGGCGGTCTGCTCGAAGCGGAATTTGTCGGCCCAGGCCACGATCGGGCGGAACAGCAGCTGATCATAGGCGGCGATCACCAGCAGCATGGTCAGCAGCGCGGCGCCGATCGCCGCCAGGTCCTTCTGCTGGATCGCCAGCGCGACATAGGAGCCGATGCCGGGCAGGGTGACGGTGGTGTTGCCGACCGTGATCGCCTCCGACGCCACGACGAAGAACCAGCCGCCGGACATCGACATCATCGCATTCCAGATCAGGCCGGGCATCGCGAACGGCACGTCGAGCCGCCAGAAGCGCTGCCAGCCGGAGAGGTGGAAGCTGCGCGTCGCGTCCTCCAGATCCTTCGGCACGTTGCGCATCGACTGGTACATGCTGAAGGTCATGTTCCAGGCCTGGCTGGTGAAGATCGCGAACACGCAGGCGAGCTCGGCGCCCAGCACCTTGCCGGGGAACAGGTTCATGAAGAACACGACGGTGAACGTCAGGAAGCCCAGGATCGGCACCGACTGCAGGATGTCGAGCAGCGGGATCAGCACGATCTCGGCGCGCCGGCTCTTGGCCGCGAGCGCCGCATAGACGAAGGTGAAGACGAGCGAGCACACGATCGCGAGCAGCATGCGCAAGGTGGTGCGCAGCGCGTAGAGCGGCAGGTTGGACGGATCGAGCGAGACCGGCGCCGTGTCCAGCGCCGACAGCGGCAGCGTGGTCTGCTCGCCGCCATAGACGATCAGCACCATGGCGCCGACCACGATGATCAGCGCGACCACGTCCCAGACGTTGGGACGGACGGCGTCGCGCAGCACGGTGGTCCGGAGGTCCTGAAGCATCATCGCGTGTCTCGTCTCGTCGTCCGCAGCCCTCGGTCATGGCTGCGGACGTGTCCTCGTCGTGGCGCTGGGGCTGGCTCGCGCCGGCAGGGCTGCCGGCCGAATCCGCACCCTAGGTGCGCTGTGTGATGATTTGATTTCAAGCGGCGGCCGGGAATCCGGCCTCTCGGTCCGGCCTATCAAAGGATACGCAGGCCGCGTCTTCACGTTCCCGCGACATCGGCTGTCCGGGGTATGCCTGATCGTTGGCCCTCGGAAGATGTGAGGGCGCAGGGAAGGCCGGACCTCGACTGAGGCCCGTGGCCCGCCTGCGGAAAAAGTGCAGGCGGCAGGTACCACAGGTTCAGCCGGACGACCCGGCCCTCCCTGCGCGATCGGTTTTAACGGCTTATACGCGATCTCCCCGGTGCGCCGGCTTTCTGGCCACCGTGGCGACAACGCGCGCATCACGCGCGCTGCCGCCGACCTCAGCGTCGGGAGGTCAGGACCACACGATTTCGCCGTCCGCGACGACAGCGTTCGTCCAGCGCCGCCGTCACGTCCATCGCATTGCCGGTCCAACGTTCGTGACGACGCGCGTACGCCCCTCATCAGGACCGGAATGGGAGGAGCATAGGACAGGAATTATGATTTTCGGAAACGATTTATTTTTCGCGGAGGCTATTGAAATGGGTCTTCATATTGAGGGCGCGGGGGAAATGAGTGTTTTGGCGCAGGCGACATGCGTGGCGCATCGGCCGTCCGCCGGCGTGTTGGAGATCGGCACTCCGCCCGACGGGCGAATCGGGGATTGCAAAAGTTGTTTGTGGCACGTCGGCGCGGCGCGATCGGTCAGCGCCTCCCCCGCGTGCGGGGGTGGTCGCATCGCATCGTCAGATGCGATGCGGGTGGGGGATTGCTCCGGAAAGACTGCCGCTGTGGCACCCCCACCCCAGCCCTCCCCCGCAAGCGGGAGAGGGGGCGCACCGTCGGTGCCGCGCCTGCGCGGGTCTCTCGATGATGCGGGCCGAGATACGCATCATGAAACGCCCTGGCGCAATTGAGCGAGCGCTACCCCACGTTCGGCTCGCCGCCCTCCGGGGCGAGCCTGGTCGCCAGGATCTTGTCGATACGGCGGCCGTCGAGGTCGATGATCTCGAAGCGCCACCCTTGCAGCTCGAAGCTCTGGCCGACCTCGGGCACGCTGCCGAAATGCTGCAGCACCAGGCCGGCGACGGTGTGGTAGCCGCGATGCGGCGGCACCTCGATGGCGAGGACGTCGGCGAACTCGTCGAGTTGCATCCAGCCGGAGACGAGCAGCGATCCGTCGTCGCGGCGGAGGCAGGCCGGCTCCGGCGGACCTTCCTCGGAGGAGAACGCGCCGACGATCGACTCCAGAATATCCGCCGCGGTCACGACGCCTTCGAACGCGCCGTATTCGTCGTGGACCAGCCCCATATGCACGGGCGCCACCTTGAGAATCGCGATCACGTCGCGCGCATCGACGGTGGAGGGAATGATCGGCACCTCGCGCACCAGGCTGCGCAGGTCCGGCGTCTCGTCGCGCAGATAGGCCGCCAGCAGGTCCTTGGCCTGGAGCACGCCGATCGGACGGTCGCGCTCGCCGTCCGACACCGGCAGGCGCGAATGCGGGCTCTTGGCGAGCAGCTCGCGAATGGTCTTGGGATCGTCGTTGAGGTCGACGACGTCGACCTCGGGGCGCGGCGTCATGATGGCGCCGACCGGGCGGTCGCCGAGCCGCATCACGCCGGCGATCATCTCCTTCTCGCCGGGCTCGAGCACGCCTGCGGTCTCGGCCTCGCGCACGAGATGATGGATTTCGGCCTCCGACACTTTCTCCTCGGCGTCGCCGGATCGGCCCAGCAGGGCGAGAATCAGCTTGCCTGAGAGATCGAGCAGCACGACCAGCGGCAGCGACACCTTGGCGAGCACCTGCATGGCGGGCGCGACGCGGACCGCCACGGCCTCGGGGTCGCGCAGCGCCAGCTGCTTCGGCACCAGTTCGCCGACGATCAGGGTCGCATAGGTGATGGTGGTGACGACCAGGCCGACGCCGATGATGTCGGCAACGGAGGCGGACAGGCCGAGCTCCAGCAGCCACTGCGTCAGACGCTGGCCGAGCGTGGCGCCGGAGAACGCGCCGGAGAGCACGCCGACCAGGGTGATGCCGATCTGCACCGTCGACAGGAATCGCCCCGGGTCGGACGCCAGCGTCAGCGCCCGCCGCGCGCCGGACACGCCTTTCTCGGCCAGCATGGCCAGCCGGGCCGGCCGCGACGAGACGATCGCGAGTTCGGACATCGACAACAGCCCGTTGACGACGATGAGGACGACGATGATGGCGAGTTCGACGGAGAGCATTTCGACCTGGTCTGGCGCCCGGAGGGGGCGGGATGGGGACAGGTCCTAGCATATGGGGATGGCAGCCGACCAATGCCGCGTTGCGGTGGGCGCATGGCTGGAGACGGGTGGGCGGTCAGATTGGGGCTTGCCGCGCCTGGACCTCCGCTGTCGTCCCGGCCTTGAGCCGGGACCCATAGCCACCGGCCGTCATGTGGCGGGCAATCGGCAGTGACGTCCCTCGATAGCTTCCGCGGTATGGGTCCCGCGTTTGCGGGGACGACACCGAGTGAGGAGCTATGGCCTGCGCAAATAAAAACAGCCGCCGCTCAGAAATCCCCGTGCAGCCGCCCCGAGAAGATCGACACCGGGCCGCGGTCGGCGTTGTAGGCGGGGTTGCTGACGAACTGGTAGTCGGCGGTGAAGGTCAGGTATTTGTTGATCGAGTAGGCGTAGTAGGCCTCGATGATGTTCTCGCGCCGGTAGTTCAGCGCGCCGTCGCCGATCAGCGGGCCGAGGCCGCCGGCGGCGAGGAAGGCGCGGTGGTCGCGCGACAGCCCGTTGGTCACGCCGGCGAGGCCGATCGTGTCATCGGGACGGCCCCAGCGCGCGCCCTTGATCGAGGTGCCCAGCGACAGGCTGGTATCGATGTCGGTGAACGCCATGATCTCGCTCTTGCCGTCGTTCCAGCTCCAGCGTCCGAACAGGCCGACATCGTCGGAGAGCGCCTGGTCGAAGCTGATGACGTAGCCGAATTTGCTGCGGCCGCGGCGGGTCTGGCTGATGTCGAGATTGAGCGCGGGATTGTCCAGCGTCTCGCGATAGCTGCCGGCGAACACGCTGTTGAACCAGCCGATGGTGCGCAGATGTCCCGGCTGCGAGAACAATTGATAGCGCGTCTCCAGCTCGACGACATACTCGCCGCGCCTGAACACGCGCGTGTCGAAATTGTTCGAGTTCGACTCGGCATCGACCAGGAAGTAGCCGGCGCGCAGCGCCCAGTTCTTCTGGTTCAGCTCGGCGGTGGCGCCGTAGGTCAGGCCGAGCTTGTCGGCGGCATAGTCGAAGGCGCCGGGCGCCCACACCGACCAGTTCATGAAGTCCTTGCGCGCGTCCTTGGCGTAGGCGTTGCCGTCGAACACGTCGAGCACGGCGAACTTGCCGACCTGAAACGTGAGCCGAGAGATGTCCTGCTTGCCGGACAGCTGCAACTGGCCGCTGCCGAGCTGCTCCTGCTCGCCGCCGAAGCCGAAGGTCTGGCGCAGGAACAGGCGCGAGGTGTTGTAGTGCGGGTAGGGGAAGTCGGACTTCTGCGCTTCGCCATTGGGGAAGCCGCCGAGTCCGACGGTGTTGCTGAGGCCGAAGCCCTGCAGCAGCTCGGGATTGTAGTAGACCTCGCCGCCGTCCCACAGCCGCGCATTGATGTACAGGCTGTTGCTCCAGGTCTCCTGGAACTGGCGTGCGGGTGTCAGGCTGTTGGCGCCGGTGTAGGCGGCGCGGAACGCCGGATAGCCCTGGCCGAGCACGGTCGCCTGGCCGTGGATCTCCCAGCGGTCGGATTCGGGATCGGACGGATCGCTCTTGAGCTTCAGGTCGGGACCGCTGGCGAAGTCGAGCTTCCGGTTGAGCCCGACTCGCAGGGTCTGGAAGTCGAGTTGCGAATTGTAGCTGGCGCCGTTGGAGAAGCGGACGCCACCGTTCTCGAAATGGCTGTAGAGATATTCGAGGCGCCAGCTCCAATGCGGCGCAAAGCTGCGTTCGATGCCGGCGCCGGCGGCCCAGCCGAGCCGCGTCGTCAGCAGTTTCTCGGTGTCGCCGGCTGCATTGGTGTTGATGAAGCGGCCGCCGGTCCAGGCAAGGCCGCCGGTGGCATAGACCAGCCAGTCGCCCCTGATGTAGCCGACGCGGCCGCGGGCGGTGGCGACATAGTCCCACAGCTCCGAGACGTTCGAGCCGGGCGTGCCGAGCATCGCGACGGTGTGGTTGGAGGTGAGATAGTTCGGAAAGCTGAAATCGCCCTCGAGCCCGAGCAACAGCCCGGAGCGGGTGACCCAGTTGTAGCCGGCCTGCACGCCGCCAGTGAGACCGCTGAACGGGCTGCCGGCGCTGACCGTCCCGCTCGGGTCGGTCAGCGTCGCCTGGGCGCGGTCGCGGGTATAGCCGGCATGGACGCCGACATAGAGGCCGGTCCAGTCGAACACCGTCTGCGCCATCCGGGCCTTGACCGGCAGGTCGGCGGCAGCGGCGGGGGCAGCGAGCGCGGCGATCATGGCGCCGGCCGCGATCATTTCCCAGGTGCAGTTCGAACGGATCATGGCGGCGGATTCCCAAGGCAAGGCAAACGACACAGGCAACGTCACAACTGATTGCCCGCGCACAGTCACGAGAAGATTACGGAGTCGTCGATGTTCGATCGGAAGTGTGGATGACACGCGGCAATTTAGGGATGATTTATATTGCGATTAATTCGCAACAGCAAGCGTGGGACGATCTCACCTGGCTTCTGATTGAGGGTGTGGCGCCCACGCAACAATCAGCCCGCCCGGGCGGCCGGGCGGGCTGTCGAGATCGCAGATCTGGGTGGTAGACGCCCGGCCTTGGCGAATTTGGCGAGGCGGGCCTTGGCCGGGGCCGGGCGGGACGCGACGAACGCCCAGCATCAATAGCCGCAGGCCCTGACGCGGCCGACATACTGGCCGTAGACGTTGTACTGCGGCACCCAGCGGCAGTACCGATAGCCACCGCCGTAGTAGTAGCCGTCGTTGCTGGCGGCGATGGCGCTGCCGACGACGGCGGCTCCGACGAGGCCGGCACCGACGCCCCAGCCCCAATGGTGATGATGGAAGCCGTTGGCCGCGGCAGGCGTCGACGTTGCGGCGATGCTGCCGGTCACGGCGAGAGCGGTCAGCGCGAGGGCGGCAATCTTGGTCTTGATCGACATGGTGAAGGCTCCTGTTTGCTGTTGCGGCGGCCGGCGTCGGCCGCTTGCCAAATTGGACGGAGCCTTTTCGAAACCGGTTCGAATCGCCTGATCGCGATCAACGTGATCCGAAGATTCATCAGAAGATCCAGAGTGTTATCTTTGGCTCAGGAGCCCGGCAGTGGGCCGTGGCCGAGCGTGGTCACGTCGAAGTTATCGACGTCCTCCAGCAGCGCGCAGAACGCCCGCGCGCCGTGGTCCAGCACGCGCTCGCCCTTCTCCGCCGAGGCCTGCGTGGCATCGCCGACCGCGCCGCCCGCATTCAGGTCCTGCGTCTGCCAGGCCATCGGCGCCGGCCGCTGCGTCGAGAGCACCTCGTAGGTCGTTTCCATCTCAGCGCCGCGCGAGGGGAAAGCGGCGATGGCATCGCTGCGCACCAGCGTGGGATGGCGGGCCAGCATGATCGAGGTCTCGACGGCGCCGCCATGGATGCCGTGACGCAGCTCGTCGGCGGAGAACAGGCCATCGGGCGCGCCGAAGCGCGACCATGACGTCGTCACCACCAGCATGCGGTGATCTGCGCGCAGATCCTGCGCGACCAGGGTCATCGCGGCGCTGTTGCCGCCATGGCTGGTGACGATCACGAGCTTCCTGATTCCGGCGCGCGCGACGCTGTCGCCCAGCGCGCGCCAGCTCCGCAGCGCGACCTCGGTCGGCACGGTCAGCGTGCCCGGATAATCGAGATGCTCGGTCGAGATCCCCACCGGCTGCACCGGCAGGACCGTCACCGGCAGCGCCGACGGCAGCAGCGCGCGGGCCCGGCTGAGATAGGCCTCGGCGATGTAGACGTCGGTGCCGAGGGGCAGATGCGGCCCGTGCTGCTCGGTGGCGGCGAGCGGCAGCACCGCGATCCAGCGCGCGGTCTCGGGCGTTCCCGAGTCGGGCATTGCCAAAGCGGGCCAGTGCAGCTCGGTCCAGTCGCGGGGCGGCAGGGTCATCGCGCGGGCAGTTTCCTTCGTCCGTGGAGCAGGGTAGTTATCACCCGAACGATCTTAACATGTTCAGCCAGAAAGAACCGGGGAGACCAGACATGGCGCAGGCGCTTCTGCCGCGAACGTTAATGGCGGCATTGCTGGTCCTCGGCGGGACTTTGGGCGGGATGATCTCGGTGGCCCAGGCCCAGACCCTGGACAAGGTCTCGTTCGGCACCAACTGGGTCGCCGAGGCCGAGCATGGCGGCTTCTTCCAGGCGGTCGCCGACGGCACCTACAAGCGCTACGGTCTGGACGTGACGATCGTGCCGGGCGGTCCGAACGAGAACAACCGCATGCTGCTGATCTCCGGCAAGATCGATTTTTTCATGGCCGCGAACACGCTGATGTCGTTCGACGCGGTGGCCAACAACGTGCCGGTGGTGTCGATCGCCGCGATGTTCCAGAAGGACCCGCAGGTGTTCCTGACGCATCCGGAGTCCAGGATCACCAAGCTCGACGAGCTGAAGCCGCTGACCCTGTTCGTCTCCAAGGAAGGCATCTCCAGCTACTATCAGTGGCTGAAATCCGAATACGGCTTCTCGGAGAAGAACGTGCGTCCCTACACGTTCAATCCGCAGCCGTTCATCGCCACCGCGCAGAGCGCGATGCAGGGCTACGTGACATCAGAGCCGTTCGCGGTCGAGCGCGCCGCCGGCTTCAAGCCCGGCGTGATCCTGCTCGCAGACAACGGCTTCAACACCTATTCGACCCTGATCGAGACGCGGCGCGACCTGATCGAGAGCAAGCCGGACCTGGTGCAGCGTTTCGTCGATGCCTCGATCCTCGGCTGGTACAACTACATCTACGGCGACAATTCCGCGGGCAATGCGCTGATCAAGAAGATGAACCCGGAGATGACCGACGACCTGCTGGCCTATTCGGTCGCCAAGATGAAGGAGTACGGCATCGTCGATTCCGGCGACAGCGTGGAGAAGGGCATCGGCGCCATGACGGAGGAGCGCATCGCCAGCTTCTTCGACAAGATGGTGCGGGCCGGCGTGGTCAAGTCGACGATCGACTATCGCAAGTCCTATACGCTGCGTTTCGTCAACAAGGGCGTCGGCATCGATCTCCGGCCGAAGAAGTAGGACGCTTGAGCGGCGCTTTCAGCACATGAGCTCACCTCCCTCGTCCGAGCGCGCCGTTGCGACCGCGGTACGCCTGCGCGGCGTCACCAAGGTGTACGAGTCCGGCGTCGCCGCGCTGGGGCCGATCGATCTGACGATTTCCAAAGGCGAGTTCGTCTCGCTGCTCGGCCCCTCCGGCTGCGGCAAGTCGACGGCGTTGCGGTTGATCGCCGGGCTTGCGAGCCCGAGTGGCGGTACGGTCGACGTCGCGGCGTCAGCGTCCGAGACGCATCCGGGCCATCGCATCGGCTTCGTGTTCCAGGAGCCGACCTTGATGCCCTGGACCAGCGTGCGCGACAATGTCGGCTTGCCGTTGAAGCTTGCGCATGTCCCGGCCACGGAGGCACGGCCGCGGATCGATGCCGCCTTGGCGCAGGTCGGCCTGTCGGATTTTGCCGATGCATTCCCGCGCGAATTGTCCGGCGGCATGAAGATGCGCGCCTCGCTGGCGCGAGCGCTGGTGACACGGCCCGACATCCTGCTGATGGACGAGCCGTTCGCGGCCCTCGACGAGATCACGCGCTTCCGCCTCAACAACGACCTGCTGGCGCTGTGGCGCAGCCTGAACATGACCGTCCTGTTCGTCACCCATTCGGTGTTCGAGTCGGTCTACCTGTCACAGCGCGTGCTGGTGATGACGGCGCGGCCCGGCCGGCTCAGCGCCGAGATCCGGATCGACGTCGACGCGCGCGATGATGCGTTCCGCGCCTCGCCGGACTACGCCGCATATTGCCGCCGCGTCTCGGACGCGTTGGCGCCGGCCTACACCGGGGTGCATGCGCTGTGAGCGGCGTACGAGAGCAGAGAACGTTCGTCGCGGCAGCGCGGCTGGCGAGCCTCGCCTTTCCGGCCTTGGTTTTCGTCGCAGCGATGACGGCGTGGGAGTTGGTGGTGCGCGTCAACGGCATCCAGCCTTATGTGCTCCCGGGGCCGCTGCTCATTCTGAAGACCTTGGTTGCCGACTGGGACATTCTGGCGCAGTCGCTGCTGACGACACTGATCACGACGCTCGAAGGCTTCATCGCTGCCGCGCTCGGCGGCATCGCGCTGGCGCTGTTGTTCAACCAGTCGAGATGGCTGGAATGGGCGTTGTTTCCCTATGCCGTGGTGCTGCAGGTCACCCCCGTGATCGCGGTTGCGCCGCTGCTCCTGATCTATCTGCCGCAGCAGACCGCGGTGGTCGTGTGCGCCTGGATTGTCGGCTTCTTCCCCGTGCTGTCCAACACCGCGCTCGGGCTCAACTCGGTCGATCGCAATCTCGCTGGCCTGTTCCAGCTCTACGGCGCCTCGCGCTGGCAGACCTTGCGCCATCTGAAATTGCCCGCCGCTCTGCCCTATATTCTCGGCGGTCTGCGCATAGCCGGCGGACTGTCGCTGATCGGCGCCGTCGTCGCCGAGATCGCCGCCGGCAGCGCCGGTGCGGGATCGGGCCTCGCCTATCGCATCGCAGAATCCGGCTATCGTCTCAACATACCCCGCATGTTCGCCGCGCTGGTGCTGCTGTCGGTCGCCGGGATTGTCATCTATGGCTTGCTGGCGCTAGTTTCGCACCTCGTTTTGCGGCGCTGGCACGAAAGTGCTCTTGGAAAGGACAACTGATGGCGGCCACTTCGTCTGACAAGATCGATGTTCTGATCTATGGGCCGCTGCGGCCGATCCTGGAAAAGGGTTTCCCGGACAGCTTCACTGTGCACCATGCGACGACACAGGCCGATCTCGAAGCGCTGCCAGCGGACGTGAAAGGGCGGATCCGCGGCGTCGCCGTGACCTTCCACACCGTGAAGACCGATGCCGCCGTGATGGCGATGCTGCCGAAGCTGGAGATGATCGCAAGCTTCGGCGTCGGCTATGACCACATCGCGGCCGCCCATGCGGGTCAGCACGGCATCATCGTCACCAACACGCCCGATGTCCTGACCGAGGAGGTCGCCGACGTCGCGATGGGCCTGTTGATCGCCACCTGCCGCGAGTTCATCAAGGCCGACCGCTTCGTGCGCTCCGGCGAGTGGACGTCGAAGCCCTATCCGCTCAGCGTCGGCTCGCTGCGCGACCGCACCGTCGGCATGGTCGGCATGGGCCGCATCGGCCAGGCGATCGCGCGCCGGCTCGAAGCCTCGCTGGTCCCCGTCGTCTATCACTCGCGCAATCCGGCGGCCGGTGTCGCCAACAAGCACTATCCCGACCTGCTCGCGATGGCGAAGGACGTCGACACGCTCATCGTGATCGTGCCCGGCGGCGCCGGCACCAACCGGATCGTCAATGCCGAGGTGCTGAAGGCGCTCGGACCGCGCGGCGTCGTCGTCAACGTCGCCCGCGGCTCGGTGATCGACGAACAGGCTTTGGTCGAGGCACTGAAATCCGGCGCGATTCTCGCGGCCGGCCTCGACGTGTTCGAGAAGGAGCCGGCGGTGCCCGACGAGCTCAAGGCGATGGACAATGTCGTGCTGCTGCCACACATCGGCTCGGCTGCCATCGTAACCCGCAACGCGATGGATCAGCTGGTGGTCGACAATCTCAAGGTCTGGTTTGCCGGCAAGCCGCCGCTGACGCCCGTTCCGGAAACGCCGGTGAAAGGCCGCTGATGAAACGTTCGCTCCCAATGCTGATCGCGCTGCTGTCGTCAGTGGCGGGCGTCCCGGCCGTTGCGCAGGACGCCGCCGGCCTGAAGAAAGCGATGATCGGGCAGTGGGAGCTTGCGACCACCGAGCGCAGCAAGACCTGTGTCGTGACCTTGAGGCCGGACGCGGCGCCGCGCGGGCAGAAGCTCGAGCTGGAGCCGGGCTGTGCCGCCGCGCTGCCCTTCACCAAGGACATCGCCGGCTGGAACGTGAAGGGCCTCGACATCGTCAGTCTCCAGGCCGCCAACGGCGAGGCGGTGATCGACTTCACCGAGGTCGAGGCCGGCATCTTCGAGGGCCTGCGCCAGGGCGAAGGCGTCTACATCCTGCAGAACCTGGCGGCGGCGCGGTCGCTGGCCAAATCGATGGACCAGATGATCGGCGATTGGGCCATGGTCCGCGGCAACGGCGCCACGATCTGCAGCCTGGTGCTGACCAACAACGACGCCGGCCACGACAATTTCCAGGTGTTCGTGAAGCCGAAATGCGACCCCATGATCGCAGCGTTCGCGCCCAGCCAGTGGCGGCTCGAGCACGGCCAGATGATGCTGATGTCGGACCGCGGCGAGACGTGGCGGTTCGAGGCGGACGACAATGCGCAGTGGCGGCTGGTGCCCGACAGCGCCAATCCGCTGATCATGCTCAGGCAGTAGGGCGAGACGCGCGCCGTTGAGCGCCCTTGCCGCGCGGTGGGTAGGCCTCTTCCGGCATCGGATTTGGTTAACGGTCGGTTACGCGCCTGTTCCACCGATTGGAACTTGTTGTTTACGCATCTTGCGTCTGATGGTTGCGCTCCATCGAGGGGGCCCGCCATGCGTGAGTTGTTGCGCCGGTTCAACAGGTCGCTGCCGTCGTTCAGCCTCAACGACAAGATCTCTGCGGCTGCGGCCGCGTTCGCCGTCCTGGTGATGCTGTCGACCCTGGGCGCGCTGTCGGCGCTGCGCGAGCAGCGCCTGTTCTACGACCGGCTCGAAGCGCTTTCCATTGCGGCCCGCAACATCGAGCGCACCAACGCGCTGATCTACGCGGTCGTGATGGAATCGCGCGGCATCTACATGTCGTTGGACCGCACCGTCGCGCGGCGCTACGCCGACTCGCAGCTTGCGAAGATTGCGCAGCTGAGCAAGGTGGTCGACGAATGGGAAAGCCGGGTCACAGATGACGACGCCGCGCTGTTCGCCCCGTTCAGGAAGCGGATCGATCAGTTCGTCGCATTCCGCACCGAGATGGCGCGGCAGACGATCTCGGTCGGATCGTCGGCGGCGCGCGAACTCGGCGACAATGACGAGAATCGCGCGGTGCGCACCGCGCTCAACGAGGACCTCGAGAAATTGTCACGGCTCTATGCCGGCCGCACCCGCGAGCTCGGCGAGGCTGCCGACGCGCGCGGCATGGCCGCGTTCTATCTGGGCGCGCTCGGGGCGGTGATCATCGTGCTGATCGCGGCTGCGGCGCTGGCGCTGCGCTGGGGCGTGCTGATGCCGCTGCTGGACATCGCCCGCGTCACCGACCGCATCGCCGCCGGCCGCATCAAGCTCAAGATTCCGCATGCGCGGCGCCATGACGAGATCGGACGGGTCGCCCATGCGGTGGAGACTTTCCAGAACGGCGCCTTCCGGATTCAGGAGCTCGAGCAGCACGAGGTCGAGATCGAGCGCCAGCACGCCGACATCCTGCGCGAGCACGAGCGGCTGGAGCAGGGCGCGCTCAGCAACCAGCAGCGTCTGGATGCCGCAGTTGCCAACATGGCCCAGGGCCTGATCATGCTCGACAGCTTCGGCTATGTGCTGATCGTCAACGAGCAGTACCGCAAGCTCTACGGCGTTCCTGCCTCGGTTGCGAAGCCCGGTGCGCATGTACGCGAGATTCTCGCACATCGCGCCAAGCTAGGCCTGCTGCGCGAGAAGCCGTCGGAGTTCCTCGCCGCGCTGCGGGAGCGCATGAAGGAGCGAAGGGCCGAGATCGTCGAGGTCGAGCTCGCCGACGGCCGCATCATCCGCATCTCGGAGCGTCCGATGGACGGCGGCGGCTGGATCGCGACGCATGAGGATTTCACCGCGCAGCGCCGTGCCGAGCGCAAGCTCGCGCGCGCCGAATATTTCCTCGCCGCATTGCTGGAGAACATCCCGCAGGCGGTGCTGGCCAAGGATGCGCAGTCGCTGCGCTACATGTTCGTCAATCGCGCCGCCGAGCGTCTGTTCGGCGTGCCGCGCACCGACATCATCGGCCGCACGCCGGGCGAACTGTTCTCCGCGCCGACCGGCGCAATCCTCGAGGAAGCCGCCCGCGAACAGCTCGCAGGGCGCGGCGACGATGAGCCGCGAGCCCATAGCATCCTCACACCCGGAAATGGTCCGCGCGACATCGTCGTGCGCCGGCTGCCGGTCTCGATCGGCGAGGGCGAGCCGAAATATCTGCTCAGCATCATCGAGGACCGCACGCAGGATCAGCGCGTGGCGGCATGATGCGTCACGTGGCACGCCGGGGATTGCCCTGCCTTGACGTCGCCTTGATCTGCATCAAGAACGGCCACGCCGGGCGGACTAGCGTGCCCGGAACGGAGGCCTGTCCATGATCCGACGTCTGGGGATTCCCTTTGCTACCCGCCTTGGCGCTGCGGCGCTGCTCACGCTCGCCGTCGTCGCGCCGGTGCATCAGGCTGTTGCGCAGGACGTGCTCGGCGGAGCAATCCTCGGCGGCGCCGGCGGAGCGATCCTGGGCGGCGCAATCGGCGGCGGCCGGGGCGCTGCGATCGGCGCCGTGATCGGGGCCGGCACCGGAGCTGCAATCGCGGCCGATGGCGAGCGCCGTCGTGGCGGCTACTATTCCTATCGCAATGGCTGCTATTTGCAACGCGGCGACGGCTCATGGGTCCGCGCACATCCGCGCTACTGCTACTAGGTCTCACCGGTCGGCTGAATTGACCGCCTGGCGGCGCGATGAACGCGCGGCCGGTGGCTTGGTCGCGCGCTCCAGCACGTTGATGACGCGCGGATCCTCGCAATGCGCGACGTTGAAGCGCATCATCGTCGCGGCGGACTGCGCCGCGCTGAAGACGTCGCCGGGCGCGAGCACCACATGTTCCTCGAGCGCGGCCTGGGCCACCTCGATCGCCGTACAGCCGTCCGGCAACCTGCACCACAGATGAAAGCCGCCGCGCGGCATCAGCCAGGGCGCGATGCCGATGCGCTGCAGCCGTGCTGCCACGCGTGGCCGCGCCCGCGCAAGCCGAGCGCGCAGCTCCTCGATGTGCTTGCGGTAGCTGCCGCTGGTCAGCACCTGGGTCAGTGTCTCCGCGGCGAACTGTCCGGGGCCGCCGAAGCCGGTCGCGATCTGCAGGTCGATCAGCGGCTCGATCCAGTCCGCGCGCGCCGCGATGTAGCCGCAGCGCACCGAGGCCGACAGCGTCTTGGAGAAGCTGCCGACCAGGATCACCCGCGTGAGCCCGTCGAGCGCGGCGAGCCGCGGCGATGGTTCGGGTTCGAAATCGCCGTAGATGTCGTCCTCGATGATGATCGTGTCGTGCGCGGCGGCGGCGTTGAGCAGCCGGTGAGCGGTCTGCAGCGACAGCGTCGCGCCGGTCGGATTGTGCAGGCCGGAATTGGTGATGTAGAGCCGCGGGTGCTCGGCTGCGAGCATCGCCTCGAACCGCGCGACGTCGGGTCCGCCCGGCGTCATCGGCACGCTGACGATCCGTGCCTGATGCGCGCGCAGCAACGCAAGGAAATTGAAGTAGCAGGGATCGTCGACGAGCACGGCGTCGCCGGGACGCAGCAGCATGCGGCAGATCAGGTCGATCGCCTGCGTGCCGGACGAGGTCAGCACCAACTGCTCGCTGAACGCGTCGATGCCGAGGCCGGCAAGGCGGCCCTGCAGCAGCCGTCGTAACGCCGCCGATCCTCGCGCCGCGCCGTAGTCGCTCAGCACTGGGCCGCCGCCGCGCGCCAGCGTGCGGACCGCGCGCCGCAGCGCGTCCTGCGGCATCCACTCGGCCGGCAGCCAGCCGCAGCCGGGCGTCAGCGTTCCCGGCCCGGCGTCGAGCGACTGCCGCGACACCCAGAACGGATCGACCGCGCGCGGCCGGCGCGGCTCGCGATCGGCGAGGGCCAGCGGCGGCAGCGCCGTGTCGGCGACATAGAAGCCGGAGCCGCGCCGGGCCCGGATGACCCCTTCGGCGGCGAGCCGGTCATAGGCCTCGACGACGGTGGCCGGCGAGACGCCCATCGCCGCGGCGAAGGCGCGGATCGACGGCAGGCGCTGGCCGACGTCGAGCGCGCGCGTCGCCAGACGCTGCCGGATCGCATCGACCACGGCGGTGGTCCGCGTGCCGTCTCGGCGGGACTCGAGCGTCCTTGATTCCAAAGTGTATTGCCTCCTGCATCAGTACAGAATGTCGAAATTGTATCGGTCTGTGACTGCCGCAACAAGCCCGATCCGGCTATGGGATCTGCGAGGAGGAGCCGTGCATGAAGGGATCGATCGAAGGCTGGGGGAGCGGCATCGTCGGCATGACGATCTTCAGCGGCTCGCTGCCGGCCACGCGGGCGGCGCTGGAGGGTTTTGCGCCGCTGTTCCTGACGGGCGCACGCGCGACGCTCGCGGCCGTGCTGGCTGCGCTTTGTCTTTTGCTGTTGCGGCAGCCGCTGCCCGGCCGGCGTGATCTGGTGTCGCTTGGGATCGTATCGCTCGGTGTGGTCATCGGCTTTCCGCTGCTCACGGCGCTCGCGCTCCAGCACATCACCTCGGCCCATGCGATTGTGTTCGTCGGTCTGCTGCCGCTGTCGACCGCCTTGTTCGGCGTGCTGCGCGGCGGCGAGCGGCCGCGGCCGTTGTTCTGGCTGTTCGCAGCCCTTGGCGCTGCGGCGGTCTCGGGCTTCGCCCTGTCGCAGGACGGCGTCGCGGCGCCGATCGGCGATCTCGCCATGATCGCCGCGATCATCGTCTGCGGCCTGGGCTATGCCGAGGGCGCCATGCTCACGCGCCGGCTCGGCGGCTGGCAGGTGATCTCGTGGGCGCTGCTGTTGTCTGCACCGCTGATGCTATCGATGGCGGTGCTGACGCTGCCCGGCGCGTCACATGACATCACGGCCGCGGCGTGGCTGGGCCTCGCCTATGTCTCCGTCTTCAGCATGTTCATCGGCTTCGCCTTCTGGTACCGCGGGCTCGCGCGCGGCGGTACTGCGACGGTGGGCCAGCTGCAATTGCTGCAGCCCTTCCTCGGCCTCGGTTTCGCGAGCCTGCTGCTGCATGAGCCGGTGTCGGCCACGATGATCGCCGCAGCCGGAATCGTCGTCGTCTGCGTGGCGATGGCGCGTCGCTGGGCGTAAGCCGTCAGCGGCTATTTGCGGTGATAGAGTCCGGTGAAGCTGACGCCGGCACCGCCGCAATCATTGTTGTCCTCGACCAGCAAAAGCGCGCCGATGCGCTGCAGACGCACGCGGCACTCGTCGCCGGCATTCGGCCGATCGAACGGCGTGCTGCCGTCGTCGACGAAGGCGATGAGGCCGCCCTTGGGCTCTGCCGTCGCGCCGAGCGATCCGTTGCGCAACTCGCGACCGGCCGGCAGCACCTGATCGCCTTCGATCCTGAACCGGTTGCCGGCCTCTTTCCTGATCGTCAGTCCCCCTCCCGGATGCTCCCAGCTTCCGGCCCAGTCGGACATTGCCGGCGCGGCCATTGGCGCGACGGTGGTGAGGGCTGCGCGCGGCAGCCAGCCGGTGGTCCAGATCTGGGCCTTCGCACGCGGCGCCTGGTAGCTGACGCAGACGAAATCGCCGTGGGTCCTGCCGACCAGCACGAGGTCGTCGCCGACGAGGTACGCCTTCTTCCGGCAGGCGTCGGTCGCAGCGGGACAGCCTGCGGCCTTGAAGTCATCGTCATAGGGGCTCTTGACGAAATTCACGCGCGGCTGGCCGCTCACTTTGGCGACGACGAGTGGCCGCGCATCGTCCCAGCCGATGCCATTGCAATTGGCGGGATCGTTGGCGTCGTAGGCAGCCGCCGCCGTGACGGTCAGGACGCCAAGGATCAGTCCGATGAAGGCCGCGCGCATCCGTCATTCCTCTCCACGCTTCGCCAGCGTTAGCCGACGTGGGAAGACGGCCGGTTCAACGCGGCCCGACGTTTCGTCTATCCCGCGGCGATCTTTTGGCGGCTCCGACCGCAGCACGCTGCATGCGTCGTCTCGTCGGCGTCGCGCCTTCACATCACCCCGATGCTCTTCAGGCTGGTGTGGCCGTTCTTGCCGACGATGATGTGATCGTGAACCGTGATGCCGAGCGGCTTAGCGATCTCCACGATCGTCTTGGTCATCCGGATGTCGGCCTGCGACGGCGTCGGGTCGCCCGAAGGGTGATTGTGCACCAGGATGATCGCAGTGGCCGACAATTCGAGCGCGCGCTTGATCACCTCGCGCGGATAGACCGGCGTGTGATCGACGGTGCCGGTCTGCTGCACCTCGTCGGCGATCAGCTGGTTGCGCTTGTCGAGAAACAACAGCCTGAACTGCTCCTTGTCGGCGAACGCCATGCTAGTGCGGCAATAGGTGATGACGTCCTGCCATGACGCCAGCGCGTGCTTCTGCCGCACCTCGCCCTTGGCGATGCGGTGCGCGGCGGCGGCGATCAGCTTGAGCTGGGTGATCGAGGCGTCGCCGACGCCGTCGATCTCGCGCAGCCGCGGCTCCGGCGCGTGGATCACCTCGGCGAACGATCCGAACGTCTTCAGCAGCGCCTTCGCCAGCGGCTTGACGTCTCGCCGCGGCAGCGCGGCGAACAGCACCATCTCCAAGAGCTCGTAGTCGTTGAGGGCGTCGGGACCGGCGCTGTGAAAGCGCTCGCGCAGCCGCTGCCGGTGGCCGTGATAGTGCGGCGTGTCCGGCGGCGTATCGTTGGGAGGAGGGGCTTTCTCGGGCATCGGCGTCAGCATGCCGTGATGCCGCATTTTTGCAACCTCGAAGTGCTCGCGCGCCGCAGGGCGCGCCTTGCTAGGCCGCGCGCCCGGTCAGCACGAGGATGAGGCCGATGATGAGCGAGAACGCTGTGGGGTAGAAGGTGAGCGCAACGCCGAAGGCGCGGCCCGCCGCGCCCCTGGCATAGTCGAGCCAGAACAGCAGCCGCCCGAGGCCGAACAGGATCACGAGCGTGAGTAGCACCGGACGACGTCCTTCTCGTCCGTCGGGCGATCCTGCTTATGGCTGCAGACTGCCGATGAAGGCTTCGATGCTGGCGAGGACCGGCCTCTGGTCGCCGGCGAACATCCAATGGTCGGCGCCGTCGAGCTCGACGAAGCGCGCGTGGCGGATATGGCTGGCGAGATGTCGCCCGGCCCCGACGAGTACGGCGCGGTCACGGCGTCGGTGCAGCACCAGGGTCGGTGCAGAGACCCGGGCGAGCAGGTGGCGGACGTCCATATCCCTGAAGGCTTCGAGCAGGCCCTTGATGGCGCCGGGGCTGGATGCCGCGCGAAGCAGTCCGGCCCACCAGGCCCGCGCCTGGGGATCGCCGGCCAGGCTCGGTGCGAACGTCTCGATGCCCGCCGGTCCGCCCCATTCGGCCACGAGCTGTCGCAGCCAGATGCTGTACTGGCCGGCCTGCAGCGCATGCGGATAGTCTGATGTCGCGCTGCCCTTGGCCAGCGAGGCGAACAGGATCAGCCCGGCGACACGCTCGGGATGGTCGGCCGCGAAGGTGATGCAGGCCGGTCCGCCCTCGGAGGCGCCGAGCAGCACCGTGCGCCGGCTGCCGGCGGCGTCGAGCACGGTCGCGATGTCCCGCGCCGTCGCCTCCACGCTGGGGCTGAAACCGACCCGGTCGGAGAGCCCGATGCCGCGGCGATCGAACAGGATCAGACGGCCGATTCTGGCGAGCGCGGACAGCAAGGCCCGACAGCGCGGCTCCTCCCAGATCCGCTCGACATGCGAGACGAAGCCGGGCAGCAGCAGAATGTCCAGCGGACCGGTGCCGTAGGTCTGATAGGCCAGATGAACGCCGTCGCCCAGGACATAGCGCGTCGGCGGCGCGCTCTCGCCTTGCGCCGCGACGCCCTGCGTCAGCAGCGCCAGCGTATCCGGTTCGGGGGAGACGCCGAGCTCGTCGCGCAGGCGCTGTGTCAGGGCGTCGAGATGACGCTCGGCGGCGGCGCGGTCGCCGGCCAGCAGCAGGCTGCGGATCAGGGCGCGGCCATAGACCTCGCTGAGCGGATCGAACGCGACGAGGCGCCGGGCGTGGGCCGCCGCCGCGGCATGGTCACCGGCCGCGCTGCGGTCCTGCACCACGCGCTCCAGCGCCTGGACCGCCCGGCCGCGCAAGGCTTCGCGCCGGAAGAAGGCCCATTCCTCGAACTGCGGACAATCGCCGGGCGTGAAGCCGTCGAGGAAGTCACCTGCATAGAGGCGGCAGGCCAGCTCGAATTCGCCGCGGTCGCACGCCGTTTCGAACAGCCCGGATTCGACCTCCAGCTCGACCGCGGCCGCCCACCGAATCGTCGCGCGATCGATGGTGAGGCAGCCGTCGCCGAGCGTGAGCTGGAGCCGGTGCAGCAGGCGCCGCAGCCGCGCCCGCGCCACCTCCTCGGAACTCTCGGGCCAGAGCATCGTCGCCAGAACGTCCCGCGCGACGGGGCCCTTGGCCTCCGCCAGATAGACCAGCAGAGCGAGGCCCTTGCGCAGCGACAGCGGGCATGGCTGGCCGTCGCGATGCAGCTCGGGAAAGCCGAATGTCCGGACGCGGAACTGAACCATTGTCGTGCGACCTGCATGGCTGCGTCCGGGGGACGCTCGGGGGACGGTCGATTGGTAAGGCTCAGGCTCGCGCGGGACGTGAACGATCCCAGTATCGGGCGTCTCGATCACGGCCATGCCGTCCTCGATGCAACAAGGAAACATTCATGTCCGGACGTCTCCTCATCATGCTCTACGCCATCACGAGCTATGCCGTCTTTCTTGGGTCGTTCGTCTGGGCGGTCGGTTTCGTCGGCAATTACAACTATCTCACGGCCAAGTCGATCGACGTGGGCGTGTCCAGCACCGTGACCGAGGCCGTCGTCGTCGACGTGCTGCTGCTGGCGCTGTTTGCGGCCCAGCACAGCGTGATGGCGCGTCCGGCCTTCAAACAGTGGTTCACGCGCATCATTCCGGCGGCGGCCGAGCGTAGCACCTATGTCCTGCTGTCCAGCGTGATCCTGCTGCTGCTGTTCTGGCAATGGCGCCCGATCCCGATCCCGGTCTGGCGCGTCGAGGGCGCCGCCGCGGCCGTGCTGACCGGCGTCCACTGGCTCGGCTGGCTCATCGCGCTCAGCTCGACCTACATGATCGATCATTTCGATCTGTTCGGCCTGCGGCAGGCCGTCCTCGCCCTCCGCGGGACCGATGCGACGGCGCAGCCGTTCAAGACCCCGCTGCTGTATCGCCTGGTGCGCCACCCGCTGATGCTGGGCTTCCTGCTCGCGTTCTGGGCCACGCCGGAGATGTCGGTCGGTCATTTGCTGTTCGCGGTCCTCAGCACGGCCTACATCCTGATCGGGCTGCAGCTCGAGGAACGGGACCTGGTTGCCGAGTTCGGCGAGAGCTATCGGCGCTACCGCCAGCGCGTGCCGATGCTGCTGCCGCGGCTGATCGGCGGCCGGCGCACCGAAGAGACCGAAACGTCAGCGCGTGGCATGCGCTAGCGGCCTCGATTGCCTGCTCCCTCCGTTCCGGCTTGCGCGATGCAGCGCCCACGTAGACGTGAGTTGGTGCGGGGGACCTCAGCACCTATGTCGGGCTTGAATGCTGCGATGCAAAATCACAGCTCGACAGCCTCTGTTCTCATAAGGCCCTATGGCCTGCCGTTTCCGCTCGAGAGAGATCCGCGTTGACCACCATCACGTCCGATTCCGGCGACTCGCTGTCCGCCTGGATTACGTTGCTATTGGCCTTTTCCTGCGGGCTGATCGTCGCCAACATCTATTATGCGCAGCCGTTGATCGGGCCGATCAGCGCCGACCTCGGGCTGCGGCCGCAGCTCGCGGGACTGCTGGTGACGATGAGCCAGATCGGCTACGGCGCGGGTCTGCTGTTCGTGGTGCCGCTCGGCGACCTCATCGAGAACCGCAAGCTCGTCATCACGACCATCATCGTCGGCGCCGTCGCACTCGGCTGTGCGGCCCTGGCGACGAGCCCATCGACATTCCTGCTCTCGGCGCTGCTGATCGGCTTCGGCTCGGTCGCGGTGCAGATCCTGATCCCCTATGCCGGCCATATGGCGCCGGAGGCGATCCGCGGCCGCGCCGTCGGCAATGTCACCACCGGTCTGATGCTCGGCATCATGCTGGCGCGGCCGCTCGCGAGCTTCGTCGCGGCCCATGCCTCCTGGCACGTCATCTATGCGGCCTCGGCCCTCGCCATGGTGATCCTTGCCGTCGTGTTGCGCCTGACCCTGCCGCCGCGTGAGCCGCAGGCGCGGCTGAGCTATGGCCAGCTGCTCGGCTCGATGGTGGACCTCTATCGCGACACGCCGGCGCTGCGCCGCCGGGCGCTGTACCAGGCTGCGCTGTTCGGCGGCTTCAGCGTGTTCTGGACCACGTCACCGCTGCTGCTGGCCGGGTCCGATTTCCGGATGTCGCAGACCGGCATCGCCCTGTTCGCGCTGGCCGGCGTCGCCGGCGCGATCATGGCACCGGTGGCCGGCCGCATCGCCGACCGCGGCTGGACGAGGCCGGCGACGGTCGCGTCGATGGTGCTGTGCGCTGCCGGGTTCGCGCTGACACTGTTGGTCCCGCTCGGAACGAATTGGTCGTTGATCTCGCTGGTGATCGCCGCCATCGCGATCGATTGCGGCGCGCAGCTCAGCCTCATTCTCGGCTATCGCGTGCTGTTCGTGCTCGGCGCAGGCCAGCGCAGCCGGCTCAACGGGCTCTACATGACCACCTTCTTCGTCGCGGGCGCAGCAGGGTCGGGCCTCGGCGCGTGGGCCTATGCGCATGGCGGCTGGACGGCCGCCGCCGCATTCGGCACGGCGCTGCCGCTCGCCGCGCTGGCCTATCAGTTCACCGAACCGGATTGATCAGAACGGGCTGCGCTTCAGCCCGGGCACCAGCGCCGCCAGCCGGTCCTTGATCCACGGCGCCGGTGGCAGCTTGCCGGTGGGCATCTCGACCGCGGCGGCCGGGTTGCGGCCCACCGCGAGCGTCAGGGTCGCGAGATAATGGTCGCGCTCCTCCTTCACCGCGCAATGCGCGCGGTGATCGGGATCGGCCTCGGTCGCGACGCGGTCGTTGGCATTGATGACCAGCCGCTGCTTAGGCCGTCCGGTGTAGTCGGGCACGTTGGTGTAGATGAACTCGTTCAGCGCCTCGGGAAAGAAGGTCTGTCCCGTCAACACCGTGGCCTCGTCGACAAACACCCTGAAGTGGATGTGGGTGGCGCGACCGGCATACCAGCCGGGATAGATCGTCCTGAAGCCGGCCCAGCCGGCGGCATCGGCCATCTGGGTGCCGCGCAGGAACGTCTTGCCGCTCTGGTCGAGCTTGTGATTGTCGCTCTGGCCGGGATAACCCGAATAGATGCCGCGGGCGTCGCAGTGCCAGACGTCGACCCGTGCGCCCGGGATCGGTGCGCAGGAGCCGGCGTCGATGACGCGAAGGCGCAGCCTGAGCGGGACGCCCGGCCGGTCCTCGGCGATCTCGGCGCGCACCAGCTTGGGATCGAGATAATAGGGTCCCGACTCCGACTGCGGCGTCAGGATGCAGGCATCGTCGGCATTCGCCGATGCAGGAACTGTCTCCGACGCGGCGCGCGCCGACGGCGTCAGCAGCGCTGCGCCCGCGGAGAGAAGGCCGAGAACGCCACGGCGTGTTGCGATGGTCAGAGCTGCCTCCCGCAATCGCATGCGATGGAGGCGGCAGTCGATCAGCCGGACATGGCAACAATCGGACGCCCGGCGACCATTCGGCCCGAGGCGGCGCTCACACCTGCGTCAGCGGCTTCTCGCCATGGCGCTCGGACAGCGTGAAGATCTCGACGCCATCGGCGGTGACGCCGACCGAATGCTCGAACTGCGCCGACAGCGAGCGGTCCCGCGTCACCGCGGTCCAGCCATCGGACAGGATCTTCACATGCGGCTTGCCGAGATTGATCATCGGCTCGATGGTGAAGAACATGCCGGGCTTGAGCAGCACGCCCTCGCCGGGGCGGCCGACATGGATGATGTTCGGCTCGTCGTGGAACAGCCGGCCGAGGCCATGGCCGCAGAAGTCGCGCACCACGCTCATGCCCTGCGGCTCGACGAAGCTCTGGATCGCATGGCCGATGTCGCCGGTGGTGGCGCCGGGCTTCACCGCGGCGATGCCGCGCATCATCGATTCGTAGGTGACCTCGATCAGCCGCTCGGCCTTGCGCGCGATCGGGCCGATCCCATACATGCGGCTCGAATCGCCGTACCAGCCGTCGACGATGAAGGTGACGTCGACGTTGATGATGTCGCCTTCCTTCAGCGGCCGGTCGTTCGGCATGCCGTGGCAGACCACGTGGTTGATCGACGTGCAGGTCGAATAGCGATAGCCGCGATACATCAGCGTCGCCGGATAGGCGCCGTGGCTGAAGGCGAAGTCGCGGACGAAATCGTCGATCCGCGAGGTTGGCACGCCCGGCTTGACGATGTCGGTGAGCGCATCGAGGCACCTCGACACCAGCGCGCCGGCCTTGCGCATGCCGGCAAAGCCGCTCGGGCCGTGCAGCTTGATCTGGCCGTTCTTGCGCGCAGTTGTGTCGGTCGCTTCGATATAGTTCATGGGCCTGTTTCGTTCTCAGGGGTGTCGCGGGGGTGATCGCCTAATTTAATGATCGTGCCGGCCGGTGCAAGCCGGGTGTGCACGGCCGGATCTGCCGGCCTAGCCGGTCGGCACCTCCAGCGTGGTCTCCACCGGCAGCGCACCGCCGCGAACGCGAAGCTCTCGCACCGGATACGGCACCCTGATGCCCTCGCGCTTGAATGCCTCCCACAGCGCCAGCATCACCTCGCTCTTGACGCTGTCCATGTAGCTGGGGTCGGCGATCCATGTGGTCAGCGAGAACTTCATGCCGGCCTCGGTGAACTCGGTCAGCAGGCAGTTCGGCGCCTTCGATTTCAAGGTGCGCGGCGTCTCGGCCGCGATCTCGGTGGCGAGCTTGCAGACGACCCGGGGATCGGCGTCGTAGTTGGTGCCGAAATTGACCTTCACCAGCGTGTTCTTGTCGGTGTAGGTCCAGTTGGTCACCTTCTGGGTGACAAGGTCCTCGTTCGGGATCAGGAACTCGCGACCGTCGCCGGCGGCGACCGAGATGTAGCGCGTGTTCATCGCGCTGATGCGCCCCGAGCTGTCGCCGATGGTGACGAGATCGCCCGGCTTCACCGATTTGTCGGCCAGCAGGATGATGCCGGCGACGAAATTGGCGACGATGCGCTGCAGGCCGAGGCCGATACCGACACCGGCGGCGCCCGAGAAGATCGCGAGCGCCGACAGGTTGATGCCGACCGCGCTGATCGCAATCGCGACGCCGAGGATCATCAGGCCCATGCGGACCATCTTGATCAAGAGCACCTGGATGGACGGTGTCAGGTCGGTCGAGCGGGTGATGCGGCTCTCGACGAAATTGCTGGCGATGTTGGTCAGCCACAGCACCGCGAGCAGCAGCACGCCGAGCTTGATCACCAGCAGCGGCGTCAGCCTGAGGCCGCCGAGCACGACCGAGATGGAATCGAGCGCGTCGACCACGTTGTCGAGCTGGCCGATGATGCTGAGCGCGGCGACCAGCCAGGCCGAGATCGACACGATCTGCACGATGAAGGTGCTGCGGATCACCGAGGTGATCAGCCGGATCACGAGCCAGGCCAGCGCCAGCTTGAGCGCGACGGCGAGCAGGTAGCTGCGGCTCGGCCAAGTCCACAGCAACATGCCGGTGCGGGCGATCCGCATCAGGATCACGAACACGACCGTGGCGACGCTCTCCAGCAGCACCCGTAGCAGCTGCCGCAGCGGGCCCGGCCAGCCCATCGCCAGCGAGGTCATGTCGATGCGCGCGCGCACGGCGGCACGTGCCGCAAAGGCAATGCCAGCGCCGCTCAGCACCAGCCCGAGTTGAAGGTAGAACCACGGCGAGGTGACCTCGGCGCCGATCGAGCGGCCAACGGTCTGCAGGAATTCGAGAACGTCTTTCAGGTCGAGGTCCATCAGCGGGGTCTCGGAGGGGAACAGTGGCGCGGGTTGGCGGGATCAGCGGGATTTAGTTCGTTTTCGTCACGGGCGATTGCCGCGAGATATACCCCGAACACGGCCGAGGATGGAAAAATGGGCATATCGCCGCGATAGGAGCAAATCCGGTTGGCGTGCAAGTGTGGCGACGATAAGGATGTAAAACTCGGATTCATCAGCGTTTTTTCATGACATCCCTCGACGCCGTCAGCATTGCCATCCTCCTCGGTGCGGTCCTCGTCATGGCCGGCATCCTGTCGAGCCTGCTGGCGCTGCGCTTCGGCGCACCGCTGCTGCTGGTGTTCCTGGTCATCGGCATGCTGGCGGGCGATTCCGGCCCTGGTCATATCGAATTTCAGGACGTCCGTACCACCTATCTGGTCGGCTCCGTCGCGCTGGCGCTGATCCTGTTCGACGGCGGCCTGCGCACGCGCTTCCAGAGCATCCGTACCGTGTTGGCGCCCTCGATGGTGCTCGCCACCGTGGGCGTGCTGATGACCGCGTTCATCACCGCGCCGGTGGCGAAATATGCCCTCGATCTCGGCTGGACCGAGGCGATGCTGGTCGGCGCCGTCATCGCCTCGACCGATGCCGCGGCCGTGTTCCTGCTGGTGCACGCCCAAGGCCTGCGGCTGCGCCCGCGCGTCGGCGCCACGCTGGAGGCGGAGTCCGGCAGCAACGATCCGTTCGCGGTGTTCCTCACGCTGATGCTGGTCGAGCTGATCTCGGTCGGTAACGGCTCGTTCGGACATTTCGCGTTCGAGCTGGTCCGCGAAGCGGTGCTCGGCACGCTGTTCGGCATCGTCGGCGGCCGCCTCGTCGTCATCGGCCTCAACCGGGTGGCGCTGCCGCAGGGTCTGCACGCGCCGTTCGTGACTACGGCCGCTTTGGTCATCTTCGGCATGGCGCAGATCGCCCACGGCTCCGGCTTCCTCGCGGTCTATCTCGCCGGCCTCATCGTCGGCAACCGGCCGACCCGCGCGCACAACTCTGTCGTCACCTTCCTCGATGCCGCGACCTGGCTCGCCCAGATCGTGATGTTCGTGCTGCTCGGGCTGCTGGTGTCGCCGCAGCGGCTGCTCGACAGCCTGCTGCCGGCGATCGCTGTTGCGCTGATGCTGATGCTGGTGGCGCGACCTGTCGCGGTGTTTCTCTGCCTCTATCCGTTCCGCTTCAACTGGCGGGAGAAGGCGTTCATCGCCTGGACCGGCCTGCGCGGCGCGGTCGCGATCTTCCTCGCCTCGATCCCGCTGCTGGTCGGGCTGTCCAAGGCCTATCTCTATTTCGACGTCGCGTTCGTGGTCGTGATCATCTCGCTGCTCGCGCAGGGCTGGACGCTCGGCGTGGCCGCGCGCAAGCTGCACGTGGCGCTGCCGCGCACCGATCGGGGCCCGCGCCGCATCGAGCTCGATCTGCCCGGCCAGCTCGAGCAGCAGCTGGTCGGCTATTCGATCCGCTCCAAGAGCCTGTACTTCCGCCGCGGCCTGATCCCGTCCTGGTCGAAGCCGACGCTGGTGATCCGCAACGAGCAGATTCTGTCGCCGCCCGAGGCCGAGCCGATCGCGCCGGGCGACTATCTCTATCTGCTGGCACCGCCGGAAAAGGCCGAGTCGCTCGACCGTTTCTTCGTCGACATGCCGCCGTCGGCGGCGCCCGACCCGCATCTGCTCGGCGACTTCATGGTCTCGGCCGAGCATACGCTCGACGAGGTCGCAGGCATCTATGGTGTCAAGCTCGACGAGGGCGAGGACAAGCTGACGCTCGCCGACTATTTCGACATCCATCTCGACAACGCGCCGAAGGAAGGCGCGACCCTGGCGCTCGACACCATCGTGCTGGTCGCCCGCTCGATCTCCGGCGGCCGCGTCAACGTGGTCGGCCTGCGCCTGCCGGAGGACGAGGAGGATGTGCCGGTGCTGACGCGCAAGGAACGGATGAAGCGCAGGCTGGCCAGTGTCTGGTCGTCGGTCGCGGGCGTCTGAGCGTCAATCTGCCGCCGGCAGCACGGCGATCGAGATCGCATTCTCCGGCGCGCCGCTGACCTGCAGCACGAAGGGCTGCGATCCCAGCTCGTACTTCATGGTCTTGCGGATGCCGTCGCAATCGATGGCGCCGCTGAAGCCGGCCGGCTTGAGGATCTTGCTGTCCTGCACGACGTCGATCCAGGCCGCGGCCGACAGGCTGATCGTGTAGACGCCGGCTTTGGGCGCCGTGGTAATCCGCGCGAGGCCGGCGAAAGTGCCGTCCTTGGGCGCGCGTTCCGGCGGCATCGCCAGCTTGGCCTCAGCCGCCGGACGCAGCTCCAGCACGATGCCGGTCGCAGGGATGGTGGCGACCTCCACACCCGATGCGAGCTTCTCGCGGTCGGCTGCGGTCAGGGCGGCACGCTCGCGCGCGATGTCCCATTTGAACTTGTCGCAGCCGCTCGGTTCGGCGGCGAGCGCGACCGTGCTGGCGGCCAGCGTGAGGAGGAGGGCAGTCGCGGCGGGACGGATCAGGATCATGACGGACTCGCTACCGTTACGCCGCGCAGCGGCCCGCGGCATTTCGATACCGCGATAACAGGAGCTAGAGGGACCGTCATCCCCTTCGATCGTCGCGCTCACGGCGCGAGCGCCGTCATCCGAGAGCGATCCAGCCGCTCTTGCGACTCCTTCGTCGCGTCGGCTTTCGGCCGCATCAATTCTTGGCGTCCGGCGCATGCAGCACCGCCCGGCAGCCAGGCGGCAGTTGCGCCATCGTGATCGGTTGCGGCGGCTTGGGCGGCTCTTTCGGCGGCGGCGGATGCAGCACCGCGTCCGAGAACCAATAGTCGAGGTCACCGCAGCCGTCGCCGCCCTCCTGGTCGGTCTGGCCATGACAGTCCGGGTTGCCCGGCGGGCACACCATGCGGATGTGGAAATGATAGTCGTGGCCCCACCACGGCCGCACTTTGGTGAGCCAGCTGCGGTCCCCCCTAGCGTCACGGCACAGCGCCTTCTTGATCGCGGCGTTGACGAAGATGCGTTGCACCGACCGCTCCTGCGCGGCGGTGCGGATCACGGCGAGGTGGCCCTTCGTGAACACGCGCGGATCGACGTCGAGGCGATCGGGCCGCACCATCATGACCGCCGACATCTCCTCGCGCTCGTTGCGCGACAGCCGATGGTCGGGCATGGGCGTCAGCCAGATGTCGGCGTCGAGCCCGATCTGATGGCTGGCATGGCCGCTCAGCGCCGGCCCGCCGCGCGGCTGGCTGATGTCGCCGACCAGGATGCCGGGCCAGCCGGCATCCTTGTGCGCGCGGGTCGCCAGCCGTTTCAGCAGCGCGATCAGGTTGGGATGGCCGAAATTGCGGTTGCGCGACAGCCGCATCACCTGCCAGCCCTCGCCATTGATCGGCATTCGCTCGGCGCCGGCGATGCAGCCGCGATTATAGGTTCCAATCACCTTGGTCGGTTGCGCCGACGGCAGGATCCTGCGGGCGAACAGCTCCTTGGCCGGTGTATTCGGATCGTCCGGATGCGCCAAGGGCGGCAGGGCCTTCGGCTCGACGCTGCCCTTGTCCTGAGCATGGGCCGGAGCCGTCGCGGCAATGACGGCCGAACCGATGATGGCGACCAGAATCAGGCGGACATGCATGGAGCGAGTGTAGCGGCTGCCGACCGGTCGAGATGCCCAATTCTGCGTCAGCGTCAGGCATTCGAGCCACTTTAACCTAACTTTAACCCTGCTGCCGGATTGGCGGAACCGGCTGAACACGGCTCAATTGCGTGAGTTCGTTCGGTAAATGAACACCATGTACGGGGCCATTGCACGGTATGCGGGTCTTTTTTGGTCTACGGCAACCGACGTCACTTATCGCTGGTTGTACCGCAGCCCTTGGTTGATCCTCCGCGCAAGTCTCAGCTCTCCAAAAGCGCGAGTGTGGCTGCCTGTTCCCGTAACCAGTGGCTGTCGTGCCCCGCATCAAGATACCATTTTTTCAGAAACGTGGCCGAAAACTGCCCGTCGAGAAGGAGAGTGAGGCACGCAATGCGGCCCGTTCGGCCACCCACGGCAAAAAAACGCAATCGCGTGCCAAGCGCCCGCGATGCAATTCACCCGGTCAAGCCGAGCCCGAAATTGCGGCGGCACAACCTGCGTAACCTCGGCCCTGTTGATGGGAGCGCGGGCAAGTGCGCCGAAGTGGCGATGGCGGAGGCGAAGAAGGCGCATGATCGTCTCATCGAAGCGATCGACATTCTTCCCGAGGGAATCGTGTTCCTCGACGCCGACGGCCGCTACATTCTCTGGAACAAGAAATACGCCGAAATCTACAACCGCAGCTCGGACCTGTTCGAAGCCGGCGCGCGGCTGCAGGACACCATCCGGGTCGGCGTGGCGCGGGGCGACTATCCGGAAGCCGCCGGGCGCGAGGAGGAATGGATCGCCGAGCGGCTGGAGAGGCTGTTCCAGCCGAGCGGCCGCCACGAGCAGAAATTGTCCGACGGCCGCACCATTCTGATCGAGGAGCGCCTGACCGCCGATGGCGGCATCGTCGGCCTGCGCGTCGACATCACCGAATTGAAGCAGCGCGAGGAGTCGTTCCGCCTGCTGTTCGACGGCAATCCGGTGCCGATGATCGTCTGCGCGACGGATGATGGGCGCGTGCTCGGCGTCAACGAAGCGGCGGCCCAGCATTACGGCTACAGCCGCGCCGCCTTCGAGCGGCTCAGCATCCGCAACCTGCAGGCCTATGAGAGCGAGCCGCCCTGGGCCGGCGAGCAGTCCGGCGAGGAGCAGGCGGCGCGCACCTGGAAGCATGTCCGCGCCGATGGCGCCCTGATCGATCTCGCGATCTATTCACGCCATCTCGTCCACAACAGCCAGCCCGCCGTGCTGCTGGCGCTGATGGACATCACCGAACGCAAGCGCGCCGAGGCGCGGCTCGCCTTCCTGGCCCAGCACGATGCACTGACCGGCCTGCCGAGCCGCAACCTGCTGCGCCAGAAGATCGATGACAAGCTCGCCCAGATGCGGCGCGGCTCCGAGAAAATCGCCGTGCTGGTGCTCGGCCTCGACAATTTCAAGTCGATCAACGACACGCTGGGCCACGCCGTCGGCGACCGGCTGCTGCGCGGGGTCGGCAAGCGGCTGCGCTCGATCCTGCGCCAGGAGGACATCGTTGCCCGTCTCAACTCCGACGAGTTCGCGGTGGTGCAAGGCGGGCAGGCACGGCCGGAGGATGCGGCCCAGCTCTGCCGCCGGCTGTTGCAGGCGATCGCCGACCCTTATCTCATCGACGGCAGCTCGGTGACGATCGGCGCCACGATCGGCATCGCCATGGCGCCGAACGACGGCGACGATGCCGAGAAGCTGCTCAAGAACGCCGACATGGCGCTGTCGCGCGCGAAGAACGAGACGCGCGGCACCTTCAGCTATTTCGAACCCGGCATGGATGCCCGCGCGCAGAGCCGGCGCAAGATCGAATCCGAGCTGCGCGAGGCCATCCAGCGCGACGTGCTGCAGCCGCATTATCAGCCGCTGATCGACCTCTCGACCGGACGCATCACCGGGTTCGAGGCGCTGGTGCGCTGGCCGCATCCCGAGCGCGGCATGATCCCGCCGTCGGAGTTCATCCCGGTCGCCGAGGACACCGGCCTGATCTCGGCGCTCGGACGCGCGATGCTGCGCCAGGCCTGCAGCGACGCCGCGAAATGGCCGGACGACGTCCGCGTCGCCGTGAACATGTCGCCGCTGCAGTTTCGCGTCGGCAACGTGCTGTCGCTGGTCATGGACGTGCTGAAGCAGTCGGGCCTGCCGCCGAGCCGGCTCGAGCTCGAGATCACCGAGACCCTGGTGCTTGAAAAGAGCGGCCAGGTGCTGGCGACCCTGCATGCGCTGCGCGCGCTCGGCGTCCGCATCTCGATGGATGATTTCGGCACCGGCTATTCCAGCTTGAGTTATCTGCGCAGCTTTCCGTTCGACAAGATCAAGGTCGACCAATCCTTCATCCGCGATCTCGCCGCCAATCGCGAGGCGCAGGCGATCGTCCGCTCGATCGTCAGCCTCGGCAAGGGGCTCGGCGTCATCATCACGGCCGAGGGCGTCGAGACCGAGGCCGAGCTGCGCTGCCTGCGCGCCGAGGGCTGCCATGAAGGGCAGGGTTATCTGTTCAGCCGGCCCCGGCCCAATGTCGACATCGTCCGGCTGTTGCAGGCGCAGCGAGATGCCATGGACGGTGCCTCATCTGGCAACGCGCTGGTGGCTTGAGCGAGCGACGCTGGCTGATGTCGGGCGCGCCTCGAAGCGCCGGCGATACGCCGCGGGCGATGTTCCGACGATGCGACGGAAAGCGACGCGAAACGTTTCGAGCGACCGGTAGCCGCACTGCGCCGAGATGTCCGCCAGGGAGAGCGTCGCAGTCTCCAGCAGCTCCCGCGCCCGCGCCATGCGCTCCTGCTGCAGCCAGGCTGCAGGGCTCGCGCCAGTGCTGTCCTTGAACGACCGCAGCAAGGTGCGCTCGCTCATCCCGGCGCGTTTTGCCATCTCGCTGATCGCAATCGGCTGCGCCAGTCGCGCACGCGCCCAGTCCATGACCTCGCCGATCGTCCGTCCCGGGCGCGCCTGGACCGGTGCGACGACGTACTGCGCCTGCCCGCCGTCCCGGTGCGGCGGCATCACCAGCCGCCGCGCAACGGTGTTCGCAACCTTGCTGCCGAAATCACGCCGGACCAGATGCAGGCAGGCGTCGATGCCCGCCGCGCTGCCGGCCGAGGTGATGACGTTGCCCTCGTCGACATAGAGCGTGTCCTCCTCGACCTGAATGCGGGGGTAGAGCCGCTTCAGGTCGGGGATGTGCCGCCAATGCGTCGTGGCGCGTTTGCCGTCCAGCAGGCCTGCGGCTGCGAGCACGAACACGCCGGAGCAGATCGACAGGCATCGCGCGCCGCGCGCAGCCGCCTGCGAGATGGCGCGCAGCAGGCGCTCGGGCGGCCGCTCGGTGCGATCGCGCCACCCCGGCACGATGATCGTGCGGGCGTCCTTCAGGCGCGAGAGCGGCGCGCCGGCCTCAACGACGATGCCGCCGATCGCGCGTGACCGCCGTCCCTCGGCCGAGACCACCTTGAACCGATACCAGGAGAAATCGAACTCCGGCCGCGGCAGTCCGAACACTTCGACCGCGATGCCGAACTCGAACGTGCACAGCCCGTCATAGGCAATGACGGCGACGAGGCCGGGATCATGACGATGGCTGCTGGCTGCGGCTGGCGGCATTGGCGGAAACTTACCGGACTTTGTCGGATCCGTCACTTGGGGCGCCGGGCATCTCGGGCGAGATTCGGGCCTGTTTACATCACCGCATGGAGACCCAATGACCACGCATGTCACCGAAGTACCCGCCGCTCCCTCAGCGCTGGCGCTCCAGCATTTCGAGGCGATGCTCGGATTCGAGACCGATTGCTGGGACGTTCACGAGAGCCTCCGCGCGGCCGCTCCGGACTTCATCCTGGTCGACGTCCGCGGCCCGGCCTCGTTTGCGAAGGGCCACATCGCGGGCGCCATCAACATTCCGCACCGGACCATGACCGCGAAGCGGATGGCAGAGTATCCGAAGACCGAGCTTTTCGTCGTCTACTGCGCCGGTCCGCATTGCAACGGCGCCAACCGGGCGGCCATCCGCCTCGCGCAGCTCGGGCTGCCGGTCAAGATGATGATCGGCGGCATTACCGGCTGGCTCGACGAGGGCTTTGCGCTCACGCCGGGCGGCTGAGCGCAAGCGGCCCGCCAGCTACGCGGCCTTGCGCAGGCCGGCCAGGAAGGTGTCGACGCTCTTGAACAGGTCGTTCGCACGCTTGCCGAGGTCGCGCGTGGCGACCATGACGTGGTCGGCGAGCTGGCGTGACTGCTCGGCGGCGTCACTGGCGCCGACGACGTTCTGCGACACCTCGTTGGTGCCGGACGCCGCCTGCTGGACGCTGCGCGCGATCTCGCGCGTCGCCGAGTCTTGCTGCTCGACGGCGGCGGCGATGGTTGCGGCAATGCCGCTGATCTCCTGGATCGTTGTGCTGATGCCGCCGATGGCAGTCACGCAGTCGGACGTCGCGGCCTGGATCGAGCTGACCTGGCCGGCGATCTCCTCCGTCGCCTTGGCGGTCTGTCCGGCCAGCTCCTTGACCTCGGCGGCCACGACCGCGAAGCCGCGGCCCGCCTCGCCGGCACGCGCCGCCTCGATGGTCGCGTTGAGCGCCAGCAGGTTGGTCTGGCTCGCGATCGCGTCGATCAGGCGCAACACGTCGCCGATCCTCTCGGCGGCTGCGGCGAGGCTGCCGACCATCTCGGTGGTCTGCCGCGCCTTGACGACCGCGGCATCGGCGACCTTGCTGGAATGCGCGACCTGGCGGCCGATCTCGGTCACCGAGGAGGCGAGCTCCTCGGAGGCCGCGGCAACGGTCGACACGCCGCTCGAGGCTTCCTCGGACGCGGCAGCGGCAGCCGCTGCGCGCTGCGAGGTGCCGTTGACGCTGACGGTGATCTCGTGGACGACGCGCTCCATGTCAGCCGTAGCTTTGGCCACCGAGGACACCACGCCCTTGACGTCGGCCTCGAACCGGTCGGCCATCTGCCGCTGCAGCGCCTGCTTCTCCTGCTCGGCGCGCTGTTGCGTCGCCTCCTGCGCCTCGCGCAGGCTGGCCGTCTCGATCATGTTGCGGCGGAACACGTCGACCGCCTGCGCCATCGTGCCGAGCTCGTCCTTGCGCTGGCCGCCGGGGATCGCGACCTCAGTGTCGCCGCTCGACAGCCGGTGCATGACGGCGGTGATCGCGACCAGCGGGCGCGAGATGCCGCGGGCGACGAACAGCGCGACGATGACGGCGAGCAGCAGGATCACGACCGTGCCGATGATCAGCTGCTGCTGCGCGCTGCTGGCTGCGGCCTCATAGGCCGTGGTGTCCTTGATCAGCTCGAGCACGGCGATCGGGTCGCCGGCGTAGTTCCTGATCTGGCCGGCATAGACCGCGGCGGGCTTGCCGGCCAGGGTGGCATCGCGCAGCAGCGCCGTGCCCTTGAACACCGCGAGCACCTCGTCCGGGGTGGCGACGGTCTCGTCGCCGAACGTCGAGGACAGCCGCTTCGGCTGGCCGTCATTGATCCAGTAGACGGCGAGATCGATGCCGAAGCGCTGCTTGGCGCGCTCGACGAATTCCTTGCCGAAGGCGGCGCCGACATCGACGGTCGCGATCACCTTGCCGTCGCGCACGATCGGCGTCATGCCGAAGATGCCGAGCGACAGCCGGCTTTGCTCGACGCCGGCGATCAGGCGGCCGGTCTGGTTGGCCTGCACCACCGTGATGCGGCGCTTGGAGGTGTCGTCGCCGAACACCTTGGGCTCATGCACGCGATAGAAATTGGTGGCCGGCGGCGCCCATACGTTCACCAGTGGAATGCCTTGCGCCTTCAGCGATGTCATGGCGCCGCCGAGCAGGGCGCCAAGCGCATCGCGATCACCCTTGAGATAGGCGTCGGCAATCGGCGGCAGGGCTGCCAGGGTGGAGCTCACGGCCAGCGCAGCGCGGCCTTCGTAGTCGATGCCGGCCGAAACGCTGTCGAACTGCAGCTTGAGCTGCTGCTCCAGCGCCAGCCGGGTCAGGGCGCGCTGCTGGATGACGGAGAAGGTGCCGAGCACGGCACAGGCGATGGCGACGGTGAGCGAGAGCGCGACGATGAGGCGGGCGGAGATCGACCGGAGGCGGGACATTGGGGGCATTCCTTGCTTTGCAGCAAGGGTCCCAGAATACCATTAAGGAACGGATACCGTAGTTGCACGGGAGCTCTGGTTCCGCTTTGGAATCCGGATTTTCTTCAGCCTATCGTGCTGATGAAACCGGAGAGGGGCAGACCCGCGCCTCAGCTATCCACCTTGAGGGCGGCGATGAAGGCTTCCTGCGGGATGTCGACCTTGCCGAACTGCCGCATCTTCTTCTTGCCTTCCTTCTGCTTCTCCAGAAGCTTGCGCTTGCGGGTGATGTCGCCGCCATAGCACTTGGCGGTGACGTCCTTGCGCAGCGCGCGCACGGTCTCGCGCGCGATCACCTTGCCGCCGATCGCCGCCTGGATCGGGATCTGGAACATGTGCGGCGGGATCAGGTCCTTCATCTTCTCGACCATGGCGCGTCCCCGGCCTTCGGCGCGGGTCCGGTGCACCAGCATCGACAGCGCATCGACCGGCTCGTTGTTGACGAGGATCTGCATCTTGACGAGGTCGGCCGGCTTGTAGTCGGTCAGGTGATAGTCGAACGAGGCGTAGCCCTTGGAGACCGATTTCAGCCGGTCATAGAAGTCGAACACCACCTCGTTGAGTGGCAGGTCGTATTTGACCATGGCGCGGCTGCCCACGTAAGTGAGCTCCTTCTGATTGCCGCGGCGGTCCTGGCAGAGCTTGAGCACGCTGCCGAGATATTCGTCAGGCGTCAGGATGGTGGCCTCGATCCACGGCTCCTGGATCTCGGCGATCTTGACCACGTCGGGCATGTCGACCGGGTTGTGGATCTCGATCTCCTCGCCGTCGGTCAGCTTCATCTTGTAGATGACGCTTGGCGCGGTCGCGATCAGGTTGAGATCGAACTCGCGGGAGAGGCGCTCCTGGATGATCTCGAGGTGCAACAGGCCGAGGAAGCCGCAGCGGAAGCCGAAGCCGAGCGCGGCCGACGTTTCCATCTCGAAGGAGAAGCTGGCGTCGTTGAGGCGGAGCTTGCCCATCGCGGCGCGCAGGGTCTCGAAATCATCGGCATCGACCGGGAACAGGCCGCAGAACACCACAGGGATCGCCGGCTTGAAGCCCGGCAACATCTCCGTCACCGGCTTGCGGTCGTCGGTGATGGTGTCGCCGACGCGGGTGTCCGCCACTTCCTTGATCGCGGCGGTGATGAAGCCGACCTCGCCGGGGCCGAGTTCGTCGACCTGGGTCATCTTCGGCGTGAAGAAGCCGACGCGCTCGACGTCATAGGCCGCACCCGTGCCCATCATGCGGATGCGCTGGCCCTTCTTCATCACGCCGTCGACGATGCGCACCAGCACGACGACGCCGAGATAGACGTCGTACCAGCTGTCGACCAGCAGCGCCTTCAGGGTGGCGTCGCGATCGCCCTTCGGCGGCGGCAGCCGGGTGACGATCGCCTCCAGCACGTCGGGAATGCCGAGGCCGGTCTTGGCCGAGATCATCACGGCATCGGAGGCATCGATGCCGATGACGTCCTCGATCTGCTGCTTGATCTTCTCGGGCTCCGCCGCCGGCAGGTCGATCTTGTTGAGGACCGGGACAATCTCGTGGTTGTTGTCGAGCGCCTGGTAGACGTTGGCGAGCGTCTGCGCCTCGACGCCCTGGCTGGCGTCGACCACCAGCAGCGAGCCCTCGCACGCCGCCAGCGACCGGGAGACTTCGTAGGCGAAGTCGACGTGGCCGGGCGTGTCCATCAGGTTGAAGATGTAGTCCTTGCCGTCCTTGGCGCGATAGCGCAGGCGCACGGTCTGCGCCTTGATGGTGATGCCGCGCTCGCGCTCGATGTCCATCGAATCGAGCACCTGCTCCTTGCCCGCCATCTCGCGGTCCGACAGCCCGCCCGTCATCTGGATCAGGCGGTCGGCGAGCGTGGACTTTCCATGGTCGATATGGGCGACGATGGAGAAGTTGCGGATGTTGGGAATGGGGGCGGTCGTCATGGGTCGCGCAGATAGCACCCCAAGCCCCCAACCAGCAACCATATTGCTGAATTTCCAGGGCCTTTCTTCACGGCAAGCTGATTCCCCGGGCGCTGAAAACAGGCTACCGAGGGCGGATGTCGAGTACCTCTCTCCCGCCTCTCGCGGCGCGCATGCGCGGCCGTTTCGGACCGCGGCGAATCTCCGCCTGGCTGGTGGCGCGCGCCACGGCGCCGGCAACGTCGATCTGGGTCGTCATCGGCTTCGCGGTGGTCCACGCGGTGCTGTGGACGGCGATCCTCACCAATCTGAAGGCAGCGCAGGACGTCCACATGGACGTCGCCGAGGCCTATGCCTGGGGCAGCCGCTTCCTGCTCGGCTACGGCAAGCATCCGCCGCTGTCGGGCTGGATCGCCGGGCTGTGGTTCGCAGTGTTTCCGGTCAAGGACTGGGCGACCTATGCGCTGGCGATGGCCGTGAATGGCAGCGGCCTCGTGATCGTCTGGCTCGCGAGCCTCAAGGTGGTCGACCGCCGCCGCGCCTTCTTCGTCGTGGTGATGGTCGCGCTGTACCCGATCTTCAATTTCAAGGGCTTCAAGTACAACGCCGACCTGGTCCAACTGCTGACCCTGCCGCTGTTGGTGCTGGCCTATCTCAACGCGTTCGAAAAGCGCAGCGCCGCCTCCGGCCTGTGGCTCGGCCTCGCCGGCGCGGCGGCGCTGATGACCAAATACTGGGTGCTGACCATGATCGGCGCCATCGGCCTTGCGGCACTGCTGCACCCGGAACGGTTGCGCTTCCTGGCGTCGCCCGCGCCGTGGGTCGCGATCGTCACCATGCTGGTGGCGATGATCCCGCATCTGGTGTGGCTGTGGCGGGTCGATTTCGTCGCCATCACCTATGCCGGGGATGTCTATACGCTGTCGGACCGCGGCCGGGCCGCCGAGCTCGTGCTCGGCTATGTCGGCCACAATCTGGCGCTGCTGGCTTTGCCGATGGCGCTGGCGGCGCTGGTGATGGCCTGGCCGCCGCGATTCGCCTTCCACAACTGGCGCGGCGGTCCCAATCCCGGCGTGAATGTAGGCCAGGCGATCAATGTCTGGCTGGTGCAGGCGATCGTCGCCGTCGGGCCGCCTCTCGGCGGGCTCGCTTTCACGATCTACATGAAGACCGATTGGGGCATCTCGTTGTTCTTCCTGGTGCCGCTGGCGCTGGTCGCGATCCCCGCGCTGCGGCTGCGGCGGGTCATGGTGCCGCGGCTGGCCGCTGTCTGGCTGGTGCTGTCGCTGCTGACGCTGGTCGCCTCGCCCTGGATTGCCCGGCGCGAGATGGCCGCCAATCCGAACGGCGCCACCGGCTATGGCGGCCGGTCGGAGCTGGCCCGGGAGCTGACCAACACCTGGCACGCCCGGTTCGGCTCGCCCTGGCCCCTCGTGGCCGGCTTTTCCGAGATGAACACGCCGATGACCTTCTATAGCCCGGACCACCCGCGGCCGTTCACGGTGCCCTACACGGCGGAGGAGACCTGGAGTTCCGGCCTGAGCACGCTGGAGGACCTCAAGCGCGAGGGATTCATCGGCATCTGCGACACCACCGACAACCGGATCGCGGCCTGCGAGGCCTGGATGGCCAAGGAGGCGCCGAAGGCCGAGCCGCTGGTGATGACCACCCAGCGCTTCTTCCACGGCCAGGCGGGTCCTGCAATCGTTTGGAGGGTGTATATTCAGGGACCGGGGAGATAGCTCCGCTGCCGTCCCGGCCAAGCGCTCCTGCGCGCGAGGCCTCCCGATCACCGGAGCAGGGTATCGAGCTGGCGGATCAGCTCTCCGACCCGGCCTCCCCCGGGCGGTGGACCAGGATAACGTCTGAGGACGTCCACGACCTCTTGAGAAGCGAGAAGCCGTGATCGCGCGAGGTAGTCAGCGCCGACAGCGGGAACGTCTCCGGCCGAGATTTCGAAAGCTCGCGCCGCGTGGCCGGCAGCTCCGAGGATGTGCTTGACCTGGGAAGGGTTTGGGAGGGGATGAAGGAAGCCCGCGCCCGCCGCGGCGAGGGCAGCGCGAGCGGCCTCATAGGCCGCGCGCAACCCCTCATCGCGAGCCTCGATTGCCGCCCGCTGCGCCGCCCACGCGCTATCCCGTAGGGATTTGCTCCGATTCCCACCGCTCGCAAAGCTTCGGGCGGCCTGTATTGCGGCTCGTGCACGAAGATCATCCGGTCGGTCGCATTCGAAGATCGCCAGCGCGGGAAGTGCAGAGACGGCTGCGTATTCAGCCACGGCTCGCAGTTCTGCCTCGCTCAGCCGAATAGCGCTATTGGACATGCCATCCTCACCGTGTCGCTACGCGAGGATAAGCGCACATCGGGTAGAATGCCCCATTGCGGCAGGCGAAGCGAGGTTCGGGAGGCCCTCACACTCCTTCTTCGTGGAACTTGTCGTTCACCAGGTCGGTGATCGCCTGCAGCGCGGCCTCCGCCTCGGGCCCGGTGGCGGAGACCAGGATCTTGGTTCCCGGCGCCGCCGCCAGCATCATCAGGCCCATGATCGAGCGGCCGCCGACGGTCTCGCCGCCGCGCGTCACCCAGACCTCGGCCTGGAACTTTTCGACCATCTGCACGAATTTCGCCGAGGCCCGCGCGTGCAGGCCGCGCTTGTTGGTGATCAGCAGCTCTCGCGAGATGGCTCCGGCAGGGACCGCCGGGCCGGCGACGTTGTCCTGCGGGGCGTCCTCGTCGCTCATTTGCCGGCGAGCACGCGGCTGGCGATGGTGACGTATTTGCGTCCCGCCTCCTGCGCCATGGCGATGGCGTCGGGCAGCGAGCGCTCCTCGCGCACCTTGGCGAGCTTCACCAGCATGGGCAGGTTGATGCCCGCGAGCACCTCGACCTTGGGCCGGCTCATGCAGGAGATGGCGAGGTTCGAAGGCGTGCCGCCGAACATGTCGGTGAGAATGGCGACACCGTCGCCGGTGTCGACGCGGTTCACGGCTTCGATGATGTCGCTGCGACAGAGATCGGAATCATCGTCGGCGCCAATCGTGACCGCTTCGATTTGTTTTTGAGGGCCCATTACGTGTTCCAGCGCCGCCTTGAACTCGTCGGCGAGGCGCCCATGGGTCACCAGTACCAGGCCAATCATCGGATACTCCTCGCGGGCGCCTTGGGTGCACCGCACGAACGCGCCACTTTGACCATCCGGAGCCCCCGCGCAAGAGGGCATATTTGCGAGTCTCCCGGATTCTGGCATACAGAATGGGAGCTGGCGGCGGTCTAATCGGTCGCGATAGTGGGGCTGATATGGTTACCAATTTGCTCCACACAATCGGCCGAAAGATTACCGGAACATGAAAGCCTGAGTGGTAATAAGCGACGCAACAACCATCGGGAGGGGTGGAAAACCCGGCCCAACCGGTATGCGTGGCAATTCGATACCGTTGAGATGAATGCGAAGCGATTCGGCGTTCGGCAGGCGGGCAGCATCCTCGGCCATCAGGTCGACCACCAGCCCCAGTTTCGCCTCCGACACATGGTCGCAGGCGCGGATTCCAAGGCCGCGGATCTCGATCAGTCCGGCCAGAGCGGGTGCGGGACTTACCCACATTTCCCCGCCGCGTGTGGCGAGATGAACACGGTCGTCGCCCACCAGAGCCGTCGGCGGCAGCTGTCCCGCGCGTCCGGCGAGCATCAGATCGAAGGCGAGACGGGATTTGCCGGACCCGGAGGGACCCCGGATCAGGACGGCCAGTTCCCCCACCTGGACGGCAGACGCATGGATGCTCGCCGCTTCGTTCGTCACGACGCCGGCAGCCGGACGATGAAGCGGGCCCCGGCCGAGGTCGGATGTCCGTCGGCGTCGACAGGGCCGGGCCGGTTCTCGGCCCAGATCCGCCCGCCATGGGCGTCGATGATCTGCTTGGAGATCGATAGGCCCAGGCCGGAATTCTGGCCAAAGCCTTGGTGCGGCCGGTCGGTATAGAACCGCTCGAAGATGCGCTGCAGGGCGTCCTCGCGAATGCCGGGACCGTCATCATCGACCGTGATCTCGATCTCCGAGCGCACGCGTCGGCAGGTGATGCGTACCTTGCCGCCGGCGGCGGAGAACGATTGCGCATTCGACAGCAGGTTGGAGATCACCTGGCCGAGCCGCGAATCATGACCGGGCACCGAGAACGTGTCGTTGGCGCCGCGGCCCTCGAACCGGACCTCGACGGCGACGTCGGTGCCGAGCTTGGTCTCGTTGGCGACCGAGGTCAGCGTGTTCAGGAGGCGGCGCAGATCGACCAGGGTCATGTCCTGGCGCTGCAGCTCGGCATCGAGCCGGCTGGCGTCGGAAATGTCGGAGATCAGCCGGTCGAGCCGCTTCACGTCGTGCTCGATCACGGCGAGCAGGCGGGCGCGGCTGTTGTCGTTGCGCGCCAGCGGCAGGGTCTCGACCGCCGAGCGCAGCGAGGTCAGCGGGTTCTTGAGTTCGTGGGCGACGTCGGCGGCGAACATCTCGATCGCCTCGATGCGGTTGTAGAGCGCGTCCGTCATGTCGCGCAGTGCGCCGGAGAGATGGCCGATCTCGTCGCGGCGGCGGGTGAAATCGGGAATCTCGACGCGGGTCTTGATGCGGCGGCGGACCCGCTCGGCACTGTCGGCGAGCCGGCGCACGGGCCCGGCGATGGTGCTGGCGAGCAAGAGCGACAGCACGATCATGACCGCGGAGGCAACGCCGCCGACCTTCAGAATGGCGAGACGCTCGGCGGTGACCATCTGATCGATGTCGTCGCCCTGCGTCGACAGCATCAAGGCGCCGTGGATGGTGCGCGAGCGCTGCACCGACACCGCGACCGAGACGATGACCTCGCCGCGCGAATTGACCCGGACCATGCTGCGCTTCTGGCCCTTCAGCGCGTCGGCGACTTCCTCGTAGCCGTTGCCGTTCTCGGGGCCATATTCGCGGTACAGCGGCAGGTCGCCGCGATTGAGCCAGGTGCGTACCGAGATCAGCGCGCGCTCGACGAAGCCGGGCTTCTCGCTCGACGGCGGTGGCAGGTCGAAGCGCAGCACGTTTTCGAGATTACGGCTATCGAGCAACAGGCCGCCATTCGGGTCATAGATGCGTGCGCGGGTCTTGGTCGGCGAGATCAGCGTGCGCAGCACCGGCGCGACGCGTTCCGGATTGATCGGGAAGTCGAGCGGCGAATATTCGTCCGGCGCGCCGTAGCTCTCGCCGGGCTTGAGATCGAGCAGGCGCTCGGGATCGATGGTGATGGTGTTGGTCTGCACCGTGGCCGAGGCGGCGATGGCGCCGGCGATGATCTCGGCCTGCACCAGAAGGCTCTGCGCGCGGGCATCGATCAGTCCGGCGCGGAACTGCGACAGGTACAGAATGCTTGCAACCAGTGCGAGCAAGCCGGCGATGTTCAGCGAGACGATGCGGCGGGTGAGGCTCGAGAACGACAGCGCGAACAGGAACTGTCCGGCGCGGCGCAGCCAGCTCAGCGGACGCTGCCAGCCGGAGACCTGCGGGGTCTCGTCCGCCGCCTCGGACGCGATCGTCGCCGCGGCGTCGTGGGCATTCACGGCTGGGTCAAGCTGCGTGCGATCGAGCAATGTGAGTGCTCCGATTCCGAATTTCGTAGGGGTCGTGCGGCGAATTCCCGTGAGAACTCGACTTGCCGCACCCGAATTCGCCGCAACAACGGCCCCGTTCCGGCATCTGCGCTCGGACAAACGCGCAGGAGACGTAGCCTATCCAATCGAGACCGCGACGTCAGCGCGCGATTTCGCATGACGTCGCGCAAGGCAATGCTTCAGGTCCCTTGCTTCAGGGCCAGGGCTTCAGGGCCAGGGCTTCAGAGCTATCGCTTCAGGTTTCCTTGAAGCGATAGCCGACGCCGTAGAGGGTCTCGATCATCTCGAACTCCTCATCGACCATCTTGAACTTCTTGCGCAGCCGCTTGATGTGGCTGTCGATGGTGCGGTCGTCGACATAGACCTGGTCGTCATAGGCCGCGTCCATGAGCGCATTGCGGCTCTTGACCACGCCCGGACGCTGCGCCAGCGCCTGCAGGATCAGGAACTCGGTGACGGTCAGCGTGACCGGCTCGTTCTTCCAGGTGCAGGTGTGACGCTCCGGATCCATGCGCAGCAGGCCGCGATCGAGCGCCTTGGCGTCGTTCTCCTTCGGCAGCGCCGTCGGATCCTTCGGCTGCGAGCGACGCAGCACGGCCTTGACGCGCTCGACCAGCAGGCGCTGCGAGAACGGTTTGCGGATGAAGTCATCCGCACCCATCTTCAGGCCGAACAGCTCGTCGATCTCCTCGTCCTTGGAGGTGAGGAAGATCACGGGCAGGTCGGACTTCTGCCGCAGCCGCCGCAACGTCTCCATGCCGTCCATGCGCGGCATCTTGATGTCGAGGATGGCAAGGTCGGGTTGGCTGGTCCGGAATCCGTCGAGCGCCGATGCACCATCGGTATAGGTCATGATGCGATAGCCTTCGGCCTCGAGCGCGATCGAGACGGATGTCAGAATGTTGCGGTCGTCATCGACCAAGGCGATTGTGGGCATGAGCCTGCTTTCAGAGTCTGGTTAGCCGAGACACGAGAATCGAGCTAAGGGCCGCATAACTGGGCTTCGAACATGGTCAACGAGCAATGCAAGCTGGGCTGAAGTGTGACCGAGTTCCACAAATAGCATGGCAAAGTTTGTGCCCCGCCCAAGTTTGTGGTCCGTTTAGCCGAAAAAAGGCCTTCATTGCAACTGCTTGGACGAGGGAAAGATGATGTCTGCGAGCTTTAACCCTAACCGCGTGACGCATTCCCTGCTGCGCCGGAGCCGGCAGGGCGCACTTGCAACCTTGATGGTTGGCTCGGGCGATCCCTACTGCTCGCTGGTCAATGTCGCCACTGCGTCCGATGGTGCTCCGATCATCCTGATCTCGCGATTAGCCGTGCACACCAGGAATGTACTTGCCGATTCGCGCGTGTCGCTGATGCTCGATGAACGCGCGCCCGGCGATCCGCTCGAAGGTTCGCGCATCATGCTGTCGGGAAAAGCCGAGCAGGCCAGCGACGACAATCGCGAGATGCTCCGCCGTCGGTATCTCAATGCGCATCCGTCTGCTGCGGACTACGCGGATTTCGCCGACTTCTCGTTCTTCGTGATTCGCCCGTCAGGCACGCATCTCGTCGCCGGATTCGGCCGCATCGTCGATCTCAAGCCCGAGCAGTTTCTCACGGATATATCCGATGCTGACGAACTGATTCTGGCAGAGCAGGGCGCCGTCGATCACATGAACGAAGATCATCGCGAGGCGCTCGCCCTCTACGCGACGAAGCTGCTCGGCGCCGAAGCCGCGGAGTGGCGCTGTAGCGGCTGTGACCCGGAGGGATTGGATCTGATGGCCGACGGCAGGACGCTGCGGTTGGAGTTTCCCGAGCGCGTGACCACGCCCGGGGCGTTGCGCAAGATGCTGGTGAGGCTTGCTGACGAGGCCCGCGCGAAGTGAGGTGTAGTTCGAGCACGCTTTGATGGCTGCGCTCATCGTCTCGTGACGAAAGACCATGAAGTTCACCCATGAGCGCAGTTTGTCGTGAAGCTCGATGTGCACGCTCCCTGCCCAGCAGAAGGTGAGCGCCGCGCAAACCCATGGCGTGGGCGCGAGTGAGCTCGTTGACGTCGCGGCCGGGAGAATCGGATTAAGTGATCCCGCAAGCGCGAGACAATCGTGAATGGAAGCTGGCTGATCGGGTGGGCGACGACACGGCTAATCCCCGACGCATTTCGTCGCTCGGTCTTCGCTTGCCCACGCGAATTCGTCGATTTGAGCGTCGTTCGTCGTTCTCGTGAAACCCAACCGCGCTGATATATCTGTTGCGTTGCAGCATCTCGGCGGAGCGCAGGCGGCTGCCGCTGGAATGTGCATGACGCGGCAAAACATGAGCTACGTGCATCACGGCTTGCCAATAACCAATTGGGCCGGATCGTCTTGGCAAGACCAGCGTTGATCAGTATTAGGTCGGCGACCGCGCTTCGATAAGGCGATGTAACGGCAACGGTCACCGCGCAACGCGCGCGACTGCGCGCAACAGATGCGGGCTCTCAGGAGGGATCTTCGTGCAAGAGACGGGTATTCGCAACGGCGCCTTCGGTGCCGACAAGTTCGGCTTAAAGAACCTCAAGCAGGTGCACTGGAATCTCGGCGCTCCTCAGCTCTATCAGTATTCGCTGGCGGCGGGCGAGGCTGTGCTGTCGGCCGATGGGGCGCTGTGCGCGGATACTGGCGAGTTCACCGGTCGCAGCCCGAAGGACAAGTTCACGGTGCGCGACGCCTCCACCGAAAAGATGTGGTGGGCGGGCAACCAGGCGATCACGCCCGAGCAGTTCGAGGCGCTGCATCAGGACTTCATCAAGCACGCCGAAGGCAAGACCCTGTACGCGCAGGACCTCTATGGCGGCGCCGATCCCACGTTCCGCATCAAGACGCGCGTCTTCACCGAGCTCGCCTGGCACTCGCTGTTCATCCGCACCCTTCTGATCCGCCCCGAGAAGATCGAGCTCGACACCTTCGTGCCGGAGCTCACGATCATCGACATGCCGAGCTTCCGTGCCGACCCGAAACGCCACGGCGTGCGCTCGCAGAACGTCGTCGCGATCGATTTCGCCCGCAAGATCGTCCTGATCGGCGGGTCCTATTATGCCGGCGAGATGAAGAAGAGCGTGTTCACGACGCTCAACTACTACTTGCCCGAGCGCGGCGTGATGCCGATGCACTGCTCGGCCAATGTCGGGCCGAAGGGCGACACCGCCGTCTTCTTCGGCCTGTCCGGCACCGGCAAGACCACGCTGTCGGCCGATCCGAACCGCACCCTGATCGGCGACGACGAGCACGGCTGGGGTCCGTCCGGCGTGTTCAATTTCGAGGGCGGCTGCTACGCCAAGTGCATCAAGCTGTCGCAGGAAGCCGAGCCGCAGATCTATGCGGCCTCGACCCGGTTCGGCGCGGTGCTGGAGAACGTGGTCCTCGACGAGGACAGCCGCGTTCCCGATTTCGACGACGGCTCCAAGACCGAGAACACCCGTTCGGCCTATCCGCTCGACTTCATTCCGAACGCTTCGCGCACCGGCCGGGCGCCGCATCCGAAGAACGTCGTGATGCTTGCCGCCGACGCCTTCGGCGTGCTGCCGCCGATCGCAAAGCTCTCGCCGGCCCAGGCGATGTACCACTTCCTGTCGGGCTATACCGCCAAGGTCGCCGGCACCGAGCGCGGCTTGGGCTCCGAGCCGCAGCCGGAATTCTCGACCTGCTTCGGCTCGCCGTTCCTGCCGCTCGATCCGTCCGTCTACGGCAACATGCTGCGGCAGCTGATCGCCGACCACAATGTCGACTGCTGGCTCGTCAACACCGGCTGGACCGGCGGCAAGTACGGCACGGGCTCGCGCATGCCGATCAAGGTGACGCGTGCGCTGCTGACGGCGGCGCTCGACGGCAGCTTGCGCAACGTCGAGTTCCGCACCGACAAATATTTCGGCTTCGCGGTCCCGACCGCGCTGCCGGGCGTGCCGAGCGAGATCCTCGATCCGGTCAACACCTGGAAGGACAAGGCCGAGTTCGACAAGACCGCGCGGGCTCTCGTCGGCATGTTCCAGAAGAATTTTGCCAAGTTCGAGGCCCAGGTCGACGCCGAGGTCCGCGCCGCCGCGCCGGATCTGAAGCTGGCGGCGGAGTAGGGCTGCAAACGTCAAGGGGGCGGTCGCGTTGCGGCTGACCCCACATTTTCCCGCTCCGCCCCGTTCAATGCACGAGAGGCGCGAGTTCAAGCCATACCCACAGCTGTCGTCCCGGCGAACGCCGGGACCCAACCACAGGACGGAGTGGTTGAGGCGTGCGGGTCGCTCCAGCCTTCGCAAAACTGGCGACGGTGGCTATGGGTCCCGGCTCAAGGCCGGGACGACGCCGTTTCCTTGGCTTGCGTCCCGGCTTTCACGCCTTGAAATACGCTATCTGCGTTGTCGTCGCGAGCAGGCGGCCGGAGGGTGACCACAGCTCGCCATGCTGGTCCTGATAGCTGCGGTTGAAGATCTTGGCATCGGCCGTCGCGAGCACGTGCGTGATGTCCTCGGCCGCGAGCTCGTCCCGGCTGACGTGGAAATAGGTCGTCAGCGACACCGTGCCGAACGGCACCAGCTCGCCGCGGGCGTGGAAGACGCGGCCGAAGAAGGCGTCCGACATCGACAGCAGCGACAGGCAGTCGAGCTTGCGCGGCTTGCGGTCGGAGATCCAGAGCCGGGAATAGCTGCTGTGCGGCTCACCCGTCGCTGACGCGCCGAACGCGGGGCGCCCCTCGATGAAGCGGAAATCGTACTGCTTGGTCCAGGACATGTTCGTGTCGGGATGACGCTTGACCTGGTCGAACGGCGGCGCCGCGGGCTTTGTGGCCGGCTGATGCGACCAGGACGGCCGGCGCTCGGCGAAAACAGCCGTCGCGAGCGTCGCCGCATCGGCATCGCCCTGACTCAGCTCGACGCACCAATGTTGCGAGGAGCGGTTGGCCTTCACCAGCCGCACGTCGAGATCGAACGGCCCTTCCGCGATCGGCGCGCAATAGTTCACCGTCACCGCCAGCGGATCGCCCTGGATTTGCGGGTGCTGGATCAACGCGCGCAGTACGGTCGCCGCCGTGACGCCGCCAAACGGGCCGACGAAGGCCCAGTAATCCGGGCTGGTCCTTCCCTGCCAGCGGCTGTCGCCGGCGGTGACACGGGTGGCCTCGTCGAACAGGTGAGCTGGCGGTTCGGTCATGCATTCCTCCCGACGGTCATCGTATGATGGCCGTCAGGTGAAACGCAATGGAAGGCCTCTGCAATGACGTCATGGGTCATTGCTGAAGGCGAGGGGAAGGGCCCGTCACGCCCGCTGCGCTTGCACCGGCGCCATCACCGGGCCGACCGGCACGTTCCAGATGTCGTCGGCATATTCGCGGATGGTGCGGTCGGAGGAGAACCACGCCATGCGCGCGACGTTCAGGATCGAGGCGCGGGTCCAGGCCGGCACGGTCTGCCAGCGTGCATCGATGCCGCGCTGGGCCTCGTAGTAGGAATCGAAATCGGCCGAGACCATATAGTGGTCGAGATGGCGCAGCGCATGCGCGATCGGCTCGAACCGGCCGGGCTCGTCCGGCGAGAACGCGCCGGTCGCGATCGCGTCGATCGCGCGCGCCAGCCGCGGTGACCGGTGGATCACGTCGGACGCGTCCAGCCCCTGCTTGCGGCGGAGCATGACCTCGTCGGCCTCCATGCCGAAGATCGCGATGTTGTCGGCGCCGACATTGTCGCGGATCTCGATATTGGCGCCGTCCAGCGTGCCGATGGTAAGGGCGCCGTTCAGCGCCAGCTTCATGTTGCCGGTGCCGGAGGCCTCCATGCCGGCGGTCGAGATCTGCTCAGACAGGTCGGCCGCGGGAATGATCGTTTCTGCCAGGCTGACATTGTAGTCGGCCATGAACACGACCTTCAGCTTGCCGCCGATCGCGGGATCGTTGTTGACCGTATCGGCGACGTCGTTGATCAGCTTGATGATCAGCTTGGCGTAGCGGTAGCTCGCCGCCGCCTTGCCGGCAAAGATTTTCACCCGCGGCACCCAGTCGCGTTGCGGGTCGTCCTTCATGTCCTGATACAGCGCGACGGCTTCGAGGATGTTCAAGAGCTGGCGCTTGTATTCGTGAATGCGCTTGATCTGCACGTCGAACAGCGCGCCCGGATCGAGACGCACGTTCATGCGCTCGACGATCAGACGCGTCAGCAGCACCTTGTTGTGATGCTTCACCGCGCGGAACTTCTGGTGGAAGCTGGCGTCGGCAACGTAGCTCTCGAGGCTCGACAGCAGCGTCGGATCGTCGACGACGGCGTCGCCGCAGGCCTCGCGCAAGAGGTTCGTCAGCTTGGGATTGGCCAGGGTCAGCCAGCGGCGGAAGGTGATGCCGTTGGTCTTGTTGGTGATGCGGCCGGGATAGAGATGGTTGAGATCGTGGAACACGGTCTCCTTCATCAGGTCGGAATGCATCGCCGAGACGCCGTTGATGCGGTGCGAGCCGACGAAGGCGAGCTGGCCCATGCGCACGCGACGGCCGCTCTTCTCGTCGATCAGGGACACCGAGGCGCGGTAGTCGATGTCACCCGGTGCGCGCTGCTCGGCGAGCGCGAGATGCTGCGCATTGATGTGGTAGATGATCTCGAGATGCCGCGGCAGCAGCCGCTCGAACAGCTCGACCGGCCAGGTCTCGAGCGCCTCCGGCAGCAGCGTGTGGTTGGTGTAGGACAAGGTCGCGATGGTGATCTTCCAGGCCTCGTCCCAGCGGAAATTGTGCAGGTCGACCAGGATCCGCATCAGCTCGGCCACGGCGAGCGAAGGATGCGTGTCGTTGAGCTGCACCGCGGCCTTCTGCGCCAGGCTGCGCAGCTGGCCGTCGGAGCCGAGATGGCGCTTGACGAGATCCTGCAGCGAGGCCGAGACGAAGAAATATTCCTGGCGCAGCCGAAGCTCGCGTCCTGCCGGGCTCTCGTCGTTCGGATAGAGGAACTTGCAGATCGCCTCGGCGCGCGCTTCTTCTGCCGAGGCGCCGAGATAGTCGCCGGAGTTGAAGACGTCGAGCTTCAGCGGGTCGGGCGAGCGGGCCGACCACAGCCTGAGCGCATTCACATGCTGGCCGCGCCAGCCGACGATCGGGGTGTCATAGGCGACCGCCTGCACGGTCTCGCCGGGGTGCCAGATCGCGCGGTCGCGGCCTTTGTCGTCGACATGCTCGACGCCGCCGCCGAAATGGACGTGATAGACCACCTCTGGGCGCTGGAATTCCCAGGGATTGCCGAACGACAGCCAGACGTCGGGATATTCGTGCTGCCAGCCGTCGACGATCACCTGGCGGAACAGGCCGAAATCATAGCGGATGCCGTAGCCGATCGCCGGGATCTGCAAGGTCGCCATGCTCTCCATGAAGCAGGCCGCGAGGCGGCCGAGGCCGCCATTGCCGAGTGCGGCGTCCGGCTCGCATTTGCGCAGGTCCATCAGGCCGACGCCGAGATCGCCGAGCGCGGTCTCGAACACCTTCATCAGGCCCATGTTGTTGAGCGCGTCGGTGAACAGGCGGCCGATCAGGAACTCGAGGCTGAGATAATAGACGCGCTTGCGGCCGGCGTCGTAGCTCTCCTTGTCGGCGGTCAGCCAGCGATGCACGATGCGGTCGCGCAAGGTCAGCGCCGCGGCGTGGTACCAGTCCTGCTGCGTCGCCTGGCTCGCTTCCTTGCCGATGGCGAGGCGAAGCTTGGCCAGGATGTCGCTCTTGATCTCCGCGACCGCCAATTCGTCGACGGGCTGGCCGATGCTTACGAAGCTGCGCTGGGACGGCTGATCTGTCACCTTGGAAACCTGTGATGCTACGAGGAACCGGTAAAAGCATACGATGGTTGCGCGCGGTCCGAAACCCGGGGAAAGGCTGGTCCGCACAGCAAGGTGATGGAAAATGATGCAAAAACGGGGCCGGAGTTCCGGGGGCGGAACAAGCTGGCGGCTGGTTGCATATGCGGTGATGTTGAAAGGACTCTCCACATCGTCATCCCGGCGAAAGCCGGGATCCAGACTCACCGGCCGAAGATGAGGCCCGACAAGTCACTCCAATCGGGGTTGTCCCTTTCAATCAGCTCGACCTTCCAGTCGCGGTGCCAGTTCTTGAGCTGCTTCTCGCGAGCGATCGCCTCGATCGGAGTTGGAAAGCTCTCGACGTGAACCAGGCGAAAAACCTTGTACCTGCTGACGAACTTGGAGCCTCGCCCGGCACGGTGGTCTTCGAGGCGCCTTCTGACATCATTGGTGATGCCGACGTACAGCGTGCCATCATGCCCGCTGGCAAGAATGTAGACCGTCCACGCGGCCTGGGTGCTCAGCGGTCCGTGCAAACCAAAGGGCTGCGGTGGCTCTGGGTCCCGGCTCGGGGGCCGGGACGACGATAAATCAGCACTTCCTTTTTCCGCAAGAACAAATTAAGAACAATTCAGCAGGCGATCGTTTATCCTGATTGCGATTCGATCCGCCAGCCCCCGGCATCAGTGCATCCCGCGAGGACACCCATGTCCCATATCGCCTTCGATCCCCTGGCCCTGACCCGCATTGCCGATTTCGCGCGCAGCCTGACGCGGCTGCACAAGACGGCGCGGCGGCGGGCCGTCGACGACGACCAGATCGACCGCGCTTTCAACGCCGTGTGCATGTCGGTCTGGGGCTACACCACCGACGACATTTCCGACGACCTGTTCTCGGCCACCGACCACACCTTCCTCGATGGCCTCGACGAGGCGCGAGCGCGCATCTTCGCCGCGGAGCAGGGCTATGACCTGGTCGACGACGAGGGCATGCTGACCGATTGGTGGGGCTTCTGCTGGATGATCCTGGCCGAGAAGCGCGGCCTGCTGACGCCGGACAACCGCGCCGCCGCACGGGCAGCTATCGAGGAGAAATATCTGGAAGCGCCGAACGTCATCGGCGTGATCGTCGCGCGCTAGCCCTGGCCGTCAGTCCCGGCGGACAGCGCGCGCTCAAGCTCCAGAGGTCGCTGTGCCGAGCCGGCCTGCACCGACGCCGGCGCTGCGCCTTGGCGCGCAGCGCGTGTTCAATTCACATCCGCCTGCTTCAGCCGGCTTGCGGCGGGCTTTGGCGCGATGCTCAGGGGTGGCGGTGCGGTGCTGACATTGACGTCCGCCGGCAGAGCCATGGCCTGCGCGTCTGCGCCGACCATGTCGGCGCGCACCGGCGCGACCTTCATCTCGCTCAGCTTGGCCCGCATGTCCGAGTTGAGCCCGGGATAGGACGCGACCGGCTTGAAGTCGGCCGGCTGGCCGCCGCTGCCGCGCGCGCCGGAATAGGCCACCAGCCCGTCGGCCGTGGCGACGACGTCCCCCTGGCGCAGCGAGGTGTCGAGCGACAGATCGACCGGCGCCAGCCCGGCCGGATCGCGGCCGTTGCAGGTGCAGTCGGCGCGCAGCGCCTGGCGATAGGCGAACGCGTTCTCGCTGTCGGCATAGCGTTCCCCGTTCGCCGCCGTGGCGTAGTCGATGTTGGAGCCGAAATAGATCTTGGTCGCACTGGCCGGGCAGAACGCCTGGCACATCTGCGCCGGCGAGGCGAGGCCGCGCGCCAGCGGAAAATAGCGGCCGTCGCAGGTGCGCACGCAGAACGCTGCGCCCGATCCGCCGCTCGCGGCGCGCGGCTGGGCGGGGGTCTGCGGGTTGGTGCCGAACGGATCGGCGAAGAGGCCGCCTTGCGCCGCCGGCCGCTGCGATTGCGGCTTGTTGAAGCCGCCGAACAGGAAGTCGAACAGGCCCTGGGCCGACGCCATCCGCGGCGCCAGCGCGCCGGCCGCGACGAGGCCGACCGTCGCCGCGACAGCGACGTGGCGGGACCTCCGCCGAAACGACAACACGCTACGCAACGCCCGCTCCATCGCCAGGATCTTCACCGCAAAGCCACGCCGTGACGCGGCAACCCGCGTCGCTCGATCATGTGCGATCGAACGCGCCTTGCCCAAGGCATGGCGCCATCAGCTTTGCGGTAACCTTAACGGGCGTTGGTAAATGAGCGGTATGCGCGGGCGGCGAATTGCGCCGCGCGCCAAGCGCCTCAGAGGAATTCGTGCGCCTTGAAGAGCGCCTGGAACGGCAGGCCGGCCTGGGCGAAGGTCTCGGCGGCGCCTTCCTCGCGGTCGACCATCGTGAACACCAGCGTCACCTCGGCGCCGGCCTCGCGCAGGGTTTCCACGGCCTTCATCGCCGAGCCGCCGGTGGTGGTGACGTCCTCGACCACGACGATGCGCTTGCCGGCCAGGGTCTCGTCGCGGGTCAGGCCCTCGATCGCGAGCCTGGCGCCATGCTCCTTCGGCTTCTTGCGGACGAAGAAGGCCGCGATCGGATGGCCCTTGATCCAGGAGATCTGGGCGATCGCGCCGGCGAGCGGCACCGCGCCCATCTCCAGGCCGCCGATATAATCGAAGCCCTCGTCCTTCAGCGCCTCATAGGTGAGCTCGGCGAGCAAGGTGGCGCCCTCCGGGTCCATCATGGTCGGCTTCAGGTTGAAATAGAAGTCGCTCTTGCGGCCGGAGGCCAGCGTGACCTCGCCACGGCCAAACGAGCGCCTGCGGATGATCTCGAGGAGGCGGGCGCGGGAGGCGGATTTGGACACGGCGTTTTCCCCTGAGGGTGGATTCTTGGGTGGCGCAATCTATCGGGGGCGGGCGGCGGAGACCAGCCGCCACGATGTCCCATCAACAACGGTACGTTTGAAGCCGGATGCAGTTTCGAGCTAATGGGAGCCCGCGACCAAGCAAGGACGATTGGGAAGGATGCCCCGCATGACGATCGAGCTGTACACCTGGAACACCCCGAACGGGCGCAAAATCTCGGTCGCGCTGGAGGAGATGGGGCTGCGATACCGCGTCGTTCCGGTCGACATCACCAAGGGCGCCCAGATGGCGCCGGAGTTCCTGGCAATCAGCCCCAACAACAAGATTCCCGCCATCGTGGATCCGGACGGCCCCGACGGCAAGCCGGTCAGCGTGTTCGAATCCGGCGCCATCCTGCTCTATCTGGCTGAGAAGACCGGGCAGTTCCTGCCGAGATCCCTCGCCGAGCGGATACCGGTCTATGAATGGCTGATGTGGCAGATGGGCGGCTTCGGCCCGATGCCCGGCCAGGTGCACCATTTCATCGCGCTGACCAACGAGCAGGACCGCGCCTACGGCCTCAAGCGCTACATGGCCGAGACGGTCCGGCTCTATGGCGTGCTCGACCGCCGGCTGGTGCAGCACGAGTTCGTCGCCGGCGCGCTCTCGATCGCCGACTTCGCCATCCTCGGCTGGGCCTGGCGCCACCCGCGCCACAAGGTCGATCTGGCCGACTTTCCCCACGTCGAGCGCTGGTACGATACCCTGATGGCCCGCCCCGCCGTGAAGCGCGGCATGGAGGCGAAGCTGGACTGATGACTGCTGCTCCGTCGATCATGGGCGACGCTGTCTTCCGCGTTGGCGGTGCGCTCCCTCTCCCGCTTGCGGGGGAGGGCTGGGGAGGGGGAGCCACACCGGCCGTATCGCTTTAGCGAGAATATGCCCGACCCGTCTCATGCCGGCGGGTGAGCCGACCTGCTCCATATCCGCCGTCGCCAAAAGGAGCTTCGGCGGACAAGGTGGGGGAGCCGATGGAAATCACCCCCGCCGCGCCTCCAGCGCCATGCGCACCGCAAGTCCCGCGAGCACCGTGCCCATCAGATAGCGCTGCACCAGCGCCCAACTCGGCCGTGTCGCCAGGAACAGGGCAATCGATCCCGCCGCCATGGCGATCATGGCGTTGACGCTGACGCTGATCACGATCTGGATCGCGCCGAGCACCACCGACTGCGTCAGCACGCCGCCAACAGCGGGATCGATGAACTGCGGCAGCAGCGCCAGATACAGCATCGCGATCTTCGGGTTCAGCAGGTTGGTGACGAGCCCCATCAGGAACAGCCGGCGCGGGCTGTCGATGGCGAGCGTCCTCACCTGGAAGGGCGAGCGTCCGCCCGGCTTCACCGCCTGCCACGCCAGATAGAGCAGGTAGGCAGCGCCGGCGAGGCGCAGCGCGTCATAGGCGAACGGCACGGCAAACAGCAGCGCCGTGATGCCGAACGCCGCCGCCAGCATGTAGACCAGAAAGCCGACGGCAACGCCGCCGAGCGAGACCAGGCCGGCGGCGTGGCCCTGCGTGATCGAGCGCGAGATCAGATAGATCATGTTCGGCCCTGGTGTCAGCACCATGCCGAGCGAGACGAGGGCGAAAGCGAGCAGGGAGGATGTGTGCGGCATGACTGGTTCGATGATCGGGATCTCTGCCGCTGCTTTAGCGCGGACGATCACGCATCGTCATCCGGTCAATTGCACCGAGAGCAATCAGCCCGCCGCCGGCGGCGTCATGTTCAATGCAGGGGCGCGCCGGCTGGAGCGGTCGAACACACCGGCGATGCTCAACGCCAGCAGGACCAGCAGAATGGCCGCCGCGAGCGGCACGGAGTGCACGATCATGGCGAGCAGGCAGGCTCCCAGCGCGATCACGAGGCCGATCTCCAGCGGCGGGATCGGCTCGCCGGCGTCGCTCCGCGCCTTCCAGTGGATCGCAATCCCCGCCGCCACCATCGGCATGTCATAGATCATCGCATAGGGCGTGGCGATGATGCTGCCGACCGCGACCAGCGCGATCGCCTGCTCCGTCATGCCGCGTCGCCAGGCATCCCAGACCATCACGACGATGGAGCAGGACAACAGGAGCTGAACCAGATAGCCGATCGGCGGCGGCGCGCCGAGCGCGTGCAAGCCAGCGATGACCGTCGGCATCATGTGATCGAGGCTGGCCTGGTTGGCCTGCAATTGCGCCTGATAGCTCGGAAACTTCACGATCCATTCGAGCCAGATCCACGGATCGAGTGCAGCGCTGGTGACGACCGCGACGATCGCGGTCGTGGCGATGGCCGAGAGGATGGCGCGCCAGTTGCGTGACGCCAGCAGCACGACCGGCATCAGCAGCACGAATTGTGGCTTGTAGGCGAGCAGGCCAAGCAGCGTGCCGGCAACGATCGGGTGGCGCGCGAGCAGGCGCAGTCCGCCGATCAGCAAGGCCGCCGAGAGAAAGCCGTTCTGGCCGGTGATCGCGTTGATCAGCGTCGTCGGCGCCGCGAGCAGCGCCAGAGAGGTTAACGAGCGCCAATCGCGCCCCAGTGTCGCCAGGCCATAAAGCGCGAAGGTGACCGAGATCCAGCAGACATAGGCCACCGGCAGCGCCAGCATGCCCAGGGGTATCAGCACCAGCAGGAAGGTCGGCGGATAGGGATAGGGAAAGCCGCCGCCGCCCAGCGTCGGATCCAGCGACTGCTGATAGCGCGCGAGCGCAACCGGATCGTAGATGCTGGCGCCGGACAGCGCGGCAAATCTGCCGAACGACCATAGCCCGAAGAAGTCGCCAAACGCCGGCTGCGGCGACGACAGCGCCCAGCCGACGAGATAGGCGCCGTTGTAGAGCGCCATCGCGACCAGCAGGATCAGCACCGCGCGCCGGTCGCGCGTCTTGGGGTGAGCTGCGGATGAGATCGCGGTCATGGAGCTCTTCGTTCGCGCCCTCGGCGCAGTCGTGGCATGGGGATGATCGGAGCTGTCAGCGATCGCTCGCGTGCGGTGCCTCTCCAACCTTGCCAGAGTGCGCTGCACGCCGTGTTACCGTCCGTTCATCCGGCCAGGCGCGATCTCATCGTGCCTAACGAGGGGTAAAATCGCCGCGTTCCGAGTGACCGTGGACAGGGAACGGGGTCATCGCTCCGCATCGGGCAACGCTCGTCAAGATTTATATTGCTATTTTTCCGAAGTCGTGCTCTATTCAGCGCATCCCGTCCTCATGCAGAGGGGCGTACGCGTCGTCACGATACGTTGAGGCGGGGAGCGGTGGCCGTGGGCCTGTCAGGTGCTGATGCACTGGACGATTGACAGCTCGCGGACGTTCAAGCCGTGTGGTCCTGGCGCCCCGAAGCTGGCGCCAAGCCTGCGTGACATCACGTGTCGCGCTGGTGACGGGGGCAAACAAGCCGGTCCCCGGGGAGAGCTCGGAGCAGACGTTAAGCCCATCGCGCAGGGAGGGCCGGGTCTGTCCGGCTGGACCTGTGGTACCTGCCGCCTGCATTCTTTTGAGCAGGCGGGCCACGGGCCTCAGCCGAGGCCCGGCCTTCCCTGCGCCCTTTGCAAAATTCAGAGGGCGAACGACATGCATCCCTCGAGCAAATCATGCTGCGAGAAGGCTGAGGCATGTCTACGCCTCGCGTTGCAGCCAATGATCATCGTATCGGGGAGCATCAAACGGATGCGTATGAGGGCTGCGTTGCGAGGCACACTGCCGACCCTCCCCTGGAGGGGGAGGGTCGCCTCTCATGAGCGCAGCGAATGGGAGGCGGGGTGGGGTGATCCCTCCACAGGCGCCGGCGCCCGCGGCTCACCCCACCCCGCTCGCCCGCTTCGCGTGCGATCGACCCTCCCCCTCCAGGGGAGGGTGTCATCTCGCTCGTGGACGGATTTCGGCGCACGCGATGACGAAGCAGAGATCACCGCGATCAGCTCAATGCGCCTCGTCCCAATTGTCGGCGGCCCGCGCATCGACGTGCAGCGGCACCGAGAGCAGCACGGCGGGGAAGGGGGCGTCCTGCATGACGTGCTGCACCACCGGCAAGGTGGCGGCGACCTCGTCGTCGGGCACCTCGAAGATCAGTTCGTCATGCACCTGCAGCAGCATCTGCGCCGAGAGCTTCTTCTGCGCCAGCGCCTCCTCCACCCGCGTCATCGCGCGGCGGATGATGTCCGCGGCGGTCCCTTGCAGTCGCGCGTTGATCGCGGCGCGCTCGTTGAAGGCACGGACCGAGGCGTTCGATGCCTTGATCTCCGGGTAGTGGCATTTGCGGCCGAACAGCGTGACGACATAGCCGTTCTTGCGACAGAACTCGCGGGTCTCGTCCATGTAGGCGCGGATGCCCGGGAAGCGCTCGAAATAGCGCTTGATGTAGGCCGAGGCCTCCTCGCGGGCGATGCCGAGCTGGTTGGCGAGGCCGAACGCGGAGATGCCGTAGATGATGCCGAAATTGATCGCCTTGGCGCGGCGGCGCACCTCGCTCGGCATGTCCTTGATCGGCACGCCGAACATTTCGGACGCCGTCATCGCGTGAATGTCGAGCCCGTCCTTGAACGCCTGCTTCAGCACCGGGATGTCCGCGATCTCCGCCAACAGCCGCAACTCGATCTGCGAGTAGTCGGCCGACACCAGCTTATGGCCCGGCGTCGCGATGAAGGCGCGGCGGATCTTGCGGCCGTCTTCGGTCCGGACTGGGATGTTCTGCAGATTCGGCTCGTTCGACGACAGCCGCCCCGTCGTGGTCGCGGCCAGCGCGTAGGTGGTGTGCACACGGTGCGTCTGTGGGTTCACGTAGGTCGGCAGCGCATCGGTATAGGTCGATTTCAGCTTCGAGACCTGGCGCCATTCCAGGATCTTGCGCGCGAAATCGTTGCCCTGCTCGGCGAGGTCATCGAGGATGGAGGCAGAGGTCGACCAGGCGCCGGTCTTGGTCTTGGTGCCACCCGAAAGGCCCATCTTGCCGAACAGGATATCGCCGATCTGCTTGGGGCTGCCGACATTGATCGGCTCGCCGGCCAGCTCCTGCAACTCGGCCTCGACCCTAGCGGCAGTCTGGGCGAAATCGCCGGACAGACGCGACAGCACCTGGCGGTCGATCGAGATGCCGCGCCGCTCCATGCGCGCGAGCACCGGCACCAGCGGCCGCTCCAAGGTCTCGTAGACGGCGGTCATGCGCTCGGCCGTGAGGCGCGGCTTCAGCACGCGCCAGACGCGATGAATGACATCGGCTGCTTCGGCGGAATGCGCCGTGGCCCGGTCGATCGCGACCTGCTCGAACGTCAGCTTGTTCTTGCCGCTGCCGATCAGCTCGCTTTCGCCGAGCACGGCGTGGCCGAGCACGTGCTCGGCCAGAGACTCGAGCTTGTGCGAGCCGCGCCCGGCATCGAGCGCGTAGCTCATCAGCTGGATGTCGTCGACATTCGCCAGCGTGATGCCGTGCTGCGCCAGCAGCACGGCGATGAACTTGATGTTGTAGCCGATCTTGAGCAGCCCTGTGGATTCGAGGACCGGCTTCAGCGCGGCGAGCGCATCGCTCTCCTTGATTTGGTCCGGCGCGAGCCCGGCATCGAACAGGCCGCCGCCATCGCCGGCCTGGCGATGCGCCAGCGGGATGTAGCAGGCCTCATTCGGCGCCAGTGCCAGGGCGATGCCGCACAGGCTAGCCTGCATCGGATCGATCGAGCTGGCCTTGACCTCGAGAGTGACGCGGCCGAAGTCATGGATGCGCGCGAGCCAGGTGTTCAACTCTGGGAGGCTACGCAGCGTCCGGTACTTGTCGCGATCGATCCGCGCGCTCTTCGCCGCCTCCGCCCTGGATTCCGCGAGGCTCGCCGGCGTGCCCTTGCTCATCGCCGACTTGTCGATACGCGGATCACCGGTGCGAGGGCTCCCTCCCCCCTTGTGGGGGAGGGCTGGGGAGAGGGGTGCTGCGGAGGCACCGTTGGTGGGGTGCCCCCCTCCCTGACCCTCTCCCACAAGGGAGGAGGGAACGGAGGCAGCAGTGCCCGCGCCACTCTTCAACTGCTCATCCGCCGACACGTCGGCGGGATCGATGTGCGAATACTCGGCGACGCGGCGCGTCAGCGTCGTGAACTCCATCGCCTTCAGGAACGCGATCAGCTTGCGCGGATCCGGCTCGTGCACCGCGAGGTCGTCGAGCGGCACCTCGAGCGCGACCTTGTCGTCGAGCAGCACCAGTTGGCGCGAGATCCGCGCCTTCTCGGCGTTCTCGATCAGCGCCTCGCGCCGCTTCGGCTGCTTGATCTCGCCCGCGCGCGTCAGCAGCCCTTCGAGATCGCCATAGTCGGTGATCAGCTGCGCGGCGGTCTTGATGCCGATGCCGGGCACGCCCGGTACATTGTCGGTGGAATCGCCGGCCAGCGCCTGCACCTCGACCACCTTCTCCGGCGGCACGCCGAACTTCTCGATGACTTCGGCGATGCCGATGCGGCGGTCCTTCATCGTGTCGTACATCGTGACGCAGTCGTTGACGAGCTGCATCAAATCCTTGTCGGAGGACACGATGGTGGTGGTGGCGCCGCGCTCGCAGGCAAGCCGCGCATAGGTCGCGATCAGGTCGTCCGCCTCGAAGCCCGACTGCTCCAGGCACGGCAGGTCGAAGGCGCGGACGGCCTCGCGGATCAGCGCGAATTGCGGGATCAGGTCGTCGGGCGCCGGCGGCCGGTGCGCCTTGTAGTCGGCGTAGATCTTGTTGCGGAACGTGACCTCGGACTTGTCGAACACGATGGCCAGATGCGTGGGACGGTCGGTCTCGGGCATGTCGCGCAGCAGCTTCCACAGCATGTTGCAGAAGCCGAGCACGGCATTGACCTGCAGCCCGTCGGACTTGCGGTTGAGCGGCGGCAGCGCGTGATAGGCGCGGAAGATGTAGGACGAGCCGTCGACCAGGAACACATGGTCGCCGTTGGCCGCGCCCTTGGCGGCGGCAGGCACAGGGGCGGCGGGCGTGGCGGCGGCTTTCTGGGGAGCTTTGGGCATGGCCGCAATGTAGGGATTTTCGCTCGCATTGACAGCCGTGACGACGCCATGCGCACCGGATTTTTCCGCCCCTCAGTCCGGTCGGACGCAGCGGGTCAGGAACTCCATGACGGCGCGAATGAGGGGCGTGCGCCTGAGGTCGCGATGAACGATGAGCCAGATGTCCCTGCTGATGGCCGCGCCGGCTTCGAAGCGGGTGAGGTCGGGATCATGATCGCCGAGAAAATGTGGCAGGGCGGCGAGCCCCAGCCCTGCGCGCGCCGCTGCGGCCTGGCTCTCGAGATCGCTGCTCCGAAACACGATCGGGCGCTGCCCGGCGACCGCCTTCAGCCATTGCTGCTGGGGTGCCGAGTCCATGCTGGCATCATAGGCGATGAATCCGAGCGCATGCTGCGGCGTCTCCTTGAGATAGTGCGGCGCGCCGTAGAGGTTGAAGCCGAAGCGGCCGATCTTGCGTGCGATCAGGCCGGGCTCGTCGGGACGGGACAGTCGCAAAGCGATGTCGGCTTCCCGTCGGTTGAGCGAGGCGCTGCGCTTCTCGCCGATCAGCTTGATGATGATGGCAGGATGCCGTCGGCGCAGCTCGACCAGCCGTGGCGCGATCAGCCTGTTGGCGAGCGTCGGCGGCGCGCTGACCGAGACCTCACCGGCCAGACCGGGACGCGATGCGACCACGGCGCGCTCGATCGCGAACGCGGCCTGCTCCATCGGGCCGGCGGCCGCGGCGAGGCGGCGGCCGTCCTCGGTCAGCTCATAGGCCCGCGCTCGGCGGTCGACCAGCTTCAGCCCGGTGGCCCGTTCCAGGGCCGCGACCCGGCGGGCCACCGTGACATGATCGACGCCGAGACCACGTGCGGCGGCCGACAGCGTGCCCTCGCGGGCCAGCGTCACGAAGTGGTGAAGGTCGGTCCAGTCGATCCGCATGTTCGAATATTCACAATAGGGGAGCCAAATTGGGCAATTCCGCAGAATGCCAACGCTGACCACACTGTCCGGATCAAGGCAAGATGTGTGGAGACGGGCATGGTTGCTATCGTTCGACTGAAGGCACCGGGTGGCGCGGAGAATCTGGTGCTGGAGAATGTTGAGCTGCCGGCGCTGGGCGCCAACGAGATCCGGCTGCGCCACACCGCGATCGGCGTGAACTTCATCGATATCTATCAGCGCACCGGCCTCTATCCGCTGCCCGATGGAATTCCTGGCGTCGAAGGGGCGGGGATCGTGACGGCGAAAGGCGCGGACGTGACAGAGTTGTCCGTCGGCGACCGCGTCGCCTATGCCGGCGCCCCGGTCGGCGCCTATGCCTCGGAGCGAAATCTGCCCGCCTGGCGCGCGATGCCGCTGCCCGACGCCGTGTCTGAAGCGAGCGCTGCGTCGACCCTGCTGAAAGGCATCACCGCGGTGATGCTGCTCAATCGTACCTATGCCGTCGGAGCCGGAACGACGCTGTTGGTGCACAGTGCCGCCGGCGGGCTCGGCCAGGTACTGACGCGACTGGCTCGGCTGCGCGGCGCGACCGTTGTCGGCACGGTGAGCTCGGAGGCCAAGGCGGAGCTCGCGCGTGCCGCTGGCGCGCGCCATCTGATCGTCGGCCGGGATGCTGACTTTGTCGATGCCGTGAAGCGATTGACCGACGGGCGCGGCGTCGACGTCGCCTATGATGGCGTCGGCGGCAAGACGCTTGCGCGGACGCTCGCCTGCGTCAGGCCGTTCGGGACGGTCGCCAGCATCGGTCAGTCCGGCGGTCCAATTCCAAGCCTTGCCGTCGAGGAGCTGGGGCCGCGCCGCAGCCTGTCGCTGGCACGCCCGAGCGTGATGGCCCATGTCAACGATGTCGCCGACTATCGCAGGGATGCAGCGACGGTTCTCGCCGCGCTCGCCGATGGCGATCTCGTCGGCCACGGCACCGCGTATCCGCTGGCGCGGGTCGTCGAGGCCCATATCGATCTGGAGAGCGGCCGCAGCCGTGGCGCGCTGCTTTTGGTGCCCTGACGGTGAGGCTACTCCGCCGGCTGCAACACGGCTTTCGGCTTCGGCGGCGCGATCCAGAACGCGATGGGGCGTTCGAACAGGAAGCGGGCGCCGACGCGCAGCGCGAGGCGCCAGATCACGAGCGCGCCGAGCACGCCGGCGATCGTGACCAGCAGCGAGATCGTTCCGATGTCCCCGATCACCCCGGTCTTCAGCAGGACTGTACGTGTGGCTGCCATGGGCAGGAAGAAGGCGAGGTAGATCACGATCGAATGCTCGCCACAGAAGCGCAGCGCATTGAGGAGTTGCGCGCGCGCCAGCAGCGTGCCGGCGATGATGATGGCGACCGCGCCGGCATAGCCGAGGATGAGCGACACCGCCGGCCATTCGCTGACACCGAGGTTCACCAGCGACTGGTTGATCACCGCCCAGGCGAGCAGGCCGACGATGGCGAGCATCGGCTGCGCCCGCGCGCGGTCCGACAGCGCGAAGATGGTGGTCGCGAACAGATAGCCGGAATAGATGTAGACGAAGCGGGCGCAGAATTCGTCGATCACGGTCCAGCCAGTGACGATATGCGACATTTCCAGGCCGGCCGCGATGCCCCAGATCACCGGCGCCGGCAGCTTTCGTGTCAGTTTGATGACGACGAAGAAGATCGGCAGGAGATAGATGAACCACAGCGTGCCGAACGGCTCGACGAAGGATTCGAGATACAGATAGCCGGCATGTTGCCAGCCGGAGGCCGCGGCGAAGCCGGGCGCCTTGAAGCCGAACTGGATGGTCACCCACAGCACGTAGAAATAGGCGAAATGCACGACCTTGCGGTCGATATAGGTGCGCCAATCCCGGTCGATCACCAGCGGCAGGAACAGGCCGGAAATCAGGAAGAAGTCGGGCATCCGGAACGGCTTGGCGAAGGCGACGACGGCGTGCATGAAGCCGGTCTCGCCGGCGGCCAGCTCGACGCCGAGCACCGAGTGCATCATCACGACCATGATGATGCAGATACCCTTGGCGTAGTCGACCCAGTCGATGCGCGCCTCGGTTCCGGCCGATTTCGGCGTACCATTTGCGGTCATGCTGTCCCTCTTTGGCGCGGAGCTGCCGCATTGTCGGGCAGAGCCGTTAATACTCCTCCTTGTCATCCAAACGTCATGCCGTTTTCTAAATTCCCCTTGAACCGCAAATGGTTTAAGACGCGAAAGTATTAACCTTGAAGGATGGGTTTCGATGCGAATTGCGATGATCGGCACGGGCTATGTGGGTCTGGTGTCCGGTGCCTGCTTCGCCGATTTCGGCCACCAGGTGACCTGCGTGGACAAGGACGAGAGCAAGATCGCCGCGCTGCATCGCGGAGAAATCCCGATCTTCGAGCCCGGCCTGGATGCGCTGGTCGCGGCCAACGTAAAGGCCAAGCGGCTCGATTTCACCACGGACCTCAAGCAGCCGGTTGCGGAGGCCGACGCCGTGTTCATCGCGGTTGGTACGCCGTCGCGACGCGGCGACGGTCACGCCGACCTCACCTACGTCTATGCCGCCGCGCGCGAGATCGCAGCCTCGCTCACCGGCTTCACCGTGGTCGTGACGAAGTCGACGGTGCCGGTCGGCACCGGCGACGAGGTCGAGCGCATCATCCGCGAGACCAATCCGACGGCCGATGTCGTCGTCGCCTCCAATCCGGAATTCCTGCGCGAAGGTGCCGCGATCCGCGATTTCAAATGGCCGGATCGCATTGTCGTCGGCACCGCGGACGAGCGCGGCCGCAAGGTGCTCGGCGACATCTATCGCCCGCTGTCGTTGAACCAGGCGCCGATGATGTACACCGAGCGCCGCACCGCCGAGCTGATCAAATACGCCGCCAACGCGTTCCTCGCCACCAAGATCACCTTCATCAACGAGGTCGCCGATCTCGCCGAGAAGGTCGGCGCCGACGTGCAGGAGGTGGCGCGCGGCATCGGTCTCGACAACCGCATCGGCTCCAAGTTCCTGCATGCCGGTCCGGGCTTCGGCGGCTCGTGCTTTCCGAAGGATACGCGCGCGCTGATCAAGATCGCGCAGGACTACGACACGCAGCTGCGCATCGTCGAATCGGTGCTGGCCGTCAACGACAACCGCAAGCGCGCGATGGCGCGCAAGGTCGCGCATGCGGTCGGCGGCAATCTGCGCGGCAAGACGGTGGCGGTGCTCGGCCTCACCTTCAAGCCGGAGACCGACGACATGCGCGAGGCGCCGTCGATCCCGCTGGTGACCGGGCTGCTCGACATGGGCGCCAAGGTGCGCGCGCATGATCCGGTCGGCATCGAGCAGGCCAAGAAGGAGCTGCCGGAGATCGCCTATTTCGACGATCCCTATGAGTGCGCGACGGGCGCCGATGCGATCGTGCTGGTGACCGAATGGGTGCAGTACCGCGCCATGGATCTCGATCGCCTCAAGGAGGTGATGGCCCATCCGGTCGTCGTCGACCTGCGCAACGTCTACCGCCCCGACGAGATGGCCGCTCACGGCTTCGTCTACGAGAGCGTCGGCAGGCCGTCGGTGAAGGGCGGTTGACATGGCATTGTCATACCCCGCGCAGGCGGGGTATCCAGTAAGCCCGATCTTCGTGATCCGCGAGATTTGCGCTTACTGGATCACCCGCCTTCGCGGGTGATGACGGGTTACTGCTATTGCCCCTTCGCTTCGACACACCGCTGCCCATCGACGCCGTGCTGGACGACCTGTCCGGCACGCTCGAGCGCAGCAACACCGCCGTGCTGGTGGCGCCGCCCGGCGCCGGCAAGACCACGCGGGTGCCGCTGGCCCTGCGTGATGCGCCGTGGGTCGGAACTAAGAAGATCATCGTGCTGGAGCCCCGCCGGATCGCGGCCCGCGCCAGCGCCGAGCGGATGGCCAAATCGCTCGGCGAGCGCGCTGGCGACACCGTCGGCTATCGCGTCCGCTTCGGCTCGAAGGTGTCGCGCGCGACCCGCATCGAGGTCGTCACCGAGGGCATCTTCACCCGGCAGATCCTCGATGATCCCGAACTGACCGGCGTCGCCGCCGTGCTGTTCGACGAATTCCACGAGCGCTCGCTCGATGCTGATCTCGGCCTCGCTTTGGCGCGCGACGCGCAGCAGGGGCTGCGCGAGGATCTCCGCATTCTCGTGATGTCGGCGACGCTCGACGGCGCCCGCGTCGCCAGCCTGCTCGGCAATGCACCGGTGGTCGAGAGCGAGGGCCGCGCCTATCCGGTCGAGACCCGCTATGTCGGCCGCAAGCCGGATGCGCCCGTCGAGCGCCAGATGGCCGAAACCATCGCCAGCGCGCTGCGCGCCGATGCCGGCTCCGTGCTCGCCTTCCTGCCGGGCGCCGCCGAAATCCGGCGCACCCAGACCATGCTCGCCGAGCGCGTCCACGATGCCAGCGTTGAGATCGTGCCGCTGTTTGGTGCGCTCGATGCCGCCGTGCAGGATCGAGCCATCTCGCCCGCCCCAAAAGGGCAGCGCAAGGTGGTGCTGGCGACCTCGATTGCCGAGACTTCGCTGACCATCGAAGGCGTCCGCATCGTGGTCGATTCCGGGCTCGCCCGGGTGCCGCGCTACGAGCCGGACATCGGCCTGACACGGCTGGAGACGGTGCGGGCTTCGCGCGCCGCCGTCGATCAGCGCCGCGGCCGCGCCGGCCGCACCGAGCCTGGTGTCTGCTACCGGTTATGGGACGAGCCGCAGACGGCCTCTCTGGCGGCCTATACGCAGCCGGAAATTCTCAGCGCCGACCTGTCCTCGCTGGTGCTCGATCTGGCGCAATGGGGTGTCAGTGACCCCTCCGCGCTGAGCTTCCTCGATCCGCCGCCGCAACCGGCTTGGAAGGAGGCGCGTGATCTGCTGCGCGAGATCGACGCTCTCGACGAAGAAGGTCGCCTCACCGACGAGGGCCGCCGCCTGCGGGCACTGGCGCTGCCGCCGCGGCTCGCCCGCATGATCGTCGACGCCGCTGATTATGGCGCCGCCGCGCAGGCCGCCGACATCGCCGCCATTCTGACCGAGCGCGGGCTCGGCGGCGACAGCGTTGACCTCGAGGTCAGGCTCGATCAGTTCCGTCGCGACCGCTCGCAACGGGCGCAGAGTGCGCGTGACATGGCACGGCGCTGGGCGCAGCAGGTCGGGGCGGCTTCCTCCCCGCAAGTGCAAGGGCAGCTCAGCACCGGCTTGATGCTCGCCTTTGCCTTTCCGGACCGGGTCGCGCGCAACCGCGGCAATGCCAGCTTCGTGCTCGCCAATGGCCGCGGCGCCGCGGTCGAGCCGACCTCGTCGCTGGCGCGCGTACCCTATATCGCGGTCGGTGAGCTGACGGGAACGGCGGCCAGCGGCCGCATCCTGCTGGCGGCGCCGCTGGCGATCGAGGATATCGAGCGGCATTTTGCTGCGCATATCGAAGCGAGAGACGAGGTCAGCTTCGATCAAAACGCGATGGCGCTGCGGGCGCGGCGCCGACGCAAGCTGCACGCGATCACCATGGCCGATGCGCCGGTCGCGCTGACGCCGTCAGAGGAGACCGCGCGCATCTTCGCCGATGGCATCTGCGCCGCGGGCCTTGACAGGCTGCCATGGTCGAAGGCCGCCCGGCAATGGCGCGATCGCGTTACCTTCCTGCGCAAGGCGGAAGGCGACAGTTGGCCGGACCTGTCGGATGCGGGCCTCGCCGAGCGGCGCGAGGACTGGCTGGTGCCGCTGCTGGCCGACAAGACCTCGCACAAGGACATATCGCCCGGAGACGTCTCCGACGCCGTGATGGCGCTGCTGCCCTGGGATCTCCGCGCCCGGCTCGACCGGGAGGCGCCGACCCATTTCGAGGCGCCGACAGGCACCATGCTGGCGATCGACTACGAGGCCGAGCAGGGGCCCACCATCGCTGTGCGGCTGCAGGAGCTGTTCGGCCTGAACGTCCATCCCTCGATCGCGCGCGGCGCGGTGCCCCTGGTGCTGGAGCTGCTGTCGCCGGCGCAGCGGCCGGTGCAGGTGACGCGCGATCTGCCCGGCTTCTGGCGCGGCTCCTATGCCGCGGTCCGCACCGACCTGCGCGGCCGCTATCCGCGCCATCCTTGGCCCGACGATCCGGCCCATGCCGAGCCGACCCGGCGGGCCAAGCCGCGGGGGACGTAGCTCATGCAAATTGTACCGCCGCTGTCGCGTCGTTAACGCTTCGCTCATCGTTTTCGCCAAAATGGCGGCGGCAGCCGGTCGCTCGCAGTCGCCCGTCAGCGGCTTTGATGGTCAAATCGGTTGCGGGGTAAAGTCGGGCGTTTGCGTCATGCGTAACATAATGATCTTCGCGGCCGTTCTCGTCGGTCTCGGCACCTTCATGGCGCAACTGGCCGATCGCCTGACCCCCGCGTCGGCATCCGCGACGCCGTCCGCGCGGGTTGCCACGGCGGAACCGTCTGCTGCGGGCCAGCGCAGCCTGAGCATTCCGACCGACCGCCGCGGTCACTTCCGCGCCGACGGCCGCATCGACGGCCAGCGCATCAGCTTCATGGTCGATACCGGCGCCTCGATGGTCGCGCTGAACGAGAGTTCGGCCGCCCGTTTCGGCCTGCGTCCGGCGCGCGGCGACTACACCGCCACCGTGACCACGGCGAACGGCACCGTGAAGGCCGCCCGGGCCAAGCTTGCGATGGTCGAGCTCGGCGAGCTCACCGTGCGTGACGTCGATGCCCTGGTGCTGCCCGATACGGCGCTGTCGGAGAATCTGCTTGGCCTGTCGTTCCTGTCCAAGCTGAAGCGTTTCGCCTACGCCAACGGCCAGATGGTGCTGGAGCAGTAGGCTGCACCGAGGCGGAATGTTGTTTCGCGCGTTACCGGCCCCCATATACCGGCAGGCAGGCCGATCCCGAGTCGCAGTCATTGAATAGTTCCTCTGGTGGCCTGCGCGAGCGGTCCTGCCCGATTGTTGCCTGCATTCCTCTGCCTTCTGACACTGCTGTCTGACGTCGTGCTAAGCACGAATGCCTTCTTCCATTGATGTGATATTGCCGAGGCCGTCTCCTGATGTTTCCGAAACCCAAGCCCGTCCTGGTTCCCAATACCTACGCCTTCGAATCCGAGCCGATGGTGAAGCCGACGGGCTTCCGCGAATATGACGCGCGCTGGCTGTTCAACAAGGAGATCAATTTGATGGGGGTGCAGGCGCTCGGCATGGGGCTGGGCGCGCTGATCGCCGAACGCGGCGTGAAGCAGGAGATCGTGACCGGGCACGATTTCCGCGGCTACTCCGCCTCGATCAAATACGCCCTGATTTCGGGCCTGATGGCCGCCGGCTGCAAGGTGCATGACGTCGGCCTCGCGGTGACGCCGATGGCCTATTTCGCGCAGTTCGATCTCGACGTGCCCTGCGTCGCCATGGTGACCGCCTCGCACAATGACAACGGCTGGACCGGCGTGAAGATGGGCGCCAACCGTCCGCTCACCTTCGGGCCCGAGGAGATGACCCGGCTGAAGGAGATCGTGCTCAACGCCGAGTTCAAGAACGGCGGTGGCGGCTCCTACCAATTTCACGAGAATTATCCGGCGCGCTACATCGCCGACCTCACCAGCCGGCCCAAGCTCAAGCGCAGGCTCAAGGTGGTCGCGGCCTGCGGCAACGGCACCGCGGGCGCGTTCGCGCCGCAGGTGCTGGAGGCGATCGGCTGCGAGGTGATCCCGCTCGACACCGAGCTCGATCACACCTTCCCGAAATACAATCCCAATCCCGAAGACATGGAGATGCTGCACGCCATCCGCGATGCCGTGCTCGCGCACGAGGCCGATGTCGGTCTCGGATTTGATGGCGACGGCGACCGCTGCGGCGTGGTCGACAACACCGGCGAGGAGATTTTTGCCGACAAGGTCGGCGTGATGCTGGCGCGCGACATGTCGGCGATCCACAAGAATGCGCAGTTCGTCGTCGACGTGAAATCGACCGGGCTGTTCATGACCGATCCGGTGCTGCAGGCGCAGGGCGCGAACACGGTCTATTGGAAGACCGGCCACTCCTACATGAAGCGCCGCACCAACGAGCTCGGCGCGCTCGCCGGTTTCGAGAAATCCGGCCACTTCTTCTTCAACAAGCCATTCGGTCGCGGCTATGACGATGGTCTGGTCTCGGCGATCGCGATCTGCGAGATGCTCGATCGCGCGCCCGGAAAATCGATGGCCGACCTGAAGGACGCGCTGCCGAAGACCTGGTCGTCGCCGACCATGTCGCCGCATTGTGGCGACGAGGTCAAATACGGCGTCGCCGACGCCGTCGTCAGGCACTTCCAGGCGCTGCAGCAGCAGGGCGGCAAGGTGGCGGGGCAGCCGATCCGCGATCTCGTCACCGTCAACGGCGTCCGCGTCACGGTCGAGGACGGCAGCTGGGGCCTGGTGCGAGCGTCATCCAACAAGCCCGAGCTCGTGGTGGTGGTCGAAAGCCCGGTGTCCGAGCGGCGCATGCACGACATGTTCGAGGCGGTCAACGAGGTGCTGCGGACGCATCCCGAAGTCGGCGCCTACAACCAGACGATCTGAGGCCGCGTTGATGATGTCGCGCTAGGGCCGATGCTCGCGCTGATCCCATGATATTCGACGGCATCATGCGGCCCTCAGGGAGCTCAGGAACTGATCGACCTCGGATTTGAGCCGGGTGGATTGCGAGGATAGTCCGTTCGCCGACTCCAGCAGCCGGGACGCGGCGCTGCCGGTCTCGTCGGAGGCACGGGTCACGCTGCCCATGCTTTGGCTGACAAGCCGCGTGCCTTCGGCCGCCTGCTGCACGTTGCCGGAAATTTCTCCGGTGGCGAGGCCCTGCTGCTCGACCGCGGTGGCGATCTCCTTGGAAATTTCGTCGATCTCGGCAATCGTTCCCCCGATCGCCTGGATGGCGCTGACGGCGTCACCCGTGGCGCTCTGGATGCTCTGCACCTGGCTCGAAATTTCCTCGGTGGCCTTCGCGGTCTGGTTGGCGAGCGCCTTGACCTCGCTTGCCACGACGGCGAAGCCCTTGCCGTGCTCGCCAGCGCGCGCCGCCTCGATGGTGGCATTCAGCGCCAGCAGGTTGGTCTGGCTCGCGATCGTCTGGATCAGCGTCACCACCTCGCCGATCTTCTGGGTGCCGGCAGCCAGGCTCTCGACCACCGTGTTGGTACGACGAGCTTCGTCCGCCGCTTTCGCGGCGATCTCCGCCGAGCGCGTCACCTGCTGTGAGATGTTGTTGATCGACGCCGTCAGCTCTTCCGTTGCTGCAGCGACCGTCTCGACATTGGTCGACGCCTGCTGCGAGGCGCCGGCCGCGGCCGACGTCTGGCGCGAGGACTCGGCGCTGCTCCGGCTCATCGACGAGGACAGGCTCTGCATCTCGTTGGCGGCGACGGCCACCGCCTCGACGATGCCGCCGATCTTGCGCTCGAAACCCTCTGCCAGTTCGCGCCGGGCAAGATCGGTCTGCTGTTTGACGCGTTGCTCGGCCTCGAACCGCTCGGCGTTGGCGCGCGCCTCGGCAGCGATCGCCGATTCGGCTTCCGCGGTCTTGCGCGCGCTGGTTTCGAACAACTGCGTCAGCTTGAGCGCGAGGGCGATGAGAACGCCGGCCTCGATCAGCAGGATGACCGCATGCAGCACAACGCGGCCGAAATCAGCGCCGCCCGGGTAGATCGCTGCAGGAAAGACGAAGTTCAGGACCAGATGGTGAAGCGCGACGGCGACGGTGCCGGCCAGGATCGGCCGGTAGTCGCAATATGCGACCAGACAGGCGAGCGCGGCGAAAAAATACATGTGCATGTCGATCTGCCAGGCATGTCCGGACATCTGGTAGACAAGCACGGATACGCCGCCCATGACGGCGACTGCGACCGTGAGCTGGGTCGACAAAGTGTCGCCGGCGCTGCGCCAGGAAAGGGTTGCCACCACTGCCATGACGACCATGAGCATGGTCGGCATCAACCAGTCGCCACGCGACAGCCCGATGATGAGGGAGAGCGGAACGTGAACCCAGAGCACCGCCAGCAGAAGCTTGCTGGTCGTGTGCCGGAGGGTTGCCAGATCGCTGGTCTCGACGGTCATTTCCTATTCCCCCAAAGAGATCATTTTGCAAAGCAGGCGGACACCGCCTGCGGATCGATGACGAGCCAGGCTCCGGCCTCGCGCAGCCGCGCCAAGCCGTCGTGTTCGCCGGGACGGACGACCAGCAGCGATGAAACGGTTGTCGTGCGCACGAGAGCGGCGTCAGCCGAGGCCGCGGCGAGCATCGCCTGTTGCGCGCTCCACCAAGGTGGGAAAGCGACGGCCACGATTTCGCTCCCCATGCGCACTTGGAGTGACAGCGCAGCAACCGCGACAAAGCTCGCGATCAGGAGTGCCGTGGCATTGAGCCAGGCGCGCGAAGACGGAGGTATGGTTGCACCGGACGTCATCGCATCCAAGAATAGAGGGATGGGAATAACTTCCGGTAAACGTTCGTTAGGGATGACGACCGAGGTTCGGGACGCTAGCGCTGCAACGTCGAAGCTGCCCGGAATGCTCGGCTCAGACCGGCGGCACCGGCAGCGCCGTGACCGACTTGATCTTCTCCATGGCGAAGCGCGAGGTGACGTTCTTGAGGGGCACCGCGCTGATCAGCTTCTTGTAGAAGACATCGTAGCTCTGCATGTCCGCAACGACGACGCGCAGCATGTAGTCGACGTCGCCGGCCATCCGGTAGAACTCCATCACCTCCGGCATCGAGCTGACCGCTTCGGCGAATTTGCGCAGCCAGGCCTCGGAATGGTCGGCGCTCTCCACCGACACGAACACGGAGATGCCGAGCCCGATCTTGTTCTGATCGACCAGGGCCACCCGGCGCAGGATCACGCCATCGGCCTCCAGCCGCTGGATGCGCTTCCAGCACGGTGTCGACGACAGTCCGACCCGGTCGCCGATCTCGGCTACGGACAGCGAAGCGTCCTCCTGCAGGACCATCAGAATCTTGCGGTCGATGGCATCGAGCCGGCGATTGGCCTCGGAGCCCTGGGCGGCGACATCGGTCATGGAGAAACTTGTTCCATATGAAGGCTATAAAACCCTCATATAGAGAAAATCGTTCCAAGGCAAGGATCGGCCGTTCAGCCCTTTGCGGACGGGTCTGGCCGTTTCCGCGGAGGGATGGGCTGGTTTCCTGCTACCGCTCGTCGTTCTCTTTCAGCCAGCGACCGACCAGATGATGAGCAATGGCGAACGGATGCGGTCCCGCCAAGCCATCCGGATGCTGCCGCACCAGCATCTGCCGGGCCTCGTCGCGGCTGAACCAGCGCACGTCCTCGAGCTCGTTACGGTCGATGACGATGTCTTCGTTGAGCGCCCGGGCGCTGCAGCCGATCATCAGCGACGACGGGTAGGGCCAGGGCTGGGTCATGTAGTAAGTCACGTCGGTGCAGCGAATGCCGGATTCTTCGAACACCTCGCGCCGGACGGCGTCCTCGATCGTCTCGGCCGCCTCGACGAAGCCGGCGAGGCAGGAATACATGCCGGCCGGAAACTGCTTCTGCCGCCCGAGCAGGCACTTGTCGCCGGAAGCGACCAGCGAGATCACGACCGGATCGGTGCGCGGGAAATGCTCGGTCTTGCAGCTCGGGCATTCGCGCTTCCAGCCGCCCTCGCGCATCGCGGTCTTGGCGCCGCAATTGGCGCAGAAGCCGTGACGCTGATGCCAGGACACCAGGGATTTCGCCATCGCGATCGTCGCCAGCTGGTCGACCGGGGGCGCACCCTGCATCGCCATCCCGCGCAGCTCGGCGACCGACACATCGTCGCGCCCGGCGAGCTTTTCGACGGCGGCCGGCGAGATGCCCATGCCGAACACGGCCGCGCCGTCCTGCAGCCCGAGGAAGATCGTTCCCGGATTGGCGCCGAACTTCAGCGCCTCGTCGATCGACAGCAGCGCGCGCAGTTGGTCGCCGTCGCGCTTCAGCACCAGCGAATCGCGGTGCACGACATAGGCGCGCGTCGAGGGATTGCTCTCGAAGGCGATCAGCTTGTCATCATGGAAGCGCAGATGGGCGGCGCGATCGATTGGATGGCTGACGAAGGCCGGCTTTCCGAGCGGAAACAAGTCGAATGGCGACATCTCTTACCCTAACCAGATCTTGCGCCTGACAGCGCTGATGAACTGCTGCACCTCCTGCGCATCGTGAGGCACGGGCGGCGCGGCGCCCCACACCGGTCGCGGCCAGGCCACGTCACTTGTGCGTCGCGCGATGATGTGGACGTGCAACTGCGGCACCATGTTGCCGAGCGCGGCGACGTTGAGTTTGTCGCATTTGGTGATCTCCTTGAGCGCGCGCGACACCCGCGTGATCTCGGTCATCAGCTGCGCCTGCGCGACCTCGTCGAGATCGATGATCTCGACCGCGCCCTCGCGGCGCGGCACCACCAGCAGCCAAGGATAGTTCGCGTCCTTGATCACCAGCACGCGGGACAGCGGCAGGTCGCCAATGTCGATCGTATCCTTCGCAAGTTGCGGATGCAGCGACCAGGCTGATTCGGGCATGCGGCGGTTCCTGGCGGACGGTCTGGCGGGGAATTCGACGGCACCTAAAGCCTTTCCGAGCTGCGGCACAAGCCCGCGGGGCGGTGGGTCGCCCTGGCGAAGCTCGCGCTTGCTTTCCGGACCGTTTGGCCCCAAATAGGCAGCGGGAGATTGGCGGTGGACGAGCCACTCGCCAACCGGGTCAGGTCCGGAAGGAAGCAGCCCTAACGAGGTCCGGATCGGGTCGCTCGTCAGTCTCCTACCTGTTTTCTCGAGCGAATCGCGCAAAGATGGCGGGGACCCCGCGCAGGGCGGGCGCTCGACCGCGCTCCGGCTGATTGCGTCGACGACCCGCGATCGATGCCGGCCTGGAATACTCACTTGCGGATCGCTCGATGACCGACGCTGTCGCCCCACCTGTTCCGCCTGACAGCGCCGACGCTCCCGCCAAGCCCTACCGGGTGCTGGCGCGCAAATACCGCCCCTCCAGCTTCGCAGATCTGATCGGCCAGGAGGCCGTGGTGCGCACGGTCTCGAACGCGTTCGAGACCGGCCGGATTCCGCAGGCCTGGATTCTGACCGGCGTCCGCGGCGTCGGCAAAACCACGACGGCCCGCATCCTCGCGCGCGCCCTGAATTACGAGCTGCCCGACGGCTCGGTGAAGGGCCCGACCATCCACATGCCGGTGCTCGGCACCCATTGCCAGGCGATCATGGAAAGCCGGCACATGGACATCCTGGAGATGGACGCGGCGTCCCATACCGGCGTCGACGACGTCCGCCAGATTAATGACAGCGTGCGCTATGCTCCGGCCAGCGCGCGCTACAAGGTCTACATCATCGACGAAGTCCACATGCTGTCGACGGCGGCGTTCAACGCCTTCCTGAAGACGCTGGAGGAGCCGCCGGAGCACGCCAAGTTCGTGTTCGCCACCACCGAGATCCGCAAGGTGCCGGTCACGGTGCTGTCGCGCTGTCAGCGCTTCGATCTGCGCCGGGTCGAGGCCGAGGTGCTGATGAAGCATCTCCAGGGCATCGCGACCATGGAAGGCGTGACGATCGAGCCCGAGGCGCTCGGTATCATCGCGCGCGCCGCCGAAGGCTCGGTGCGCGATTCGTTGTCGCTGCTCGATCAGGCGATCGCGCACAGCGCCGGCGAGGTGCGCGCCGATGATGTCCGGCAGATGCTGGGCCTCGCCGACCGCACCCGCGTGATCGACCTGTTCCACCATCTCGCCAGCGGCGACATTGCCGCCGCCTTCAAGGAATTCCGCGAGCAGTATGACGTCGGCGCCGACCCCGTGGTCGTGCTGTCGGATCTGGCCGAGTTCGTGAACTTCGTCACCCGGGTGAAGGTCGTGCCGGCGACGGCCGACAACGTCGCCTTCAGCGAGACCGAGCGGCTGCGCGCGCGCGACTTCGCCACCAAGCTGTCGATGCGGGTGCTGTCGCGGATGTGGCAGATGCTGCTCAAGGGCATTGCGGAGACGCAAGGCGCGACGCGCCCGGCTGCAGCGGCGGAAATGGTGCTGGTGCGCATCGCCTACGCGGCCGATCTGCCGACGCCCGACGAAGCCATTCGTATGATCGAGCAGAGCGGTGGTGGCTCGCCGATCGTCACGAACGGCGGCGGGGCGCGTCCTGCGCCGGCATCCGGCATGAGCGCGGGGGCGCCGCCTGTGATGACGTCGGCGCCAATGCAGGCGCCGCGGGCGCAAGGCCCGACGCTCGCCGCGGTCGGCGGTTCGATGCGCCCGCAGGCGATGTCATCGCAGCCGTCGCCGGCATTACAGGACCAGCCCGCACTGCGCATAGGGAGCTTTCAGGAACTCGTCGCGCTGGCCGGCAAGAACCGTGACCTGATCACCAAGAGCGCGCTTGAGATGGACGTGCGGCTGGTCCGCTTCGAAGAGGGACGGCTGGAGATCGCGCTGGAACGGACGGCGCAGCGCTCGCTTGTCTCGGACCTCGGGCGCAAGCTGGAGGACTGGACCGGCCGGCGCTGGACGGTGATCGTTTCCAACGAGCCGGGCCAGGCGACCTTGCGCGAGCAGAATCTGCGCGCCAAGAGCGAGCGCGAGGCGGCGGCGGAGGCCGATCCGCGCGTGCAGGAGATCCTGGCGCGGTTCCCGGGCACCAAGGTGGTCGAAGTGCGCCGGCTCGCCCCCGAGCCGCCCGAATCGGACGCCAGTGCTGTCGAGCCGCCCGACGAGTCCGACGATGATGATTTCTAGAGCATGATCCGGAAAAGTGGAAACCGGTTTTCCTCGCGACAAACGCCAAAGGCGTTTGCGCGGAGATCATGCTCAACAAGATGACTGATGATGAGGTGCTCCGATGGCTGACTTTCTCGGCATGATGAAACAGGCGGCGCAGTTGCAGACGAAGATGCAGGAGATGCAGGAGGAACTCGGCAACGTCGAGGTCGAGGGCATCTCGGGCGGCGGTCTGGTTGCCGTGCGCATGACCGCCAAAATGGACGTGAAGAGCATCAAGATCGATCCGTCGCTGCTCAAGCCGGAGGAGGCCGAGATCCTGGAGGACCTGCTGGTCACCGCGCATGGCGATGCGCGCCGCAAGGCTGAAGCCGCGATGCAGGAGAAGATGCAGGCCATCACCGGCAAGCTCGGCCTGCCGCCAGGCTTCGGTTTTGGTTAGTTGACCTGATGACATTTGTGAACTGATGGCCGTCGCCGGTCCCGAGATCGAACGCCTGATCCAATTGCTTGCGCGCCTGCCCGGCCTCGGACCGCGCTCGGCGCGGCGCGCCGCGCTGCATCTGATCAAGAAGCGCGAGGCGCTGATGGTGCCGCTTGCCTCGGCGCTGCAGGTCGCGATCGATCGCATCCAGGTCTGCAAGACCTGCGGCAATATCGATACGCAAAGCCCGTGCACTGTGTGCACCGATCCGCGTCGAGATCCGGCGATGATCGTCGTCGTCGCCGACGTCGCCGACCTCTGGGCGCTGGAGCGCGCCAAGGCCTCCAACGGCCGCTATCACGTGCTCGGCGGCACGCTGTCGCCGCTCGATGGCGTCGGCCCGCAGGATCTCACCATCGATGCGCTGGTGCAGCGCGCGCATGCGCCCGAGGTGTCCGAGATCATCCTCGCTTTGAATGCGACGGTCGACGGCCAGACCACCGCGCACTACATCACCGACCTCCTGCAGGAGGCGAACGTCAAGGTCACGCGGCTGGCACATGGCGTGCCGGTCGGCGGCGAGCTCGATTATCTCGACGAAGGCACGCTCTCGGCCGCGATGCGGCAGCGGACCTTGTTCTAAGCACAGACGGAAGTGGAATGATGACGAAACGCGGATTCGGCAAACGGCTGGCTTTGGGCGCGATTCTGGCGGCGCTCTCGGCGCCGTCAGTGCTGGCGCAGCAAAGCGAGGCGCCGCAGAAGGCGGGCAAGCCGCTCAATGCCGGTGACGTGCTGTCGGGAGAGCTGAACGCGCTCAAGCTCAAAGGCGCCAAGCCGGGCCAGCCGTCCGCCGCCTATCAGATCACGAGCGAGCCGCGCCGCCTGCCGCCGCCGAGCGGGCTGTGCAACCTGGAGACCGGCCCGGAGACGTTCCAGCTCGTCACCGCGAACACGGCGCAGGCGTCGCAGCTCAAGGGTCTGCTCGGCAAGCAGATCGCGGTCAAGGTCGACGAGATCGCCTGCGCCCAGGATGCGGGACAGATGAGCGAGGCGGTCGTGACCAAGTGGAGCTTGGTGAAGCGGTGAGACCTGATTGGGCCGTCCACGCGAGTGCGGCGTCCTGACTTTCCGCTGTCGGCGCTCGGCTCGACCGGGCGATCCAGTACCCCGCGGCTGCTCGCTCGATGGCTGACGTCTCTGGAATACTGGGTCACCCGTCGGAGCCTGTCATCGGGCTCGTCGAAGACGACACCCGGTGGCGGGCGACGACGGTTGAATGTGAGGCGGCAGCTACACCTTCACTGGCCCCAACTGGTCGAAATGTCCGCGCCGCTGCAGCCAGGCGAGCAGCACGAGGCTCGGGATCGCGACCAGCACGCAGATCACGAAGAATAGCGGCCAGCCGGTCGCCTTCGCCACGTAGCCGGCGCCTGACGACAAATAGGTGCGCCCGACCGCGGCGAGCGCGGTCAGCAGTGCATATTGGGTGGCGGTGTGCAGCGGGTTCTGACACAGCGCGGAGAGATAGGCGACGAAGATCACGGTGCCGACCGCGCTGGTGAAGTTTTCCGCCGAGATCGCCAGCGCCAGTGCCCATTGATTGACTCCGACGATCGCAAGCCAGGAGAACGAGAGGTTCGCCATCGCCTGCACCACGCCGCCGATCCAGAGACTCGTCGCGAGCGAATAGCGTCGCGCGACGAAGCCGCCGGCAAAGCCGCCGGCGAGCGTCGCGGCGAGGCCCACGCCTTTCACGATCGCGGCGTAGTCGACCTTGCTGAAGCCGAGATCGATCACGAACGGCGCCGTCATCGTGCCGGAGAAGGCGTCGGTGAACTTGAACAGCACGACGAAGGCGAGCGCCGTGAGCGCATCACGCCGCCCGAGGAACTCGACGAAGGCTCCGGCAGCCGCATGCATCACGCGGGTGAGCGCGGTGTCCGCACCCATCGCGGCCTCCGCCTGCTGCGACTGGGCCGGCTCGGTCGCCGCGAGGGCCGTGATCGTTCCGATCAGCACCAGTCCGGCCATCGCAACATAGCCCCACATCCAGGACGACGGACGCGTCAGCCCCGAGTTCTCGAATGCACTGACCACCACCAGCGCGCCGGCGGTCGAGACCAGCATGCCGATGCGATAGGCGGCGACATACGCCGCCATGCCCGCGGCCTGCTCGCTCTCCGGCAGGCTCTCGACGCGGAAGGCATCGACCACGATGTCCTGGGTCGCCGACATCGCGGCGACCAGCAGCGCGGCCAGCGCCACCATGAACGGCGCATGTGCCGGATCAGTGAGCGCCAGCAGCAGGATGGCGCCGATCAAGAGCAGCTGTGCGAACACCAGCCAGCCGCGCCGCCGTCCGAACGCGCGCGTTAGCAGCGGCACGTGCAGCGCGTCCACCAGCGGCGCCCAAAGGAATTTCAGCGTGTACGGCGTCCCGACGAGGGCGAACAGCCCGATCGTGCCGAGATCGACGCCGAGCTCACGCATCCAGATCTGAAGCGTCGAGCCGGACAACGCCAGCGGCAGGCCCGACGAGAAGCCGAGGAACAGCACCACGAGCACGCGCGGCTGCAAGTAGACGGCCATGCTCTCGCGCCAGGTGGGGGCGGGTTTGGCGGCGGACTCTGCGGCGGTCGCGGTGATCTCGGAAGCGGTGTCGGGTGCGGTCATGACCGGGTGGTAACAGATTTCGACAGCACCACAAACACAGCCGTCATCGCCCGGTTTGACCGGGCGATGACAATCTTGTCTGGATTGCCCTCTCATGCAACAGACGCAGCCAACGATCACTCTCCGGCCTGCATGCGCCCCGTTAGAGGAAACAGATCCGGCGTCGTGCCAGCAGCCGGCGCGATGCGTGGTGAGTCCACCGGCGCATCCTGCTTGCTGAAATCGAGCTCCTCGATGCGGGCGGCGCGCTTCTCGATCTTGTCGGCGGAAATGAGGATCTGGCGGATGTCCTCGCCGACATCGCCGAAATGCTTCTGCAGCTTGAGCACGCGCTCGCGCAGGCGGCCGAGATCGTCCCCGAGATGGATCACCTCGTTGCGGATCTGGTCGGCGGCGTCGCGGATGCGCGCATCCTTCATGATCTGCTGCATGACCTGGATCGCGAGCATCAGCAGCGACGGCGACACCAGCACGACGCGCGCGCGATAGGCTTTCTGGATCACGTCGTCGAAGCCGTCATGGATCTCGGCATAGACCGATTCCGACGGCACGAACATCAGCGCCGTGTCCTGCGTCTCGCCGACCACGAGGTACTTCTCGGCAATGTCATTGACATGGCGGAGCACGTCGGTGCGCAGCCGCTGCGCCGCGGCGCGCTTCTCCTCCTCGGTCACGGCGTCGTGCAGCGCGGTCACGGCTTCCAGCGGAAACTTGGCGTCGATGCACAGCGGTCGCGAATCGGGCAGGAACACGACGCAGTCGGGCCGCTTGCCGCTGGCGAGCGTGTGCTGAAACGCGTAGCTGCCCTTCGGAAGCCCGTCCTGGACGATCGCCTCCATGCGCGCCTGGCCGAAGGCGCCGCGCGACTGTTTGTTAGCGAGGACGTCGCGCAAGGTCGTCACTTGCGTCGTCAGCTCGCTGAGATCACGGTGGGCGTTGTCGATGATGCCGAGGCGCTCGTGCAGCACGCGCAGACTATCCATTGTGTGGCGCGTACTCTGCTCCATCGACTGTCCGACGCGGTGGGTGACCGCATCGAGCCGTTCGTTCACGCTGCGGGCCAGGTCCACCTGACGGCCGGCGAGCAACTGGGCCATCGCGTCGACCCGTCCGGAGGCCTCGCTCTGGACGCGGATCATCTCGCCGAACCGTTGTTCGAGCTCGTCAGCCCGCATCGCCTGCTGGGCGGCGAGCTCCGCGCCGCGCCGTCCGGAGCGGGCCACGGCGGCCACGATTATCACGAGCAGTAGCAGCACCAGTACGCCGAATCCGATCAGCGCATCGCTCGCCCTGATGGGCAGGTCGCCGATGATGACGACGACAGGATTGAGGGATTGGCTGACGGTCATCACCCCCGTCTATCCGATTCGCGCAAGCTCGCGAACGAAGAGAGAACAATTATGGTTAAGCGCACGTTAAGAATCATGGTTAACGAAACGTTGAAATTCATGGTTAGCGAAGTCTTAACCGCGAGCCATCACATTGACCGCGCCGGTTCCGCGGCTTAAATCGCGCGCCATGTCCCTAAGAGAAATCATCATCCTGCCGGACCGGCAGTTGCGGCTGGTGTCCAAGCCGGTCGAGAAGGTCACGCTGGAGATCCGGCAGCTGGTCGACGACATGTTCCAGACCATGTACGACGCGCCGGGCATCGGGCTCGCAGCGATCCAGGTCGCGCAGCCGCTGCGCGTCATCACCATGGATCTGGCCAAGCCCGACGCGAACGGGGAAGGCAAGCGCGAGCCGCGCGTCTTCATCAATCCGGAGATCGTCGCCAAGTCGGACGAGCTGTCGGTCTACGAGGAAGGCTGCCTGTCGATCCCCGAATATTACGAGGAGGTCGAGCGGCCGGCGCGCGTGCGCGTGCGCTTCACCGATCTGCACGGGGTGGTCCGCGAGGAGGATGCCGAGGGGCTCTACGCCACCTGCATCCAGCATGAGATCGATCATCTCAACGGCGTGCTGTTCATCGACTATCTGTCGAAGCTGAAGCGCGACCGCGTGATGAAGAAGTTCACCAAGGCCGCCAAGCGCGCCAGCGACTAACGGTCAACTCTCTCCTCCGTCATGCCCGGGCTTGACCCGGGCATCCACGTCTCGCCGCGCGTTACAGGCAGCTCGACGTGGATGGCCGGGACAAGCCCGGGCATGACGCGGAGGATTCGGCAATGCAGGATCTTCCACCAGATGCCGCTTCGCCTGATCTTCATGGGCACGCCGGATTTCGCCGTGCCGACCCTGCTCGAACTCGCCGGCCACGGCCACGAGATCGCGGCGGTCTATACGCGCGCGCCGAAACCCGGCGGCCGCCGCGGCCTCGCGCTGCAGCCGACGCCGGTCGAGACCGAGGCGCGCCGGCTCGGCATTGCCGTGTTCACGCCAAAGACGCTGAAGACCGAGGAGGCCTTGGCCGAGTTTCAGGCTCATCAGGCCGATGCGGCCGTGGTCGTCGCCTACGGCATGATCCTTCCCCAAGCCATTCTCGATGCGCCCAAGCTCGGCTGCTACAATCTCCACGCTTCCCTGCTGCCGCGCTGGCGCGGTGCCGCGCCGATCAACCGCGCGATCATGGCGGGTGATGCCGAGTCCGGCGTCATGGTGATGAAGATGGATGTCGGGCTCGACACCGGCGATGTCGCGATGGCCGAGCGCCTTGCGATCACCGACGCGATGACGGCGTCCGATCTGCACGACCGCCTGTCGCGGATCGGCGCCGATCTCATGGTGCGCGCGATGGCGGCGCTAGAGCGCGGCGGGCTGACGCTGACGAAGCAGGCAGAGGAAGGCGTCACCTACGCCGCCAAGATCGAGAAGGCCGAGGCGCGGATCGACTGGACGAGGCCGGCCCACGCGGTGCTGCGGCACATCCACGGCCTGGCGCCATTTCCTGGCGCCTGGAGTGAGTTCACGCTTGATGGCGAAGCGGTCCGCTTGAAGATCCTGCGCTGCGCGCTTGCCGACGGCAGGGGCGAGCCGGGCGCCGTTCTTGACGAGCAGCTCACCATCGCCTGCGCCGACGGCGCCATCCGCGTCACCGAGCTACAGCGCGCCGGCAAGGGTCCCATGAAGGCCGCGGATTTCCTGCGCGGCACCCCTATCGCGCCGGGCCTGCGTTTCCGCTGACCACCTCATCTCGTCATGCGCGGGCTTGACCCGCGCATCCATCTCAAGAACAAGCTTCGCCCAGGGATGGATTGCCGGGTCGAGCCCGGCAATGACGGCAAAACTCGATCGGGTCAGATGCCCCGCTACAAGCTCACCATCGAATATGACGGCGCGCCGTACTGCGGCTGGCAACTGCAGGCGACCTTGCCGTCGGTGCAGGGCGCGCTCGAAGCGGCGGTGCAGGCGACCTGTGGCGTTCCGACCCGGGTGCATGGCTCGGGGCGCACCGATGCCGGCGTCCACGCCACCGGTCAGGTCGCGCATTGCGACGTTGAGAAAGAATTCCGGCCCGACAAATTGCGCGACGCGCTCAACGCGCATCTGCGGCCCAACCCGATCGCGGTGCTCGACGCCGAGATCGTCCCCGACACCTTCGAAGCACGCTTCTCCGCCCGCAGGCGGCACTATCGCTATCGCATCGTCAACCGCCGCTCCAATCTCGCGCTCGAGGTCGGCCGCGTCTGGCGCGTGCCGCAGCGGCTCGACTCGGACGCGATGCACGCGGCGGCCCAGCGGCTGATCGGCAAGCATGATTTCACGACTTTCCGCGACACGGAATGTCAGGCAAAATCGCCGGAGAAGACGCTCGATCAGCTCGACGTCGTGAGGGACGGCGATGCGATCACCATCCTCACCTCCGCACGCTCCTATCTGCACAGCCAGGTGCGCTCGATGGTTGGCTCGCTGGTGTGGGTCGGGCAGGGCCGCTGGAGCGCCGATGATCTCGCCGCCGCGCTCGCCGCGCGCAATCGCGCCGCCTGTGGCGTCGTCGCCCCGCCGGAAGGCCTCTATCTCGTGAAGGTCGACTATTGAGATCGTTCTGCAGTGGAACCCGCGAATCGCTATTAGCTGCCAATGATTGTCCTAATGAGTAGTCGTTTCGGGAGTAAGGGACAGGATTCATTAACTCCAAATTGAAGCCCTCGCTGCTATCCGGACCTCAGGCTGCTGTCCAGCGAGGTCGATCGTGCGCATTCGTCAAGTCTTCCTGCTCTCTTTGCTGCTCGGGGCCGTCATCGGCCTGCTCGCAACCATGTTGTTCGCCTGGCAGCAGCTGACCTCGCTGCAGGCCGCGAGGACGGCAGGCCGTGATACGCAGCTGCTGGCCGCCATGCTGCGGCTGCCGGAAAAGCTGAACCTCGAGCGCGCCATGGTCAATCCCCGCCTGGCGTCGCCGAATCCGGCGAACTCGGACGAGCTGGCCGCGCTGCAGAAGATACTTCAAGGCTCTGACGACGCCTTCGCCAAGGCGCGCAGCCTGGCGCTGCTGAGTGAAGACAGCGCCGCGCTGGACTCGATCCAGCAGAAGTTGCGTGCGACGCGCGGGGTCGCTCTCGATGCCGTCGCGCAGGCCAAGGCGGCGCGATCCGAAGCAATCGTCCGTGATTACGTGCCCCAGATGTTCACGATCCAGGAAACGACCGGCAGCCATGTCGACGTGATCGTGCGCCGGATCAATGCGGCCAATCCCGCGGTAGGCCAGGCGGCGCGTCTCGCGGTGATCGGCTGGGATTTGCGCGACTGGGCCGGTCGCGCCACGACGACGTTCGTTCGCATGATCGCGACCAAGCAGCCGATGGCGGGTGAACCGGCCGAGGCGCTCGCGACGTTCAAGGGACGCATCGAGCGCATCTGGACGACGGCCAAGCTCGCTGCCGCAGAGATCAACCGGAAGCCGATCTTCGCGGCCCTGACCGAGGTCGAGAATGGCTATTGGGCCCGCGGCGGCGAGTTCTATTCGTCGCAGGTGGCGCCGAACCGGGGCAAGGTGCTCGAGCTCGATCCCGACCAGTTCCTGCGGTCCGTATTCCCGATCCTCGATACGATCCTGCCGCTGCGCGATGCAGCCCTCGCCGAGGCGCTGAGCCAGAGCGAGGTCGCGATCGCCGAGTCGCAGACCCGCTTTGTCCTGGCGCTGGTCCTGTTGCTGGTCAACGTCGCGGCCGCCGCACTGGGGACGGTCTGGTTCAATGCCCGCGTGATCAAGCCGCTGTCGAATCTGACCGAAATGATCCGTCGGATCGCCGGTGGCGAGCGCAGCGTCGAGATCGGATATGGCGATCGGACCGACGAGATCGGCACGCTCGCCAATGCCATCGGCGTTCTGCAGGAGAAGTCGGCGGAGGCCGATCGGCTGTCGCTGCAGGGCGCCGATGCCGAGGCGCGGCGTGATGCGCGCCGGCAGAAGATCGAGGCGCTCACCCGGCGGTTCGGCGAGGTCATCGATACGCTGTGCGGCCGGCTGAGCGATGCCGCGAGCGGCCTGAAGCAATCGGCCGAGACGCTCGACGGCTCGGCCAGCACCACCGCATCGCGCGCCACCGCGGTGGCGGATGCGGCGGCGCAGGCGACCTCCGGCGTCAACACGGTGGCGGCCGCCTCGGAAGAGCTCGACGCGTCGATGAAGGAGATCACCCGGCAGATCGCAGAAGCCGCGTCGGAATCCTCCAACGCGACCAGCCAGGCGCTCGATACCACCGACAAAGTCCGCACGCTCGCCGGCAGCGCCACGCGCATCGGCGACGTCGTGCAGCTGATCCGCGCCATCGCCTCGCAGACCAATCTGCTCGCGCTCAATGCCACGATCGAATCGGCGCGCGCCGGCGAGGCCGGCAAGGGGTTTGCCGTCGTCGCATCCGAGGTGAAGAGTCTCGCATCCCAGACCAGCAAGGCCACCGAGGAGATCGAAAGCCAGATCGCCGCGATCCAGAACGAGACCGGCAGCACGGTGGCTGCGATCGAGAAGATCGCCGCCGTCGTCAACACCATCAGCGGTGTTACCGGAGCGGTGGCGAGTGCGGTGGCCGAGCAGAGCGCCACGACCCGGGAGATCGCCCGCAGTGTGCAGCAGACCGCGAGCGGCACCAACGACGTCTCGTCGTCGATCGCGCTGGTCAGCGCGGCCGCCGCGGACACCCGCGGATCGGCGCGCTCGCTGCTCGACTCCGCGGCGAGCCTCGCCGGCCAGGCCACCGACCTGCGTCGCGAGGTCGATCAGTTCCTGGCGGAGGTGAAGGCCGCCTGATCAGGATCAGGCGCGCCGCTCAGGCGAAATATCTTTCGAGAATGCCGCGATAGATCCTCGTCAAGGTCGCGATGTCGGCGACCGAGGCGCGCTCGTCGATCTGGTGCATGGTCTGGCCGACCAGGCCGAACTCGATCACCGGGCAGTAGCTCGAAATGAAACGCGCGTCCGAGGTGCCGCCGGTGGTCGACAGCTCCGGCTTTCGCCCCGTCACGCTCTCGATCGCGGCGACGGCGAGGTCGGTGAACGGTCCCGGCTTGGTCAGGAACACGTTGGAGTTCGACGGCAGCCAGTCGATGTGGGCGCGGATGCGGTTGCCACAGGCCTTGGCGAGCCGCTCTTCCACCAGCGCGCGCAGCGTCTCCTGCGTATGGCAGTCATTGTAGCGGATGTTGAATTTCGCCCGCGCCAGGCCCGGGATGACGTTGGTTGCGGTGTTGCCGACATCGACGGTGGTGAATTCGAGATTCGACGGCTGGAACTGCGCGCTGCCATGATCGAGCGGCTCGTCCGACAGTGCGACGATCAGGCGCGAGATGTCCGGCACCGGGTTGGAGGCACGGTGCGGATAGGCGACGTGGCCCTGCTTGCCCTCGACGATCAGGGTGCCGGACTGCGAGCCGCGGCGGCCGATCTTGATGCAGTCGCCCATGACCTCTTGATTGGACGGCTCGCCGAGCACGCAATGGTCGAACCGCTCGCCGCGCTCGGCCGCCCACTGCAACAGCTTGATGGTGCCGTTGACCGAGACGTCCTCTTCGTCGCCAGTGATCAGGAACGAGATCGAGCCTTTTGGCTGTCCGCCGTGATCGCGTAGATAGTCGAGCACGGCCGCAACGCTGCAGGCGATGCCGCCCTTCATGTCGACGGCGCCGCGGCCATAGATGTAGCCTTCCTTCACCTCGCCGGAGAACGCGCCAAGGCTCCACGCCGCTTCATCGCCGGGCGGCACCACGTCGGTGTGGCCGGCGAAGGTGATGTGCGGCCCCTCGGTGCCGATGCGGGCGTAGAGGTTGTCGATATCGGCGGCGCCTGCTTCCGAGAAGGTCACGCGATGCGTCGTGAAGCCCGCGTCTTTCAGCAGGGCCTCGAGCACGCCGAGCGCTCCGGCATCGGCCGGGGTCACGGAGGGGCAGCGGATCAGGTCGCGGGTGATGGCGAGGGCATCGGTCATGCCTTTCGCTTAACATGCTATTTTGCCGGCGGGCTAGTGCTGCCGATTGCCGCTTCCCCCAGCGGCGGGCTCGCAACGTGCGGGGTGAACTCCAGCTCCTTGTGCTGGTTCCAGGCGGGCGCGGGCGGTCTTGGCTGGCCGGAGCGTTCGCTGGATCGGATCTTCGGCAACGGGTTGGGCCCGAAGCGATTGGTCCAGGGATCGCCGGCAAGGCAGTACAATTCGATGAAGGCCCACAGCGAGAGCAGCGCACCAGCGCCGCCCACGATCGCTGGAATGACCGTCCCGGGAATGCGCTCCGCGTACTGGTTGACCAGCCCGGGCACGACGAAGAACGGAACCGTCCACCAGCCGCTCCTGTCGCGGTCATGCAGCCGCTTGATGGCGCCTGCGGCAAACACCCAGACGAACACGGGGGTGAGGATGACGTGGAAGGTGGCGGGGACGATATCGGCGCGGGTCAGGCCGCGAAAGGTGTCGGGGTCGAGGACCGCGAAGATGTCGGTCAGATTGAAGCTGAAGGCCGTCGGGCCGCTCAGCAGCCTGCTCGCGCCCGCCACCAGCGCGGCGGCAAAGACCATCCAGCAGAGCACCACCAGCAACGACAGCCAGAGCTTGGCGCGGTTGATCCGGCCGTGGAAGCGAAACAGAAACCAGGTCCAGTCCATGGACGTCCTCCGGACCGACGGCTTGGCCGGCCCGGAGATTCGTTGCTGCGGCCGCAGCCGCGGTTCAATCAGTCGCGCAGCAGCTCGTTGATCGAGGTCTTGGAGCGGGTGCGCTCGTCGACGCGCTTGACGATGACGGCGCAGGCGGTGGAGGGGCCGATCTGGCCGTTCTTCATCGGCTTGCCCGGCAGTGCGCCCGGCACAACGACGGCGTATTCCGGCACCTCGCCGACGAATACCTCGCCGGTCTCGCGGTCGACGATCTTGGTCGACGCGCCCAGGAACACGCCCATCGACAGCACCGCACCCTTGCGCACGACCACGCCCTCGGCAACCTCCGATCGCGCGCCGATGAAGCAGTCATCCTCGATGATCACGGGGCCGGCCTGCAGCGGCTCAAGCACGCCGCCGATGCCGACGCCGCCGGAGATGTGCACGCGCTTGCCGATCTGGGCGCAGGAGCCGACCGTCGACCAGGTGTCGACCATGGTGGCTTCGTCGACATAGGCGCCGAGATTGACGAAGGACGGCATCAGCACGACGTTCTTGGCGATGTAGGCCGAGCGGCGCACGATCGCGCCGGGCACGGCGCGGAAGCCGGCATCGCGAAAACGGTTCTCGCCCCAGCCTTCGAACTTCGACGGCACCTTGTCCCACCACGACGCCTGGCCGGGGCCGCCTGGGATCACGCTCATGTCGTTGAGGCGGAACGACAGCAGCACGGCCTTCTTCAGCCACTGGTTGACGCTCCACTTGCCGTCAGTGCCGCGCTCGGCGACCCGCGCCTCGCCCTTGTCGAGCCGCTCCAGCGCGCTCTCCACGGCGTCGCGGACCTCGCCCTTGGTCGTGGTCGAGACGCCGTCACGGGCATCGAAGGCGCTGTTGATGGTGGATTCCAGGGCGGACAGTGACATCGGTCGATCCTCGCTTGGTCCCTGGGCAGAAAGCCGGGGACGGCCGTGTACGAGCATGGTGGGCAGGGCGGCTTTTTCGGGATTTGGACCCGGAGAGTCAAGGACGCATCGGTGGCGTGGCCGTCCGCGCGGGAGGTGCAGCTTATCGTGCTCCGTCATTCCGGGATGGTCCGAAGGACCAGACCCGAAATCTCGAGATTCCGGGTTCGATGCGTCGCATCGCCCCGGAATGACAGTTCAATGCGTGGCGGGCTTCACCCCGCCAGCCGCTGCAAGAATCCGGTCAGATCGTCCGTGACATGATCGACATGCGGGTCGTCGCGACCCGCCAGCTCCCAGTCCTCGCGCACCACCTCCTTGGTGCCGTCCGGCACCACGAGCACCGTGGTCATGCCGAGGTCGTGCGGCACCACGAGGTTGCGGGAAAGGTCCTCGAACATCGCCGCCCGTGTCGGATCGACGGCATGCAGCTTGAGGAATTTGTCGTAGGTCTCGCGCGCCGGCTTCGGCGTCAGCTCGGCCGCGATGATGTCGAACACGCCATGGAAATGGCCGGCAATGTCGAGCCGCGCCAGCACGGCATCGACATGGTCGACCGAGCCGTTGGTCAGGATCAGCTTGCGTCCGGGCAGCTTCTCGATCGCCGCGCCCATCGCCGGATTCGGCTCCAGCGGCGAGTGGTCGATCTTGTGCACGTAGGCCAGGAAGTCGTCGGCGTGCACGCCGTGCTCGGTCATCATGCCGCGCATCGTCGTTCCGTAGCGGCGGTAGTAGTCCTTCTGGATGCGCCGCGCCTCGTCCGCATCGACCTCGAGCCAGTTGGAGACAAACTCGCCGATCCTGGCATCGACCTGCTGCCACAGGTTGACGTGATGCGGATACAGCGTGTTGTCGAGATCGAACACCCAGGTGTCGACGTGGTCGAAGCTGCGGGGGGATTTTGTCATGTGGGCGTCGGTCCATCCTGCCTTCGGTCATCATGCCCGGCTAAGGCGGCATATTCCGCTGTCGTCCCGGCGAACGCCGGGACCCATACCGCGGAAGCTATCTTGCGGCATGATGGCTGATGCCGATGGCCCAAACCTCGGCCGGTGGTTATGGATCCCGGCGTTCGCCGGGATGACAGCTGTGGGTGTGGTGGCAACGTGGGCAACATCGATATGCCCATCACGGCAGCGCAAACCGCAGCGTCTTGCCGCCGCGGGTGATGTCGACGGCGGTGAATCCTGTGGCGGTGAAGCCGCGGCTCGGGCAGTCGCCCTGCTCTGATGTTTCGAACTTGTTCTCGCGGGTGCAGAGCTGCACCAGTCCGCCCCAGTTCAGCGGCTTGTTCTTCAGCTTGATGGTGCGGTTCTCATCGTCGACCGCCTCGGCGAAGCTGTAGACTTTCTTCGGCTGTCCGGTGATGTCGGGATGCAGGCATTTGCCGGCATCGATCCGGTACCAGCCGCGGCTGACCACGGTGCGGCCGTCGTCCGTCGCCACCGCCGCCATCACCTTGTGCGGCGTGTCGTTGCACCAGGTCAGCCCGGACGGCGCCGGCGTCTGCACCGCCTCCACCATGGTCGCGAAGAAATTCGGCTGCGACACAACGTCGGATGACAGCCCGCGGCTCTTCAGGAACGCGGCGAGCGCGGCCTGGGTCTTCGGCCCGTCAACACCGTCGATCGGCGAGGCGTCATAGCCGGCGATGCCGAGCAGCCGCTGGATGCCGGCGAGCCGCGCCTGCTCGTCGTCATATTCGGCGCTCTCGGCGAGGTAGGCGATCAGGGTGCCGTCGTCGGCCTTGGTCGGCGTCACCTGCGTGAACGGCGCCGGCGTCTGCCCGGTGCGGCACTGCCGGGCGGCTGCGATGACGAAATTGTCGGTCGCGACGCACAGCTGGTCATTGCCGTTCGCGGCGATCGGCGAGGCGCCGTACAGGCTGAGCGCGCGCGCATGCAGCAGGATGCGATCGGCGGTCATCGTCCCCTGCAGCACCACGCGACAGGTGGCCGGATCGAGCCGAAACCAGCCGCGCGTCGCGGTCGCCGCCTTCTCGTCGATGCCGATCGCGGCCTCGACGACGTAGCTCATCCGGTTGCAGAGCTTGAGGTCGGCGCGAGCGGGGGTGGCCGCGACGAGAAGGGCAAGGAGGATCGTTGACAGGGCGAGGAAGAGGCGAGTCGTGAGGGGCATTGCAGGCCCGCATATCCCCACATCGTCATGCCCGGGCTTGACCCGCCTGCGCGGCCGAAGCCGCTTCGGCGCGGCGGAGGCCCGGGCATCCACGTCTCTCTCTCCGACTTCGCCGAACGACGTGGATGGCCGGGCAGTCTGCATTGCGAAGACGCGCTCCGCGCTTTCGCCCGACCATGACGGAGAGAGTTGGCGGGAAGTGCTCACTTGTGGATCAGCGTGCCCGTGCCCTGGTTGGTGAACAGCTCGAGCAGCACGGCGTGCTGCACCTTGCCGTCCAGGATGACGACGCCCTGCACGCCCTGCTCGAGTGCGTAGATGCAGGTCTCGACCTTCGGGATCATGCCGCCGGAGATGGTGCCGTCGGCGATCAGCTTGCGCGCGTCCTTCACCGACAATTCCGGAATCAGCTTCTTCGACTTGTCGAGCACGCCGGGTACGTCGGTGAGCAGCAGGAGGCGCTTGGCCTTCAGCGCACCGGCCACGGCCCCGGCGAACGTATCGGCGTTCACGTTGAAGGTCTGGCCTTCCTTCGAAGTCGCCAGCGGTGCGAGGATCGGGATCAGCTCGTAGCCGATCAGCTGATTCAGCAGCGTCAGATCGACCTTGTCCGGCTCGCCGACGAAGCCGAGATCGACCACCTTCTCGATGTGACTGTCGGGATCGACCATGGTGCGGGTCGCCTTGACCGCGCGCACCATGTTGCCGTCCTTGCCGCACAGCCCGACGGCTTTGCCGCCGGCCTCGTTGATGTAGCCGACCAGCTGCTTGTTGATCGAGCCGGCCAGCACCATCTCGACGATCTCGATCGTCGCCGCGTCCGTGATGCGCAGGCCGGCGGCGAATTCGGAGACGATGCCGAGGCGCTTGAGCATGGTCGCGATCTGCGGGCCGCCGCCATGCACCACCACCGGATTGATCGCGGTCTGCTCCAGCAGCACGATGTCGCGCGCGAACGCTTTCGCGGTGTCCTCGTCGCCCATGGCGTGGCCGCCATATTTGATGACGATGGTTTCGTCGTCGTACTCCTGCATGTGCGGGAGCGCTTCGGACAGGATGCGGGCCTGATCGAGCGGGCTGATGGTGGTCGCGTCGGTCATGTCTGGGAGGTCTCGGCTGTCGGGGGCGTCGCGCCGCGTTCTAGCCGATTGCCGCCCGCGGCGCAAAGCGCCGGATCACGCCCGCCGCGGCCACAGCGCGCAGACCGCGAGTGCGAGCCAGCTCGCGATCTGCAAGCTACCGCCGATCGGCGCCGCAAACGGAAACAGCCGATCGCCGGTGAACTGCCGCATCAGGAGGTCGCCGGCGAACAGGGCCGGGCCGAGCACGAAGCCGATCGCCGTGATCAGGCCGATGCGCCGATGAACCACGCCGCGCTCTGCCAGAGCGATGGTGCCGAGCAGGGCGCAGGCGTGGAACAGCAGCATGGTGGAGGCGGTCGCGAGCCGCGATGCATCGGGCTCGTGCGCGGCCTTGGCCGCCAGCGCGACGCCGGCGGCGCCCATCAGCCCGGCCATTGCGACCAGGATTCGCCACGGCGTCATCATGCGCTCCGCTCTTCCAGCAGCCGCACCATGGCGGCACGCAGCTCCGGCATGCCGGTGCCCGATCGTGACGACGTCGCCAGCACTTGAGGAAACGCCGCCGGATGCTTGGCGAGCGCGGCCTCGGTCTCGGCGATCCGGCTTGCGAGCTCAGCCGGCTTGATCTGGTCGGCCTTGGTCAGGACGAGCTGATAGCTGACGGCGGACCGGTCCAGCGTCTTGAGGATCTCCTGATCGACCTCCTTCAGCCCATGACGGGCATCGATCAGCACATAGACGCGGGCGAGCGAGGCGCGGCCGAGCAGGAATTTGTGGATCAGCTCGGTCCAGGACGCGACCTTGGTCTTCGCCGCGGCGGCATATCCATAGCCGGGCATGTCGACCAGCCGCAGCGGCGCATGCTCGGGCCCCTCGAAGAAGATCAGCTCCTGGGTGCGACCCGGCGTATGCGAGGTGCGCGCCAGCGCGTTCTGGCCGGTCAGTGCGTTGATCAGGCTGGACTTGCCGACATTGGAGCGGCCGGCGAACGCGACTTCGAGGCTTCCCATCGGCGGCAGGCTCTCGATCGAGGGCGAGGCGTGGGTGAAGCGCCACGATTGAGCGAACAGCTTGCGGCCTTTTTCGATCAGGCGCTCGTCGGTGTCGTGGCTGGTGGTCATGACAAGGCCTCGCTCTTCGTCATGCCCAGGCTTGACCCGGGCATCCACGCCCATTGCGCGGGATATCAAAACGTGGATGGCCGGGACAAGCCCGGCCATGACGGTAGACGTTTCGTTGCTTCAGCGGCTCACGCCGCCTTACTCGTCACGCTACTTTTTTTTTGAACGTGCCGCGGATGTTGTCGAACAGCTCCACCTTCACGCCGTTGCGGCGCATGATGAAGCCCTGCTGCAGCACCGACAGCGTGTTGTTCCAGGCCCAGTAGATCACGAGGCCGGCCGGGAAGCCCGCGAGCATGAAGGTGAAGATCAGCGGCATCCAGTTGAAGATCATCGCCTGGGTCGGATCCGGCGGCGTCGGGTTCAGCTTCATCTGGAACCACATTGTGATGCCCATGATGATCGGCCAGATGCCGAGCGCCAGGTAGTGGCCGAACAGCGGCAGCTGGGTCGGGTCGAACGGGATCAGGCCGAACAGCGTGAACAGGTTGGTCGGATCCGGCGCCGACAGGTCCTTGATCCAGCCATAGAACGGCGCGTGCCGCATCTCGATGGTGACGAACAGCACCTTGTAGAGCGAGAAGAACACCGGGATCTGCAGCACGACCGGAAGACAGCCGGCGACCGGGTTGATCTTCTCCTTCTTGTAGATCTCCATCATCTCCTGCTGCTGCTTCATCCGGTCGTCCGGATAGCGCTCCTTGAGCGCCTGGAGCTGCGGCTGGATCGCCTTCATCTTCGCCATCGAGGCGTAGGACTTGTTGGCGAGCGGGAAGAACAGGAGCTTCACCAGCACCGTCACCAGCAGGATCGAGATGCCGAAATTGCCGAAGAAGCGGAAGAAGAAATCCAGCGCCAGGAACATCGGCTTGGTCAGGAAGTAGAACCAGCCCCAGTCGATCAGGAGATCGAAATGGTTCAGCCCGAGCTGCTGGTTGTAGCCGCCGAGGCCGCCGATCGGGAAGTTGATGCCGACGACGCCGGCCTCCTTGGCGCCGGCGAACAGCCGCGTGGAGACGCTGGCCGAGCCGCCAGCCGGTACCGTCTGCGGGGTCTCGACATAGTCCGTCTGGTAGCGATGCTGGTTGTCGACCAGCTTCGACGAATAGTTCGCCTGCAGGCGGGCATCCGTCATCGGCAGCAGCGCGGCCGCCCAATATTTGTCGGTGATGCCGAGCCAGCCATTGTTGACGTCGAACTTCGCCGCCTTCTCGTCGTCCATCTTCTTGTAGGTGAATTCCTGCAGGCCCTTTTCGCCGAGATAGCCGATCAGGCCTTCATGCAGGATGTAATAGCCCGAGACTTGCGGCGTGCCATGACGCGAGATCAGGCCGTAGGGATACAGCGTCACCGGCGCATTGCCGGCGTTGGTGACGTCGTCCTTGATGGTGAAGAGATAGTGGTCGTCCACGGAAATGGTGCGCTGGAAGGTCAGGCCGTCGCCGTTGGTGAAGGTCAGCTTCACCGGGGTCGAGGGCGTCAGCGCGTTGGAGCCGTCCTGCTGCCACATCGTGCTCTGGTCCGGCACCTGCACCTTGGCGCCGGCGGCGTTGACCCAGCCGAACTCGGCGTAATAGGGCTCGGCGGTGTTGGACGGCGAGAACAGCACGATCGCCGGCGATTTCGGATCGACCGTCTCGCGGTACTTCACGAAAGCCAGATCGTCGATGCGCGCGCCCTTCAGCGAGATGCTGCCGGTCAGCCGCGGCGTGTCGATCTTGACGCGCGGGGTGGCGGCGATGGCGGTGTCGCGCGGCATCACGCCTGTGCTGATCACGGCCCCGCCCGGTGCGCTCGGGCTGCCGGTTGCGGAAGCGCCCGGCTGCGGGGTGGCAGACGGAGCGGTGCTGTCGGGCTGCGTTGCCGGCGCCTGCTTCTTGGCGAGCTCGGCCTGCAGTTGGGCCTGCGCGCGCTGCTTCTCCATCTGCGGTCCGTTGTAGAAGACCTGCCACAGGATCAGCACGAGGCCGGACAGAATGACGGCGAGGATGGTGTTGCGATTGTCGGTCATCGTTTTCTTATCGTCTCGTCGTTCAATCCGGTTTTGCGGGAATGCGCGTCCGGTGCGGGAGCGTTTCGCTGATCCGCATCCGACGGCTTGCGCGGCTGCGGCTTGGCCTGCGGCCGGTCGAGGCGGCGGAGCGTCGCCTGGAGGTCGGCGAGCATGGTCTGGAAGTCGCGTGACAGGGCATCCCGCCGGCCGACCAGCACGTAATCACTGTGCGGCCGCATCGACAGGGGATCGAGCCGTTTCACAAGCTCGCGCAACCGCCGACGGATGCGATTACGCTCCGTGGCGGTGCCATTCTTCTTGGTGACGGTAAAGCCGATCCGGATCGGGCCCTGGTCCGGCCGTTCCCGGCGCTGGACCCCGAAGGCAGGGCTGTTCGCCCGCACGCCATCGGCAACGGCGAGGAAGTCCGCCCGCTGCCGCAGCCGATCCATGATGGAAATCTCCGGGACAGACGCCCTGGCTTCAGGCGCTGAGACGCTTGCGGCCCCGGGCGCGACGCGCGGCAAGGACCTTGCGGCCGCCGGTGGTGGCGAGACGGGCGCGGAAGCCGTGACGGCGCTTGCGCACCAGTTTGCTGGGTTGATAAGTCCGCTTCACGGGTCGTTCTCCGCTGCCGGGCAATTTGCCAGTTGACAACTTGCCTGCTTGAAATGTCGATTGATGTCCGGTGATGCTTCCGGGCCCGAAATGGACCGCTGCCGGCCCTGAAATCGAGCCGCTCCCGGGCGGGCCGGGTCATCGCGGACGGTTGGCGCGGCTTATAAGGGAGCGTCCCGCCTTCGTCAATCGCGGCAAGGCGTCCTAGGCGGTGCAGGCGATCGACGGCGCCGAGATCTCGTAAAGACCTTCGTCACCGGCCGTGCGTCGGCGGGGCGAATGAGACGAAGCAAGACGAGAACGCAAGCCCCTGGGCGCAAGACGAGGGCAAGAATAGCCTCGGCACGGCGGGGTTGAAGACGTCAGAGGTCGTGCAGTTCTGGGTTCCATTATGAACGATTTGGAAACCGGAACATGAGCGATCCGTAATTTGACCGGACTCCGGTGCAGTCCCATCTTGCGGTCCCGTAAGGGTGGGGGTGTCTCTTACAAGGGCGATACGTGACCGAGAGCGACAACCAGCCAATCCTGGAGCGCCTGCGACCGAAAAGGTCGCGCCGGCTCGGCTTGTCTGGAAAGCTGCTGCTGTTGACCATTCCGCTGGTGATGATCGCGGAGGTGCTGATCTACGTGCCGGCGATCGCCAATTTCTGGACCAACCGGCTCAACGATCGCCTGGCGGCCGCCAATACCGCTGCGCTGGTGCTCGATGCGGCGCCGTCCGGCATGGTGCCGGATTCGCTGGCGCGGCAGATCCTCACCTCCATCAACGCGCGCGGCGTCGCCATCAAGATGGGCCAGCAGCGCCGCCTGCTCGCCAGCGCCGACCTGCCCGCCTCGATCGACCACGACTTCGACATGCGCGACATGACGGTGTGGTCGTCGATCGTGAACTCGCTGACGATGATGACAGAGACCGGCGATCACACCATGCGCGTGATCGGGCCGTCGCCGGGCCGCGCCCAGTTCATCGAGGTCGTGACCGACGAGAAGCCGTTGCGCAAGGCGATGTATCGCTTCTCGCGCAATCTGCTCGGCGTGTCGCTGCTGCTGGCGGTGCTGACCGCGGCGCTGGTCTATCTTGCTCTGCATTTCCTGTTCGTGCGGCCAATGCGGCGCCTCACCGCGAGCCTCGTCGGCTTCCACGAAAATCCGGAGAGCGTGGCGCGAATCATCGTGCCGAGCCAGCGTTCCGACGAGATCGGCGTCGCCGAGCGCGAGCTCGCCGACATGCAGCGCGACCTCGTCTCGATGCTGCATCAGAAGAGCCGGCTCGCCGCCCTCGGCCTCGCCGTGTCCAAGATCAACCATGACCTCCGCAACCTGCTGGCCTCGTCGCAACTGCTGTCGGACCAGCTCGCCAGCGTTCCCGATCCGCGGGTGCAGCGCTTCGCGCCGAAGCTGATGCGCTCGCTGGAGCGCGCCATCGCGTTCTGCCAGTCGACGCTGTCCTACGGCAAGGTGCAGGAGCCGGCGCCGGACCGCCGCATGGTGGCGGTCGAGCAGGTGGTGGCGGAGGTGCGGGAGACCGCTGGCCTGTCGCCGGATGCCTCGATCACCTGGATCGCGGCGATCGAGCGCGGGCTGAAGATCGATGCTGATCCGGACCAGCTGTTCCGCGTGCTGCTCAACCTGGTGCGCAATGCCGCCCAGGCCTTGGACAGCCTCGCGGCGGATGCCGGCGTGCGCCAGATCCGCATCACCGGCCGCCGCGAGGGCGGGGTGGCGATTCTGGAGGTCTCGGACACGGGTCCCGGCGTTCCGGCGAAGGTGCGAGAGCACCTGTTCGAGGCCTTCCGCGGTGCCGGTCGTCCGGGCGGCTCGGGGCTGGGCCTTGCGATCGCGGCCGAGCTGGTCCGGGCCCACGATGGCGACATCCAACTGGTCGAAGGGACCCTGGGGGCCACCTTCCGAATCACGATTCCCGACCGCCCTGTCGAGCTGCAGACCTTCTGGACCGAGCGCGCCAGCGCCTGAACCGGACCGGCCTCACCTGCCATTCCGGGGCGATGCCGCAGGCGTCGAGCCCGGAACTCCGGGCGTGCCGGAACGAAGCCCGTCCGCTCCGGCCCTACCGAACCGCGCCAGCGCGTCTGCGGAAAAATGGTCGCAAAATGTCCCGCTCCAGCCTTGCCAAGCGGTCTGCGAGCCGTTAGTCAGAGGCCCTTCGCGAGGCCTGCCGGCATTTGCCGCCCCGGCCTTCCGGGATCCGGCCCCTGGCCCGGAGCCTGCCAAACGCGAAAAACGCGCCCGTAGCTCAGCTGGATAGAGCATCAGACTACGAATCTGAGGGTCGGACGTTCGAATCGTTCCGGGCGCGCCATTCAAATCAATAGCTTAGCCAAGATCACCGTTTGAGATTTGAAAACTAAAACGGTTTTTCAAACGGTTTTGGTGTGTAACGTCCATGCTTGTGGACGGTGCCGCTCCTGGCAAAAAGATTGCGTCCAGATCGGAGAATTAACGGGAGTTCGAATCCCGCCCTCTCCGCCAATGCCTCTGAGGTCCTATAAATCATCGAAGCCGTCGAGATAGCTACGGCGTGATGGCCGAAGCAACGCGTTCGAGAAGAGCCAGTAGCCCGCGGAGAATTTCGAGCGGAGCGGGCGGGCACCCCGGGACATGCAGATCGACCGGCACGACCTCTCCCACGCCCCCCACCACGGCATAGCTGCCGGCGAAGCACCCGCCGTCGCGGGCGCAGTCGCCCACGGCCACGACCCACTTCGGATTTGGCGTTGCGTTGTAGGTCCGCTCCAGCGCCATGCGCATGTTCTTCGTCACCGGCCCAGTCACCAGCAGCACGTCCGCGTGGCGCGGTGAGGCGACGAAGCGGAGGCCGAAGCGTTCGAGATCGTAATAGGCGTTGTTGAGTGCATGAATTTCCAGCTCGCAGCCGTTGCAGGAGCCGGCGTCGACTTCGCGGATCGACAGCGACCGGCCAAGGCGTCGGCGGGCCGCCCGCTCCAGCGCAGCGCCCACTTCTGCAAATGCCCGGTCGTCGGCCGACGGCGCCGGCTCCGTTAACGGCATCTGCACGAGACTCTGGAACAGCAGCTTTCTCATCTGGATGGGCGTCCCTAGAGGTCGTGGCCCGAGTAGGAGCAGTTGAACGATTTGTTGCAGAGCGGGAAATCGGCAACGATGTTGTCTTGGATCGCGGCCTCCAGCAGCGGCCATTGGAACCAGGAAGGGTCACGCAGATGGCAGTGCGCAATGCTGTTGTCGGCATTGAGCGCGAGCCAGACCAGGATGTCGCCGCGAAAACCCTCCACCAGCGCCATGCCCTCGCGAGCCTCTCCGGCCATGGGCAGATCGATCCGCGACTCGCCCTGCGGCATCCGCTCCAGCAATTGGGTGACGAGCCTTAGACTCTGCTCGATCTCGCGAACGCGAATCCACACCCGCGCGTTGACGTCGCCGGCCTCAAGCACAGGAATCTCGAAGGCGAGCTTGTCATAGGGCGCGTAGGCAAGATGCTTGCGCGCGTCGAAGGCGCGGCCCGATGCGCGGCCGATGAAGCCGCCGGGCGCGTATTGACGGGCGAGATCGACCTTCACCGTGCCCGTGTTGACGGTGCGATCCTGGAGCGAGGCCGTGTTGTCGTAGAGTTCGACGAGGGCTGGGAAGCGTGCCTGGATATCGCTCACCAGCGATCGGATCGCCTGGATGCCATCCTGGTTGATATCGGTCGCAACGCCGCCGGGCAGGATCAAGTCGCGCATCAGGCGGTGCCCGAAAACATTGCCCGCGCCGCGCAGCACCTTCTCGCGCAACACGCCGCAATGGGCCAGCATCAGGGCGAAGGAAGCGTCGTTGCAGATTGCGCCGAAATCGCCGAGATGATTGGCGAGACGCTCCAGCTCCGCCATCAGCGCGCGCAGATGGTGCGCGCGCGGCGGAACTTCCACCCCCAACGCAGCCTCCACCGCGCGCGCGAACGCCAGTCCGTAGGCGACTGTGCTGTCACCGGAGGCGCGCGCTGCGAGCTTGCCCGCCTTCGCAAGGTTCGCGCCCGCAATCAGGCCCTCGATACCCTTGTGCACATAGCCGAGCCGAGGCTCTAACCGCACCACGGTCTCGCCGTTGGCGGTGAAGCGGAAGTGGCCGGGCTCGATGATGCCGGCATGGACCGGGCCGACCGGAATCTGATGCAGGCCGGCGCCTTCGACAGGAAGGAACGCATAGGTCTTGTCGATCGGCGTCGGCTCGGGCTTCGCAGCGAGCGGATGCCGCAGGCCCCAATTGCCGTGATCGAGCCAGGCGCGCGGGTCCGGCAGGCCTTGCGGCTCCAGGCCGCGGAGATCGCGGATGGTCCGCTCCAGCCGAAGTGCCGGTGGGTGGTGCAGACCGACCGACGGATAGCGGCGGGTCGGGCAATCGAGCGTGATGATGCCGACCACAGTCTTCGGCGCATCGAGCAGCGCCATGTGAACGCGATCCGCCTCGCCCCAAAGGCCGAGCAGTTCCCAGTCGGCGCCGGCAAGTCCCGCGATCGCCTCGTTCCAGGTCGCGACGCCGACGACGGCGCGCGGCCAGGGACAGGGGTTCGATGCAAGCTCGCCATGGCGCAGGAGTTCGTCGAGGCCCATTGCGATCACCCCAGAATATCGGCGACGTGCCGGAACCACGTGACCAGCGTGGGCGGGAGGAAGATTCCGGCGATCAGCACGAGACCGAAATGCACGATCATCGGCATGTAGGAGGCATCCGATGGTGCAGTGCTCCCGGTCGGCACGCCAAAGGCGATACCGTTGAGATGATAGAACAGCGCGCCGAGCGCGAGCAGGATGCCGAACACGAGCGGGATGGCAAGCAGTGGCTCGCGCGCGATGGTTGAGGTCACGACCAGGAATTCGCTCATGAAGACGCCGAACGGCGGCAATCCGGCGATGGCCACGACACCGATCACGAGGCTCCAGCCAAGCGCCGGATGGGTCGCGGTCAGGCCGCGGATATCGGCGATCTTCTGCGTGTCCTTGATCTGCGCGACATGGCCAACGGCAAAGAAGATTCCCGACTTGGTAAGGCTGTGCATCACCATGTGCAGCAGCCCCGCAAAATTGGCGACCGGGCCGCCCATCCCGAAGGCAAAGGTGATGATCCCCATGTGCTCGATCGAGGAATAGGCGAACAGGCGTTTGATGTCGCGCCGCCGGTAGAGCATGAAGGCGGCGAACACCAGCGATACCAGACCGAGTGTCACCATCAGGGGTCCAGGAGCCACCGCGCTCGGATTGGCTGCCAGCACGATCTTGAAACGAAGCACTGCGTAGAGTGCGACGTTGAGCAGGAGGCCGGACAACACCGCGGAGATCGGCGTCGGCCCTTCCGCATGCGCATCCGGCAGCCAGGCGTGCAGCGGCGCCAACCCCACCTTGGTGCCGTAGCCGAGCAGCAGGAATATGAAGGCGACGTTGATCAGCGCCGGATCGAACTGCGAGGCATGCGCGACCAGCACCGTCCAGACCATGCCGTTGATGCCTTCGCCCACCACGGGGAGCGCAGCCATGTAGACCAGGATGGTGCCGAACAGCGCGAGCCCGATGCCGACGCTGCCGAGAATGAAATATTTCCAGGCGGCTTCGAGCGCTTCATGGGTGCGGTAGATGCCGACCATCAGCACGGTCGTCAGCGTCGCCAGTTCGATGCCGACCCACATCAAGCCGATATTGTTGGCGGTCAGCGCGAGATTCATCCCGCCCATCATGACCTGGAACATGGCGTGGTAGAAACGCAAGTATGCAGGCGTCAGCCGCCCGGTCGCCAGCTCGTGGCCGATATAGCTTGCCGAAAACACGCTGGTGGTGAAGCCGACGAAGGTATTGAGCACGATGAACGCGATGTTGAGTTCATCGACGAACAGGTAAGAGCCGGGCTGGATGTGATCGGCGAAGAACATCGAGAGCGAGGCCGCGAAGGTCAACCCCGACGCCAGCACGTTGAGGCCCGCCGACAGCCGATAGCCGGGAAGCAGGGCCAGCACAGCGGCCGAGACGACCGGAATGACGGTGACGAGGACGACGCCCTCGTTGGTGGACAACATCATCGGCGCTCTCCGCGAAAGCGATCCAGCGCCTGGACATCGACGGTATCGAAGCGCTCGCGGATCCGGAACAGGAAGACGCCGATCACGAAGAAGGCGATCAGGATCGAGAAGGCGACGCTGATCTCGACCACCAGCGGCATGCCGCGCGCGCCGGTGCCTGCGAGCACCAGCCCGTTTTCGAGCGACATGAAGCCGACCACCTGGCTCACAGCGTTACGCCGGCTCACCATCATCAACAGGCCGAGCAGTACGACCGCCAGCGCGAAGGCGAGGTCCTCGCGCGCGAGCGGATCGGCGGCGGGGGTGACCTTCAGCATGACCGTCATTGAGAGCGCGACCAGTCCCATGCCGGTCAGCATGGTCGTTCCGGAGCCGATCACGGTTTCGATCTCGCGATGGATGCCGAGCCGCTGGATGATGCGATGCAGCCCGACCGGCACGACCACGGCCTTGAAGACCAGCGCGATCATGGCGGTGACATAGAGATGCGGCGCGCTCTGGACGTGGGCCTGCCAGGCGACCGACATCGCGAGCAGCACGGCCTGGAGCGCAAAGGCGTTGAGCAGGGCATAGAGCCGGTGCTGTGTGATCATCAGGAAGCTGACCAGCAACAGGCTGCCCGCCAACAGGTGCGCGACGTCGAATGTCAGTCCGTGCGCCATTGCTAGAGGCTCCTCGATACGAACAACAGCAGCGTGCCGAGCAGGCCGAGCATCAAGGCAGCGCCGATGAAATCCGGTAGGCGGAACACCCTCATCTTCGCAATGGCGGTCTCGAACACGCCGAGCAGAAAGCCGAACACAGTGAGCTTGGCGAGATAGCCGGTGAATCCGGTCAGATGGCTTGCGGTGCTCGCGCTGGGCGCAGCCAGCGTCCACGGCACGAAGATGCAGCCGATCAGCGAGATGTAGAGCAGCAGCTTGACCGCGGCGGCGAGTTCGATCATGGCGAGGTGGCGACCTGAATATTCCAGCACCATGGCTTCATGCACCATGGTGAGTTCGAGATGGGTCGCCGGGTTGTCGACCGGAACGCGGCCGTTTTCGGCGATGGCGACGATGATCAGCCCGACCATCGCAAGGCCCAGCGAGACACGCAGGCCGACGCCCGAGGCGAACAGATCGGCCACGGCCGAGAGCTGCGTCGAGTGCGCGACCAGCGCCATGGTGAAGACGACCAGCAGCATGGCCGGCTCGGCGAGCGAGGCGATCATCATTTCCCGGCTCGCCCCGATGCCGCCGAAGGCGGTGCCGATATCCATGCCGGCGAGCGCGAGGAAAAACCGCGCGCTGGCGAGCAGCGCGATGATGGCGATGAGGTCCGCGGACCAGCTGAACAGCAAACCCTTGGCGAAGGTCGGCACCAGCGCGGCGGCGACCCAGGTCGCCGCGAAGATCAGATAGGGCGCGACGCGGAATATCCACGAGGCATTGTCCGCGACCACGACCTCCTTCTTCAGGAGCCGTAGGATATCGCGATAGGGCTGCACGATCGGCGGGCCGCGGCGGCGCTGGAGACGCGCCTTCACCTTGCGGATGAAGCCGGTCAGCAGCGGCGCCGCCAGCAGCACCAGCATCATCTGCGAGACCTGAACGAGAAGGGCGGAGATCAGCTCCATATCGCCAGCACCAGCAAGAGCAGCACGAGGGAGAGGAAGACAAGACTGAGGTAGCGGCGGATGGTGAGGAATTGCAGTTTGTTGAGCTGGAGCGCGGCGCGTTCGACGGCGCCGGCAACCGGCTCGTAGAGCCAGTCCCACACCGGATCGGCGATCGTCAGTGTGAAGCGGGCGGCGCGTGTGTCGCCGGGCGCGGGCATGGTGACCTCTTCACTCGTAAAAGGAGTCCGCGCCAGGAACACGCGGCGGATAGGCTGGGCAAAGCTCGAGCCGGAATATTGCGTCAGCGGACTGGGATCGGGAAAGCCGCAATCCCATGCCGGGCCGCGGCGGATCGCGTGCGAGGCGAAGCGGTGGATGGCCCACACCGCCAGCAGCGCGGACGTGGCGATGAAGAGAAAGACGAGCAAGCCGTTATAGGAGCTGCCGGTTTCGGCCTCCGGCACGATCGTGAGCCAGGGCCGGCTTCCCTGCGTCGTCAGCGCCGTGCCGGCAAGCTGGTGCGTGATCGGGGCGATGGCATCGATGATGAAGCCCGGAACGATGCCGGTGATCAGGCAGAGCAAGGCAAGTGTCGCCATGGCCGAGAGCGAGAAGCGGTCCACCTCCGTTGCTTGTCCCGCTTCCGTGCTGCGTGGACGGCCGAGGAAGGTGATACCGAAGGCCTTGACGAAGGTCGCGCCCGCCAGCGCTGCTGCGAGCGCGAGCAGGCCGCCTGCCGCCGGGACCATGACCTTCAGCAACCATCGCGCCAGGTCGGGACTCTGAAGCACGGCCTGGAAGGTTAGCCATTCCGATACGAAACCGTTCAGTGGCGGCAGCGCCGAGATCGCCATGCAGCCGACCAGGAACAGGAAGCTCGTCACCGGCATGCGGTGGATCAATCCGCCGAGACGATCCATGTCGCGCTCGCCGGTTGCGGTCAGCACCGCGCCGGCGCCGAAGAACAGCAGGCTCTTGAAGAGGGAATGGTTGAGCACGTGCAACAAGGCCGCCGTTATGGCCAGCGCGGCCGCCGCATTCATGCCGTCGGCTCGGAACGACAGCGCGAGGCCGAGCCCGATGAAGACGATGCCGATATTTTCAATGGTCGAATAGGCGAGCAGCCGCTTGGCGTCGTCCTGCATCAGGGCCTGCAACACGCCGAGGACTGCGCTCAGGCTGCCGATCGCGAGCAGTAGCGCGCCCGACCACCAGGGCAGGTCGCCGGCAAGATCGAACACGATGCGGATGAAGGCGTAGATCGCGACCTTCGTCATCACGCCGCTCATCAGAGCCGAAACGTGACTTGGCGCCGCCGGATGCGCAAGCGGCAGCCAGGCATGCAGCGGCACCAGCCCGGCCTTAGATCCTGCACCGATCAGGACCAGCACGAGGACCATCGCAGCCGTCAGCGGCGTTCGCACGCCATGTCTGATCGTCTCGAAGTCGTAACTGCCGCCCGGCCCGGCGAGCAGGCCGAGGGCGAGCAGGAGCGCGAGCGTGCCGAGGCTCGCCATGATCAGATACACGTAGCCGGCGCGCCTGTTCTCGGGATCGCGATGATGCGCGATTACGAGCGCCCAGGAGGCCAGTGACATGAACTCCCAGGACAACAGATAGCTGAAGGCATCAGCCGCCAGCAGGACCAGATTCATTCCGGCGAGGAAGGCCGGAAAGAACGGCAGCACGCGATGCGGCTCCTCCGCGTGCGCGCCGTAGCCGAGCGCGTAGAGACTTGCCACGGCGCCGCCGATATTCACGACAACGAGAAAAAAGGCCGAGAGCGCATCGATCGCGAAGTGTGCGCCGATCCAGGGCAGGCCGAGCGGCAGAACGAGGTCAGTCGGAGCGCCGGCATGGCCGGCAAGCGCGAGAAGCGAAAAAACCGTCGCCGCGCTGCACAGCGCCAGCATGGCGCCGTAGATGATGCGAGTCGCCGCATACTTGTGCGAGATGGCTACCGCCAACAGCGCAACCCCCAACATCGCCGCTGCGCAGAGCATGAGGAATGCAACGACACTCATCTGAATTGGATCCTATGCCCTCTTCGCCATACCCTTCACGTGGCGCGAGTCGGAGAGTGCGGGCTCCTTGAGCCTGACTCCGCGGCCTCCGGTCTGACTGGCTGCTCCGTCGCCGATCAGTTCAATACCGCTCTGGTTCAGCGCCTCGATCAATTTCATCAAGGAATCGACGTTGCCGCGCACGACGCCTTCGCTCGCTTCCATACGCTGGATCGTGGGGACCGAAAGGCCAGACAGTTCGGCAAGCTGGCGCTGGTCGATGTCAAGAAGCGCCCTGGCCGCGCGGAGCTGTGCTGCGGTGATCATCGTCGAGATGCCAGTACTGATACTTGGTACATCAATACTGCACGTAAAAGTGCTAGCTGCTTGATCAATTATACCAAGGAAGTTGTTTTGTATAGCTATATTGATGTTCGAGACCTCAATTGCCGAGGACTTTGTCCCAGGCGTCAACGCATTGGAGGGTGCGTATTGCAGGCCGCCATTGGTCGACACGCTTGATGGATTTTCGGCGATGATGGATTATTGGCAGAACAGGTCGTTGTCGGGGGCGAAACCCTATTGTCCGGCCGTAGCTCAATTGGCGAGTTTGGGTCGGGGAAGAACGAAAATGCGTTCTCTTTCAATGGAGATTGACTGATACTCTCTCCGCCACAGGGGAGCTTGTGCCGTCATCTATGCAGAAGAGTGGATCGCTACACGTTTCGCGCGTCTAGGAGCCGACACTAGGCACCTTTCTCCCACGGAGCGCGCTCTTGCTATTCCGCGATCGCTGAATTCAGCCCTTGTTGCCCGTGAATGTCGTCAGCGATAGCATGGGCACGTGGGTCGAGGAGTTGCGAGTCGGTGGATTTTGGCCACCGACGGATACTTGGGCTATTCGCATTCAATGCCGCAAATACCGTACTGCTGATCGCTTGTTGTTGGCGTCGTAGGTGCTCCAGCAGCTTAGGGCGAGTGATGTAGCCTGCGTTCACGCCGGGAATTGCGTGGTTCATCAGCAGCTTTGCATCGAACTCCGACACGCCGGCGGCGGCGATGGTGCGAAAGCTCTGCCGTAGATCGTTACCCCGTTTCGACAGCGTGGCCCGATCTTCTTTCTGCTCGACGATGTGCCCCGACACGCTGTCGGCCGGGAATATCCATTGGCGGGCGTGCGACGGATGCATCTGATGTCCGAAGCGCATGACTCGGATCAGGCAGCAGATCATTTCCCGAGATAGAGGAATGTCGAAGGCCCGCTTCGCGCCGCCCTTGGGCTTCGGAATGTGCAGGATCCGTCTCTTGAAATCGATATTGCCCGGAGTGGTTTCCTGCAACGCGGTGGGCCGACATCCCGAAAGCAGCGTGAAGAGATGGAATTCACGGCGGATCGGATTGTCCAAAGCCGACAATTCGGAAAACCAGGCCCTCAGATCACCGGGCTCCATTCCGGTGTCGCGTCGCTTTTCTCCATTCCAGTCGATAGCCCCGACGGGATTATCGGGCGGCAAGGTCTTGTTGGCTTTGCGGGCGTGGGAATAGATGGCCCGGAGAGTGCGCATGCTTCCATTCGCAATATATGGCCCGTTCTCCTTGGTGATCTCGTCATGTCTCTCGACCACCTTTGCAGGGTGGCGGCCCAAATCTTCCAATGGCGTATCGAACCATTTGATGAAGATTCGTTCCACGTGATCCCGATAGCTCTCGATTGTGCGCTCGCTACGGCCTTTCCTAATCATGTGGGCGTCGCGATATCGCTCCCACGCTTGCCTGAGCGTGATGCCGCCGGATTGATGCGCGGTCGGGCTATCCCCGCTGGCCGCGACGCGACTCGGTTTCGACCCGGCCTTGGGATGCTGACCCCGGCTTATCTGAGCAAGATATTCCTTGGCAGTCGCTCGGGCCGTCCTTGTCGAGAGTTCTTTGACGTCGCCGATTGCGACCCGGATCGACGTCGCTCGCTTGCCGTCCTCGCGAAGGTCGCCTTGGACGGTAAAGGTTCGTTTCCGCTTTCCGACGACGACGAAGAAGCCCTTCAGTTCGGTGTCGCGCGCCAGATACCAGCCCTTCCTCGGGGTCGGCAGGCGAGCGATTTCTTTGTCGGTCAGCAGGAGGCGGACATCGGCCATCGGAGCGCTCCGAAACTAAAACGGTTTTTCAAACGGTTTTGGCAAATCTGGGAGTTCGACGGTTCGACCCCGACCTTGTAGGAGGATGTGCGATAAAAGGCTCGAAATTAAGGACTTTTGCGTCTATCGTTGCGCTGTGGCGTACAGTCGGATAGCGTGGCGAAGCAATGTTTTTGAACTACGAATCTGAGGGGCGGACGTTCGAATCGTTCCGGGCGCGCCATTCAAATCAGGCACTTTGCCGAAATGACCGTTTGAGAATCGAAGACGAAAAGCGGTTCTTCAGACAGTGAACGCTGACGCCTGCTTCCCAGTCAGCCCTTCCAGTTCGTTCGGCTTCAGCCGCATGCGAGATGACGGCACAGGGCGCAAGCACGACGAACGATCCTTCGACTGCCGAGACCTTGCTGACCGCATTGTTCGTTTCCCAACCCAGCGCATCCGCGAAGGGTGAAGCCGACCACGCGGCCACGTGAACCTGCTCGCTCCGAGCCTACATCGCGAATTTTGTGGGCTTTCGTCCAAGAATCTCGAAGGTTAGCCGAAGGCCTGACTGACTACCGCGTAGCTTGCCGGCGCGCCATCGGCGCGCAAGTGTGCACCCTTCACGTCGCTCCTCAGCGACATCGTAGTGACGGCATCAAAGAGAGTAAGTCCCGCTCGGGCGAGAAAATCGCGGAACTCTCCGCTGGTCCGGTGGGTGTCCAGCCTGAGAAACTGTCCGGCATTTGCAGCCACGTGCTGCTCGATCACCGCGATCGCGTCGCCGTCGCAGGATGCCACGACCGGTCCGACGACATGTCCGCGTCCAAATTGACGGCAGGACGCGAATGCGTCGAGCCGTCCAGATCTAAACAGGCCATAGTTGCGGGAGTGTCGAAACAGCTCCGTGATCAGCGTCGTTCGCTGCACGCCATAGGCTTGTGCGTCGAGATCGATCAGGGCCGGCAACTCCGCCTCGGTCAGCACGCGAATGCCTGCCGCTTCTGCGGACCTTGCGTCCCCGGCATTCGCCACTCCCTGGCATTGAAACAACGTCTGCTCCCGCTTGAAATCGAGCGAGCGATAGAGCCGATAGGCCGCGCGCGTGGCGTTGAGGCGCAGCGTGCGACTCCCGCATTCTGCCATCACGCGCCTCATCAGCCATTGGCCGGTGCCGAGTGCCTGCAGGCGTGGCGAGGTGATGACCATCCCGACGGCAGCAAATCCATCGCTGTAGGGAAACCACATTGCCGATCCCAGGGCGCGACCGATTTCATCGAGCGCGACGACGCCGCGTCCGATGTTGCGCATGAATTGCCAATCCTCCGCGCGGTGCGGCCACTGGACTGCGATCGACAAGGCGAGCAGCTGCGCGAGGTCGACGCTGTCAATATCCACGAGACGCATCTCGAACACATCGACGATGCGCGACTCGACGGCCGGATCTTCCATCCCCGCTTTCCCTATCGATTGCTCGTTCTGGCGGCCCGCGTCGCGCTGCCTCAATCCGGGTCGATGCGAGCATGGAGCCGTCCTGCCAGCATATCAGCGCTTTTGCCACCAAATCGCGCAACATTCTGCTCAATCCTGCTCGCATTCAGCATGGAACACAGGTCGCCTCGGCTATGATTGCGCAATGTAGGCTGGCGAACCCTACGTGTTGAGCCCGATCAGCCGCTCAGATGGCCGCATGACGTTCCTGTTCAACTCCGATGCGCAGCGTGGCGAAATCTTCCGCAAGGTGCTCGCCCGCGAACTGCCCGATCTGCCGTTCGCAATCAACCCGGCGGAGGTCGATCCCGAGGTTGTCCGCTACATGATCACTTGGCTCGTTCCGCCGGATCTCAGGGTGTATCGCAATCTCGAGGTCCTGTTCTCGATAGGGGCCGGCATAGACCAGTTCAACGCCGCCGCGGTGCCTGCCCACGTCAAGATCGTCCGCATGGTAGAGGACGGGATCGCGAGGATGATGCAGGAATACGTTGCGCTCGCTGTCTTGGCGCTGCATCGGAACTGGCCCATCTACCTCGATCAGCAGCGACAGCAGCAATGGCGCGCGGTCGCGCAACCCCAGGCGCATGACCGGCGCATCGGCGTACTCGGCTTGGGCCTGCTGGGGCAGGCGGTGCTGGAGCGGCTGAAAACATTCGGCTTTCCGCTGTCGGGCTGGAGCCGTAGTCCGCGCGCGATCGACGGCGTGACCACGCATCATGGTGCCGACGGTCTCGACCGGTTGCTGACAACGACCGACATCCTGATCTGTCTGCTGCCTCTGACGGACGAGACGCGCGGCCTGCTGGACGCGCAGCTGCTTGCCAGGCTGCCGCAAGGGGCCGCGTTGGTGCAGACCGGCCGCGGCGCGCAGCTCGACCAGGCGGCGCTGCTTGCGGCGCTGGACAGCGGACACTTGTCCGGCGCCGTGCTTGATGTCACCGATCCGGAGCCGCTGCCCGCCGATCATCCGCTGTGGCGGCACCCGCGGGTGCTGATCACGCCGCATGTCGCCAGCGTCACGCAGCCGGAGACGGCCGCGCTGGCCGTGGCCGAAAACATCAAGCGGCACCGCGCCGGGCTCGATCCGATCGGTCTCGTCGACCGCAGTCGCGGCTACTGATGACCGGCTTTCCGCCACGGGCTCAGCGGATCCAGTCCAAGGTCTTGTAGTACGCGCCGACGAACGGCAGGAACCAGGGCTTGCCGAAATGGCCGGGCACGACCGGCCAGCTGGCATCCCTCATCGGGTTGCGGTCGGGACGGCCGAGCATCGCGTCGGCCATGATCGTGCCGAGATGGGTCGAGAGCTGCGCGCCGTGGCCTGAATAGCCCATCGCGTACCACAGCCCGTCCTGGCGGCCGGCGCGCGGATAACGATCGGCGGTCATGTCGACGAGGCCGCCCCAGCAATAGTCGATCTCAACGCCAGCGAGTTGCGGGAACATCCGTAGCATCGCTGCCTGCAGGATCGCGCCGCTCTTGGCATCCGACTGCTGATCGGATGTCGCCGAGAACCGCGCACGGCCGCCGAAGATCAGGCGGTTGTCCGGCGACAGGCGGAAGTAGTTGCCAATATTCATCGAGTTGACATAGGTGCGATGGCCCGGCAGCGCCGATGCCGCTTCTGCCTCCGTCAGCGGCCGCGTCGCGATGATGAAGCTGCCAACGGCGATGATGCGGCGGCGGAAATAGTTGAAGGTCAATGGCGTGTAGGCGCCGGTGGCCAGCAGCACCTGATCTGCGTGCACCGTTCCCTTGGACGTGGTCAGACGGAAACCCTTGGCCTCCTGCACCCGTTCGGTCACGGCCGCCTGTTCGACGATGATGGCGCCGCGGCGGCTTGCGGCCGCGGCAAGGCCCGCTGTGAAGCGGCCCATATGCATCATCGCGCTCTTCTTGAACAGCATACCGCCGTAGAAGGGCGAGCCGATCTCCGCTTTCAGATCTGCAGCCGAGAGCAGGGCCGTATCCGGATCGACCTCGCGGTTGATGGCTTCGAAGTTCCTGGCGATGCCATCGAGATGTCCGGGCTTCGAGGCGAGCTTGAGCTTGCCACAGCGCCGGAAATCGCAGGCGATGTTCTCCTCCGCGATCAGGCGCTCCAGCGTGTCGATCGAGTCGTCGAACGCCTTGTAGAGAGCGATGGCGCGCTCGGTGCCGAGCTCTGTCTTCGCAACCAGGAAGCTGTGCGCCAGCCCGTTGTTGAGATGCCCGCCATTGCGTCCGGACGCGCCCGAGCCGACAGCATCGGCTTCGAGCACGATGACCTTGGCACCGGCCTTGGCGAGCTGCAGCGCCGCGCCGAGCCCGGTGAAGCCGGCGCCGATCACGGCGACGTCGTACTGCCCCTCCACGGGCCCGGTGTGGCCGCCGGCAAATGCGGTCGCAGTGTCGCGCCAGTAGGAGACATATTTCATCGCGGGCGCTCTGCTTAGAGACCAAACACGGCGGGCAGGCCGGAGATGTCCTTGATCTCGGTGTAGCCGTAGTAGGGATTGGCCGGCTCGTGGCCGCGGTTGACCCAGACCTTGCTCTTGATGCCAAGGTCGTGCGCGGTCATCAGATCATAGCGGAACGAGGAGGAGCAGTGCGTGATGTCCTCCGGGCCGCAGCCGAGCATGTCGAACATGTACTCGAAGGCGCGCATCCGCGGCTTGTAGGCCTGCGCCTGTTCCGCGGTGAACACGGCATGGAACGGTGCGCCGAGCTTGGCGACGTTCGAGGGGATCTGCGCATTCATGGCGTTGGAGAGAATGACCAGCGGGATCTCCTTGGCTACCTTGGCGAGGCCCGCCGGCACATCCGGATGCGGCCCCCAGGTCGGTACGCGCTGATACACGATCTCGGCATCCTCCGGCTTGAAGGGGATGCCGATCCTGCGGCAGCTGCGCGCCAGCGCATTGCTGACGACCTCGGCATAGGGCTTCCACGCACCGAGGATCTCGTCGAGGCGATAGGCCGAGAAGACGCTGACGAACTCGGTCATGGCCGGCTCGGAGAGAATTGCGCTGTAGAGATCGCGCGCGGCCTCGGCCATCTCGAAATTGATCAGCGTGCCGTAGCAGTCGAAGGTCACATATTTCGGGCGAAAGCGGCTCATGGATCCTCATGCCGGTCATGGTCTCGGCCTTTGATGATAGGCGGGCGTGCCAGCATAAGATGCGGCTTTGCCCCGCTTCTGCGGCGGAAGATGTTGTCGGCCGCAGCGCCTTCAGCCGATCTGCCGGGTGCCGCTCGCCCAGACTCGCCCTGGAATTGGAGAGCAGGACATGACTTCCGACGCCGCGAGCTTCGTCGCTTTCGGCCCCGAACATCTCGAGCCTGCGACGCGGCTGTCGCTGCAGGCCGGCTGGCCGCATCGCCGCGAGGATTGGCAGATGGCGCTTGCCCTGAGCAAAGGCCGCGTGGCCATCGCGGCAGACGCGCGCGTGATCGGCACCGTGCTGATGACGCCCTATGGCGCCACTGCGGGCACCATCAACATGGTCATCGTCGATGAAGCCGAGCGCGGGCAGGGGCTGGGCCGGCGCCTGATGCAGCAGGCGCGGATGCTTGCGGGCGACCGGTGCTTGCAGCTCGTCGCGACCGCGGATGGGCTGCCGCTCTATGAGAAGCTCGGCTTCCGCAGGACAAGCGAGATCGTGCAGCATCAGGGCCATCTCGCGCATTCGGTGGCGCAGTGCGACGCCGTGCGCGCGGCCACGCCAAATGACATCACCGCCATCAGCGCCCTCGACGCCGCGGCCTTCGGTGCCGACCGCAGCGCTCTGATCGCCCATGTCGCATCGATCGGCGAGTTCGCGGTGCTTGAAAGACAGGCCCGGACGGCTGGCTTTGCCGCGCTGCGCCGGTTCGGCCGCGGCCTCGTGGTCGGCCCTGTCGTCGCCGCCGATCTCGACGACGCGAAGGCACTCGTCGCGCATTTTCTGGCGGGACGCGAGGGCGAATTCATCCGTGTCGACACCGGCCTCGCGAGCGGCCTCGCGCCGTGGCTAAGCAGCCTTGGCCTCGCTCATGTTGGCGGCGGCATCGTCATGCATCGGCCCGCCGCGAAGAACACGACGCGGCCGTCCCCGAGATCATTTGCATTGGCCAGCCAGGCGTTCGGCTGAACCGGAGATCATCATGCTCAGCAACTCGCTCATCGAACTCGATCGCGCCCATCTGGTGCATCCGGTTGCGTCCTATCGCGGACACGAGGCCTCCGGCGCGCGCGTCCTGGCCTCGGCCAAGGGCGCTGTTGTCACCGATGCCTCCGGCCATCAGCTCGTCGACGGCTTCGCCGGGCTGTGGTGCGTCAATGCCGGCTATGGTCATGAAAGCATCGTCGAGGCGGCTGCAAAGCAGATGCGCGAGCTGCCTTACGCCACCGGCTATTTCAGCCTCGCTTCGGAGCCCGCCATCCGCCTCGCGGCGGCGCTGGCCGAGCGCGCTCCCGGTGATCTCAACCACGTCTACTTCACGCTCGGCGGCTCGGACGCCGTCGACAGCACGGTGCGCTTCATCCATTACTACTGGCACGTGAAGGGACAGCCGCAGCGCGACCAGTTCATCACCCTGCAGCAAGGCTATCACGGCTCCTCGACCGTCGGCGCCGGACTGACCGCGCTGCCGGCCTTCCACGCCAATTTCGGCGTGCCGCTCAACTGGCAGCACAAGATCCCGTCGCATTACGCTTACCGCAATCCGGTCGGCAGCAACGCCGATGCGATCATTGCGGCATCGCTCGCCGCGCTCGAAGCCAAGATCGCCGAAGTGGGTGGCCCGGAGCGGGTCGCGGCGTTCTACGCCGAGCCGATCCAGGGCTCGGGCGGCGTGCTCGTGCCGCCGGACGGCTGGATGAAGGCGATGCGCGAGCGCTGCCGGCAGCACGGCATCCTGTTCGTCGCCGACGAGGTGATCACCGGCTTCGGCCGCACCGGACCGCTGTTCGCCTGCACCGACGACGAGATCGTCCCGGACCTCATGACGGTAGCCAAGGGCCTCACCTCGGGCTACGTGCCGATGGGCGCGGTGCTGATGTCCGATCATGTCTATGGCGTGATCGCTGACGGAGCAGGGACGGCGGCCGTGGGGCACGGCTATACCTATTCGGCCCATCCGGTGAGCGCAGCCGTCGGTCTTGCCGTGCTCGATCTCTATGAGAACGGACTGTTGGAAAACGGCCGGCGCGCCGGCGCGCGGCTGATGGCGGGCCTGCGCGCGTTGCAGGATCATCCGCTGGTGGGCGAGGTCCGCGGCCGCGGCCTTTTGGCCGCGATCGAGCTCGTGATCGACAAGGAGAAGAAGACGCCACTGCCGGCGAGCGCCGAGCCCTCGCGCCGCATTTTCGATCGGGCCTGGGCCAATGGGCTCGTCATTCGTGCCTTCCCCACCGGGGTGCTCGGCTACGCCCCGCCGCTGTGCTGCAGCGATTCCGATATCGACGCCATCATCGAACGGACGGCGCGAACGCTCGACCAGACCCTGGCCGACCCGGACGTCCGCCAGGCCATGCCGTGAAAGCGGGCACGGGCAGACCGCTGCATGTGCAGCAACGCCGATATGTCGGCGCCTGCTCCTATTCGCAATTTTGTGCCGTCGTGTCCCTGCAATTCGGAAGTTTTCGCCGGAACCCGGCTTCACACTAGGACCGTCACATACGAACACCGCGCACCAGGAAGAGTAGGATGGATCTCGCCCAATTCAGGTATCTGACCTTCGATGTGGTCGGCACACTGATCGACTTCGAAGGCGGGATCGTCACCAGACTGGGCGAGATCGCTGCGGAAGCGAACAAGGTCATCGATGGTGAGCAGGCGCTCAGCCTGTATCGCGCTGCACGCTACGCCGCCGACGCGGACCGTTTCCCCGATGACCTCGTGCGCGTCTATGACATCATTGCACCGCAGCTCGGACTGCCCAGGCAGACTGCGCTCGGTGAGCGCTTCCGGGATTCCGCTGCGCGCTGGAAGGCGTTTCCCGACAGTGCATCGGCCATGGCGCGCCTCGGCAAGCGCTACAAGCTGATCGCCATGACCAACGCGCGTCGCTGGGCGCTGGATCATTTCGAGCGCGAGCTGGGCTCGCCGTTCTATGCGACCTTCACCGTCGACGACACCGGGACGGAGAAGCCGGATCCCGCCTTCTTCACCCAGGTCTTCGATTTCGTCGAGCGCGACGGCGGCACCACGTCGCAGATCCTGCATGTCGCGCAGAGCCAGTATCATGACATTGGCATCTCCCGGCAGCTCGGCATCACCAATTGCTGGATCGAGCGGCGCCACGACAGGCAGGGGTATGGCGGCACGATCGAGCCCGCGTCCGTGACGAAGCCCGATTTTCATTTCCACTCGATGGCCGAGCTGGCCGACGCGGTGGACCATGTGCCTGCGACATCATGAGCTGCTGACAACTTCATTCTGCCGGGTCGCAAACAGGGGAGGGATGACATGAGCGACGGGATCACCAACTGGACTGCGAGTGACGATGTGCTGGTCGAGGCGGCGATCCGGCGTGGCGCGTCGCGCCGGGACCTCCTGAAGATGATGTTCGCCAATGGCGTCGCGCTCGCTGCCGGCAGCACCACCCTGGGCCGCGCCGAGCGCGCCTACGCGGCCACGCCGAAGAAGGGCGGGTCGATCAAGGCGGCAGGATGGTCGACCTCGACCGCAGATACGCTCGATCCGGCCAAAGCCTCGTTCTCGACCGACTATGTCCGCTGCTGCTCGTTCTACAATCGGCTGACCACGCTCGACAAGAACGGCGCGGCGCAGATGGAGCTCGCCGAAGCGATCGAGTCCCAGGACGCGCAGACCTGGACCGTGAAGCTCAAGAAGGGCGTCATCTTCCACGATGGCAAACCGCTGACGGCAGATGACGTGGTGTTCTCGCTGAAGCGGCATCTCGACAAGGCCACCGGCTCCAAGGTCGCCAAGATCGCGGCGCAGATGACCGGCTTCAAGGCCGTCGACAAGACCACCGTCGAGATCACCCTGGCGAGCCCGAACGCCGACCTGCCGATGATCCTCGCGCTGCATCACTTCATGATCGTGGCCGACGGCACCACCGATTTCTCCAAGGGCAACGGCACCGGCGCCTTCGTCCGCGAGGCCTTCGAGCCCGGCGTCCGCTCCGTCGGCGTCCGCAACAAGAACTATTTCAAGGACGGCCCGTATCTCGACCAGATCGAGTTCATCGCGATCACCGAGGAGAATGCGCGCGTCAATGCGCTGCTGTCCGGCGACATTCAGCTCGCGGCCAGCATCAATCCGCGCTCGCTCCGGCTCATCGAGGGCAAGGAGGGGATTGCGCTGTCGAAGTCGACGACCGGAAATTACACCGACCTCAACATTCGCCTCGACATGGCGCCGGGCAACAAGAAGGACTTCATCGAAGGCATGAAGCACCTCGTCAACCGCGAGCAGATCGTCAAGTCCGTGCTGCGTGGCTTTGGTGTCGTCGGCAACGACCAGCCGGTCTCTCCCGCCAACTTCTTCCACAATCCCGACCTGAAGCCGAAGCCGTTCGATCCCGAGAAGGCAAAGTCCCTTTTCCAGAAGGCCGGCGTGCTCGGCACGTCGATCCCGGTCGTGGCGTCGGAAGCCGCGAACTCCGCGATCGAGATGGCGATGGTGATCCAGGCCTCGGCCGCGGCGATCGGCCTGACGCTAGACGTGCAGCGTGTCCCGTCCGACGGCTATTGGGACAATTACTGGCTGAAGGCGCCGGTGCATTTCGGCAACATCAATCCGCGGCCGACGCCGGACATCCTGTTCTCGCTGCTCTACGCCTCCGAGGCGCCGTGGAACGAAAGCCGTTACAAGTCGGAGAAGTTCGACAAGATGATGCTCGAGGCGCGCGGCCTGCTCGACCAGGCCAAGCGCAAGCAGATGTATGCCGAGATGCAGGTGATGATCGCGGAGGAGGCGGGCACCATCATTCCGGCCTACATCTCAAATATCGACGCCACCTCGTCCAAGCTGAAGGGCTTGGAGCCGAGCCCGCTCGGCGGCATGATGGGATATGCCTTCGCTGAATATGTCTGGCTCGATTCGTGAATGTGGTCTGAGATGCGGGGCGCCGGTCGTTGAGGCCGGTGCCGCTGCGGCGACCATCCCCTGATCAGGCTCGCGGACGCCCAGTGTGAAACATCGGATCGCATCACTCGTTCTTGCCCGGCTGGCCATCGCGCTGGTCACCGCGATCATTGTTTCGTTCGTCGTCTTCTTCGCCACCGCGATGCTGCCGGGCGATACCGCGACCATCCTGCTCGGCCAGGCTGCTACGCCGGAAGCCGTCGAAGGCCTGCGCAAGGCGATGCATCTGGACGATCCCGCGATCTTCCGCTTCCTGCGCTGGCTCGCGGGTGTGCTCCGTGGCGATCTCGGCGTCTCCTATGCCAACAACATGCCGGTCGCGAAGCTGATCGGCGGACGGCTCGTCAATACCCTCAAGCTCGCTGGTCTCACCGCCATCATCTCGGTGCCGCTGGCGCTGACGCTCGGCATCACTGCGGCAATGCTGCGCGACACGCTGTATGACCGCTGCCTCACCATCGCGATCATCGGTGTCGTGTCGGTGCCGGAGTTCATGATCGCGACCCTCGCCGTGCTCCTGTTTGCCGTCTATCTCAACTGGCTTCCGGCGGTCTCCTTCACGAGCGAGATCCGTACCGCCTACGATTTCGCGCGCGCCTACGCGATGCCGGTCGTGACGCTCACCATCGTGATCTCGGCCCAGATGATCCGGATGAGCCGGGCGGCCGTGATCGAGACCCTGAACACGCCCTATATCGAAATGGCCCTCCTGAAGGGCGCCTCGCGCGGGAGGCTCGTGCTCCGCCACGCGCTGCCGAATGCGCTGGGGCCGATCGTGAATGCGGTGGCGCTGTCACTGTCCTATCTTTTGGGCGGCGTCATCATCGTCGAGACCGTCTTCAACTATCCCGGCGTCGCCAAGCTGATGGTCGATGCGGTGTCGACCCGCGATCTGCCGCTGATCCAGAGCTGCGCCATCATCTTCTGCTTCGGCTATTTGTTCCTGACCACCACGGCCGACATCATCGCCATCCTGTCCAATCCGAGGCTGCGATGACGAGCACCGCGAAACCCGCCGTCCGCAGTCCGCGATTTGGCTACCGCATCAATGCGGTCGGCGTGGCCGGGGCGCTGGTCGTGGCGTTCTGGATCGCGGTTGCGCTCGCTGCGCCCGCGATCATTCCGCATCCGATCGGCGACATCGTCGACACCGATTATTTTGGCCCCATGAGCCGCGAGCTGTGGCTCGGCTCGGACTATCTCGGCCGCGACATGGCCTCGCGCATCCTGATGGGAGCCCGCTACACGCTCGGCATTTCCATCGCTTCCGTCATCATCGCCGGCGCGGCCGGCGTCACGCTGGGCATGATCGCAGCGATCACCGGCGGCGCCGTCGACATGGTGCTGAGCCGTTTGCTCGATGCGCTGAACTCGATCCCGAGCAAGCTGTTCAGCCTGGTCGTCGTCGCGGCCGTGGGCTCGTCGATTCCGGTCCTGATCGTGACCATGGCGGTGATCTACATTCCCGGCGCATACCGCTTTGCCCGCGCGCTTGCGGTCAACATCAACACCATGGATTTCGTCGTGGTGGCCCGCATCCGCGGCGAGAGCCTGTTCTATCTGATCCGGGCGGAGATCCTGCCCAACATCATCGGTCCCGTGCTGGTCGATCTGGGTTTGCGCTTCGTCTTCATCGTGCTGCTGCTGTCGGGGCTGTCCTTCCTCGGCCTCGGCGTCAAGCCGCCCTATGCCGACTGGGGCGCGCTGGTGCGCGAGAACATCGGCGGGCTTCCGTATGGCGCGCCGGCCGTGATTGTCCCGTCGCTGGCGATTGCCAGCCTGACCATCGCCGTCAATCTCCTGATCGACAATCTGCCGACCAAGATCCGCGACCGGGAGCCATCCTAGATGACGAGCCTGGTGCAGATCCGGGGTCTTCGCGTCGAGGCGACCACGGATTCCGGCCGCACCATCGAGATCATCAGGGGCGTCGATCTCGACATCGCCGAGGGCGAGATCGTCGCACTGATCGGCGAGAGCGGCTCGGGCAAGACCACCATCGCCATGACCCTGATGGGCTATGCGCGCGCCGGCTGCAAGATCGTCGGCGGCTCGGTCGCATTCGACGGCGTCGACATGGTGGCGCTGTCCGAGAAGGACAGGGCGGCCGTGCGGGGCGCCAAGATCGCCTATGTGCCGCAGAGCGCCGCAGCGGCGTTCAATCCCGCGATCCGGATCATGGATCAGGTGATCGAGGTCGTGCGCATCCATGACGTGATGCCGCTGGAGGAGGCGCGCACCAAGGCGGTGGCGCTGTTCCGGGCGCTGTCGCTGCCCAACCCCGACACGATCGGCGATCGCTATCCGCACCAGGTGTCCGGCGGCCAGCTACAGCGGCTTGCTGCGGCGATGGCGCTGATCGCAAGCCCGAAGGTCCTGATCTTCGACGAGCCGACCACGGCGCTCGACGTCACCACCCAGGTGGAGGTGCTGCGCGCATTCAAGTCGGTGATCTCGGCGAACCGGATCGCCGGCATCTACGTGTCGCATGATCTCGCGGTCGTGGCACAGATCGCTGACCGCATCGTCGTGCTGAGGAATGGCGAGGTGCAGGAGACCGGCACGACCTCCGATATTCTCGAGCGCGCGCAACATCCATATACGCAGCAGTTGCTGGCCGCCGTCGCGCCGGATCATGAACCGCGACCTGAAGTATCCGCCACGACGCCCGAGGCGCTGCTCGAGGTCCACGAGGTGTCGGTCGGCTACGGTCCGCTGCGCTCGGACGGCCAGCCGGCGATCGTGGCCGTCGAGAATATCAGCCTGCGTGTGGCGCGTGGGCGCAATCTTGGCATCATCGGCGAATCCGGCTGCGGCAAGTCGACTCTCGCGCGCGCCATCGCGGGAATCCTGCCGCCCTTCGCCGGGGGCGTCGTGTTTGATGGCCGCGAGCTCGGGCGCAGCGCGCGAAACCGCAGTCCGGACCAGCTGCGCCAGGTTCAGATCGTGTTCCAGCATGCCGACACGGCGCTCAATCCGGCACATATGGTCGAGGACATTCTGGGCCGTCCGTTGAGTTTCTATCACGGCATGACGCGCAAGCAGCGCAACGCCCGCATCGATCAGTTGCTCGACATGGTCAAGCTGCCGCGCACCTTGCGGCTGCGCCGTCCGGCTGAACTCTCCGGCGGACAGAAGCAGCGCGTCAACTTTGCTCGTGCGCTCGCGGCCGATCCCAAGTTGATCGTGTGCGACGAGATCACCTCGGCGCTCGACACCGTCGTCGCCGCCGCGGTCATCGATCTCTTGAAGGAGCTGCAGAGCGAGCTCGATCTCGCTTATGTCTTCATCAGCCACGACCTGTCGGTGGTCGAGGCGATCTGCGACGACATCGTCGTGATGTATCGCGGCCGCAAGATCGAGCAGATCACGCCCGAGGCCATGGCGCGGCCGGAGCATCCGTATACACAGCTCCTGCTATCGTCGGTGCCAAAGCTCGATCCCGCCTGGCTCGACAATCTGCGGCAGGATCCCGAGCAGGTCCGCGAGTATTGCCAGCGCTGACCACGCCCTAGACCTCGAATAGGCTGGTCAGCGGCAGATAGGGCTTCACGATCGGCGACTTGAGCACGACGAAGCTGAAATATTTCTCGATGCCGATGTCCATGTCGGTCAGTCGCTCCATGATGGTCTGATATTCGCCGATCCCCGCGGTCACGAACTTCATCATGTAGTCGTAGCCGCCCGAGACGAGGTGGCACTCGATCACCTGGTCGATCTTCTCCACCGCGGCGAGAAAGCGGGCGAAGTCGATCTGGCGGTGGTTCTTCAGGGTGACCTCGGTGAAGACGGTCAATGTCTGGCCGAGCTTGGAGACGCAGATCTGCGCCGAATAGCCTTCGATGTAGCCTTCCGCCTGCAGCTTCTTCACCCGCATCAGGCAGGGGCTCGGCGACAGGTTGACCAGCTCGGCCAGCTCGACATTGGTGACGCGGCCGTTCTTCTGCAGCTCGTGCAGGATTTTGATGTCGATGCGATCGAGCTTCATGAAGCCGGGGTCCCGTGTGACGACGCGTGCGGGCCCCATTACAGCAGAAAATGCCGCCATTGGGCCATCGGAACTTCCGCAAAGCAAGAATGGGGCCGTGATCGTCAAAATTATGCAATGCAAAACAATGCACCGGCAGGGCAGTTGTCGGCAGAATCAAATGCCGTCCGGCCGTCAAATCCGGCTCCCGCCGTGCCGGATACCGCTCTAACCTGAGGCCGCCGAGAGCCGGAGAAAGTGCATGCCCGCACCATTGGTGCACGTCGAAACATCCTCCACTCTGCCCGAACGTGCAGATGCCGTGGTCATCGGCGGCGGCATCGTCGGCGTGTTCACGGCCTATGACCTCGCCCGCCGCGGGCTTTCGGTGGCCCTGATCGAAAAGGGCCGCATCGGCGCCGAGCAGTCGAGCCGCAACTGGGGTTGGTGCCGGCAGCAGAACCGCGATGCGCGCGAGCTGCCGATGGCGACCTTGAGCCTCGATCTGTGGGAGCGCTTCGCCGCCGAGAGCGGCGAGGCGACCGGCTTCTCGCGCTGTGGCCTGTTCTATCTCAGCAATGACGAGGCAGAACTCGCGGGCTGGGCGCGCTGGGGCGAGTTTGCGAAGACCGCCGGCGTCACCACGCATATGCTCGACAGCCGGCAGGCCACCCTGCGCGGCGCGGCCACCGGGCGCAGCTGGAAGGGCGGCGTATTCTCGCCGACCGACGGCACCGCCAGCCCCGCGGACGCCGCGCCCGCCGTGGCGCGCGCGATCCTGAAGCAGGGCGGCTCGGTGCACCAGATGTGCGCCGTGCGCGGTGTCGAGACCAGCGGCGGCCGGCTGTCGGCCGTTGTTACCGAGCGTGGTATCATCCGGACCAATCTCGGGGTGCTCTCGGCGGGCGCGTGGGCTTCGTCATTCTGCCGTCAGCTCGGTGTCGCGCTCCCCATTGCCTCGATTCGTGCCTCGGCGCTCGCGCTGTCTCCGTCCGCGGAGCCGCTGCTGCCCGCTCTGCACACCGCGGCCGTCTCGATTACCCGCCGCGGCGATGGCGGCCACACCCTCGCCATCAGTGGGCGGGGTCGCGTCGATCCGACCTTGCAGCAGCTGCGCTTCGCGCCCCAGTTCCTGCCGATGTTCGCCAAGCGCTGGCGCAGCCTGCTGCCGGGCGGGCTCGAAGGTCTGCGTTCCGGCCACGAGACGCTCGGCCGCTGGCGGCTCGATGAGCCGACGCCGATGGAGTACACCCGCATCCTCGATCCGAAGCCTGACCAGGCGACGATCCGCCTCACCCATGCGCGCGCGCTCGAACTGCTGCCGGCGTTGAAGCAGAGCGAGGTCAGGGCGACCTGGGCGAGCTACATCGACTCCACGCCGGACGGCGTGCCTGTGATCGGCGAGCTCGCCGCGCTGCCCGGCCTGATCGTTGCCGCCGGCTTCAGCGGCCACGGTTTCGGCATCGGACCCGGCGCCGGCCATCTCATCGCCGATCTCCTCACCGCTGCCACGCCGATCGTCGATCCCAAGCCCTATGCACCGGAGCGCTTCGCGCGCCACAGGGCGACGAAGGTCGCAGACTTCTGACGACCGGGTGTGATTATGCGAGCGTCAGCCAGAGATGACGTCAGCCGGCTGGGCCTCACCAGATCTCGATCGCTCCATGACCGGCGCGATGCGCGTCTTCACGATCGTCGCGTCCGAAGCCAAAGCATTCATGATCCAGATTTGATGCTGTTGCAGAACGCGTGAGCGGAGTTCAACCGGATCACACCACGTCCGCCCTACGTCAAAGTGCGCCAGAACGGCCGCATCGTCTCGGTTGCGGTGAGCGGGGGGGCGTCGATCCACAGATAGGGCCAGTCGCCCTCGATCGGGCGCGCGAGGAAAAGGATCGGCTTGGACCAGGAGGCGCACCCCGAAACGTCAGCGCCAGGCCGACATATCGACCCTGTAAATATCTCAGATTAAAACGATCAATTTTACGAATGATCCGGGATCGCTCATCAATAAGGCGATCGGCCGGGCGGGGGCGCGTCGCCACGAGAGCCGCTCGAAGGCAAGCTCGCTTCAAAAGAAAACGCGCCGCCAAGGGGGGGGGGAATTTATGACGAGAGGACTGAATCGGTCCGTTTCCGTCGCGTTGATTCTGGCCGGAATGATCCAGGGCGCGTGTGCCGCCGAGAACGCGGCGACGAACTATCCAGCGGGCTCGCCCGGCGTGTTCATTGCGTCGTTCCCGCCGATCCCCGGCCTGTTCGCGATCAGCCAGACCAGCTACACCAGCGCCAGTGGCCTGTACGATGGGCAGGGCAACAAGTTGCCGATCAACTTCAAGCTCTCTGCCGTGTCGGAGACGATGCGGTTTCTCGCCAGCTATCCCGGCGAATTTTTCGGGGCTCACGTCTATTCGCAGCTTGTAGTACCATTCGTCCACCTCGAAAGCACCAATCCCGGCGGATCGTTCCAGGCGAATGGCCTTGCAAACATCACCTTCTCGCCGATCATCCTGAGCTGGGCGTTGTCGCCCGTGCAGACCTTCACGGTCGGCCTCGACCTCATGCCCAACACGGGCACCTATTCGGCGCGGCAGCCGCTCAATGTCGGAACGAACTACACCACGATCTCGCCCGTTCTCGCCTATCGCTATGCCGATCCGAAGGGCTTCGAATTCGCCGTCTCGCCTCGTCTGCTGCTCAATGGCACCAACAACGACTCGGTCAACGCCTTCACGCAGCTGACCCAGCAGTACCGCAGCGGCGATGCGCTGATGGTCGACTTCAACGCCGGCTACAATATCGGCGCCTGGAAGCTCGGCGTGGTCGGTGGCTATACGCATCAGTATCAGGACGACAAGGTCAACGGCGTCAAGGCATTCAATTTCGCCGGGGTGCAGGACGGCAACCGGTTGCGCTCGCTCAACGCCGGCCCGTCGCTGACCTATAATGCTGGACCTTTTCAGATCAACGTGAACTACCAGCACACGTTCTACGTCGAGAACGGCAGCCGTGGCGATACGGTCTGGGCCAACCTGGCATTCCCGCTCTGGGTACCCGCGCCGCCGGCGGGGGCCGGACCGGTCAGGCGCTGATCGGCGCAGCCCGCGCGCCAACGACCAGCGGCCGGCGTCCTGCGCCGGCCGTTTTCATGAGCACTGGCCGACGGCGATCACCGCAACTCGGCCACGACCTCGTGCATCAGTTTGCGCAGCCACAGCAAGCCGGCGTCGTTGGAGCGATAGCGGTGCCACTGCACGCGCTGGCGCAGAACCGGCAGCGTGATCGGCAACTCGATGACCCGAATCGGCATGCTGCGCTGCGCGGCGGTGGCGAGCCGCCGGTGCACGGTGGCGATCCGGTTCGTGCCGACGACGAGATGCGGGATCGCGGTGAACGCGTAGACCGAGACGTCCTCGCTGCGGCTGGTGTTGCGCTGCTCCAGGTAAAAGGTTTCGAGCGATTGCGCCGCGATCGCTGGCCGCATCACGACGTGGGATGCGTTGGCGAAGTCGTGCCGCGATAGCTTGCCCCTGCCATACTTCCCCTTGCTCCAGGCGATGACGCAGAAATCGTCCTCGAAGATGACTTCGGACGGGTGCAGCTTGGAGCTGAACTCCTCCGGGATGATCAGCAGGTCGACATCGCCGCGCTCGAGCGCGCGCTCCGGCCGCTGCACCTGCTGTATGAAGTCGAAGCGGATCCTGGGCGCGAGGGCCTCGCTGCGCGCGAGCAGCCGAGGGATCAGCGTCACCAGCGTGTAGTCCGACGCCAGGATCTTGAAGCAGCGATCGGATTGAGCCGGATCGAATTGGGCAGACGACGCGATGGCCCAATCTACCCGCACCAGAAGGTCCCTGATCGAGTCCTTCAGCACCTCCGCCCGCGGCGTCAGCTCCATCTTGCGGCCGATCTTCACCAGCAACTCGTCGTCGAAATAGGTTCGCAGACGCAGCAAGGCGTTGCTCATGGCCGACTGCGTCATGTTCATGCGCGCGGCGGCGCCGCTGACGCTGCGCAGGTGCAGCAGATGGTCGAGCGCGACCAGCAGATTGAGATCGAACTTGTTGTTGAAGCGCATCGCCGGGTCCCCCGCTCGATGTATTCAGAAGATCAATGCGAACGATCTTGATAATCAATTTTTCGAAATGGTCAAACGGGGCTATGCCGGACCCCGGGAAGAAACGTCGAGGGGACGCGTGGCCGGTCCGCGTGTCGCGAGTGCAATCATGTTCAAGTATTTTCCGACCAACTACGTCTGGAATCTCTCGGTCGATCTCGCGATCGAGATGGGGGCCCGGATCGGCGAGATCGAGGAGATGTGCGCGCCGCTGCAGGAGGCGGCGCGGCAGCCCGATGCCAGCGGGACGCAGGCGTTTCGCGAGACCTGGGCGCGGATGGCGGACAAGCTCTGTGCGCTCGCCGCCGAGGACGAGGCGAAGGGACGGCTGCTGTCGGCCGGCGAGAAATATGGCCGCGCGGCGAGCTATCTCATCACCTGTGAGCGTCTGCAGGCCCACGATGCGCCGGGACGTCTGGCGCTGTACCGGAAGTGTCTCGATGTGTTCGCCAAGGGCATTGCGCTGGCGCGGGAGAACTGCGAGCGCGTCGAGATCCCCTATGAAGGCACCCACATCGCCGGTCTCATGGTCCGTGCGGAAGGCTGCGACGGGCCGGCGCCGCTGCTGGTGCAGGTCAACGGCCTGGATTCGACCAAGGAGATGAAATACCGCGTCGGCCTGCCGGCCTGGCTTGCCAGGCGCGGCGTGTCGTCTCTGGTGATCGACCAGCCCGGATCGGGCGAGGCGCTGCGGCTGCAGGGACTCACGGCACGTTACGACAGCGAGCACTGGGCCTCCCGCGTCGTCGACTGGCTGGAAACCCGCGGTGACGTCGACCCGAAGCGCATCGGTCTCGAAGGCGTCTCGCTCGGCGGCTATTACTGCCCACGCGCCGTCGCGTTCGAGCCGCGTTTCGCCTGCGGCGTCGCCTGGGGCGCCAATCATGATTGGCGCGACGTGCAGAAGAAGCGGCTGCAGAAGGAAGGCAATTTTCCGGTCCCGCATTATTGGGCGCATGTGCGCTGGGTGTGGGGCGCCAGGGATCAAGACGACTTCATGCAGATTGCCGAGCAGGTTCACCTCGACGGCATTCTCGACCGTATCAAGGTGCCGTTCCTGGTGACGCATGGCGAGAAGGACTCGCAGATTCCGCTGCATTGGGCCGAGCGGACCTATGAGCAGCTGGTCAATTCGCCCAGGCGCGAGCTGAAGATCTTCACCGCGCGTGAAGGCGGCGCCCAGCATGCGAGCTTCGACAACAGCATCAATGCCGGCCACTACATCGCGGACTGGGTGGCGGAGACGCTGGGCGCACGCATCGCCTGAGATCGGGCATCAAGGAGCGGATGATGAAGATCATTGGTTTGGAGAGCTTGGTATTCGGGGTCGACGACGTGAGAGGCGCGGCGCGCTTCCTCGTCGATTACGGGCTGACGCCCGTCGACGTGTCCGATCGTGGCGGCCGCTTCGAGGCGATCGACGGCACCGCCGTGGTGATCGCGCGGCAGGATGATCCGGCGCTGCCACCGGGACCCGTGCCGGGCTGCCGTCTGCGCAAGACGGTGATGGGCGTCGCCGACGAGGCGACGCTGGGGGCGATCACCGCCGAGCTGCGGCGCGACCGCGAGGTGCGCCGTTTCTCCGATGGCTCGCTCGAATCCATCGACGATTCCGGCTTCGTGATCGGCTTCCAACTGACGGCACGCCGGCCTTTCGTGCTGCCGGGCGAGATCTCGAATGCCCCGGGCGGCGTGGTGTTCCGGCCGATCAACAGTCTCGGCGTGCCGCCGCCGGGCAGCGTGATCCGTCCGCGATCGCTGTCGCACGTCGTCTATTTCGTGCCCGACGTGGTGAAGGCCGAGGCCTTCTACGTCAACCGGCTCGGCTTCCGCTGCACCGACCGCTTCACCGGGACCGGGCCGTTCCTGCAGCCCGGCGGCTCGCTCGACCACCACACCCATTTCCTGATCGGCGCGCCACCGCACATGCACGGCGTCGAGCACTTCACGTTCCACTTCGGCGGCCCGTCGGACATGATCACCAACGGCTATCGCTTCGTCGAGAAAGGCTATCAGGCGTTCTGGGGGCCGGGCCGTCACATCCTGGGATCGAACTGGTTCTGGTACTTCAACAGTCCGTTCGGCTGCCACATCGAGATGGACGCCGACATGGACCAGCATGATGCGAGCTGGCAGCCGCGCGAGGCGACGGCGTCGGCCGACAACTCGCAGGCCTTCCTGCTGAAGATGCGCAAGAAATGGTATCCCGGCCCCGGAATTCCCGAGAATGGCGACTACGCGTGAGGCGGGGCCGTCGCGATGGCTCCGGCTGTGTCGCGCCGATGAGATCGGCGAGGCGCAGTCGCGCGGCTTCGATCCCGACGATGAGGGGCAGGACAGCCTGTTCGTCGTGCGACGGCAAGGGCGGCTGCATGGCTGGCGCAATGCCTGTCCGCATATCAATGGTGCGCCGATGGCCTGGCGCAGGGATGCGTATCTCAACGCCGAGGGCACGCGCATCGTCTGTCACGCGCACGGCGCCGAGTTCATGCCCGACACCGGGTTGTGCGTGCAGGGGCCGTGCCGCGGTGAGCGGCTGAGCCGTCTCGAGCTCGTCGTCGTCGACGGCGAGCTGTTCGTGAAGTCATAACACGCTCGCAAGGGCGGACTGCAGAGGAGGGGAAGCACCATGGCAGTGGTGAGCAGGGTGCTGACGATCGGGGGCGGGTTTTCCGGCATGGCCGCGTCGATCCAGATGCGGAAGGCGGGCATCGACGTCGATCTCGTCGAGGTCGATCCGAACTGGCGGCCGGAAGGCGCCGGCATCACGGTCAGCGGGCCGACGTTGCGCGCGCTTGAGACGATCGGCGTGTTTGCGGAGTTCGCGCGGCGCGGCTACACGGCGGATGGCGTCGATCTGGTCACGCCATCCGGGCATCGGATCGGCGAGATCCCCACACCGAAGGCCGCAGGATCGGATGTACCCGGCGGCGGCGGAATCATGCGGCCCGAGCTCGGCCGCATCCTCGCCGATGCGACGCGCGCCGCCGGCGTCGGCGTGCGGGTCGGATGCACCTACACGCAGATCACGCAGCACGACGGCGATGTCGAGGTTGCCTTCACCGATGGCACGACAGGCCGCTACGATCTCGTCGTGGCCGCCGACGGCGTGCATTCGAAGACGCGGGCGCTGCTGTTTCCTGAGGTCAAGCCGCCGCAATATATCGGCCAGGTGGTGTGGCGCGCCGTGCTGCCGCGGCCGGCGGACATCGTGCGTCCGCGGATGTGGCTGGGCGGTGCGGTCAAGGCCGGCGTCAACCCGGTGTCGCCGAGCCACATGTATATGTTCGTGACGGAGGCGCGGCCGGAAAAGCTCCAGGCCGAGCGCGCGTCCTGGCCGCAACTGGTCGCGGACCTGCTGGCGCCGTTCAGTGATCCCGTGCTGGTGGCGCTGCGGGCGCATCTGTTCGCTCCCGACGCCGCCATCGACTATCGGCCGCTCGCCAACCTGCTGGTGCCGGCGCCGTGGAATCGCGGCCGCGTCATCCTGATCGGCGACACCGTGGCCGCGACCACGCCTCACCTCGCCTCCGGTGCGGGCATCGGCATCGAGAGCGGCATCGTGCTGGCCGAGGAGCTGGCTCGCGCGACGACCCTGCAGGAGGCGTTCGACCGCTTCCATGCGCGCCGCTGGGAGCGCTGCCGCATGGTGATCGAGAACTCCGCGCAGCTCTGCCGCATCGAGATGGAGAACGGCGACAAGGCGGAACACGCCAGGATCATGCGCGAGTCGATCGTCGGGCTGACGCAGCCGATCTGAGCCAACAACATCAACAAACAACATCATCAACGGGGAGGAAGCAATGACGGTGACGACGGAGACGTGGCGCGGACGCATCGCCCTGATGGTCGCGCATTGCGCCGGGATGGTCGATCTCGTCGCGCTGCCGGTCTGGGTGGGCGCGCTGATCGAGCGCTACAGGTTCAGCCCGCAGCAGGCGGGACTGCTGGCCACGCTGTTCCTGCTGGGCGCCGTGCTCAGCAGCCTGTTCTTCGCACCCCGCCTCAACCGCATGAACGCCCGGCTGGCGGCGGCTGCGGGCTATGCCGCGGCCGCGCTGGTGTTCCTGGCCGCGAGCCGGACATCGGAGTTTTCGCTGCTGGCGATCCTGCACACGCTGGGCGGCGCAACAGCGGCCTGCGGGCTGAGCTTCACCCACGGCACCATCGCACGCAGCGACAACCCGCACCGCCTGTTCGCCATCGTCGGGATGGCGCTCGGTGTGTTTGCGATTCTCTTTCTCGGCATGACGCCCAATCTCGTGGCGAGCTTCGGCGGCCAGGCCTTGTTCGTCGTGTTTGCCGGCGTGATGGCGGTCGCGGCGCTGGCGGCGGCGCTGTCATTTCCGAAGGGCGTGGTGCGCAGTGACGAGGATCTGATCGCCGAAGTCAGCCACCTGCCGCGCGCCGTCTGGTTCGGCATTGCCGGCATCAGCTGCATGGCGCTGACCCAGGCGATGCTGTTCAGCTTCATCGAGCGGATCGGGGCTGACCGCGGCTTCGGTGCTGACGCGGTGACGGGCGTGCTGATCGCGCTCGGCTTCGTGAACCTGCTGCCGGCGCCGCTTGCCGCGGTTCTGGAGCGGCGGCTGCCGGCGCGACACGTGCTGCTGGCGGGCCCGGTCTGCCAGGCGCTGATCGCCGTGATCATCACCTTCGGCTCCGGCTTCCTCACCTATGCGGTTCCGACCGCGATCTTTGCCGCGGTGATGATCTTCACCCACACCTTCGCGTTCGGGCTGCTGTCGCGCCTCGATCCCACCGCGCGGGCGCTCGCCGGCACGCCGGCGATGCTGATGATCGGTGCTGCGATCGGCCCCATCCTCGGCGGCACGCTTGTACAGCTGTTCGGCTATCCCGCGCTCGGGCTCGGCGCCGTCATCATCTCATCTGCCGCCGTCCTGATGTTCTCACGCGTGTTTGTCGCGCGCGGCGCGGCGTCCACCGCCTCTCTCGAAATCGCCTGACCAGGAGACGTCCCGCATGACCCTTCCGCAGATCCGCCGTGTCGTCACCGGCCATGACGCGCAGGGCGCCGCCGTGATCTCGTCCGACGGCGCCTTGCCGACCGTCACCGAGCTGGCGGCGATCCCCGGCACCTTCTTCCACGAGGTCTGGAGCACGCAGGCAACGCCGGCGCTGATCGACAACGGTCCCGATCCGACGATCGGGCCGCTGCGGCTGCCGCCGCCAACGCATGGCAGCCGCATCCGCTTCGTCGACATTCCGCCGGACACCGAGGACTTTCTCCGCAACGGCGCGACGCGCATGAATGCCGCGTTCAGCCAGATCGGCGACCCCCATGCCTCGACCGTGACGACGGAATCGCCGCATCCGCTGATGCATCGCACGGAGACCGTCGACTATGGCATCGTCATCTCCGGCGAGATTACTTTGGTGCTCGACAAGGGCACGGCGGATCTCAAGGAAGGCGACGTGGTGATTCAGCGCGGCACCAATCACGCCTGGGCCAATCGCAGCGACAAGCCGTGCCGGATGCTGTTCATCCTGGTCGACGGCAAGTTCGGTCCCGAAGCCAACCCGAGCAAGGCCAGCTGATGAAGCTCGCAACCTATCAGAACGGCAGTCCCGATGGCGGCCTCGTCATCATCTCCAGCGATCGGGCGCGCGCGCTCGATGCGAGCGCGGTCGCGCCGGATCTCCTCACGGCGCTGCGGAACTGGCAGCAGGCCGAGCCTGCGTTGCGCCGGCTCGCCGAGAGGCTCGAGGATGGATCGGCTGCCGATGTGATGGAGTTCGATCCCGCACGATGCCTCGCACCACTGCCGCGCGCGCCGCAATGGTGCGACGGCTCGGCCTTCCTCAATCACGGACGGCTGATGGACGTGGCCTTCGACAAGCCGCCGATCCCCGACTTCGACACCATCCCGGTGATGTACCAGGGCGCCAGCGACGATTTCCTCGGGCCGCAGGACGATGTTCCGTTCGTGACGGAGGTGGACGGCATCGACTTCGAGGGCGAGTTCGGCGTCGTCGTCGACGACGTCCCGATGGCCGTCTCCGTCGATACGGCCGCACAGCGCATCCGGCTGCTGGTGCAGATCAACGATTGGAGCCTGCGCGCGGTCGGCGCGCGCGAGGTTCGCACCGGCTTCGGCTTCCTGCAGGCGAAGCCCTCGACGAGCTTCGCGCCGATTGCCGTGACGCTGGACGAGGTTGGCGACGCCTGGCGCGACGGCCGGCTCGACATGGCCCTCCATGTCCACCGCAACGGCGAGCGGATCGGCGCGGCATCGGGCCGCGAGATGGCGTTCTCGTTTCCGCAATTGATCGCCCATGCCGCTCGGACGCGACGGTTGACGGCCGGCACGATCATCGGCTCGGGCACGGTCTCGAACGCCGATCGCGCCGCCGGATCGAGCTGCCTTGCCGAGGTCAGGGCGATCGAGATGATCGAGCACGGCGACGCGCGGACTTCGTTCCTGCGCTTCGGCGACGAGGTGACGATGCAGGCCTGCTTCGCCGACGGCCGGCCGGGTCCGTTCGGGCGCATCGCGCAGCGCGTGGTTCGTGCGGCTGACACCGATCAGCCGGATTGAACGATGCGCATCCTGGTCACGGGAGCCGCGGGCTTCATCGGTCGTGCGCTGTTGCGGCGGTTGCTGGCCGAGATGGACGGTGCCGACGTCACCGCACTCGATCTCGCCGGGGCGCCGCCGGGAGCGTCCGGTGCGCGTCTGTCCTGGATCAGAGGCGGCCTCGACGACCGGGTCGTGCTGGAGCAACTCGGCGCCGCGCCGTTCGACCTCGTGTTCCATCTTGCCAGCATGCCCGGCGCCCGCGCCGAGGCCGAGCCTGCGCTCGGCCGTCGCGTCAATCTGGATGCGTCGCTGGATCTGCTGCAGCTGCTGGCGCAGAGCCGACATCGGCCGCGCGTGGTCTATGCCAGCAGCATCGCGGTCTACGGCGCGCTCTCCCAGGCGCCGGTCAGCGCGTGGACGGAGGCACTGCCGGCGATCACCTATGGCGCCCACAAGCGGATGGTGGAGATTGCGCTCGCCGATTACACAAGGCGCGGACAGCTGTCGGGGATCGCGCTACGGTTGCCCGGTATCGTCGCACGGCCCAGACCCGTGAGCGGGTTCGGCTCCGCCTTCATGAGCGAGCTGCTGCATGCGTTGTCCGCAGGCGAAAGCTATGTCTGTCCGGTGTCGCCGGACGCGACCGCCTGGTGGTTGTCCGCGAAGGTCGCCGTCGACAATCTCATCCTCGCCGGAAAGCTCGATGTCTGCGGGACCTTGCAGCTTCCGGCGCTTCGTCTCTCGATCGCCGAGGTGGTAGATGGTTTGGCGCAGCTGTTCGGAACTACGCGCCCCGCGCGCCTATCGTTCGCGCCCGACGCGCGCATCGAGGCGGTGTTCGGCCGCTATCCCGAGTTGGATGCCAGCGTCGAGTTGGCACTGGGCTTCGCCCACGATGGATCGGTGGCCGACATGATTTCCAATGCGGTTCGCGCCAGGAAGTGCTGAGAGGATAGGCCAAACTCGCCGCAATGACCGCGCGAGCCTTGTGAGCAGGACGATGTTCTGGGGGCGCGTTTCGTTGCGCAGGAAGACGCCGCCGAACGTGCTGAAGCTGCCTGGTCGGCGCGGCGCGATCGACCTGGGCGAGCCATGGCGCCAACTCCCGTGGCTGAGCCCCTGCTGCCGAAGCTCCTGCAGCATCACCGAGATCCGGGACGAGATGACGGTCTGCATGCGGCGGTCCGGGGGCCTCGAAGCAGTGACTCGACAGTTTCCGATTGGCGGGCTTATTCGGACGTCGGCCCTGCGAGCGATCCAAACCAAGACGGCTTTTCAAACGGCTTTGGCAAATCGGAGAGTTCGAGGGCCTGACTCCGACGCTCTACGAAGATGTGCGATAAATGCCTCGAAATTAGGGACTATTGCGGCTATCGTTGCGCCGTGGCGTGCAGTCGGATAGCGTGGCGAAGCGATGTTTCTGAACTACCAATCCGAAGGTCGGACGTTCGAATCGTTCCCGGCGCGCCAGTTGCCGACGAACCACGCCACGTTCAATTCGTGCGTCGATCGCTTCCGGTCGATGCGTCGATTGGCGGATCTCGGGTGCGCAGGAGAACAATCTTGAGTCGCTTCTGGTCAGAGCTCGTTCATGGGCTGTCGCCCTATGTTCCTGGCGAGCAGCCGCAGATCCCGGGCTTGGTCAAGCTCAACACCAATGAGAGCCCGTTCGGGCCGTCGCCGAAGGCGATCGAGGCCATACGGGCCGCCGCTGCCGACACCTTGCGGCTCTATCCAGATCCCCAGGCAACGCGGCTGCGCGAGGTGCTCGCGGCCTATCACAAGGTCTCACCCGAGCAGGTGTTCGTCGGCAACGGCTCGGACGAGGTGCTCGCGCATACCTTTGCGGCGCTCCTGAAGCAACCTGCGCCGCTGCTGTTCCCCGACGTGACCTACAGCTTCTATCCGGTCTACTGCCGGCTGCTCGGAATCGATTACGCGACCGTTCCGCTCGATGCCGAGATGCGCGTGCGTATCGACGATTATGTCGACCGCCCTGGCCCTGTGATCGTGGCCAATCCGAATGCGCCGACCGGAATTGCGCTTTCGCGTGCCGAGATCGCACGGCTGGCTGCTGCCCACAGCGATGCGGCCGTCGTCATCGACGAGGCCTATGTCGATTTCGGCGCCGAGACGGCAATCCCGCTGATCCGCGAGCATCCCAACCTGCTGGTCGTCCAGACCATGTCGAAGTCGCGCGCCCTGGCCGGGCTGCGGGTGGGCTATGCGATCGGCGCCGCCGGCCTGATCGAAGGCCTGACGCGGGTCAAGGACAGCTTCAACTCCTACCCGCTCGGCCGTCCCGCGCAGGCTGGGGCGATCGCCTCGATCGAGGACGACGCGCATTTCCAACAGGCGCGCGTGGCCATCATGCAGAACCGCGCCGACCTCACGGCAGCGCTGGTCCGTCTCGGCTTCGAGGTCCTGCCGTCCAGCGCCAATTTCGTCTTCGTTCGTCATCCTGATCATTCCGGCCAGGCGCTGGCCACGGCCTTGCGCCAGCGCGCCGTGCTCGTCCGCCATTTCACCGCCCCGCGGATCGCGGACTATCTGCGTATCACCATCGGCTCGGAGACGGAGCTCGCGCGGCTGACGGACGCGCTGCACGAGGTGTTGGCGCAGAATGGTTGAGAGCTGTGGCTGAGATGACGATCGGTCGGAGCCGATCCGCCACGACCGGCACACTCTGCGAAGTCTGGATGCCATTGGTCCAAGACATCAGAACCGAGGCGCGCGCGCGATTTCCAGCAGCCGCGGCACCTGCGCGCGAATGGCTGCAGCCACGTCGCGGTCGAGCCCGTCGCGCCAGCGCGCAGGAATGGCCGCCAGCCCATAGGTGGCGCCGGCCAGCATGCCCGCGAGAGCGCCCGTCGTGTCGGCGTCGCCGCCCTGGTTGACAGTCTGCACCAGGCACTCTGTGAACGAGTCGATGGCGAGATAGTGGTGCAGCACGGTCTGCATGGTGTCGACGATGAAGGCCGAGCTCTGTCCGGGGTAGGGGACGAAGCTGAAGGCGCGGTGCTTGCCGATCAGAGCTTCGGCTTCGCGGCGGACGGCGTCCTGGCCCTCACCCTGCAGCAAGGCATGAGTCATGCGCACCAGCGCAACGCAGGCGTCGTCCGACAGCGGATGATGGTGCGTGGCGCGTGCCTGCGCCAGCGTCCACGTCTCGGCGTTGTCCGGTGCTTCGAGCGTCGCGAGCGCCACTGGCAGCACGCGCATCGCCGCGCCATTGCCGGCGTCGCCTTCGGCATAGACGCCTTCGACCGTGCCGTGCATGACGTAACGGCGGATGCCGCGGCGGCAGGTGTTGCCGACATCGGCCGGCCCGGTCCGGAGCCACGCCGCGAACTCCTCGCAGACGTCGCGCGCGTCGAAGCCGCCGTTGCGGATCAGCGAGCGTCCCAGCGCCAGCGACATCTCGGTGTCGTCGGTGACCTCGCCCGGCTTCAGCTTCAGCCAGCCGCCGCCGATGATGTCGCGATGCACGCCAAATTGCGCGGCGATCTCGCCTCGGGTCATGAACTCGACGGTGGCGCCGAGCGCGTCGCCGATGGCAAAGCCGAGATAGGCCGCGAGCGCGCGTTCCTCGACATCGAGTGCGGTCATGCTGCGATCCGCTCACACATAGTCGACGCTCACGCGGTAGTCGCCGCCGATCACGAGGTATTCGCCTTCGCCCTTCAGCGCATGTGACGACAGCAGGCCGTTGAAGAACACGATCTTGCTGACGGGGACGTGCGCGGTGAGGATCATGTCGCCGAAGCAGCCGGCGGTGTCGCGGTCGGAGGAGAACGAGACGAGATTGTTGAGCCGGACCACCGCCTCGCGCCGCATCGTTCGCTCCACGATCCAATGCTCGTCGAACGAATTGACGCCGCGATGCAGCGTCAGATGCGTCTGGTCGGGGAAGGTGAAGCGGCGCATGGCCCATTGGCAGAATTCGAACAGCAGATCGAGCTGCACCCAGATCGCATTGTTGTGGAAGCGGCTCGACATCTTCTCCTCGACATAGGTCGTCCAGGCCCGGCTTGCCACGGCTTCGATAGCCTCCTTGTGGAACGATGGGCCGAGGCCGAACCGGCTCTCGACCCAGCCCTTGAGCACGGCGCCTTCCGGGCCGTTGCTGTCGAAGCCCCAGCCCTGGATCAGCCGCAGGAAGGACGAGCGGAAACGCCGCTGGCCGCCGGACGTCGCGGCGCGTTGCTCGGGATCGAGCCCGAACATCGCCATCATGTAGGTGGTGAAGGCTTCGCCGGCTTCGGCGAGATGTTCGGCCTGATCGAGCATTGTGAACAGGCTGGGGTTCATCTCGGTGACGCCCCAGATGTGCAGCGGCACCGCCGCCTCGTTGAAGGCAGCGCTCGCCAGCCACTCGGAAGGACGCCCCACGAGGTTGGTCGAATGGCCGATGCCGCGGCGGGCGCGCTGTACTGCGTCGTTCATGACCGGCATGATGCCGGGTCGCGCAGTGTAAGGGAAGCCGTCGGTACTGACATGGCGGAGAGCTTCTGATTGTCAGCTGCAACCGCCCCAGCCGGTGCTACCATGACCACCGCAACCCCGCCGCTTGGCGCCTTCGAAATCGCCAGCAGGCAACTGCGTCGCTGTTGCGCTGTCGGAGCGGTTCGTCTGTGAAGTGCATCGAGCGCGCCTGCCGAGAGCGTTGTCTTCGATCTATTCGAAACCGGCTGCTCGATCGCGCGCAGTGTGTCAGCACGTGAGATGCCCGCGTCATCTGCGTCCACTGTAATGCTGCGGTAAGGCCGTGACGCTAGCTTCAATGCGTCCTTACGAGCGGCATCACATCGGTTTCGCCATCGACAGCGTGTCATGATGAGCCATTGCTCGCCGTCTCTCGATGTGGTGTTCGATCGGAAGGACATTGGAGCGCCGCCGCAGACCCGAAAGCCCGGCCTGATCAGGTCGGCTCCGTCCCACCTGCGGCACCTTCCATCATGATCTGGCGCCGCATGGCTTCGAACGTCGTCGGAGTCCAGTGAGCGGGCCGTTCGGTTTGTGTCCCAGCCCCACACTTCCGAACGGCCTGCAATGATGGACCTCGTGGTGACACTCGCGCTCACATGTTGGTCGCATCGTCTTGCGTCTGTAATGATACGGTAAGCCGCGGCCGCGAGTCTCCCGCAGCGACGGCTGAGCTGATCGCAAGGAGAACCCAATGAAACGAATTTGCGCGCTTATGATCGTGGCCTCGACCATGGCAGGCACGATCGCGACGCCGGCCAATGCCGGTGGCAACCGCGGAGCGGCGGTGGCGGCCGGCGTCGTCGGAGGTCTGGCGATCGGAGCCCTGATCGGGTCTGCGGCAACCGCCCGTTCCGCGCCCACCTATGTCTACAGCTATGAGGATTATCCGCCGCCGCGGGTCGTCTATCGTCGTCACCGCGTCTATGAGTACGACGCGGAATACGGCAACTATGGCGACGGCTATATGTCCGGCTACCGGGACGGCTATTCCGACGGATCCTGGGACAACGACTGAGACCGCCGCCCGAGCATACGACGCAAGGTCCCGCCAATGCGGGGCCTTGCCCTCGATCCGGACGTTCGGATGCGGTGACGAGGCTGCCGCGTCCAGCGTTGCCTCAACCCTATGGTTCCTGCGGCCGTGTCACCAGGAATGCGACCACCGTCCGTGTGCATCCTGTCCAGCCGAGCAGCCGGGCCTGCACCGCGAACTCGCGCTTGACGTAGTTGCCGGATCCGGCGGCCGCCGCTTCCGCGGCGCCGATGCAATCCGCCTGGTCGCGGAAGCACAGCGAAATCCAGCCTCCGCTGCCAGAGTCCGCACCGGTCTGGTGGGCTGTGGTGGGCAGACCGTAAGCGGGATGATCGGCGCTGTAGAAGGTGGTTGCGAGCGCGAGGCTCTCGGTGCCGCCGACATGCTCGAGCGGCTTCCCCGTCAACTCCCGCCATTGTCGCGTCGCTTCCCGCGCGGTCTGCTGGTAGAAGGTACGGCCTTCCTCATAGCCGTGCTTGTTGCGATAGAAGGCGTGGAGCGGCGCGGCGACGGCCGCGGCCATCACGGCGATCCCGACCGTCAGCACCGCGATGTTGACGGTATGGAAGCGGGCGATCCGATAGCTGGCGCCGCATACGACGATCACGACGAACAAGAACAATCCCTGCAGCGCCCATAGCGACGGCAGGTCGGTGCCCATGACCAGCGCGTTGATGACGGGCAGGCCGAGCGTGCCGATGGCGATATATGACAACAGCCGGAGGCCATCGTTCAGCGTGGCCATCTCCGTGGAGAAGTACCTGATCCTGGCGCCGGCGACGATCAGCCAGGTCGCGGCCGGCACGGCCATCGCGGCCGCGAGCCCCAGCAGGAAGAACAGGGAATCCCGTAACGACGTGGACAGGTTGGACCTGGCGTGCAGCAGCGCGTACTGAATGGGGGCCGCATCGTTGGCGACGAGCCAGTCGAGATGCATCGACAGCGCGGCGAGGCCCACGACGCCGGAGATCCACGGCGATGCCGATGTGAAGTAGGCGCGTCGCTGCGGATGCGCCATGGCGGCGAATGCGAAGCTCATCACCAGAAAGATCGAGTAGTACTTGCCGAGCAGTGCGAGCGCGGTCGTCAGGCCCGCGGCGGCTGCCCAGGGCAGCGTTCGCGTTTCGAACGCGCGCAGGAAGCAGTAGGTGGCGAGCGGCCACGTCGCGAGCTGCACCGAGTTGGCGTTGAAGCGCTGTGCGTGAAACTGATAGGCCGGCGTCAGCATCAGCAGCAGCAGCACGATCACCCGCTTGTCCCCAGTGACGAAACGGCGCGAGACGAGATCGACGCACCACAGCGCCAGCGCCGCATTGGTCATCGCCATCAGGTGGAATGACCAGTCGGAGAGAGGGAAGACGGCGGTCCAGGCGCCGGCGATCCAGCCCATCAGCGGCGGATGCTTGTCGTAGCCCCAGGCGAACTGCCGTCCGAATGTCCAGGTCTCGAGAACGTCGGGATGCAGGCCGGCGCCGGCATAGGCGATCGAGAGATAGGCCGTCCACACGGCCACGAAGCACGCCAGCAGCAGCGGCACCGCCCAGCCGGCCTCGATGCCGTCCAGCCAGCGCAGGAATGGAATGCGCCAAGCCGCCGGATGGCTGTCCGACCGTTCGGCGACGGTCGAGAACGCAAACTCATGGAACATGTCGATGTTGATCAATGATGAGGCGACGGATGGGACGCGCGATCGGCGGCCCCGCCGATAAAGGATGGCGGATCGTCCGGTATGTCCGGTCGATCATGCGGCAGGCTCCATGCGGGCGAATCCTCGGCGTTTGTTTGAGTGCGCCAGTCTCGGCCAAGACGATTACGAAAGGCTGACGTCACCGGCTTGCCGGCCGATGGAAAAACGGATCATCGCGCCGGGGCACGTCATACGACCGCAATCGCGCCAGCCGAGAAGCGGTTCAGCTTGCAATCGGAGATGTCGCGATAGGGCCAGTGCCCGCCAGCAGCGTGGAGTATATGAGCTGCGCGCGATCGGCGCTGGCAGAACGAGTCAACTTCGCTTGCGCGATCAAAACAAAGGTATCAGAACGCCGCCGACGTAATCCTATTGTAATCCCTCCGTAATGATAGGAACAGCCGATTGTCGATGATGCGGGAGAATCGCGTGCGCGTTCTGGTCGTTGAGGATGACCCCCAGCTGGGGATCTGGCTGCGGGATGCGCTCGCGACGGCGTTCGGCTCGTCGGACATCGTCACGACGCTCGACGAAGGGCGTGCGGCGATCGCCGTGCGCAATTTTGAGCTCGTGGTGATCGACCGCGGCCTCCCGGACGGCGACGGGCTGGCGCTGTTGCCGGACCTGCGGCAGCAGAAGCCGAGCCCGGCGACGGTCGTGCTGACCGCGCTCGATGACCCCGCCGACATCGCGCGTGCGCTCGACGAAGGCGCCGACGACTACGTCGCCAAGCCGTTCGAGCCGATCGAGCTGGTGGCACGGGCGAGGGCGGTGCTGCGCCGGCTGTTTCTCGACCGCGGCGCGACGGTCTCCATCGCCAATCTGAGCTACGACATCGTCAATCGCGCGGTCTGCGTCGAGGACGTGCCTATCGTGGTGCCGCGGCGCGAGCTGGCAATCCTTGAGGCGCTGGTCCGCCGCAGCGGGCGGGTGGTCCTGCGCGAGACGCTCGAAGCTGCGGCCTACGGCTTTGAGGACGAGATCCAGTCGAATGCCATCGAGGCCCACGTCTCGCGGCTGCGCCGCCGGCTGCGCGAGGCCAATTGCAAGGCCGCCATCAGGCCGGTGCGCGGCCTCGGCTATCTCCTCAGCGGCGAGTGACGCAGGTGAGGTGGCAGAAGCTCAGCCGCATCCGCCGCTCGATCACGTTGCTCTCGGCGACGTTGATCGGGGCGGTCACCACCATCATGCTGATCTGCGCGGCCGCCCTGCTGATCCGGTTCGGCGGCGACGATGACGGCACATGGGGCGCCGCCGACGTCGCCGATGCGCTGAAGGAGGCCGTATCCCGCGATGCCGGCGGCCAGCTGCTCATCAAGCAGACGTCGCGTCTCGACAAGATCATCCAGGATTTCCCGACATTCTGGTACGTCGTCTCCGACAAGAGCGGCGAGGTCAGCTACGGGCCGATTCCGAAATGGCGTCCGCACAAGCCTCCGTCGTCGCAGGACGGCACCAGCTTTCTGGCCTATGCGATCGATGGCGAGACGCGGAATTTCAAACGCATGACGGCCGTTCGGAATACGCCGGTCGGTGAGGTCTGGATCGAGACCGGCGGCGTCGCCTATACGTCGACGCAGCTTATGCTGGGCACGCTGACCGACGCGACGGTCGTTGCGCTTCCAATCATCCTGGTGCTGGTCGTGACGGTATTCGCGGCCCTGGTGTTCGTGCCGACGCTGATCGCGCGCCCGGTTCGTGCGGTGGCGCGCGCGGCCGAGATGATCGACGGCGTGCCGGACGGCCGACGGCTGCCCGAGCGGGACGCGCCGGCGGAATTGCTGCCGCTGGTCACCGCGTTCAATCGCGCTCTGTCGCGCATCGATCATGCCGCGGAGGCGCAGCGCAACTTCCTGTCCAACGCGGCGCATGAGCTGCGGACGCCGCTGACCAATGCGCGGACCATGCTCGAGGCAATCCCGGATGCTGGCTTGCGGGCACGTCTCGTCGGCGAGAACCAGAAGCTGTCGTCGATCGTCACCATGCTGCTGCAACTGGCGCGCATTTCGATGGAGCCGGTCGAGCTGACCGAGATCGATCTGGTGGCGCTGGCCCGGCGCGTCACGGCCGAGCATGTGCCGATGGCGCTGAAGGCCGGCCTCGAGATCGGCTTCGCCGGATGCGATGCGCCGGTCTCGATCCTCGGCTCGGAGCCCGCGTTGGCGGTCGCGCTCTCCAACCTGATCAGAAATGCCGTCATGCATGCCGGCGCCGGCGGTCCGATTCTCGTCGAGGTCGACGCGTCGGCGCGCCTGAGCGTGATCGATTCGGGGCCGGGCCTGCAGGCCGATCAGCCCGAGCGCCTGCTGCAGCCGTTCGAGCGCGGCCGCGCCCATGGCGACGGCATGGGGCTCGGGCTCTCGATCGTGTCGCAGGTCATGGCGACGCATCACGGCCGCGTGGCGTTGCGTGAGACGCCAGGTGGCGGCACCACGGTCGAGCTCAGCTTCGCGCCTGCCGCGCCTCAGCCGGGCGGCGCACCGGCGGCGGCCGAGGCGGCAATCCCGGCGGTCCGCCGCACAGCCGAGAAGGCCGCGCCGCTGCCGCGCTCCGTGTAACGATTCCGCGCCCCGACCTCGCGAGCCTCGCGCGGCCCGCGCTCAGCGCGGCTCCCTGCTCCGCTGCCACTTCAGGAAGTCGCTGTAGAGTCTCGCGGCCTCGTCCGGCGACATCCGCGCCTGCGCCTTGCGCTCGTCGAGAAACTTGCGGAATTCGGCCGGGTTGGCATCCTGGCCCGGCGACTGCATCGTGCGGGCGCCGTCGAGCCATTCCTGCGCCGCCTTGAAGCGGACCAGGCCCTGCACCGGCGCCGACAGCACGGTATCGCGCCATTTCGGATGCCGCGGCGGCGATTGCAGCACCTGGATCTTGCCGAACAGCGCGTCGACGAACCGCGCCGTGCGGCGATAGCGCTCGCTGTTCTCGGGCCAATTGTAGACCATCAGCACGGTCGAGGCGGCGACGGTCTCGACCTTGGTGCCGGGCGGCACCAGGTTCGGATATTCCTCGGACGAGAACGACGACGGCAGATAGATGTCCTGCAGCGCGTGGTCATAGGGGATCGTCAGGAGATGCAGCCGGCCGCCCTCGTTCTTGATGCCCTTGATGATCGGCGCGTCCTTCGACACCGAGGCGATCCAGGCATCGCCCTGGCCGTCGATCAGCTTCTGCAGCCCGCCGGTCGGATCGGTCTGGGAGTCGATGTCGGCGCGGATGCCGAGCCGTCGGAAGATCGTGCGCGCCGCCGGCAGGCCGATCGAGCGCTCGGCGAACACCCGCCGTCCATTGAGATCCTCCAGCGAGCGGATCTCGCGCCGCGCGACGATGTGGACGTCGTTGTGGAAGAGCTGCGCGATGTAGCGCACGCGCTGCGCAATGTCTGGAATGTTGTATTCCGTCTTCACGAATTCCAGCGCGTCGGTGGTGACGAAGCCCATGTCGATGTTCTTCAACATGATGATGTCGATGAGGTTCTGCGCCGAGCCCCTGCCGAGGATCGGCAGCACGCGCAGGCTCTCGCCCTCGTCGAGCACCGCGGCCATGTCGGAGCCCATGACCGACATCGGCCCGCCGATCGGCGCGGTGATCACGGTGACGGTGCCGGAGTTCAGCGCCTCGCGGTCCGGCAGCGTACCGACGGCGCCGCCGGTCGGCGGGCGCTGCGGCAATTGCTGCGCTCGGGCGCTGCCAGCCAGCGCCACGAGGGATGACAGAACACATGCAAATACGAATGCGCCAACAGCTACGCGCGCGACACGATTCACCGAACGCTTCCTCGATACATTCTAAATTGACAGTGGACTTAGCAGTTCGATCCCGGCCGAAGTTTGGCCGTGAGGTGGCGATCCGCGAGATGCTGCAAAGTCGCCCGGCCCGCTTCACGGCTGTGCTGAAAATGCGGTGCAGGAGCAGCGTGATCAAGTGCCGCGATCGAGGACCGGCGCTGAGCGCGCCGAATCCTCGATCACAGGCCGTGTTCGGTGGAGAACGATCGTACTGCGTGCGTGTCGAAACGTCGCACGCTCGGCGCTGAATGGTGGCGCCGCGCGCCGGCGCTCACGCGCTGGCCGCGTCGAGCCGCGCGACCTGATCCGCGGTCAGCGCGAGCTGCGTCGCCGCCACCAGGGTGTCGACGTGCTCGGGCTTGGTGGCGCTGGCGATCGGCGCCGTCACCGACGGCTTCGCCAGCAGCCACGCCAGCGCGATCGAGGCCTGCTGCGCTCCGGTCTCCCTTGCGACCGCGTCCAGCGCGGCGAGGATGCGCATGCCGCGCTCGTTCATGTATTTCGGAATGCCGCGCTGTCCGCGCGGGCTCTTGCCGAAATCGGCCTCCGAGCGATACTTGCCGGTGAGGAAGCCGGCGGCCAGCGAGAAGAAGGTGATGACGCCGACGCCGTAGTTCTCGCAGACGCGTTGCAGCGCGCCTTCGTAGGATGCGCGCTCGGCGAGGCTGTATTCCGGCTGCAGGCTCTCATAGCGCGGCAAGCCGCTCTTCGCCGACAGCTCGAGCGCGGCCTGCAGCCGCTCCGCCGAAAAGTTCGAGGCGCCGATGACCCGCACCTTGCCGGCCTTGATCAGCCTGTCATAGGCCGCCAGCGTCTCCTCCTGCTGCGGCGTCGTCTCGTCGTCCTTGTGCGACTGATAGAGATCGATGACGTCGGTCTGCAGCCGTCGCAGGCTGTCCTCCACCGCGCGCGCGATGTAGTCGGCCTTCAGCCCGACCTTGCCGTCGCCCATGTCCATGCCGACCTTGGTGGCGAGGATGATGCGATCGCGGTTGCCGCGCAGCTTCATCCACTTGCCGATGATGGTCTCGGACTCGCCGCCGCTGTGGCCGGGCACCCAGCGCGAATAGACGTCCGCCGTGTCGAGGAAGTTGATCCCGGACTCCAGCACCTTGTCGAGCAGGCGGAACGAGGCCGCCTCGTCCACCGTCCAGCCGAACACGTTGCAGCCGAAGCAGAGGGGCGGAACGTTGAGGCCGGAACGGCCGAGCGGGCGCATCTTCATGGGAAGGCTCTCGATCTGAATGATGTTGGCTGCATCCGTCGCGGACGCCTGCCGCAGATTGCCGTCATTCGTCGCGCGACACCAGCGCGGCAGGAGCATGGCGGGCCCGCCCGGCCGCATCCAAACCGTGGCGCGGCTGCCCCGAAGTGGGTCCGGCAGCGTCAGACTTTTCACTCACTTGCCGATGATGGTCGCAGCCTGCGAACGCCTCGCAGCTGGAGACGCGGGGGCCATGATCAAGGAGTCCGTCTGATGAACACGCTGACCTATGACCAGCTCGGGCTGAGCTCAGATGGCCTCATGATGCCCGATCCGGCCGCGGCGGCGAAGAACACGACGATCAATATGGCTGCGGCCGCCCCGCCTGTCGTGCTGCCGCCCGGCGCGGTGTCGGATCCGGTGGTGCATGCCGACGGCTCCGAGACCGTCTCGGTTCACACCGGCGGTCTCACCTTCAACCTCACCTTCGATGCCGCCGCTGCTGCCGCGCCCGAAAGCTTCCGCGCCGGCGTCGAGCAGGCTGCGGCGATTCTGTCCTCGGCGATCACCGATCAGGCCACCGTCAACCTCGCGATCGATTTCGCCGGCACCGGCGGCGGCGCCGGCGCCAATGTCTCCAATGGCGTCCTCGCCAACTACGCGCAGCTCCGAACAGATCTGCAGGACCACGCGGCGGCCGGCGACACGGTGTTCGACAACCTGCCGACGGGGCGGGCAGTGCAGGGCCATTCCCAGGTGTTCGTCGCCAACGCGCAGGCCAAGGTGCTCGGGCTCATCGATCCAAACAGCACGACGACGGAGGACGGCTTCGCCGTCTTCAACACCGACATCCCGACGCAGTCGCTGGTCGGCGTCGCGCTGCACGAGCTGTCGCATGCGCTGGGACGCGTGCCGTCGCCGGGCAATCTCGACATCTTCGACCTGTTCGACTTCACCAAGCCGGGGCAGCATCTGATCAACAACAGCATCAGCTCGGCGCCTCCCGCGTATTTCTCGCTCGACGGCGGGCTCACCAAGATCGCCGATTACGGCCAGATGTCGGACCCGGCCGATTTCCTCAACACTGGCATCCAGGGCGCCCGCGATCCCTTGAACGAGTTCTACAATCCGACCACGGCGCAGACGCTGTCGCCGATCGATCTCGTGGTGCTGGAGACGCTCGGCTACAACATCTCGACACCCAACACGCAGGCGCTGCTCGCCCAGATCCCGCACGCCGCCGGCGTCGCCGCACCGGTGCAGACGCCGCAGCAGGCCGCCGTGATCGCCTCCGCCGTGGCCGCCGAGACGGCCGCCAGCCTCACCAAGCTGGGTGATGCCGCCGGCGCCGCGCAGGTGCTGGCGAATGCCCAGGCCGACGCTGCTGCGCTGAATGGCACCGATGCCCGCGCGAACCATGACCACGCAACGGCCTATGCGTCCTATTCCGCCGAGCCGCACCACGATCCGATGATGCTCGCGATGCATCTGCACGCGATCAGTGCGAACTGAGGCGGTCGCTACCAGCAGAGGATCGATTGGGCGCGAGAAGGTCATCGCGTAGTCGATCTAAGTCATGCCCGCCATTTCATCGTCGTCATGGCCGGGCTTGCCCCGGCCATCTCCGTCGCACTCGCCTGAACTGAAAAGCGTGATGTAGCCAAGCGATCGGGCGGATCGGAGGCGGTCCGCTCGCGATCAATCGCCATGTGTCCGACGCGACAGGTCAGGATCGCTCGCGGTCGCGTTGTCGGTTGAGTTGACGCAAATAGCTCAAGCCGCAGACGGTCAACCGGCCGGGATCATGCACGCCCTGATCGGCCAGCCCGCGGATATGCCGCGCGAGGGCGCGCCGCGTTCTCTGGTCCAGATCGTGTCTGGCCACGCGACGATAGATCTGCATCGCTCGAAAGAGCGGCTTTGCGAGTTCGATCTCAGGCATGCGGGCCAACGGGCGGCGACGGCGATCGTTCCGATCAGGGCTTGGACGCCGGGTTGGCCGGGCGCAGCGTGACAACGACGGGAATGGCGATCGCGTAGATGGCGACGACCGACAGCCAGATCGCCCCGGGCCATTCGTCCCTGACGGCGAAGTACAGGCTCGAGAAGCCGAGCGGCGCAACGATCGAGGCGAGGCTGACCGTGGCGGCGAGCACACCCTGGAACTGGCCCTGCAAATGTGCGTCCACCTGCCGGGTGGCGATCGACTGCAGGGCCGGCATGCCCATGCCGCCGAGCGCGAACAGCGGCATGGCGCCGAACACCATCCAGCTCTGGTTGGCGAACGCCATGGCGGTGAGGGCCGTGCAGACACAGGTCACTCCGGTCAGGATGGCGCCGCGCTCGGTCAGCAACCTCACGGCCGGACCGGGAAGGAATATTTGGGCCAGCATCTGGCACACCCCGAAGGTGCCGAGCGACAGGCCGATCCAAAGACCGCTCCAGTGGAAGCTGTCGCCGCCCCACAGCGCCCAGCAGACGCCATAGGCCTCGCCGGTCGCGCTGAACAGGAAGAAGAGGAGAACGACCGGCAGCAGGCTCTTGACGGCGAACACCCAGCGCAGTGGCCGCAGCGGGTTCAGAACTGCGATCTCGATCTTGCCTGGGTCCGGTGGTCGCGATTCCGGCAGCATCAGCAACGCCAGCAGGACGTTGCATCCGTTCAATGCCGCCGCCACAACGAACGGCAGCCGCAGCCAATGGTCGCCGAGCGCGCCGCCGAGCACGGGCCCGATGATGAATCCCATGCCGAACATCGCATTGAGGAGGCCGAAGCGGCGGGCCCGCTCGTCCTCGCGCGAGACGTCGGTGATGTAGGCCGTGGCCACCGAGACGTTGGCGCTGGTGACGCCGGCGATGGCGCGGCCGAGCAGGAGCATCCAGAGATCGGGCGCAGCGGCCAGGAACAGGTAGTTGACGATGGCGCCGGCCAGCGAGACCAGCAGCAGCGGGCGCCGGCCGAGCCGATCGCTCAGCGAGCCCAGCACCGGGGCGCAGATGAACTGCATCGCGGCGTAGAGCGCCGTCATGACGCCGAGAAGGAACGCCACGTCGTCGGTGTGGGTCACGTCGTGCAGCAGCGCCGGCAGGATCGGAAAGACCAGCCCGATGCCGACGGCATCGAGCACGATGGTGAGATAGATGACGGCAACAGCCCTGGTCATGGCGCGCTCCGGTTCACGCGAGCCGATGGCGCAAACACGCGCGACCGCTCGCTGGAGCCTGACGATCTGTCAGGCGATCGATGTGTGGGAGACGCTGGGCCGGTCCATGCCAAAAGGCAGATGGACAGCTTGTACTCGGCCGCAGGCAACGACCGCTTTTCGCGACAGGCGCCATCTACACGCCGAGATCGGGCGGCGCAAGCCGCTTTTTCCGAACGACGATCGGTGCATTCAATGCATAGTCGAGCGAAGGCCGGTCAGTGGGCGCCTCCGCCGGAGCAGGGACTGCCGGGAGCGATCTCAAGTCGCCGAGATCGGCCGCGGCGATGACCAAGAAGCTCAAGCCTCGCGTCCTGGCGAGGTTCTGCGCGAGGAATTCCTTATTCCGATCGAAATGTCGGCCGGTGCCGTCGCCAAGGTCTGCGGCCTGCCGCGAACCCGCATCGAGCGGATCGCCAGCGAGCAGACCGGCATCACGGCCGACACAGCGCTCAGGGTTGCCAAGGCGCTCGACACGACGCCGGAGATCTGGCTCAATCTGCAGACGGATTACGATGTTCAGATCGCGAGGCGCGATGTCGGTAAGGCTCTCGATCGCATCGAGACCGTGAACAAGTCGCGGGCGGCCTGAGATGGGAGATGCCCTTAGGCTCTGGCCATTTGGTACAGCGCTGCCTTGAGGCGACGCGTGCCCAATGGTGATGAGCCGGCAGAGCGTGCGGGGCGCGACGGCGTCAGTTATGTGCAGCGTCACTGTAATTCCCGCTCAGCTTTGGCTTAACCTACAGACGACTACGGTGCCGAGATGGCGAGCGCGATCTCGGCAAAGCCGATCCTGTCCGAGATTGGGGGCTCTTCAAAAAAATGCAGCGCCGAGCGGTGTCATAGGCTGTACCCAACCGAATTGAATGCGCGCCTTTGATCAGCGGAAACTGGTCCACGAAATCCGTCGGGGAGTAGCTTAAATCCGTAGTCTCGCGGACTCGATCCTTTGCGGATAAACTTGCGACTTAGTATTTCTAGATACTCCGGCATACAGTTCCCAAACCAAGATTCATCGAGAGATCGGTACACTGCGCTGGCAGCGCAATCCGCGATCTGCAACCCAGCTTCATCGCGGTTGCGTCGAGCTTCAATGGTCTTTGGGTCGACTACAGCCCAATCGATCTGTCCTCTATTGTTGAAGTAGTCTCTGCTGCGGCGCTCTGTCTTGAGTTTTAGTAGATAAGCTCGCGTCTGGGAGTAAGAGAATTCCTTTCGAAGAGAGAATGTGATCTGTATTGATCGTATCTCGCCATATGCCTGTACCGTCCAGCGCCGACACTCTGCGCTGGCTCGTTCAAGTAAGTACCGAGTCAAGTTGTTGTAAAACCAATTGTATCGACGAGGTCGATACTTGCCTCGTACGAACTCCATGTTTCGGGCTTCGCATCGAAGATTTCTGTAGCGCGCCATATTCCGCTTGTTTGACACGATCGCCACCAGCCCAATCTGAGTTCGGGCTAGTGCTTTCAGTAACGCAAGTTTTTGGTTGTCATCTAAGTCTCGGAAGTGAACCTCGTCGTGCGGGGCTAGCCCAATCTCGCGTTTGACATCGTTAAACGAGCGGATCAATGCTTGATAGCGAGTGGTTCGCACAAGGACGCCGCAGAGAACGAAATACTCAGAGGCGCCGTCCTCATTGAGCGGGCGAATGCGATCGAGGCCCTCATCGCCAGCCTCATCAATGAAAAGAAGAAATCCACAGCTCATGGCTCTTAGGCTCTGTACGTGTTGCTATTCTATCCATAGTCAGGTGTGATGCTCTGCTGAAATCTGAGGTAGAGATCTTAGCTTAGGCGACACGTTGTTGAGAAGCCTGCAGGCTTAAGCCTACGACCTTGCGTCCCTAAGGTCGACGTTTAGGTTTGGCGAAGGGAGTGGACACCGGTCATGGCTCGTAAGGCTCACCACCGCGATATTTCTCCAACTCTACTTGCTGCGACGCAATGGATTGAGCGATGCCTCATCAATGACGGCTCCCTGTTCCTGCCTGGAGCCCTCTGGACCCTGCCAAACGTCGAAGAGGTATCAAAGGCGTTTGTCGATCATCCGGATCACGGAGACGATGATTTCCTGACTAAGCTCAAAGGGCAGATAAATCCGGCTTCGCCGGAAGCCCGTAGGCTCATGGCAGAGATGATATGGAGTCTGCTGCTGTTTCCTTCCAATATGAAGGCCGCAACAAAGCGGCAGCAAATAAGAGAGATCTGGGCTCTTGGCGGGTCTGGCTTGCATGAGTCGGAGCCGCTACTTGAGGAAGGCGTGCTGAGAGGCGTGGGGTCTGGGGGGGCAGGTTTTAACGCTTATCGTCCGAGCGAGCTTGAATACCTCCTGGCACTCGTGAGAGATCTCAAGGCGCGACCTTCCGCGGATCGCATTAAGATACTAGGCGACTATGATGAATTCGTTCTGTGGATTGCCCAGGTTCCTCGAAAGGGGAGTCGACAGTTTAGGCATATGCTCCGCTTCTTTGCGTTTCCCGATCTTGTGGAACGTATCTCGTCTAACAATGACCGACGTAAGGTTCTGATCGGCTTTGGTGTGGCCCCTGCCAACGAAGTCAAGGGCTGGTCGGATATCCAATTGGACAAAGCGCTCTTAACGCTTCGGGAGAGCCTTGAAGAAAAACACCCAGACGAAATCGTCGATTTCTACAGTTCAAGTTTAAAGCCCCGTTGGTCAAAAGACCAAAAAATAAGAACAGCCGATGGTGAGGTGACCGTTGTTGTCCCAGTCGATAACGACGATGACGAAGAAGTTGTTACGGATGAATTTCTTGCCGATACATCAACGGAGCTGCGCCCATCCTACCAAATTCAAGCAAAGCTTGCCGAAATCGGTGCGCGAATAGGATTCAAGATTTGGTTGCCACCAAGCGATCGGGCGCGAATTCGTTCTTTCATGTCCTCAGTTGATCAGCTGGCGCTTCTCGACGAGCTGCCGCTTGTCAATGAAGGGGCCACACTGAGTACAATTGAGCTGATTGATGTCATCTGGCTGTCTGGGCGGACCATCGTGCGGGCGTTCGAGGTGGAGCACACCACAACAGTTTACTCCGGCTTACTGCGTATGGCTGACTTGTTAGCTCTCCAGCCGAATCTTGCAATCCAGTTCCATATCGTCGCTCCATCAGAAAGACGGGAAAAGTTCTTTAGAGAGATAAGACGGCCGGTCTTCTCGCTCTTGAATGGGCGTCCTCTCGCAAGGAGCTGTACGTTCATTTCGTATGAGAGTGTAAATGCTATCCGAAGCATTGAGCACCTTGCTCATCTCAATCACACGATTATTCGCGAATATGAAGAACAAGCCGACGAAAACTAATTGATGCCGGGACTTTTAATCGAGCTGCCATTCGTGGCCCTGGACTAGTACGCCCGACGGGCAATTCCCGCATCCCCGTCATGCGCAGATTGCCCGTCGAGCCAGTTTGTCGCACGTCGTTCGGCTTGCATCGTCGGGCAAATCGCGACGATCCTCTCGGCCATCCCGCTCGCGATGAAGAGGGGCGTTTCGGCCGATCGTCACGGAGCGTAGCAGCGGGGAGCGTTGGACGTGTCGGGTTCGGGGCTTTGCGCAAGCGGGCCGACGGATGAGCCTGGTGCGTACGGTCAAGTCGCGTGGTCCTGGCCTCCCGATGCTGAGGTCAAGCCGGTTGATGATGCGGAGACGCGTCTCGCCGGTGATGGGGGCAAGAAAGCCCGGTCCCCAGGGAGATCGCGAAGCAGCCGTTAAAACCAGCGCGCGGGGAAGGCCGGGTCGTCCGGCTGAACCGTGGTACCTGCCGCCTGCATTTTTTTTCTGCAGGCGGGCCACGGACCTCAGTCGAGGTCCGGTCTTCCCCGCGCCCTCTCGTTTCTCGAGGGCGATGTCGGCAGCATGACCCGGGCGCGAATGGCGCCGCGGGGCTGCGGTGGGCTGTTTGGAGAAATCGTGCAGTGGATGTGGTGCGTGGGCGCGGATACGTCGCGCTCGCGATGCTCATCACGCCTGTGAGGTGGAACGGCCATGCGACACACTCAGTGTCGTCCCGGCCTTGAGCCGGGACCCATCACCACCGGCGGATGTGTGAGGCACGCTGGTGGCTCAGGATGTGCCCAACACGTCTCCCTGTGGTTATGGATCCCGGATCTTCGCGCGCGATGCGCGCTCGTCCGGGACGATGGGGGAGTGTGGGGCGCGGGCTTGCCCTTGACGCCGAGATCGGAGGTCGTCCAGCGCGGACTACTTCCTGATCCGCACACCCTTCGTCGTGAAACGCTGCGGTCTCTGCTCCGGGCGCACCGGCCGCCGTGTCGTTGCGGCCTTGCCGGTGCCCGGCGGCTGATGCGCCGGCACCAGTTGCTCGGGACGCGAGCCGATCAGATCGGCACGGCCCATCGCCCTGAGCGCATCGCGCAGCACCGGCCAATTATCCGGGTCGTGATAGCGCAGGAATGCCTTGTGCAGCCTTCGCTGCCGCAGGCCCTTGATGGCTTCGACCTTGTCACTACCGCCGTGACGCACGCCGCGCAGCGGGTTGACGCCGGTGTGGTACATCGCCGTTGCGGTCGCCATCGGCGACGGCAGGAAGGTCTGGACCTGATCGGCGCGGTAGCGGTTCTTCTTCAGCCACAGCGCGAGGTTCATCATGTCCTCGTCGCTGGTGCCGGGATGGGCGGCGATGAAATACGGGATCAGGTAGTACTTCTTGCCGGCCTCCTTGGCGGCGGCGTCGAACATCTGCTTGAAGCGGTCATAGCTGCCGATACCCGGCTTCATCATCTTGTCGAGCGGGCCGCGCTCGGTATGCTCCGGCGCGATCTTGAGATAGCCGCCGACGTGATGCGTGACCAGCTCCTTGATGTAGGCCGGGCTCTCGACCGCGAGGTCGTAGCGCACTCCGGAGGCGACCATCACGCGCTTGACGCCCTTGACCTCGCGCACCTTGCGATAGAGCCGGATGAGATCGTCATGCGAGGTGTTGAGGTTCGGGCAGATCTCGGGGAACACGCAGGACGGCCGGCGGCAGGCGGCCTCGACCTTCGGGTCCTTGCACGCCATCCGGTACATGTTGGCGGTGGGGCCGCCGATGTCGGAGATCACGCCGGTGAAGCCCGGTGTCTTGTCGCGGATGCGCTCGATCTCCTGCAGGATCGAGCCTTCCGAGCGGCTCTGGATGATGCGGCCTTCATGCTCGGTGATCGAGCAGAAGGTGCAGCCGCCGAAGCAGCCGCGCATGATCGTCACCGAGAACTTGATCATATCCCAGGCCGGGATCTTGGCATCGCCATAGGACGGGTGTGGCGCGCGGGCGTAGGGCAGATCGTAGACGCTATCCATCTCCGCCATGGTCAGCGGGATCGGCGGCGGGTTGAGCCAGAGGTCGCGGTCGCCATGACGCTGCACCAGGGGACGCGCATTGCCCGGATTGCTCTCCCGGTGCAGCACGCGCGAGGCGCGGGCATAGGCTTCCTTGTCCGCCTCGACCTGCTCGCAGGACGGCAGCCGAACCACGACGTCGCCCTTCTCGCGCGCAGCGCCTTCGTCGGCGGAGTCGAGATCGTCGGCATGCAGCTCGACAAAACCCTCGGGCACTTTGCGGAACAGCGCGGTGCCGCGCACCGACTGGATGTCCTTCGGCGCTTCACCTCCGGCGATCCGGTGCGCGACCTCGATCACGGCGCGCTCGGCATTGCCGTAGATCAGGATGTCGGCCTTGGCGTCGGCGAGCACCGAGCGGCGCACCTTGTCGGACCAGTAGTCGTAATGCGCGATGCGGCGCAGCGACGCCTCGATGCCGCCGAGCACGACCGGCACGTCCTTGAACGCCTCGCGGCAGCGCTGCGCATAGACCAGCGTGCAGCGGTCCGGCCGCCTGCCGCCTTCGCCATTGGGCGTATAGGCGTCGTCGCTCCGGATGCGGCGATCGGCGGTGTAGCGGTTGACCATGGAGTCCATGTTGCCGCCGGTGACGCCGAAGAACACGCGTGGTTTGCCGAGCGCCTTGAACGGCTCGGCGGAGTGCCAGTCGGGCTGCGAGATGATGCCGACGCGAAAGCCCTGGGCCTCGAGCAGCCGGCCGATGATCGCCATGCCGAAGGAAGGATGGTCGACATAGGCGTCGCCGGTCACCAGCACGATGTCGCAGGCGTCCCAGCCGAGCGCGTCCATCTCCTTGCGGCTCATCGGCAGGAACGGCGCAGGCTTGAGGTCCGCGCGATGGCGCGGCCAGGAACTCAGCGGTGGGGCGGTGAGGGCGATGTTCATCGCCCACGCATAGAGCCGCGGCGCTGCGAGTTCAACCGAAGCCCCGGTCGCAGGCGAGGGCAGGTGGTCAATTTGTCCGGAATGGTTCCCGCGGCATTGCGCGGGCGATCTGACGTCGCAGTTTCTGCCGTCTCAGTTGAGGTGATGCGACGCGCCGTTGCGGCGCTTGAGCCAGCCGTGCCCGAAATAGGCCAGCAGCGCGGCCGCGGCGAGCATGATCCAGATCGAGGGCATCTTCGAGCGCGGGCTGCCGCCGGCCTCGCCGACCGTGACCGGCGCCATGCCGGGCTCGGTCATCGACACCAGCCGCAGGCCGGCGGCGTCGGTCGCGCGGCGCATGTCGGCGATGGCGGAGTGGGGCAGCGGGTCGGCGGCGAACAGCCGACCTGTCGCCGGCGCGTCGGACGCGGCGAGGTCGCTCGGCGGTGGCTCCAACGAAGACTGCGTGGCCTGGCTGCCGGAGGGCAGCTGGGCGAAGGAGTTCAGGTTGGCCGGCCGATGCGCCTTCGGCCCTTGCTGCGCCATCCGGTCCGGCTTCTCGGCCTTGTCCATCTTCTTGGGCGTCATGCTCTGCGGCACCGCGACCCGCACCTGCGGCCGCGAATAGGACGCCGACTGGGTGACGGCCAGCATGCGGTCGGACCAGGCCATATAGGCCTTGCAGAGATCGTTGCAGTACTGGCCGTTGACCATGTCGCCGTTGGCGGATCCGGCCTGCGCGGAGCCGGGTGCGGCAATCCAGATGACGGAGACCAGCGCGGCGGCCGCTCCGAGCCTCGACGATGTCAAAACAGGCAATGCGCTCAACTGGCCGATCATCGCAATTTCCCCCGTCGCGGTTTCACGCCGTTTGGGGAATAACGACAGGCGGAATGGTCGAGAGTTGGATCAGATCGCGTCAACATCCGGATGAGTTGAGGTCAATTTGCTGATGCGAGGCGTTATCAATAAGGGGCGGGCTTTGCTGTTCGACATCGACGGCACGCTCGCCGACACCGATGCGCTGCATCTGCAGGCCTTCAACGCGGTGTTTGGGCCGTATGGCCACGTGTTCGACCGCGCGCGGGCGGCACGCGAACTGCTCGGCCGCTCCAATCTTTCGATCTCCGTCCAATTTCTGCCGGATGAGGCGCCCGAGAGGCGCGCGGCGGTCATGGCGCAGAAGGAGGAGGTGTTTCGCAGCCTCGCCGCCGGCGCGGTGCAGCCGCTGCCGGGCCTGACGGCGCTGCTCGATCGGGCCGCGGCGGCGGCGATTCCGGTGGTGGCCGTGACGAACGCGCCGCGGGCCAATGCCGAGCTGATCCTGCACGGGCTCGGGCTGATGGACCGGTTTCGCGCCGTGGTCATCGGCGACGAACTGCCGCACGGCAAGCCGCACCCGCTGCCCTATCTGGAAGGCCTGCGTGCGATCGATGCCGTGCCGGAAAGGTCGGTCGCCTTCGAGGATTCCCGCGCCGGCATCGCGGCGGCGACGGCGGCCGGCATCGCCACCGTCGGCATGCGCACCAACCTCGGTCACGACGAACTGATCGCGGCGGGCGCGGCGCTCACTGCGGCGGCGTTCGACGAGGCCGACGTGCTCGATCTGGTGATGGCGCGGCTGGGAGAGAGAATGTGAGCCATGACCCGCTTCCGGCGACGATACCGCCGGCGGCGGAGCTGACATGTCGCTGACATCGGGCAACAGCTTGCGGTCACCGTCCTTGCGCGATGGTCTCGACGAACGCGGCCGCCGGGTTGGCCGTCGCGAGATCAAGGTGAGACGCATGCGCAAGTTGTTGATCGCGGCTGGTCCCTCGGAACTGTCGTTCCGGCTGATGCTGCAGGTCGATGAAGAGGGAGCCGCGTCCAGTCAGCGCGGCCGGCGCGGCAGCGGAGCCGGGCGAGCCAAGCGCGCCGATGGCCGCGCCAAGCGTTCGGCCCGGCGGTTTCGCTGGACGCGGCCGTCGCGCGCAATGGCCGCCATCCTTCGCGGCTTGCGGGCGACGCTGCTGGCTCTCTCCCCCGTGGAGATCCTGAGCGATGTGAGCGTACGGCAGGAGAGCTTGCGGGACATGTCGCCGGTTGTGCCGCGGCTTCGCGTCGTCAGCGGCTGCGGAGGAGCGCGCGAGGCCGCCGCCGTGCCGGCCGCCGCGCCCAATGCGATCTTCTGCGCTGTGGCCACGCCCCGCCATCACGTCCGGTCGATGGACACGCCACGCGCCCAGCGCCGGCGGCTGCGCGCGCGCTGATCGCGTCACCGCATGCGTGCCCTGCATGCTCTGTCCGTCGCACCTTGCTTGTCCGCAGCCCGATGCCGTGATTGAAACGGACGGTGCGCGCCAGGCTCGCTGTGCTCGCCTCGCAGGAGGACGGATCGATCATGTTCGTGGCGCGTGTCCTGTCGGTGGCTGCCGCCCTGCTGCTCGTGACCGCCGCCCTCGCGGCCGACACGCCCGGCGAGACCAGGGGCACGGTGCTGGAGCCGTCGTCGGCGAATCTCGCGCTGACCTGGAGCCTGGCCCATCTGGTGTTGCCGGCGGCGCTCGTCGGCGGACGGCGCTGGGAGGGGCATGCGGAGGACGCGCCCGACGTGATCGGGATCGCGCCGCTCGTGATCGTGATGCACGGGTCGAGCGGCGTGGCGCCGGCGGTGAAGGAGTTCCAGGCCTGGCTCGCCGATGAGCTCGGCGTGGCGTCGGTGGCGCCCGACAGCCTCGCGATTCCCGACCGGCTGACCTACGCCTCGCCGGTCGACGTCGCGATCTATGAGCGCGTCCACGCCTTGCGGCTGGCCGAACTGGAGAACGCGCTGAAGGCTTCGCGCGATTGGAGCTGGGTGGACCGGCTGCGGATCGTGCTGGCGGGCACCAGCGAGGGTTCGGTGGCGGTCGGCCGCTACGCCGGCAAGGATGTTGCGGCGCGGCTGATCTATTCGTGGTCGTGCGAGGACAACTACTTCGTCACCGCGCCCAGGCTCGGCATCGGCCCAAAGGAGCCGGTGCTGAACGCGATCTCGGCGCGCGATCCGTATTTCTCCGCGGCCAATCCCTGGAACAAGGACCGCGCCCTCACCGGCTCCTGCGCCGCCGCGCTCAAAGACGATGCGAAGGCGGAGGTGATGGTGATCGATGCCGACGTGCATACGATCCTGAACCGGCCGGAGGTGCGCGAGCGGAGCGCTCGATTCCTGCGCGGCGTGCTGGAGCCCTGATCGGGCGGGCGGAGGATTGACGAGTGCTGAGACTGCTCGTGCTCGAAGGCAACTCGCTGGACGGCCGGCGCCGCTGGGCCGAGGTCGCCGGCGCCACGCCGTCGGAGAGCTACGCGGCCGTGCTGCGCGCGCTGGCGCCGGACGCGGCGATTGACATCGCCACGCCCGCTGATGCCGATGCGCGCCTGCCGCAGCCGATCGAGGCCTATCAGGGCATCGTCATCACGGGATCAGCGCTCAACATCTATCAGCGCGAGCCGGAAGCGCTGCGCCAGATCGAGCTGGTGCGGACGATCTTCGCGCGGGGCGTGCCGATGTTCGGCTCATGCTGGGGACTCCAGCTCGCGACCGTGGCGGCCGGCGGCGAGGTGTCGCTCAATCCGGCCGGCCGCGAGGTCGGCTTTGCGCGCAAGATCGCGCTGACGGAGGCGGGCCGTGATCACCCGATGCATGCGGCGCGGGGCGCCGTGTTCGATGCACCGGCGATTCACAGCGACATCGTCACCCGGCTGCCGCCGGATGTGACGGTCACCGCGCACAATGCCATGAGCGAGGTGCAGGCCGCGGAGATCCGCAGCGGCTACGGCCGGTTCTGGGGCGTCCAATATCATCCGGAATTCAGCCTGCAGGACGTTGCCTGGGTGATCCGCCGCATCGGCCAGCCGCTGGTCGAGGAGGGCTTCTTCGTCGATCCGGCGGAGCTCGAGCGCTACGCAGCCGATCTCGCCGCCCTGCATCATGACCGCGCCCGGCGCGACATTCTGTGGCGGCTCGGGCTCGACCAGGACGTCGCGAATGACGGGGTCCGGCAGGCCGAGATCAGCAACTGGATCGCCTCGCTCGCGTGACGCTGAGAACGCTACCGCATGAACTGAATGATGAGCGGCGCCAGCGCCACGTTCATCAGCCCGACCAGCACCATCACGAGGCCGGCGATCGCGCCTTCCTCGCGCCCGATCTGGTGGGCGCGCGCGGTGCCCGCACCATGCGCGCCGACGCCGAACAGCGCGCCTCTGGCGAGCGTCGAGCGCAGTGGCAGCCGCGCCAGCACGACGTCGCCGACGGCGGCGCCGATGATGCCGGTGAGCACGACGAACACGGCCGTGAGATCGGGGATGCCGCCGATCTCGCCTGAGACTTCCATCGCGAACGGCGTGCTCATCGAGCGCGGCAACAGGCTCAGACGCAGCTCGCCATCGATGCCGAGGACATAGGCCAGTGCCCAACTGGTCGCCAAGGCGGTGAGGCTGCCCGCGACCATGCCGGCCAACAGCAGCGGCCAGCGGCGGCGGATCAGCGCGCGTTGCTCATAGATCGGCACGGCGAAGGCGACGGTGGCCGGGCCGAGCAGCGCCACCAGCCAATGCGTGCCGCGGATGTAGTCGCGATAGGAGACGTTGAGCGCGAGCGCTGCGACCATCAGCAGCGCGGGCGCCACCGCGAGCGGCATCAGCCACCAGCGCGGCCAGCGCCGGTGCATGCGCTTCGCCAGCAGATAGAGCAGGATCGTCGCGAGCGACCAGACCGCCGCCTGGATCAGCGGCTCACGCCACAGCGCGGCGAGGGTCATGACGCTCGGTCCAACGGTAGCAGAGGTCGACGGTGAGTGCAGTCACGCACATCACGGCGGTGGTGCTGACGACGATCAAGGCGAAGATCTTCAGGCCGAGCAGGCCGAACAGTTCGCGATGGTCGAGCAGCGCCAGCACCGCCGGCACGAAGAACAGCAGCATCTCGGCCAGCATCCAATTTGCGCCGCGCTTGATGCTGGCGACCTTCAATCCGCCTGCCAGGACCAGAGTGAGCGCCAGCGCCATTCCGATGATGCCGCCTGGCAGCGGCAGGCCAGTTGCCCGGGCCAGCGCCTCGCCGGCAGCCCAGAACAGGCCGAGCAGACCGATCTGCACCAGCCGGTTGCGGCGGAGCAGGCGATGAACCCCAATGGAAATGCTGCGATGCATCATGTGGCGGCGTCCGTAAGTGATTGCGCGATCAAGGTATGCCGCATCGCAACATGTAGAAAGCGAATTGAATGAATGATATCAAGTCAAAAATCGAATACTGAGCATGATTATGGAACTTCGAACCCTCAGGACCTTCGTCGAGGTCGTCCGCCAAGGCGGCTTCTCGCAGGCTGCCAAGGTGGTGTTTGCGACCCAGTCGACCGTCAGCAAGGCCGTCAAGCAGCTCGAGGACGAGCTCGGCCTGCCCCTTCTGGACCGGCTCGGCCACAAGAGCCGCATGACCGCGGCCGGCGAGATCGTCTATCGCCGCGCGATCCGGCTGCTGGCGGAGCGCGACGACCTGCAGGCAGAGCTTGCCGAACTGCGCGGCCTGAAGCGCGGCGTGCTGCGCCTCGGCCTGCCGCCGATCGGGTCGAGCACGCTGTTCGCGCCGTTGTTCGCGCTCTACCGCCAGCTCTATCCCGAGATCGAGATCCGCCTGGTGGAGCACGGCAGCGACCGGCTCAGCGAATTGCTGGCTGCAGGCGACATCGATTTTGCCGGCCTGCTGCCGCCCATCGCCGATGAGTTTGCCGCGCAGATCGTGCGCCGCGAGCCGCTGATGGCGCTCGTCTCTGTCAATCATTCGCTGGCCCGCCGCAAAACGATCACGCTCGCTGAGCTGCGCGACACGCCGTTCGTGCTGTTCGAAGCCGGCTTCGCGCTCAACCGTATCCTCCGCGAGGCCTGCCGCCGCAATGGCTTCGAGCCGGTGGTGGCTGCACGCAGCACGCAGATCGATTTCATTGCCGAGCTCGCCGGCGCCGGTCTCGGGGTCGCCTTCCTGCCGCGCATGATCGCGACCCAGCGCACGCAGGTGCCGATCAGTCTCGTCCTGCTCGACGAGCCCGGCACCGAATGGACGTTGGCGATGGCCTGGCGTCGTGGCGCCTATCTGTCGCCGGCCGCGGCGGCGTGGCTCCGGTTGGTGCGCGAGCGCGGCGAGGCGTGAGCATGAGTGCGGCGATGTCGCTTCATCTGCGAGGAACGTGCGGCGAGACGGTCGGTGTCGCCATGACGATTGGCGAGGACCTGAGCTCTACGCACAACTCGCAATGATCGAGCACCTGTCGCAACGACGGGAAAGCGGAGCCCGGAGAGGCGATCTCCGACGTGCGGACGGGAACGGCAAGAGCTGACGAAGGTTGCCTTCGCGCGCTGACTCGTTGATCTGCGCGAGAGGACAATCGATGAATGAGGAAGATCACGAGCACCCAGATCGCAAACCGCGAGATCGCAGAGAGCTGCGCGACGCGGACGCTCCCGCGACGAAGCGGCCAGGCCCCGGAAAGCATGCCTTCGGCTGGCCCGCATGCGCGGCCCGACCTGACCGACAAGGACAAGACTCCCGGCACTGGCATGTTGCTGGAGCCGGGCGACGCCAATCCCAGTCCCACAGGCTGACGTCCCGTGCGTGACTGAGTGCGCGGGAACCAGGGGTGCTTTGACGCGTTTCCGCCTGCTCCGAAAGAACGTGACACGCGCAGGCGTGCCGCGCGCTCATTGATTGAACCGGAGGGCAGGATGTGCCGCTGGATCGCGTACCGCGGTGAGACGACCGCCTTCGAGCACTATGTGACGGAGCCGGAACACTCGCTGGTGACGCAGAGCATCCGCGCGCTGGAATCCACCGCAGGCACAAATGGCGATGGCTTCGGTCTCGGCTGGTACGGTGATCATCCCGAGCCAGGCCTGTATCGCGAGACACGACCGGCGTGGTCCGATGAGAATCTCCGCTATCTTTGCCGGCACCTGCATTCACATCTTTTCTTCGCGCATGTGCGCGCCGCGACCGGCACGGCCGTGACCCGTCAGAACTGCCATCCGTTTGCCTGCGGCCGCTGGCTGTTCATGCACAACGGCTTCGTCGGGAGCTGGAACAGGCTGCGCCGCAAGATCGAGGCTATGATTCCGGACGCGCTGTATCCTTCGCGGCTCGGCACCACCGATTCCGAAGCCGTGTTCCTCGCCATCGTCGGCGCCGGCATCGATCAGGACCCGATCGGTGCGACATCGAACGTGCTGCGCGCGCTCCGCCAGCTGGTCAACGAGGACGGCCTGCGCGAACACCTGCGCTTCACGTCCGCCCTGTCGAATGGCCACGATCTCTACGCGTTTCGCTTCGCTGAGAATGATCGCGCCAACTCGCTCTACTACCGGGAAGATGGCGATCAAGTGATCGTCGTCTCCGAGCCTTTTGACAAGGAGCCGGACTGGATCGAGGTTCCGCCCGATCACGTGCTGGTCGCGCGCGCGTCCAGACCCGCCGAAATCGTTCCGCTATTTGCCACGGACTCTGCCGGCTTCGTCGCGGAACGCAAACGATCACAGAGGGTTGTCGGCGGCACATAACACAACAGAAACTGGATGATCCGCGATGTGCGGCATTTGTGGTGAAGTCAGGACTTCCGGACAGCCCGCGCTCGCGGCGCTCGGCCGAGTCAACGACGCGATGCAGGCGCGCGGTCCCGACGCCGCCGGCCTCTACGTGCAGGGCGGAATCGCGCTCGGCCACCGTCGTCTCAGCATTCTCGATCTATCAGCCGCCGCGCAGCAGCCGATGATCGATGCCGCGCTCGGCCTCGGCATCGTGTTCAATGGGTGCATCTATAATTTCCGCGAGCTGCGCGCCGAGCTGCAGGCGAAGGGCTATCGCTTCTTCTCCGACGGCGATACCGAGGTGATCCTCAAGGCCTATGATGCCTGGGGCAAGACCTGTGTTCAGCGCTTCAAGGGCATGTTCGCCTTCGCGCTGTGGGAGCGCGACAGCGGACGCGTCGTGATCGCGCGCGACCGTCTCGGCATCAAGCCGCTGTACTACACCGAGGGGCCGGGCTTCCTCCGCTTTGCCTCGTCCCTGCCGGCGCTGCTCGCCGGTGGTGATGTCGACACCTCGATCGATCGAACGGCGCTGCATCATTTCTTCAGCTTTCACGCCGCCGTTCCGGCGCCCCGTACGATCCTCAATGGCGTGAAGAAGCTCGAGCCGGCGACGTTGCTGACGATCGAGCCCGATGGAGCGCAGCGCCGCGAACGCTACTGGCAGTTCAGCGTCGGCGCGCCGCGTCCGACCGATCGCGCCATGAGTCAGGAAGAATGGTCGGATGCATTGCTGGACGCGATGACATCGGCGGTGGACCGTCGCCGTGTCGCTGACGTGCCCGTCGGTGTGCTGTTGTCGGGCGGGCTGGATTCGTCGCTGCTGGTCGCGCTGCTGTCCAAGCTGGGACACGAGGACATCCGCACCTTCTCGATCGGCTTTGACGCGGTGGGCAAGCACACCGGCGATGAATTCCACTACTCCGACATCATTGCACGGACGTTCGGCACCAACCACGAGCAGATCAGGATCGGCGGCAACCGCGCGCTCGACGCCTTGCCCCATGCCATCGCGGCCATGTCTGAGCCGATGGTCAGCCACGACGCGGTCGCGTTCCATCTCCTGTCGTCGGAGGTCGCCAAGCGCGTCAAGGTGGTGCAGAGCGGGCAGGGCGCCGACGAGGTGTTCGGTGGCTACAGCTGGTATCCAGGCTTCCTCTCGGCCAACGATCCCGTTCAGCAATATCAGAATGTCTATTTCGACTGGACGCATTCGGATCTGCAGCGGCTGCTGGCGCCGGAGTTACTCGGCGACGACGTGAGCCTGGCATTCGTGGAGCGCTTCTTCGGAGATCATGCCGGCGCCTCGGCGGTGGACAAGGTGCTGCAGATCGATACCGAGATCATGCTGGTCGACGATCCCGTGAAGCGGGTCGACAACATGACGATGGCGTTCGGGCTGGAGGCCCGCGTGCCGTTCCTCGATCACGACGTGGTGGAGCTCGCCGCGCGCATGCCCGCCGAGCTGAAGGTGAAGAACGGCGGCAAGCACATTCTCAAGGAGGCGGCACGCCGCTGCGTGCCGGCGGAGGTGATCGACCGCCCCAAGGGATACTTTCCGGTGCCGTCGCTGCGCTATCTGCGCGGCCCGTTCCTCGACTATGTCCGCGACGTGCTCAACGACAAGAAGGCGCGCGCACGCGGCCTCTACCAGCGCGACCTTATCGACCACATGTTGCAAAACCCCGAAGCCGAGATGAGCCCCAAAGGACATTCGCGGCTGTGGCAGGCGGCCCTGCTCGAGGCATGGCTGCAGACGCACGGCATTTGACGTCTGACAGGATTGATCACATGGGATTGGATCCACGCATCTTGGAGAAGCTGCGGCTTGGCCTGAGCGATGACGAGCGTCGTCTGGTGATCCGCTCGGCCACCGGCAGCGAGGAAGTCACGGAATATTCGTTCGGCATCGAGGAGGAGTACTTTCTCGTCGATTCGCAGACGCGCGATGTCGCGATCCGCACGCCCGACGATCTGTTCGAGGCCGCCAACTGGTCGACCGGCGGACAGGCCATGCGCGAGATGCTGCAGGCGCAGCTCGAGGTCGCCACCAACGTCCATGTCGATGTCGGCGATGCGCGCGAGGAGCTGAAATTCCTGCGGCGCGAGGTTGCCAGCGTGGCAAGTCAGTATGGCCTGACGATCCTGGCCTGCTCCACGCATCCGACCGCGAGGTGGCGCAGCTCGCAACCGAGCCCCAAGCCGCGCTACGCGGAGATGATGGAGGACCTCCGCATCGTCGGCCAGCGCAACATGCTGTGCGGCATGCACGTGCATGTCCAGTTGCCGGACCCGGACCTGCGCTTCGCGGTGATGCGGGCGATGCTCCCTTACATCCCGGTGTTCGTTGCGCTGTCTGCGTCCTCGCCGTTCTGGAATTCGCGCGAGACGGGCCTGAAGGGCTATCGGCTCGCCGCCTATGACGAGCTGCCGCGCAGCGGCCTGCCCGAGCTTTTCACCTCGAAGCAGCAATATGATCGCTATGTCGCGGCGCTGACGAAGTCCGGCGTGATGCCGGACGAGAGTCATGTCTGGTGGGCGATGCGGCCGTCGCTGCGGCATCCGACCTTGGAGTTGCGTGCGCCCGACGTCTGCACGTCGGTGGATGACGCCGTGGCGATTGCCTCGCTCTATCGCGCTTTGGCACGCTACCTCTATCTCAATCCCGATCTTGCGGAGACCGTCGGCAATGTCGAGCGCGCGATCGCGGTCGAGAACAAGTGGCGGGCGCAGCGTTATGGCACCGACTGTCTGTTCGTGACCGAGGACGGTCCCGTGACGGGCCAGGAGATCCTCAACCGCATGATCGCGGATGTCGCACCGCATGCGGAGGCCCTGGGATGTCTCGCCGAGGTCGAGCACTGCCGCATCATCATGCAGTTCGGCAGCTCGGCCGACTATCAGCTGCAGGCCTATCGCGAGTCCGGCGGACAGTTATCGGCCGTGATGCGCTGGATCGAGGCCGCGACGGTGTCGCGCGCCGAGCCGCCGCGCTCACAGGCACCGGTCGAGCCGGCACAATGACGCGCGCCTAGGTCGGTTGCTTGATCACACGGCCGTCGCGCGCGATGAGGTGGCCGTCCTTGTAGACTGAGCGGCCCTTTGGCGCGGCGACGACAGCCTGCGGAACGTGCTCGGCATCGAGGGTGACGAAGTCGGCCCGTGCGCCCACGCGCAGGCCGTAATCCGCAAACCTCAAGGCCTTGGCGCCAGCCTCGGTGACGAGGTCGAAGGCCATCCGCAACTCGTCATCGACATAGAAGCCGGAGCGATAGCCGACCATCATGGCGCGGTTCAACAGATCGCCGTCGCCATAGGGCCACCAGGAGTCGCGGATGTTGTCGTTGCCGCTGAACACGGTGACGCCAGCCGCGCGCAGCAGCGCCACCGGCGGGAAGGGCCGCGCGCCCGGCGCGTTGGTCATGATGGCGACGCCAGACGCCGCCAGGACGTCGGCAATCTTCCTGAGCGGGTCAGCAGGCAGGTCGCCGAGCGCGTAGGCGTGGCTGACCGCGACGCGGCCTTGCATGCCGAGGGCGCGCGTGCGCGCGGCGATTTGCTCCAGCTCGAACAGGCCGAGCATGCCCGGATCGTGCAGATGGATATCGACATCGACGCCGTGCTTGTGGGCTGTGCCGAACACGACGTCGAGATGCTTTTCGACGTCGCGGTCGAAGCTCGCGGGATCGAGCCCGCCGACGAGGTTGGCGCCGAGCCTGATGGCCTCGTCGAGCAGTTCGGGTGTGCCCGGGCTCTTGAGGATGCCGCTCTGCGGAAAGGCGACGAGCTGGATCTCGATCAGCTCGCGATACTCGTCGCGGACGCGCAGGATCGTTTCCAGCGATGTGAGGCCGACGGAGCCGTCGACCATCACATGGCTGCGCATCCGCGTGGTGCCGTGGCCGATGCAGAGATCGAGCTGGTTGCGGGCGCGGACGTCCATCGGCGCCGCCGCCGCCATGTTCTGCGCCTGGAACGTGACGCGCTCATGCACGTCGAAGCCGTTGGTGCACGGCTTGTGCGGCTTCCAGGCATCGCCATAGAAGCTGGTGTCGAGATGGATGTGGCCCTCGACGAAGCCGGGCACGACCAGCGCGCCGCCGAGATCGATCACCTCGCGCGCCTCAGGGCGCTCGGTCTCAGCGAGAAGCCCGCTGATGCGGCCGCCGTCGACCGTGATCGCATGGCGCGCGCCGCGGTCGAGCCGCGCATTGATGAACAGCTTGTCGACGGCCATGCGCAACATCCTTCCCATCTATCCGCCAGCATCGGAGCCGCCGGAGGGCGGTCCGATGCTGGTGCTGATGAGACCACATTCTTGGCCAGGAGCCGCGACAGCCGCAAGCGTCTTCAGGCGGCGATCGCCTGCGGCAGTCCGGCGAGCCAGTCGCGCGCCAGCGTCACATCCGCCTGCGACAATTGGTGCCCCGCCGGAAGCGTCGTGTGGGTCACGTCGGCGCCGGCCTCGGTGAGCTGCGTGCACAGCTTCGCCGAATTGCTGACGGGTACGATCGGATCAGCGAGCCCCGACAGCATCAGCACCGGCCGGCGCGCGAGCCTGGCGGCCGGAGGATGCGCCAGCGGCACCATGGCGCGGAACAGCACTGCACCGGTCAGCGCTTCCGGCTGCAGTAGCAGCAGCGCGGCGGCGATGTTGGCGCCGTTGGAGTAGCCGACCGCGAGCGGCGCTCCGATCCCGTAGTGCTGACGCGCCGCGTCGATGAAGGCGCCGAGCTCCAGCGCGCGCCGGCGGACGTCGTCCTCGTCGAACACGCCCTCGGCAAGCCGGCGGAAGAAGCGCGGCATGCCATGTTCGAGCACCTGGCCGCGTGGCGACAGCAGGGCGGCGCCGGGCGACAGCGTAGCGCCGAGCGGCAGCAGATCGTTCTCGTCGCCGCCGGTGCCGTGCAGGAGCAGCAGTGGGGCTGCTCCCGGCGTGTGTCCGGGCTGGAAGCGGTGAGTGAAGGACAATGCCACGGTCATGATGCGGCCTCTTCGAGGTTGGGCAGCACGCCTTCGATCTGCTTGCGGTGCGATTCGAGGAAAGCGGGCAGCTTCAGGTTTCGTCCGAGCTCGGCGACCGGCTCGTCGACCGCGAAGCCCGGGATATCGGTCGCGATCTCGAACAGCACCCCGCCAGGCTCACGGAAGTAGATCGAGCGGAAGTAGTTGCGGTCCTTCTGCTCGGTCGGATGCAGGCCGTGGCGATCGACCAGCCGCTGCGCCATCACGCCCTGTGCGGCGTCATCGGCGGCGCGGAAGGCGATGTGATGCACCGACCCGGCGCCCTGCGCGCCGCGGAGAAAGCCCCTGGCCTCGTAGACGTCGACCACGCTGCCCTCGGCGTCGCCCGGCGCCTTGAAGCGGATCACCGAGCCTTCGCGGCCCGTCTCTTCGAAGCCGAACACGTCGGTCAGCACGGCGGCAGTCCTCTCGGCGGAGTCGAGCAGCAGGGTCACGCCGTGGAAGCCGCGGATCGCGTGCTCGGCCGGAATGTCGCCATTGCTGTAGCCGGGCTCGTTCTCTGCGCCGGGGACGCCGACCAGCGCCAGCGCCATGCCGTCCGGATCGGTGAACGGCAGCACCGACTCGCCAAAGCGCTTCTCCAGCGCCTCATAGGCGATGCCCTTCTCGGTGAGGCGCTGCGTCCAGTAGCTAAGGGAGCGCTGCGGCACCCGGAACGCGGTCTGGTGGATCTCGCCGACGCCGCGGCGGCCCGGCCGCACGCCGGCCCAGGGGAAGAAGGTCAGGATGGTGCCGGGGCGGCCGGTCTCATCGCCGTAGTAGAAGTGATAGGTGCCGGGATCGTCGAAATTGACCGTCTTCTTGACGAAGCGCAGCCCGAGGTCGCGGGTGTAGAAGCCGAAATTGCGGATCGGATCGCCGGCAATCGCAGTCACGTGGTGCAGTCCGGGCATGTGGGTCTCCTGTCGATGGGCCGCCGAAAGGGCCGTTGAACTCCTGGGCGCAATATTGGCCGGCTTTGATTTGGAGACAATCCGTGCTCTTGTGACGTCTCTGTCTACGATTTGGCGACAATGGCAGGCCTATGGACAAGCTGAGCAGCCTGCGGGCCTTCGTGAAGGTGGTCGAGAGCGGCAGCTTCGCCGAGGCCGGCCGGCAGCTGCGGCTGTCGCGCTCGGCGATCTCGAAATATATCGGCGAGCTTGAGCAGAGCCTCGGCGTGCAGTTGATCGTCCGCACCACGCGCCATGCCAGCCCGACCGAGACCGGCCAGCTCTATTTCGAGCGTGCAGTCTCGATTCTCGCCGAGCTCGACGCCGCCGATCAGGCCGTCAGCCAGTCGCAGGCCGCGCCGCGCGGGCTCTTGCGCGTCAACGCGCCGATGTCGTTCGGCACCATGCGGCTCGGTCCCGTCGTCGCCGATTTCATGGCCCGCTATCCCGAGCTGCAGTTGCAGATCGTGCTGAGCGACGATCTGCTGGATCCCGTGCAGGACGGCTTCGACGTGACGTTGCGGATCGCCGAGCTGGAATCGTCGAGCCTGGTGGCGCGGCGGATCATGCCGGTGGAGCGCGTGATCTGCGCCGCGCCGGCCTATCTCGCGCGGCACGGCACGCCTGGCAGCCCGGAGGAGCTGCGTCGCCACACCTCTCTCACCTACGGTTTCCTGCTGACCGGCAATCAGTGGAAGCTCACCGGCCGCGACGGCGACCACTGGGTCCAGCCGGCATGGTCGTTATGCGTCAACAATGCCGAGGTGCTGCGCGACGTCGCCATCAAGGGACAGGGCATTGCGCTGATCCCGCGCTTCATCGCGGCGGACGCGCTCGAGAGCGGCGCGCTGACCGCGATCCTCGCCGATTACGCCGCGCCGCCGCTCGCGCTCTATGCGATCTATCCGCCGACGCGGCACCTCTCGGTGAAGGTGCGGCTGTTCATCGACTTCCTGGTCGAGCGCTTCGGCAAGGAGCGCGACGTGACCAGACCGTAGGCTGCAACTGAACTGGAAATCGCCTCGAACCTTTAACCGGGCGCTGATAGTGTTCCGAGCCGGCAGCAGAGAGGTAACGATGCATGGGGCGGCTGAGCACGCATATTCTGGATACGGTCAGGGGCAAGCCCGCGGCCGGCGTCGCGATCGATCTCGATGTCCTCGAACCGGACGGCTCCTGGCGCCGCGTCAAGCAGGTCCGGAGCAATGCCGACGGGCGCACCGACCAGCCGATGCTGGCGGACGATGACTTCGCCATCGGCACCTACATGCTGACCTTCCATATGGGCGCTTATTTCAGGACCCACGGCCTCGCCTCGGGCGACCCGCTGTTTCTCGATCTGATCCCGCTCCGCTTTTCCGTCGCCGATGCCAGCGCGCACTACCATGTGCCGCTGCTCGCGACGCCCTGGAGCTACCAGACCTATCGCGGGAGCTGAGCCGGATGAGTGCTGACGTCTATCCCCGCGATATGGTCGGCTACGGCCGCACGCCGCCGCATCCGCGCTGGCCGGGCGATGCCCGCGTCGCGGTGCAGTTCGTGATCAACTACGAGGAGGGCGGCGAGAACAACATCCTCCACGGTGACGCCGCCTCTGAAGCCTTCCTGTCCGAGATCGTCGGCGCCCAGCCCTGGCCCGGGCAGCGCCACATGAACATGGAGTCGATCTACGAGTTCGGCTCGCGCGCCGGCTTCTGGCGGCTGTGGCGGATGTTCACCGCGCGCAAGCTGCCGGTCACGGTATTTGCAATCGCCACCGCGATGGCGCGCAATCCGGATGCTGTTGCTGCGATGAAGGAAGCCGGCTGGGAGATCGCCTCCCACGGCCTGAAATGGATCGACTACCGCGATGTCTCCGAGGCCGACGAGCGCGCCGATATCGAGGAGGCGATCCGGCTCCATACCGAGCTGACGGGCGAGCGGCCGCTCGGCTTCTACCAGGGCCGCACGTCGGAGCGTACGCTCGACATCGTGTTGAATCAGCAGGGCTTCGTCTACAGCGCCGATTCCTACGCCGATGAGCTGCCGTACTGGATCGCGGGGCCGCACGGCCCGCAACTGATCGTGCCCTATACGCTCGATGCCAACGACATGCGCTTCGCCACCCCGCAGGGCTTCAATTCCGGCGACCAGTTCTTCGCCTATCTGAAGGACAGTTTTGATACGCTCTACGCAGAGGGTGCGGAGAGCCCGCGCATGATGTCGGTCGGGTTGCACTGCCGGCTGGTCGGCCGCCCCGGGCGCGCGGCCGCGCTGGCGCGCTTCCTCGACTATATCACGGGTCATGACAAGGTCTGGGTCGCGACCCGGCTCGACATCGCCCGGCACTGGATCCGGACGCATCCGCCGGCCGGCGCATGGCGGCCGTCGCAGATGTCGCGCGTGCTGTTCGTCGAGCGCTATGGCGACATCTTCGAGCACTCCCCGGAGATTGCCGACCGCGCCTATCGCGCCGGCCTGTCCGCATTCGATGACGCCGCGGATGCTCTGCATACGACGCTCATGAATGTCGTCCGCGCCATGAGCCGTGACGAGAAGCTGAAGCTGATCCGCGCCCATCCGGAGCTCGCCGGCCGCGAGGCGCTGGCGGGTGAGATGACGAACGACTCGATCGGCGAGCAGGGTCGGCTCGGCTTCACCTCGCTGTCGCGCGCCGAGTTCGAGCGCGTCGCCGACATCAACCGCCGCTATCGCGACAAGTTCGGCATGCCGCTGATCGTCGCTCTGGCGCTGCACGCCGACCGCCCCTCGGTCATCGCCGAGATGGAGCGTCGCATCGGCAACGACCCGGACACCGAGATCGCCAACGCCATCGACCAGATCGGTCACATCACGCGGGCGAGGTTGGCGAAGAAGTTCGATCAGGACTGAGCGAGGATCTGCTCGGCGTCGGCAGCGACATCGAGCAGCAGGCGGTCGCAGCCGCGGGCCGCGATGAGTTGCAGACCGAATGGCAGTCCGTGAACGTTGGTGCCGCAGGGGATCGAGATCGCCGGCACGCCGGCGTGATTGGCGTAAGGCGTGAACACCGCATGCGCGCGCGGGCTCGCCGACTTGCCGCCGATCTTGGATGGGCCGAGCTGCGTGAACGGCCAGGCGACGCAGGGCACGGTCGGCGCCAGCAGCACGCCGGCCTGCGTGAAGAAGCTTGCGAAGGCCCGCGCGATCTGCGCGCTTGCCTCGAGCGCACGCGCGACATCGGCGCCGGTCAGGCCGAGCCCGCGCTCGATCTGCTTGGCGACATCTGGATCGAATTGCGCCGGATCATTGTGGAAGGCGTCGCCGTAGAGTGCGGCCAGCCCGGCATGCTGGAGCGGCATGACCGCGTCCTCGGCAAGGCCGGCCGGCCAGACGGGATCCTTGTCGACGATCGGCATGCCGCCGGCGCGGAGGCGGTCGACCGCCCGCTGCAGGCCAGCGCTGATGTCGCCATCGACCGCGACGTCCAGCCCGAGCCGCGGCGAGAACGCCACGCGCAGCGGCGTTGCATGATCCGCCACGGCCACATCGAACGTATCGGGATCGCGCGGGTCGGCGCCGGCCATAATCTCGAACGCAAGCCTGGCATCGCCGACATCGGTCGCGATCGGCGCGATCACCGAGATGCGCCAGAATGGCTCGGGGAATCCCGGCCCGTAGGGAATGGCACCGAACGACGGCTTGAAGCCGACCACGCCGACATGGGCCGGCGGCCGGCGGCTCGAGCCGCCGGCATCGGTGCCGATCGCGAGCGGCACGAGCCCAGCCGCCACCGCAACGGCGGGACCGCCCGACGAGCCGCCGGGCGTGAGCTGCCGGTCCTGCGGATGAACAGTCGGTCCGAACAGCCGCGAGGTCGTCACGCCCTTGCAGGCGAACTCGGAGGTTGCGCCGATGCCAACGATCACGGCGCCAGCGCGGCGCAACCGCGCGATCGCGATCGCATCCTCGGGCGCGATGAAATCAGCGAACAGCCGCGAGCCCTGCGTGATGCGCCAGTCCTCGACCCAGATGTTGTCCTTGACCACGATCGGCACGCCGGCGAGCGGCATTGCTTCGCCGGCGGCCACGCGTGCATCGACGGCATCGGCCTCGGCGCGCGTTCGCGCCGGATCTGTCGTGACGACGGCGTTGAGGTCACGGGCCGCGGCGATGCGCGCCAGCGCCTGCTCGGCCATCTCTCTGGCGGTGCTTTGCCGCGCCATGACGGCGCGTGCGATGTCACTTGCGCGCATGGGATCGCTCCATCAGCAGAACGGCCGCGCCCGCGGCCGCCGTCAATCCGAGTGCGACGAAGCTGCCGCCGAGTCCCACGCGGGGCGTCAGCAAGGCGACGAGCAGCGGCGCGGCGACGAGGCCGAGAAACGAGGCGGTGAGCACTGCGCCTGTCGCCTCGGCAACACGCCCGGGCTTGGCGAGATTGGCGATCTCGGCGATGAACACGCCGTTCCAACCACTTGCGGTCAGTCCGAACGCGACGGTGAGCAGGACCAGGATCGATCGGCTCAGCAGTGGCCCGCAGAGACCAAGCAGCAGCGCGCAGACCGCCATGCCGACGCCTGCCATCACCAGCACGGCCCGCGCCGAGCGCAGCCGTGTCGCCACAACGCCCCAGCCCAGCCGTCCCATCAGGCCGGCGCCTTGCGCCGACGCCAGCACCCAGCCGGCCTCGACATGGCTGAGCGCGAGGTCTGACGTGCCGAAGCTGACGAAGCAGGTGTTGAGGATGACCTGCATGCCACTGAACGGAATCGAGGCGACGGCGAGCGCGGCCATGCGGCGGTCGGCGCTGATCAGTCGCAGCCGATCGGACAGGCCGAGCCGCGGCATGGCCGGCGGCGTGATCGCATAGGCCGGCCGCAGACGCTCGAAGCCGGCGAAGGCGATGGCGGCGCAGACGATCACGGCGGCATAGGCGGAGCTCGGTGCCAGCAGCACGGCGATCGGCGGCAGCAGCAGCGAGCCGACGACGGCGCCGATCTGGCTGCCGGTCTGCCGGATCGAAAACACCATCGCGCGCTTCTCGGCCGGCACGAGACGTCCGAGCAGCGCTGAGCTTGCCGGTGTCTCCGGTCCGACCGCGAGCCCCAGCATCAGCCCGGCGCCGAGCAGGGCCCATCCACCCTCGAACAGGGCCAGCGACATGCCGGCGCAGACGGCGACCGCGCACAGCGCTGCGACGCGCAGCGAGCCGACGCGTTGGACCAGCGTGCCGCCCCAGAACGAGGAGACGAGGCTGATGGTGAAGGCCGCGGTGGAGAACAGCGACAGCTGCTCGATGCCGAGGCCAGCGCGTGGCGCGACGACGCCCGGCGCGAACAGCGCCAGCGACACCAGGGCCTGCAGCGCGGTCATCGCAGCGACCGCAGGCCACAGCGGCGCCGCTGGCGCTGACGCTTGCTTCGCGGCTATCATGCCGCGACAACCTGATGGCGGAGCACGAAATGGCCGGTGGAATCTCGGTTCATGCGGTTGATGTGGCGAACGGGCGCCCCGCGCGTGGCCTGCGCGTCGCGATCTGGCGCGTGACGCCGGATCGCACGCTGCTCGCGGAGGGACAGCTCGGCGCCGACGGCACCTTGCAGGCGCCGGTCGTCAAGGGCGACGGCGTCATCGCCGGCGAGTATGAGGTGCTGTTTCATGTCGGCGAGTTCTTCGGGGCTGGCGCTCAGACGAAATTCCTCACCACAGTGCCGTTTCGCTTCGCGATCGACAAGGTCGAGGAGCACTTTCATCTGCCGCTGAAATTCACCCCCTGGGGCTATTCGATCTTCCGTGGCGCTTAGAGCGTGTGGCCGTCCTTCGAGACGCCCGCCCGCGGCGGGCTCGTCGCAGCGAGCGGATGAATCCTACTACGCCATGACCACCGTCATTCCGGGGCAAGGCCGCAGGCCTTGAACCCGGAATCTCGATATTGTCTTGCGTCCATTGCCGACAATCTCGGGATTCCGGGTTCAATCGTCAACGCGCCGCCGCTTCGCGCCGTCGCATTGGCGATTGCCCCGGAATGACGGCCAAATCGCAACTATTCAGCTCCTTGCGACGCTGTCGGATTGATCAGCCCGTCAGCCGCTTCGACAGGCCGGTGGCGCGCTCCATGATCGCCATCAGCGCGATAGTGGCGATGATCAGCACGCTCGACAGCGCGGCGATGGTGACGTCGAGCTTGCCTTCGAGGTCCTGCCACATCCGGATCGGCAGCATGTCGGTGGCGGCATCGCGCAGGAACAGCGACACCGGCACGTTGTCGAACGACGACATGAAGGCGATGAACGCGCCGGAGATGATGCCGGGGCGGATCAGTGGCAGCACGATCCGGCGGAAAGTATAGAGCCTGCTGGCGCCGAGGATCGCCGAGCTTTCCAGCAAGGTCGGCTCGAGCTGGGCCAGTGCCGCGACGGTGTTACGGACGACATAGGGCACGCAGACGATGGTGTGGCCGATCACCAGCGTCAGCAGCGACACCGGCAGGCCGATCAGCGAGAAGAACATCAGCGCCGCCAGGCCGAAGGCGAGTGCCGGCAGTACCAGCGGCGACATGAACAACGAGTCCAGGAGCTTCGCCGTGAGCGTCTTCGAGCGCGAGATCGCCAGCGCCGCGGCGACGCCGAGCACGATCGACAGACCCGTCGACCACAGCGCGACAACGACGCTGTTGCGCGCGGCGAACTGCAGCTGCCAGGCGTTCCACAATTCGACGTACCAGCGCGCCGAATAGCCCGGCGGCGGGAATTTCAGCGAGAAGCCGGACGTGAAGGAGACGATCACCACGACCAGCGACGGCGACACGACGAGGATCAGCGCCAGCACGGCGATGACCGTCATCACGATCTGGAAGCTGAGTGCCTCGACATTCGTCTGCCTGCGGCTCATCGCGCGTCTCCGTAGCCGCGAGCACGGCGGCCGAGTGTCGAGAACAGCGCGACGATCGCCAGCACCGCGAACAGGAAGATGATCGAGATCGCCGCGGCGAACGGCCAGTTCTGCAGGGTCGAGGCCTGCTGGTAGAGATACATCGGCATGAACAGCATCTGCCCGCCGCCGACCAGGGACTGCGTGATGAAGGCGGTGATCGCGGCGGCATAAGTCAGGGTGCAGCCGGCGATGATGCCGGGCATCGACAGCGGCAGCATCACCTTGACGAAGGTGCGCCAGCTACCGGCGCCGAGTGAGGCCGAGGCGTCGGAGAGATTGGGATCGATGCGGCCGATCGCGGTGATCAGTGGCAGCACCATCAGCGGCATCTGCACCTGCGCCAGCGCCGCGATCAGTCCGCCCTGGGTGTAGATCATGCGCAGCGGCGTGCCGATCAGGCCGAGCGATTGCAGCACGGAGTTGATGATGCCCTGCCGCCCGAGGATCACGATCCAGGCGAAGGTGCGGACGACGACGCTGGTGAGCAGCGGCAGCAGCACGATCATGATGATCAGGGTCTGCACCCGGCTGCCCGAGCGCTGATACAGCCAGGCGATGGGATAGCCGAGCACGAGACAGGCGAGCGTCACCTCGGCGCCGAGCAGCAAGGTCGAGCCGAGCACGGCGAGGCTGAAGGGGTCGGTCAGGAACTTGATGTACTGGCCGAGCCCCCACACCGTCGCGGCGGTGTCGTTGTGCAGCGAGAGATAGAGCAGTTGCGCCAACGGCAGCACGAAGAAGATCGCGAACACCAGGCCCAGGGGCAGCGCAAGCTCCAGGCTGAAGCTGGTCACGTCTCCAGGTGCTGTCGTGGCGCTCTTCATCGCGTCAGATCTTGATGTCGCGGTTGAATTTCTCGATCCAGGACGCGCGCTGCTCGTTGATCTTCTTCCAGTCCTGGAACACGAACTTCTTCTTCAGCTCCGCGGTATCCTTGGCCAGCACCTTGGCGATCTCGCCGGTCATGGCCACCTTGGTGTTGGTCGGCACGATCAGATAGGGCGAGTTCATCAGCGTGGTCTGCACCTCCGGCGACAGCGCCGCCTCGATCAGCTTGAAGGCGAGCTCCTTGTTCGGCGAGTTCTTGACGATGTGGATCGTGGTCTTGAAGGCGATGGCGCCTTCCTTGGGCGCCACGAACTCGACCGGCACGCCACGCGCTTTCAAGATCTGGATGGCGTTGAAATTGCCGGGCGAGATGTCGATCTGGCCTTGCTGGAACAGGGTCGCCAGGGCGCCGGGATTGGCGGCGACCGCGGCGAGGTTCGGCTTCAGCTCCTCCAGCGCCTTGAAGCCCTCGTCGACATTGGCCTCGGAGCCGCCGCGCATGCGCGCGATCTCGACCAGCCAACCGGTGCCGAGCGTGGAGTTCAGATTGGTGATGCCGACCTTGCCCTTGAACTCGGGCTTCCACAGGTCGGCCCAGGAGGTTGGCGGCGTCTTCACCGTCTCTGGATTGTAGGTGAGGCCGACGACCTGGAAGAACGGCGCCGGGCCCATCGCGTCCTGCGCTTCCGGAATCAGGTCCTTGAAATAGGTGCTCTTGTCGGCCGGGAACGGATCGACGAGATCCTGGCCGATCGCGACCAGCGCCGGACCCGGATCGTGCAGCATGACGTCGATCGGCGGATTGGCCTTGGCGGCATTGACCTTGGCGATCTGATCGACCGACAGCATCGGGTCGAGCACGATGGCGGCATCGGCATTGGCCTTGCGGAACGCCGGCACGAGGACCGCCTTGTGCGCCTCCTCCCAACTGCCGGTGAAGGTCGCGAATACCAGCGGCCGCGCCTGCGCGAGGCTCAGGCCCGGGAAGGCGTGCATGGCTCCCAGCGTCAAGGCGCTGGTCAGGAGCCGGCGGCGATCAAGCATCATGTTTCACTCCGATGTGTCTGTGGGTCTATTGCGGGAAGACGGTGGCGAGGCCGGGTGCGATCGGTGCGACCCGCACCGGCGCGCCGGCATCGCGCAGTGGCGTGTCGCCGGTGCGGGCCTGCGAAATCTTGATGCTCGAGCCGTCGCTGGCCTTGATCTCATGGACCACGGTCGCGCCGAGCGGCAGCGCCATGCCGATCTCGCCGGCAAAGCCGGTGTCGTCGCTGACGAAGGTGAGATGCTCGGGACGCAGGCACACGGTGACCTTGTCTGAGGCACGCACCGGGGTGGGGGCGCGCGCGATGATCTCGCCGCCGGCCTCCAGGCCAACCTTGACACTGCCCGTGTCGGCCGCGATCACCGTCCCCTTCATCTTGTTCGCGGTGCCGACGAAGGTGTTCACGAACAGCGTCTGCGGCTGATCGTAGATCTCGGAGGGCGTGCCGAACTGCTCGAGATGGCCGTGACTCAGCACGGCGACGCGGTCGGCCATCGACAGCGCCTCCTCCTGGTCGTGGGTCACGATCAAAGTTGTGATCCCCGCCATGCGCTGCAGCCGCTTGACCTCGATCTGCATGTCCAACCGTAAATTCTTGTCGAGCGCGGCGAACGGCTCGTCGAGCAGCAGGATCGACGGTTTGATCGCGAGCGCGCGCGCCAGGGCCACGCGCTGTTGCTGGCCGCCCGACAATTGCCGCGGCAGCCGCTCACCGAACGGGCCGAGCTGCACCATATCGAGCAGCCGCTGCGCCTCCCTGTTGCGCGTCGCCTTGTCGACGCCGCGCGCGGCGAGGCCGTAGCCGACATTCTCGGTGATCGAGAGATGCGGAAACAGCGCGTAGTTCTGGAACACGATGCCGACCGCGCGCCGGTTGGGCGGCAGCGCATCGACGACGTCGTTGCCGATGATGACGCGCCCCTCGCTCTGGCCGATGAAGCCGGCGATGATGCGCAGCAAGGTTGTCTTGCCGCAGCCGGACGGGCCGAGCAGGGCGATGATCTCGCCGCCTTTCACATCGAGATTGATATCGGATACGGCCATCGTGCCGCTGGCGAAGCGGTGGGTGATCCGATCCAGAACGAGCGACTTGGCTTCCGATACGCTGGCCATGGGCTTCCTGCTCAACTGATCTGAAAAAGCAAGAAGCGTGCCGCCTTTTCAGGCAACGAAGGCGGCTTGTGTACAGAAGAGGAGGTGGGGGTATGGGAGTATGACGGGTTTCGCCCGAGCTCGCAGCTAACAAGATCTGGTTCGCTCTCTCCCCACGTCATTCCGGGCTCGCGCCGACAGCGTCCCGGAATGACGTGGGGAGAGAGCGTTGCGACTCAGACGGCCCAACTACCCGTCGCGATGCTCCAGCCGGGCGGCCAGCGCCTCGGGCAAGCCCGTCGTCGGCTTCGCGGCCGGGCGGCGGAAGGTGCCGGCGGTGGCCTTGCGCATCTTCAACGCCAGCAGTGCCTCGGCCTGCTTCACCGCGGCGATCACCTGATCGACCACGGGCACGGGAATGCGGTGCGCGACGCGGGCCGCGAGCCCGGAGAGCGGTGCGCCGGCGAAGATCAGCACGTCGGCCTCGTTCTCCTCCACCGCGCGCAGCGCCAGCTCGACCAGCAGCTCTTCCTTCTCGTGCTGCACGTCGGAGATCTGCTTGAAGCTGCCGTCGAGCATGCGGATGCCGGCGCAGCGCTCCATCAGGCCGTGCATGCGCACGCACTCCTCGTACCAGGGACCCAGCGCCTGCGCGAAGGTGACGATGGCGAAGCGGCGTCCGGCCATGCAGGCGGTCAGCATCGCCGCCTCGGCAAGCCCGATCACCGGCACGTCGAACAGCTCGCGGGCCGCGAACAGGCCGGGATCGCCGAATGCGGCGATGATCGCGGCGTCGAAGCTGCCGTTGCGCTCCGCCAGCATCTCCAGCGCGACGGCGCCGCCGATCTGCGCCTCCGCGCGGGTCGCGATATAGGGCACACCGCGCGGCGCGGTGCAGGGGATCAGGGTCGTGCCGGGTGCGGCAGCGTCGCGGCCGACCTGCAGCATCAGGTCGGTGATGTCGGTGCGGATGTTGGGATTGAGCAGCAGGATGTTCATCGGGCGCGCCTGATGGTCGGAAATGCAAGATTGCCGGAAATGCGAGCGCCTTGTCCACGCCCGGCGCAGCCTATCATGTCATCAGGATCAGGCGCGTGAGTCGCTCACTTGCTGGTCACATGCACGGCTGGCGTCGCGCCGCCGTTCCATTGACCGCCGATCGCGCGCTCGATCTGGGCCGCGAGCTGCAGCAGCAGGCCGTCATCGGCCTGTTTGCCGATCGCCTGGATGCCGAGCGGCAGGCCGTGCTCATTGGTCCCGAGCGGCAGCGAGATCGCCGGGATGCCGCAGAGATTGGCGAGCGGCGTGAAGGCGAAGTTGCGCCACAGATTCTCGAACCAGTCGAGCACGTCGGGATTGTCGCTGATGGTCAGGTATTCGGTGGTGCCGATCTTCGGCGTCGGCAGTGCCGTGATCGGCGTCAGGATGATGTCCCAGTCCTCGAAGAACGCGCCGAAGGCGCGCGACGTCGTATTGAACACCGCCTGCATCGCCGCACGCTCGGCGAAGCTGGTGCCCTTGCCCGCTTCCCATATCCGGATGTTGATCGGCTCGATCAGGTCGGCCGGCGGCCGCTCGAGCTTGCGTGATGCGAGCAGGTTGTTGATGACGATCGCGAAGTTCGAGATGTAGCAGGTGGTCTGCGCCGCGAACGCCTGGCGGTAATCGACGTCGGGCAGCGCGTAGCCGACGTGGTGGCCGAGGCCCTCGAGGATTTTGCCCACACGCTCCAGCTCTGAAGCAATATGCGGCGTGGCGCGGTAGTCGCCCCATTGATGCGACAGCGCAATCCTGAGCTTGCCGGGATCGCGCTTGATCAGGTCGACATAGGGCTCCGGCGTGGTCCAATACGGCATGAACTCGCCGGGCGCGCCGCCGCGGCAATGATCGACGAATGCCGCGGTGTCGCGCACGCTGCGCGACTGGCAGCCCTGGATCGAGACCAGGCCGCTTAGATCCGACAGATGCGGCGCGATCGAAAACACGCCGCGCGAGACCTTCAGCCCGATATTGCCGTTGACGCCGGCGGGAATGCGGATCGAGCCGCCGCCGTCGGTCGCGTGCGCGATCGGCACGACGCCGGCGGCGACCATCGCCGCGCTGCCCGCCGACGAGCCGCAGGTCGTGTAGTCGGTATTCCACGGATTGCGCGTGACGTAGACGGCCGGGTTCTCGGCCGAGCTGCAGACGCCGAACTCCGGCGTGGTGGTGCGGCCCATCAGATTGAGGCCGGCCTTGCGCATCTTCGCCGTCAGGTGCGTGTCGGCGGCGGGACGGTTGCCGCGCATGAACAGCGAGCCCTGCTCCTGCAGCCGTCCGGCCATCGTCGGCCCGAGATCCTTCATCAGGAACGGCAGGCCGGCGAAGGGGCCTGCGAGATTGGCGCCGGCCTTACCCGGATCTTCCACGGCATCGGCGAAGACTTCGACCACGCCGGACAGCGCGGGATCGACTTTTGCGATTGCCTCGGCGGCCTGCCTTGCCAGCTCCGCCGCCGTCAGCTCGCCGCTGCGAATGCGCGCCGCCAGCGCCATGCCATCATGCCGGGCCCACTCGTCCCAGCTCATCGCCAACGTCATCTGTCTTCCGATCCTTGCGCGCCAACCATCGATGCTTCGCGTTCGAACGGTGCGATGATCAGGCGCTGTTCCACTTCCGGCGCCGCGAACCTTAGTTTGCACGAGAGCCAAGTCAATCAGTCGCCCTGCATGCTGCCATACGATCCTATCATGCGGCGCGGCCGACCACCGTCCGCAATGAAGCCGACATACGAGCCGTTCCGGAAAACGGGACCGCAGCCCGCGGCGCCGGACGTTGACGCTCGTCAAGGCCAGCGCATGGCGCGCGTGCTTGATGCGGTCATGGATATCCTGACCTTCGGTGCGGCGGGCGCAGCGCTGCTCGTTACGCCCGGCCCAACGAACACGCTGCTCGCCACTGCCGGTGCGAGTCGTGGCGTGCGCGCCTCCGTTCATCTGCTGCTCGCCGAGCTTGCCGGCTATCTGCTCGCGATCGCGACGCTGCGCATCACGCTCGGTCCGCTCGTTGCGACCGCGCCGCTGGTCGGATATGCTCTTCGTGTCGTGGTCGTGCTCTATCTGCTGCACCTTGCTGCCGCGCTCTGGCGCCACGGCAGCAGCAGCGCAAGCGATGCGGCGCCGGTCACCCTGCGCGGCGTTTTCATCACGACGCTGTTCAATCCAAAGGCCATCATCTTCGCTTTCACCTTGCTGCCGCTGGAAGGCGATGCGGCGAGCCTATGGCCGTTCTTGGTCGTGCTCGGACTCTCGACTGCGACGATCGGAGGAGCCTGGATCGTGCTCGGCGCGACGCTGCGCTGCGGCCTCGGGCATGTCGTGCCGGCGTCGCTCGGCTATCGCTGCAGCGCTGCGGCCCTGGCGCTGCTGGCCTGTGTGATCCTGGCGCCCGCCCTTGGCGCGCTGTGAGCGGTTCCGCTTGTTACATTGTTGCTGATCGATAGCACCCGACACCGCGTGCTATGCGCACGGCGAACAGGGGGCGCGGTGCGCACGCTCCTGATCGGCGAGAACAGCCGCGCGGTGGCGCGGCGCGTGACCATCAACGGCATGGTCGAGAGCAGGGTGAGCGCCAACCTGACGAGCCTCGGCGCGGTCGATTTCGGCATCATCGTCGATGGCGCCGTCATCATTGTCGAGAACTGCCTGCGCCTGCTCGCCCAGGCGCAACACAAGAAGGGCGGCCAGCTCACGACCTCCGAACGGTTGCAGACCATCGTCAGCGGCGCGCGCGAGGTGATCGGGCCGAGCCTGTTCGGCACGGGCATCATCGCCGTGGTCTATCTTCCGGTGCTGACCCTGACCGGCGTCGAGGGCAAGATGACCGGCGCCGGCGCTGAAGGGCGGCGCCCGCTCGCCACCGTCGTCATCGGCGGCATCATCTCGTCGACGGTGCTGACGCTGCTGGTGCTGTACGTGCTGTTCAGACGCGAGGCGCGGAGCGTATAGGCGGAAGCGGCATGCAGCTCGCGACTTCGTAGCTGCATGCCGCGCGCCCCGGCGTCGGGACCTAGTTGAAGGCCATCGGCGCCGCGCTGGCCATCCAGCCGTCCGGCCGCGTGTTGCGGGCGAGCCGCTGGTAGCTCGGCGCACGGGCCTCGCGCGTGACACGAGCCGCCGCGCCGAACATCGCGGAACCGCCATTCGGGTTCACGATCGTGTAGCCGGCGATCGAGCGGGGATGTTCGCGGGTGACGTGGCCGCCGGAATTGCCGTCATGCACATACCAGATGTTGCCGGCGACCTGCTGCTGCAGGATCATGACGTGGCCGGACCGGACGGCAGCCATTCCCGGTGCGGGAGCTGCGCGCGGAAAGCGACGCCAGTTCGATGCCAGATTCAGCTCGGGAACGACCCGGCCGAACGTGTAGAGCGACGCTTCGCAGCCGCAAAATGCATGCGGACATCCCGATGGGCGGCCGCCGACGACGCGACCTTCGCCGGGAATCGAGGCCATCGCATTCATGTAGGAGTGGTGACGGTGCGAGTAGTGATGATGATGGTGGTGACGAGGACGCGCCTCGGCTTGAACGGAGAGAGCCAGCAATGCGGCGACGACAATAACAACGCGGTACATTTGGAGGACTCCTGTACGCTGTGAAATCCCCCTGCCGCGCGCCAATCAACGTCCAAACATGTCCTCAAGGTGACCGAATCACCCCTGAGCCATGCAAATGCGGGACGGCGCTGCCCGCTCAGACTGGTTCCAAATCATTCGGAGTGATTGACTCTCGACGCCGAGGATGACTCACAACAAATGAATGTTCCGCTTTGGGAAGATCAGACTACCTACTAACAGTGCGGCGACCGCGGCTGGCCTTCAGTCGTCCTGATAGCTGCAAGGATGCAATCAGGATAAGCAATCAGGACAAGTAACATCCTCCACGCGTGCGGCGCTCTTGGACATTCCGTTCCAGACCAAGACAGGAGATCGTCATGACCACGTTCCGCGGCAGCTGCCTCTGCGGCCAGGTCGGCTTCGAGGTCGACGGGCCGTTCGACAAATTCCTCAATTGCCATTGCTCGCGCTGTCGCAAGGCCAGCGGCACGGCGCACTCCTGTGAGGTCATCGTCAAGGCGGCGGCGCTGCGCTGGCTGCGCGGCGAGGCGAACGTCACGCGGTTCGACTTGCCCCGGGCGCGCAGCTTCGCCACCGCCTTCTGCAGCACTTGCGGCAGCCCGATGCCACATCTGACGCGCAGCGGCCGCGAGGCGATCATTCCCGCCGGAGGCTTCGATGAGCCGCTCGGCGCCGTTCCCGATCGCCACGTGCATTGGGCGTCCCGCGCCGACTGGTACGTCGATGGTGATGGGCTGCGCGTCGAGGACTGACGCGATCAAGAATGCCGCTCGTCGGGCGACTCATGCCCCTCACGCCGAGATCGGACAAGCCTGTCGAGGCGTCAGATACGCCCGATCGCCGCTGCGTCCGGAATCCGATTTCACGAGCAAGTTCAGGCTGATTTGGGCTGTCCAGTCCCGGCAGAAAAAATATCCCGCTTGGCAATTTCGGAAAATCATGATTGTTTGTCGCTGTCCCGCCTCATCGACGAGGGGCGCTGCGCAGTCGTCACGAAGCGTGGAGGTGGGATGTGATGGGCGGGCCGGTTTGCAGCGTGGTCATTCGCGCGGACGAACAACATCGGCTCGCACGGTCAAGTCGCGTGGTCCTGATACTCCGATGCCAGTATCAAGCCTGCGCCGGCGCCAACGGCGCCGCGTGGGTGACGGTGACCAGAGAGCCCGGCGCACCGGGGAGAATGCGAAGCAGCCGTTAAAGCCATCGCGCAGGGAGGGCCGGAGGTGGATTCAATTGGTCGTCGCAACACTCGATGAGGAGGTTGCGATGGGCATTCGAAAGAAACGGTCAACGCGG
>NZ_JAUETE010000016.1:0-207375 GCF_032484535.1 Bradyrhizobium sp. SZCCHNS3016
TGGAACACTGAAGCTTCGCAACCTCAGCTTCCTCGGTTCAGACCGGATGGACAACCTCCTGGAAGACCACAGCTAACAAGCCGGACACCGAGGAGAGCGCGCCATAAGCGTTAACACCATCGCGCAGGGAAGGCCGGGTTGTCCCGGCTGAGCCTGTGGTTCTGCCGCCTGCATTTTTTTAAGCAGGCGGGCCGCAGGTGCCAGTCGGCACCTGGCCTTCCCTGCGCCCTCGATTTTCGGAGGGTGGAGAATTTGGCAAAGCTCGGACGCGCAGGGCGTCGCGAGAGCGATAAGGGCTGTCTTAAGGTGCGACGCCCGTTGTTTCGATCGTGCAATTCGCAATAGTTGATGCACGCGCGGTGTGCGTGAACGCGCCCGCTCCCCTTGTGGGAGAGGGCTACGCAAAAGGCAACTACAAGCTCGCTCGGGTGAGGGGGGGTGCCACACATTCAGGTCTGAGCTCGTGGCTACCTCTCACCCGGTTTCGATGCTTCGCATCGAAGCCACCCTCTCCCACAAGGGGAGAGGGTGCACCGAGCGCGTGGCGAGATGGTACGCCGACCAGGAGGGGCGAGCTGTCGAGACCCAGCGCCTACCTGATCGGCGGCGCATACTGGACGCCGCCGGCGTTCCAGAGCTGGTTCATGCCGCGCGGAATCTTCAGCTTCGACTCGCTGCCGACGTTGCGCTCATAGACCTCGCCGTAATTGCCGACGTGACGGATCACGCGCGCGGCCCAGTCCTTGGTCAGGCCGAGGTCCTGGCCATAGCTGCCCTCGTTGCCGACCAGACGCATCACGTCCGGCTTCTTCGACTTCAGCGCCTCGTCGATGTTCTTGGAGGTGATGCCGAGCTCCTCGGCATTGATCATCGCGTACAGCGTCCACTTTACGATCATCATCCAGTCGTCGTCGCGCTGGCGCACCACGGGCGCGAGCGGCTCCTTGGAGATCAGGTCGGGCAGGATGTCGTGGTCGCCGGGCTTCGACAGCGTCAGGCGCAGCGCGTAGAGCTGCGAGACGTCGGCGGTGAAGGTGTCGCACTTGCCGCTGTCATACGCCTTGATGACGTCGTCGAGCTTGGGAAACTTCACCTCCTCGTACTTCATGTTGTTGGTGCGGAAATAGTCCCCGAGGTTGAGCGCGTTGGTGGTGGATTCCTGCACGCAGACCTTGCTGCCGTTGAGGTCGAGCGCCGTCTCCAGCTTGCGCGCGCGCGGCACCATGAAGCCCTGGCCGTCGTAATAGGCGACCGCCGGGAAATACAAATCGTAATTCTGCTCGCGTGCCATCGACCAGGTAGTGTTGCGCGAGAGGATGTCGACCTTGCGGCTCTGCAGCTCCTTGAAGCGCTCACTGGCGTCGAGCGGCACGAACTTCGCCTTCGTCGGATCGTCGAAGATCGCGGCCGCCACGGCGCGGCAGAAGTCGACATCGAAGCCGCTCCAATTGCCCTTGTCGTCGGGAATCGAGAAGCCGGGCAGCCCGGCGTTGACGCCGCACAGCACCTCGCCGCGGCGGATGGTCCGCTTCAAGGTGCGGGTGTCGTACATCTCATAGGTGACGGCGAGCGCCGCGACGAGGACGGCGACGGCGAGCCCGATCAGCAGGCCGCCTCGGAAAGTGCGCATGGTCAATCTCTTTCGGAAAATGTCAGGACAAAGCGATGGCTGGAAAATCGGCGGCCTTGGCCGCCGTCACAGTTCCGGCTTCTGCCGCACCACGATCTTGGTGCCGACGGGCACGCGGTCATAGAGATCGGCGACATCAGCATTCACCAGGCGGAAGCAGCCGGACGAAATCTTGGTGCCGATGGTCCAGGGCTGGTTGGTGCCGTGGATGCGGTACACGGTGGTGCCCAGATACATCGCACGCGCGCCCAAGGGATTGCCGGGGCCGCCGGCCATGAAGCGCGGCAGATAGGGCTGGCGCTGGATCATCTCCGGCGGCGGCGTCCAATCCGGCCACTCCGCCTTCTTGGTGATCGACAGCAGCCCCTGCCACTGGAAGCCGTCACGGCCGACGCCGATGCCGTAGCGGATGGCGCGGCCACCCGGCTGCACCAGATAGAGGTGGCGTTCGGCGGTGGACACGATGATGGTGCCTGGCGGCTCGGTGGTGCGGAAATAAACCACTTGCTTGCGCCATTCGGGATCGAGCTCGTAGCCGTCATCGGCGACGAGGCCGGGCTGATCACCGGGATCCTCGGATTGGGCGAAACTGTGCGACGTAGACAGCGCCAGCGCGATGATGGCGCTGGTGGTACACAGCAGGCGACGGAAACTCGGCATTCAAAGCTCTCCTCAACGGACCCCTGCGAAGCTCGCCCGATTAAAATCACCCGCCAAATTTCAGGGGCATATTCGCAGCAAAGTCAAGGTGAGCGCGGGGCGCCCGCCGTCATCCAAGCTTCATCCAGAGCCGCAGCAGGAAGGCGACGGTGCCGACGGCCGCCACGCCGGCGAGCCACAGCACGACGAACCAGGCGAGGCGCTTCGCGAGCGGGGCAGGCTGCTCGGACGGCATCAATGATAGCCGCTGTCGTGCCCGACCTTGCCGCGAAACACCCAATAGGCCCAGCCGGTGTAGCCGAGAATCAGCGGCACCAGCACGAGCACGCCCGGCAGCATGATCAGTTGGCTGCGCTCCGGCGCCGCCGCCTGCCAGATCGTGATGCTCTGCGGCACGATGTAGGGGTACATGCTGATGCCGAGGCCGGCATAGGACAGCAGGAACAGCGCCAGCGCGAGGAAGAACGGCCAGCTATCGTGCTTCTGGGCGAGGTTCTTCATCATCAGCACGGTGACGCCGACGACGGCGAGCGGCACCGGCGCGGTGAGAATGATCGCCGGCCACCTGAACCAGCGGTCCGAATATTGAATGGTGAGCAGCGGCGTCCACAGGCTGACGGCGGCAATGGCGAGCAGCATCGCGAACAGCAGGACCCAGCTGATGCGATACGCCTTGTCGCGCAGGTCGCCCTCTGTCTTCAGGATCAGCCAGGTCGCGCCGAGCAGTGCGTAGCCGACCACGAGCGAGACGCCGGTGAGGATGCTGAACGGCGTCAGCCAGTCCCACCAGCCGCCGGCATAGTGCCGGCCCTCGACATGCACGCCCTGCAGAATGGCGCCGAGCGCGATGCCCTGCGCCAGCGCCGCGACCCAGGAGCCGCCGGCAAAGGCGAGGTCCCACAGATTGCGTTGCGCGCGGGTGCGCCAGCGGAATTCGAAGGCGACGCCGCGGAAGATCAGCCCAATCAGCATCGCGATCAGCGGCGCATACAGCGCGGGCATCAGGATTGCATAAGCGAGCGGGAAGGCGGCCATCAGGCCGCCGCCGCCGAGCACCAGCCAGGTCTCGTTGCCGTCCCACACCGGCGCCACCGTGTTGGTGATGATGTCGCGGTCCTGCTTGCCCGGGAACAGCGGAAACAGGATGCCGAGCCCGAGATCGAAGCCGTCCATCACGACGTAGATGAAGACGGCGAGCGCGATGATGAAGGCCCAGAGGGTCGCGAGATCGACGGCAACGCTCATGATCCGACGGCTCCCTGCACGACGCCCGCGGCCGGCGTGATGCCGGCCGTGCGGACCGGCTGCTCGCTGCTCGGGCCCGGCTCACCGGGATGCGGCGGCTCGGCCATCAGGCGCAGGATGTACAGCACGCCGGCAGCGAAGATGATGAAATACACTATGATGAAGGCGAGCAGCGTGGCACCCACGGCCGGGGCCGCGAGCGGGGAAACGGAATCGGTGGTGCGCAGCAGCCCGTATACGGTGAACGGCTGCCGGCCGGTCTCGGTGGTGATCCAGCCGGCCATGACGGCAATGAATCCCGCTGGTCCCATCGCAATCGCGAAGCGGTGCAGGCCGCGATTGATGTACAGCCGCGCGCGCCAGCGCTCCCACAGGCTGAACAGGCCGAGCGCCATCATCAGGAGCCCCAGGCCGACCATGATGCGGAACGACCAGAAGGTGATCGGCACCGGCGGCCAGTCCTGCCGCGGCACGGTGTCGAGGCCGGCCATCGGCGCGTCGATCTGGTGCTTGAGGATCAGCGAGCCGAACTTAGGGATCCCGAGCGCCCATGTCAGCTCGCCCTTGGCCTGGTCCGGCCAGCCGAACAGATACAGCGGCGCGCCGTCCTTGTGGCTCTCGAAATGGCCCTCCATGGCCATGATCTTCACCGGCTGGTGCTCCAGCGTGTTGAGCCCGTGCTGATCGCCGACCAGGATCTGCAGCGGCGCCACCAGCGCGGCCATCCACATCGCCATCGAGAACATCACGCGCGGGCCCGGCAGGTGCGGATTGCGCAGCAGATGCCAGGCGCCGACGGCGCCGACCACGAGCGAGGTCGTCAGATAAGCCGCCAGCACCATGTGCACGAGGCGATAGGGGAAGGACGGATTGAAGATCACCTTGAGCCAGTCGACCGAGACGAACTGGCCGTCGGCGTTGACGGCGTAGCCGGCGGGCGTCTGCATCCAGGAATTGGCGGAGAGGATCCAGAACGCCGAAATAAGGGTGCCGACCGCGACCATCAGAGTGGCCAGGAAATGCAGCTTCGGGCCGACCCGCCTGAGGCCGAACAGCATCACGCCGAGAAAGCCGGCCTCGAGAAAGAACGCGGTCAGCACCTCATAGGCCATCAGCGGGCCGATCACCGGTCCGACCTTGTCGGAATACACCGACCAGTTGGTGCCGAACTGGTAGGACATCACGATGCCGGAGACGACGCCCATGGCGAAAGTAATGGCGAAAATCTTGAGCCAGTAGTTGAAGACGTTGAGATAGACGTCGCGCCCGGTCCACAGCCACAGCGCCTCGAGCACGGCGAGGTAGGACGCGAGCCCGATCGAGAAGGCGGGGAAGATGATGTGGAAGGTGACCGTGAAGGCGAACTGCGCGCGCGCCAGCTCAACCGCATCCAAACCGAACATCAGCACCGTCCGTCATTGCCACGGGGTTTGTAGCATCGCCCCATGACGGAAGATTGCACCGGCGCCGCGCGATATCAAATGGTCAAATCGCCCAAGGCGGCGCTGCAGGTCTATAAACGACGAAGACCCGGCGGGGGCATCCGCCGGGTCTTCGGAGCAACCTTGGGAGGTGGAGGTTATCCTTGAATTTGCTCGCTCGAAACCGAGATCAGCTGGGGGACTGAGGCTCGGTCGATGGATAACGTTCTAGCGGCCGAAATTTTCCAGGTGATTTCGCCGATTGTTTCAATTGTTTCGTTCGGCGATTTTCGTGCGTCGTCTTTGGAACCCGTCGGGACATCAGCCCCGACAAGAATGAACCTTCGTCAGGCGGCGAGGCTGTGGACGCCGGCACAGCGCAGGAGCTCGGCGAGGTGCTTGCGGGCATAGAACATGCGCGTCTTCACCGTGCTCTGCGGAATGCCGATGATCTGCCCGACCTCCTCCACCGACTTCTCGTGGTAGTAGATCAGGGTGATGATCTCGCGATGGGCCGGCGACAGCTTGGCGACGCAGGCGCGCAGGATGGCGCTGGTGGTGGAGCGCTCGAGCGAGGTCTCCGGCGTGTCGGAGTCGTCGGCGATCTCGCGCACCTCGTCCTGGTCGATGTCCTCGAAGCGGCGCTGGCGCAGCGCGGTCAACGCCTTGAAGCGGGCGATCGACAGCAGCCAGGTCGAGACCTGTGAGCGGCCCTCGAACTGCTTGGCGGTGCGCCAGACGTCCAGGAACACCTGGCTGACGAGGTCCTCGGCGATCGTAGTGTCGCGGACGATGCGCAGGATGAAGCGATAGACCCGCACATTGTGGCGCGCATAAAGCGTGTGCATCGCGGTGCGATCGCCATCGGCAATGCTCTCCAGGAGCATGTCGTCCGTGGTCGCCTGGGCTGCGATGATGCCCTGGCTGGCTGCGGAATTGATGGCAACGACGTTCTGCATGGCACTCTCCCGTTCCGCCGCCCCCTTGCGGCGTTTCGACGGGAGGGATTGTTAAGGAGCGCCCGTTTCGGGACGTCTGCACGAAAACAGGAAAATGGTTTCGTGCGCCTGCGGAAATGTTTCGTCGCGGCGCACATCGCGAAACACTCGTGGCGGAATTGTGCCCTATTCCAAGATACGGAACTGGATGTGGATGCAGAGGCCGCTTCCGCCGCCGCCGACCGGCCGTCCTCAGGCCTTCTCGCCCGCCGGCGAGAACAGGTAGCCGCCGCCGCGGATGGTACGGATCACCGCCGGCTTGGTCGGATCCGGCTCGATCTTGCGGCGGATTCGCATGATTCTCAGGTCCACGGCGCGGTCGAATGCCTCGGCATCGCGGGCATTCGCCAGCTCGAGCAGCCGTTCGCGCGACAGCACCCGCTTCGGGTTGGCAGCGAACACTTTGAGCAGGCCGAATTCGGACGCCGTCAGCGGGTGCTCGTTGCCCTCGTCATCCCGCAGCGCCTGGGCATCGAGATCGAGCCATTTGGTGCCGAACCGCACCAATTGCGGGTCCTTCGCCTGAGCGGGAGCGGAGTCCGTAGCGGCCGCCGCAGTCTTGGCCGGCCCACTGCGGCGCAGCACGGAGCGGATCCGGGCCATCAATTCGCGCAATTCGCACGGTTTCGCGACGTAATCGTCGGCCCCGAGCTCGAGCCCCACCACCCGGTCGATCGGGCTGGCGGTGGCGGTCAGCATGATCACCGGGATATTGGTGCGGCCCTTGAGATCGCGGATGATCGACAGGCCGTCCTCTTCAGGCATGTTGAGATCGAGCACGACGAGATCTGCCGGGCCGGTCTCGATGGCGCTGCGCAGGCTCTTGCCGCCGTCGCACAGCGTCACCGCGAAGCCGTGCATCTTGAGGTAATCACCCACCATTTCGCGGGCAGGGGCCTCGTCGTCGACGATGATGATGTGCTGGCTCTGACTCATGACAATTCGGCCGCCGGCAGTGTGATCGTGAAGGTCGATCCGGATCCCGGCCCATCGCTCCTGGCCGTCACCTCGCCACCATGCATGTCGACGATGCGTTTGACAATCGACAGGCCGAGCCCGGTCGAGCTCTCGCCGGCGGTCGGCTTGGCCGACAGCCGCTGGAACCGGCCGAACAGGCGGCCGAGATCCTCCGGCGACAGCCCGGCGCCCTGGTCGGTGACGCCGATGATGGTGTTGTCGCCATCGTCGGCGGCATTCACGGTGATCCTGCCGCCGATCGGGCTGTACTTGATCGCGTTGCTCAGGAGGTTGTCGATCGCCTCGCGGATCCGGTCGATGTCGCACATGGTCGACAGATGCGGCGGCGCCGACACGGCAATGACCTGCTGCTTGTTGAGCGCGAGCGGCTGGTTGGCCTCGACCACCTCGTGGACCAAGGCAGCGATGTCGACCGGCTCACGGCGGATGGTGATGTCGAAGGCGTCGGCCATCGCATCCGAGATCAGGTGGTCGACCATCGACGTCAGCCGCCTGGCAGCATCTCGGATATGTCCGACCTGGCTGGTGATGCCGTCGGCGGAGGCGCCGGTCGCGATCAGCTCGGTCAGCATCTCCGTGCGGCCGAGGATGACGCCGAGCGGATTCTTCAGGTCGTGGGCGACGGTGCCCAAAATCTCGTTCTTGAAGCCGTTGGCGCGCTGCAGCCGCAGCCATTGCGCCGACAGCCGCCGGTTGGCCTGCATCAGCGCGCGGGTGCGCTGGGCGACGCGGTCCTCGAGCTGGGTGTTGGCCTCATGCAGCTGCTGATAGAGGATCACGTTGTCGAAGGCGATCGACAGCCGGCTGGAGAAGATCTCGACCAGCGAGCGATCGGTCTCGGACAGCGGCCGCTCCGCCTGCAGCAGCACCACGACCTCGCGCCCCGAGCCGGTGCGGACATAGAGCACGGTGCGATGGTCGGCGAATTCGTTGCTGCGCTGCCTGAAGGCGGCCTCCACCATGTCGCGCAGATCCGGATCGAGCGAGCGCGAGGTGACGGCGCCGGAGAAGCGGCTGTAGCAGCCGGAGCCGGCCAGCACCGAAAAATCGTCGGTCTGGCTGCCGTCGTCGCGCAGCACCAGGATGCCTGCGCAATCCACGTTCAGCAGCGAAGCGATCTGGGTCAGCACGCCCTCGGCCAGCCGCTGCATCGACTTGAAGTCGTACAGCGTCGAGGCGGCGTCGATGATGATCTCGAGGCCGCGCCGGGTCTGCACCATGCGCTCAAGCTGCTGGTAGCTGCGCAGCGCCGCCGTCAGCGAGGTGAACAGCTTGTCGGCGGTGAGCTCGGTCTTGGCCTTGTAGTCGTTGATGTCGTACTGGACGATGACGCGCCGCTCCGGCGCCTGACCCGGCTGTCCGGTGCGGAGGATGATGCGGACGGTCTCGTTCTTGATCTCGTTGCGGATGTATTCGACGAGCTCGAGCCCGGCGACGTCGGTCTCCATGATGACGTCGAGCAGCACGGCCGCGATGTCGGTGTGCTCCCGCATCAGCGCGCGGCCTTCGGCCGCCGAATAGGCGGACAGGATTTCGAGCCCCTGGCCGTTCAGGCTGTAATCCGACAGCGCAAAGCGGGTGCCCTCGTGCACGGCATGGTCGTCGTCGATGACGGCGATCTTCCATTTCCGGGCCGAACCGTCATCCTCGTCGAAACCGGCATCCTCGATCAGTTGGAGGACATCGTCCTGTTCGGCCATTGCGTCGTTCCGTCGCCCATTGCTGTCTCGGCGCCGCCCTTGGCGACCCGCGGCATGATAATCCGAAAGGTGGTGCCTTGTCCCTCGCGGGATTCCAGCATCATGCGGCCGCCGAGCTGCTGCGTCACCAGATTGTAGACGATATGCAGCCCGAGCCCCGTTCCCCCTTCGTTGCGGCGTGTCGTGAAGAACGGATCGAAGGCCTGACGCTGGACGTCGGGGGGCATGCCGGCCCCGTTATCGGCGAAAATGATCTCGATGTCATCCGCGCCGCGCGGCCGCGCCGTAATCGAGATGGTGCCCGCGCGCCCGTCGACAAAGGCATGATTGACGGCGTTGAGGAACAGGTTGGTGAGGATCTGACCGTAGAACCCGGGATAGCCATCGATGAAAAGTCCCTCGGGGACGTCGACCGCAAGCGTGATCGGCGCGCGCTTGAGCACCGGCTTGAGGCTGGTGATGATCTGATCGGTCGCCTCGCTCAGGACGAAGGTCCGTCGCTCCGCATGGGAGCGGTCGACCGCGACCTGCTTGAACGACTGGATCAGCTCGCCGGCGCGCTGCAGATTGGCGACCAGCTGCTCGGATGCATCGCGCGAGGAGCGCACGAACTCCTCCAACTGCGACCGGCGCAGGCCGCCTTCGGGCGACCGCAGTGCGGCCTCGAACATCTCGACCCGGCGCGCGAAGCTGGAGGCCACCGTCAGGCTGATGCCGATCGGATTGTTCACCTCATGTGCGACGCCGGCGACGAGCCCGCCCAGCGCCGCCAGCCGCTCGGCATCGATCAGGTTGCGCTGCGCGGCGTTGAGTTCGAGCAGCGCGCTCTCGGCTTTTTCCTTCGCGGCGCGGAGCTCGTCCTCGGTCTTGCGCTTGGCGATTGCGTTCTCGCGGAAGGTCTCGACGGCGCGGGCCATCGCGCCGACCTCGTCACGCGCCTCGGTGCCCTGGACCTCGCGGTCGTAGTCGCCCAGCATGATCGCGCGCATCGAGGCCATGATCTGCTGCAACGGCAGCCGGATCGACAAGGCGATCAGCACCCCGGCGGACAGGATGACTCCCAGGAAGATCACGGCGATCGAGAGGACGCGACGGGAGATGTCCTTCAACGTCCGGTCGAAGGTCGCCTGCGCCTTCTGCTCGTGCTGGCGCATCTTGACCGACAGGCCGTCGATGGCGCCGATGGTTTCGGCCTGGCTCGCATCGATGGTATTGCGCAGCAGTTCGGTGCGGTTGGTGAGCTGATCGGTGAGCTTGGAGAATCCTGCGCGCAGCGCCGCGGTCCGGGCCGACAGTCGCTGCAGCGCCAGCCGCTGCAGATCATTGTCCGCAAGACTCGACATCACCGGGATGGTCTTCTCGATCGTCTCCGTGTTGCGGCGCGCGTCGTCGGCGGAGGCGGGCGCGAGCGACAGATAGTAGGAATTGGCGGCGACCAGCATCGCGGTGAAGGCCTCGCGCGACTTGCCGAGCGAGGGCCAGATCTGCGCGTCGCGATGACCGGTCGCGCCTTCGATCACCGAATAGAGCCCGGCGATGTCGCGGGCGGGGCCGAGAACCTCTTCCTCATAGGTCTTGGAGATCGTCGCCTGCAGACTGCGCAGCTCGCCGAAGCCGTCCAGGAAACGCACGGTGACGCGCTCCAGCTCCTCGACCGACCCCGACAGCATCGGGTCGGTCGAGGCGCGCGTCGTGAGCGTCCCGAGCACGGCCTCGCGCAGCAGCAGGATCTCGGCGAACAGCTCCGGGCTCGGCTGATTGATGTAGCGATGAATGAGGTTCTGCAGCCGGCTCGTCTCGCTTTCGAGCAGGGCCAGCACCTTGTCGGATTCGCGGACCTGGCGAACGTCGTCCCAAGCCGTGCCGAGCACCGTCGCGCCGTTCCAGATCAGCGCCGCCAGAACGATGACGACCGCCGAGTTCAGCGCGGCGATCGAGAGGATGCGCCAGCGGATCGGAACCGCCCGCAGCGCGCGCACGATCCGTGCCCGCCCCAGGACCGCCAGACTGAGCGGCCGCGCGACGGATTTCCGCTGCTCGGATCGCGCCACGATCGCTACCTCGGGTCGGTCGTGCGGAGCCTGCCTGCGTCCGCTCTGCCGCGCGCAGCCGCGCTTGTATGCTGCGGCGCAGCCAGTCGCGCCGCCGAGCATGACGGGCGTGAAAGGGACGAGCGGTACCGCGCGCCCGCCTCAGCGCGCATCAGCACCGGCGTGACGTCCACTCTCGAGATCGACGAAAGATGGGCGCGGTACACAGGCAACACTTTTCCCCCTGATGATGAGGTCGGCCCGGACATGAAAAGGTTCAATGCACTCCCGAACAGGTGCTATAAGGCCATTCTGACGTCAAAGCGATACGCGTCAATGGTTTGTTAATAGTCTGCTGCAGCCTTGGGTTGTTGGGCCCCATTTTTGGTCCGATTGCGATCTCAGCCCGGGCAGATTCATTCATCGAATTGGAGTTGGCTCCCGTTGACGGTCCTCTTGCGTTCTGTTTCGTCTGCAATCCTGCTCTGGACGGTTGTTTGCGCAAGCACGGCCCGGGCCGCGACCGAGATCATGTGGTGGCATGCGATGTCGGGTGAGCTCGGCAGGCAGGTCGACAGACTGGCCGCCGACTTCAATGCGTCGCAGTCCGACTATCGCATCGTGCCGAGCTACAAGGGCAGCTATACCGAGACCGTGACGGCGGCCATCTTCGCGTTCCGCTCGCGCAGCCAGCCGGCCATCGTGCAGGTCAACGAGATCGCGACCGCGACGATGACGGCGGCCAAGGGCGCGATCTACCCCGTCTACGAGTTGATGCGCGACGAGCAGGAGAGCTTTTCGCCGTCGGCCTATCTGCCCGCGATCGCCGGCACCTATGCCGACGCCGACGGCAACATGCTGTCGTTTCCGTTCAACGCCTCCACGCCGATCCTCTACTACAACAAGGATCAGTTTCGCGCGGCCGGGCTGGATCCGGGCGCGGCGCCGAAGACCTGGCCCGAGCTCGGCAAGGCTGCCCGGCGGCTGCGCGACAACGGCGTCGCCTGCGGCTTCACGACGTCGTGGCCGGCCTGGATCAACGTGGAGAATTTCTCGGCCTTCCACAATCTGCCGATCGCCACCCGCGCCAACGGCTTTGCCGGACTGGACGCCGTGCTGACGTTCAACAATCCGCAGGTCACGCGGCACATCGCCCAGCTTGCGGAATGGCAGAAGAGCAAGGTCTTCGACTATGGCGGCCGCGGCCAGGCAGCCGAGCCGCGTTTCCAGAAGGGCGAGTGCGGCATCTTCATCGGCTCCTCGGCGACGCGGGCCGACATCAAGGCGAATTCGAAGTTCGAGGTCGGCTACGGCATGATGCCGTACTGGCCTGACGTTGCGGGCGCGCCACAGAATTCGATCATCGGCGGCGCGACGCTGTGGGTGCTGCGTGACCGTCCCGCGGCCGAGTACAAGGGCGTTGCCAAGTTCTTCGCCTATCTGTCGCGGCCCGATGTTCAGGCCGCCTGGCACCAGAATACGGGCTATCTGCCGATTACGCAGGCGGCATTCGATCTGACGCGCGCGCAGGGCTTCTACGACCGTAATCCGGGAGCAGCGATCTCGATCGAGCAGGTGACGCTCAATCCTCCCACGGAGAATTCGCGCGGCCTGCGGCTGGGCTCGTTCGTGCTGATCCGTGATGCCATCGAGGACGAGATGGAGCAGGCCTTCAGCGGCCGTAAGCCGGCGCAGGCGGCGATCGATGCGGCCGTCGACCGCGGCAACCGTCTGCTGCGCCAGTTCGAGCGCGCGAGCCCGGATCGCTGAAATGGCTTTGCCACCGGTCGCCGATGGCGCGCAGCTCCGGCGCCTCCGTGCCGACGCGACGCGCTGGCTGCCGGCTGCACGCGATATTGCGCGCGACCATGGCTACGACGACGCGCTGCTGGTGCCGTTCGCGGCAGGCACCAATCTGGTTCTCGCGCTGAACGACGGACTGATCCTGAAAGTCTTCCCGCCGTTTCATCGCGGCAAGTTTCAGTCCGAGCGGGCGGCCTTGCGCGTGCTCGCCGGTGGCGTCGGCGACGTCCGTACCCCCGACCTGCGACACGAGGGGGAGCGCGACGGCTGGTGCTATCTGATCATGACCAGGCTCGGCGGCATTCCTGCTTCGGATGTCTGGCGGCAACTACCGGAGCAGGACAAGCAGCTCTTGCTCAGGCAGGTCGGTCGTCTGATCGCCGCCGTGCAGCGGGTCCCGCCTGGCGAGTTGCTCGCGCTCGGTCCGCGCTGGTCGGATTTTTTGAGGATGCAGATGGCTGGATGTCATGCACGCCATCAGAGGCTCGGCTTGCCGCCGACGCTGCTCGCCGGGCTGGACGATCTCCTGCGCGAGGCCGCAGCACTGCTGCCCAAGGATCCGCCGCCGGTCATCCTGACCGGTGAATACATTCCGGAGAATTTCCTCGTCACGCGCAGCGGTGATGGCTGGCAGCTGAGCGGGCTGTTCGACTTCGGCGACGTCATGACCGGTCTTGGCGAGTATGATCTGCTCGGGCCGAGCGCCTTCATGGCAGCGGGTCAGCCCGGGCGCGTGCGTGCCTTGTTCGACGGCTACGGATTTGCCCTGGAGGACATCAACTGGCAGCTGAAGCGACGGCTGCTCGCCTTGATGCTACTGCACCAGGCGAGCGATCCCGTTCCCACATCTGCATTCCGGATTGGCCGGCCAAGGTCCGCGACTTCGACGGGCTGCAGGCGCTGATCTGGCCGGAGTGATCCCCAACCGGGGCGGCGATCCAACAAGCATTGCGTAAATCTGTCGCAGGCTATTTTAGATGATTATAAATGCAGCAAATATGCAGCTTTGTATGCAATAGGAGGCGTCGAGCCGTACCACTCGGTGAAGGCGCGTCGATATTTCAATAGCTTAGCTCTTGGTCGGGCTTGGCACGAAGCTTGCGATCACTGTTCCCGACAGTCGTTACTCTCGGGAGCATTTGATGAAGCGTCGCGATTTTCTGAAATCCGTGTCCGGTCTGGCTGCGGGGGCCGCGCTGCCAATGGCGCCGGCCATCATGTCTTCCGCCAAGGCCGACGCGCGGTCCGAGACGCTGCTGATCGTGTCCGAAGGCGGTCCCAACAACCTCGACATCCACGGCGTCGGCACCAACGTACCGGGCTACGAGGTGTCCTGGAACTGCTATGATCGCCTGATCAGCCACGAGATGAAGAGCGGCCCCGGCGGGGTGCCGTACTATGACCGCGACAAGTTCAAGCCCGAGCTCGCCGAGGACATGACCATCGGCGACATGTCGGCGACCTTCAAGCTGCGCAAGAACGCCAAATTCCACGACGGCACGCCGGTCACGGCCAAGGACGTGAAGTGGTCGCTCGATCGCGCCGTCAGCGTCGGTGGCTTCCCGACCTTCCAGATGAGCGCGGGCTCGCTGACCAAGCCGGATCAGTTCGTCATCGTCGATGACCACACCGTGCGCGTCGACTTCCTGAAGAAGGACCGGCTGACGATCCCCGATCTCGCCGTCATCGTACCCTGCGTGGTCAACTCGGAGCTCGTGAAGAAGAACGCGACCGACAAAGACCCATGGGGGCTCGAATATACCAAGCAGCAGACCGCGGGCTCCGGCGCCTACAAGGTGACGAAGTGGACCGCCGGTACCGAAGTGATCATGGAGCGCAACGATGACTGGGTGTGCGGTCCGCTGCCGAAGATCAAGCGCGTGATCTGGCGCATGGTGCCGCAGGCCGGCAACCGCCGCGCGCTGCTCGAGCGTGGTGACGCCGACATCTCCTATGAGCTGCCGAACAAGGACTTCCAGGAGATGAAGTCGAACGGCAAGCACACCGTGATCTCGCTGCCGATCTCCAACGGCATCCAGTATGTCGGCATGAACGTGACCAAGCCGCCGTTCGACAATCCCAAGGTTCGGCAGGCGCTCGCCTATGCGATGCCCTATCAGAAGATCATCGACGCCGTGATGTTCGGCCTTGCCAATCCGATGTTCGGTGCGCCGTCCGACAAGGCGACCGAGGTGGCGTGGCCGCAGCCGACGAAGTATGTCACCGACATGGAGAAGGCCAAGGCGCTGCTGGCAGAAGCCGGCTACCCCAACGGCTTCGAGACCACGATCTCGTTCGACCTCAATTTCGCGCAGGTCAACGAGCCGCTGTGCGTGCTCGTGCAGGAGAGCCTCGCCCAGCTCGGCATCAAGACCACCATCAACAAGGTACCCGGCGCCAACTGGCGCACCGAGCTGAACAAGAAGGAGATGCCGCTCTTCACCAACATCTTCTCCGGTTGGCTCGACTATCCCGAGTATTTTTTCTACTGGTGCTATCACGGCAACAATTCCGTGTTCAACACGATGAGCTACAAGTCGCCCGAGATGGACAAGCTCATCAACGGCGCGCGCGACGCCGCCGCGACCGGGGACAAGGCGACGTACGATGCCGACGTGAAGGGCTTCGTCGATCTCGCCTTCGCCGAGGTGCCGCGCATTCCGCTGTATCAGCCGTTCGTCAACGTCGCGATGCAGAAGAACATCTCCGGCTATCAGTACTGGTTCCACCGCAGGCTCGACTATCGGGCTCTGGTGAAGGGGTGAGGACGTGGGTGACCTTGGTGGTGTGAGCCCGGCTCTCTCATTCCCTCCCCCCTTGTGGGGGAGGGGCAGGGAGGGGGGTAGCCGCACCCACTGCCGTCTCGGCTTACCCCCCTCCCCAACCCTCCCCCACAAGGGGGGAGGGAGCCGACTGCGCCGTGCTGCGAGATCTGGGCTCATTCGGGCGAGGCTCGCCCCATGCTGAGCCTCATCGCCAAGCGCCTCGCCTTTGCGATCCCCTCGCTGATCGGCGTGGTGATCGTCACCTTCCTGCTCACCCGCGCCTTGCCCGGTGATCCCGCCGCATACTTTGCCGGCCCCGCCGCCACCAAGGAGGCGGTCGAGCAGATCCGCAAGAAGCTCGGCTTCGACAAGCCGCTGGTCGAGCAGTTCTTCCGCTACACCGTCGATCTCGCCCATGGCGATCTCGGTAGTTCGCTGACCACAGGCCAGCCGGTCGCCAGCGAGATCCGCAACCGCCTGCCGGCCTCGGCCGAGCTGACCTTGCTCGGCCTGTTGGTTTCGGTCGCGATCGCGCTGCCGCTCGGCGTGCTCGCGGCGACCCGGCCGGGGTCGTGGATCGACCATACCTGCCGCGTCGTCACGACAGCGGGCGTTTCGCTGCCGGTGTTCTTCACCGGGCTGGTGCTGGTGTACGTGTTCTACTTCCGGCTCGGCTGGTCACCGGCGCCGCTCGGCCGGCTCGACGTGTTTTATAGCGCGCCGGACCCCGTGACCGGCTTCTACCTCATCGATACGCTGATCGCGCGTGACGGCGAGGCGTTCCGCTCGGCGCTGAGCCAGTTGATCCTGCCCGCCGCGACGCTGGCGATCTTCTCGCTGGCTCCGATCGCGCGCATGACGCGGGCCTCGATGCTGTCGGTGCTGTCGTCGGAATTCGTCCGCACGGCGCGCGCCTCGGGCCTGTCGCCCGCGACGGTCACCGTGACCTATGCGTTCCGCAACGCCATGCTGCCGGTCATCACCACGCTGTCGATGGTGTTCTCCTTCCTGCTCGGCGCCAACGTGCTGGTGGAGAAGGTGTTCGCCTGGCCCGGCATCGGCTCCTATGCGGTCGAGGCGCTGATCGCCTCCGACTTCGCGCCGGTGCAGGGCTTCGTGCTGACGATGGCCGTGATGTACGTCGTCCTCAACCTCGTCATCGACATTCTCTATGGCGTCATCGATCCCCGCGTGAGGCTGGAAGGATGAGCACTGTCGCGCCGACCGTCGAGCCTGCCGCCGTTCCCTCGCGGACGACGGGACTGACAGCCCTGATCGGCCACACGCGCTATGTCCTGGCCGAGAACAAGGTGACGGGCTTCGCCTTCGGCCTCCTGGTCGTGATCCTGTTTGCGGCCATCTTCGGCCCGTGGATCGTGCCCTATGATCCGCTGGCCAGCGACACCGCGTCCGCGCTGAAGCCGCCGTCGGCGGCGCATTGGTTCGGCACCGATCAGCTCGGCCGCGACATCTTCAGCCGCGTTGTGGTCGCGACCCGGCTCGACACCTTCATCGCGATCGCCTCGGTCGCGCTGGTGTTCTTCCTGGGCGGTCTCGCCGGCGTCGCCGCCGGCTTCTTCGGCGGCTGGACCGACCGCATCGTCGGCCGCATCGCCGACACGATCATGGCGTTCCCGCTGTTCGTGCTGGCGATGGGCATCGTCGCCGCGCTCGGCAACACCGTGCAGAACATCATCATCGCCACCGCGATCGTGAATTTCCCGCTCTATGCGCGCGTGGCACGCGCCGAGGCCAATGTCCGCCGCAACGCCGGCTTCGTGCAGGCGGCACGGCTGTCGGGCAACAGCGAGCTGCGCATCCTGCTCGGCCACATCCTGCCGAACATCATGCCGATCATGATCGTGCAGATGTCGCTGACCATGGGCTACGCCATCCTCAATGCCGCAGGCCTGTCGTTCATCGGCCTCGGCGTGCGGCCGCCGACGGCAGAATGGGGCATCATGGTCGCCGAGGGTGCGTCCTTCATGGTGTCGGGAGAATGGTGGATCGCGCTGTTTCCGGGCCTTGCGCTGATGATCGCGGTATTCTGCTTCAACCTGCTCGGCGATGGCCTGCGCGACATCGCCGATCCGCAGCGCAGGACGTGAAGCGATGAGCGCGCCACAAAGAGACTCCGTCATTGCCGGGCTTGACCCGGCAATCCATCAGCTCGGCAAGGTCCTCGCTGTGTTGATGGATGCGCGGGTCAAGCCCGCGCATGACGGTCGTAACAAGCGGAGCCATGGATGACCGCCCAGCCGCTGCTCGACGTTCGCGATCTCACGGTCGAATTCTCCACCCGCCGCGGTATCGTCAAGGCGGTGCAGCATGTCGACATCTCCGTCGCCAAGGGCGAGACGCTCGCGATCGTCGGCGAATCCGGCTCGGGCAAGTCGGTGACGTCCTACGCCGTCATGCGCATCCTCGATCGCGCCGGGCGGATCGCCGAGGGCTCGGTGATGTTCTCCGGCGTGGACGTCAGGGCGGCCGAGGAAAGCGCGATGCGCGATCTGCGCGGCCGCGAGATCTCGATGATCTTCCAGAACCCGCGCGCGGCCCTCAATCCGATCCGGAAAGTGGGCCAGCAGATCGAGGATGTGCTGAGGCAGCACGCCCAGGCGGTCGCGACCGATCGCGCCGAGAAGGCGATCGCCGCGCTCGAGCAGGTCAAGATCGCCCGCCCGCGCGAGCGCTACCACGCCTATCCGTTCGAATTGTCCGGCGGCATGTGCCAGCGCGTCGTCATCGCGCTGGCGCTGGCCTGCAACCCGCAGCTCCTGATCGCCGACGAGCCGACCACCGGCCTCGACGTCACGACGCAGAAGGCGGTGATGGATCTCGTGGTCGAGCTGACCAAGAGCCGGGGCATGTCGACCATCCTGATCACGCATGATCTGGGTCTCGCCGCTGCCTATTGCGATCGCGTCGTGGTGATGGAGAAGGGCCGGGTGGTCGAGACCGCCAGGGCCGCCGACATCTTCGCCAACCCGCAGCATCCCTACACGCGCAAGCTGATGCGCGCGACGCCGCGCCTCGGCGTGTCCCTGCGCGAATTGCTGCCGGAGGAGGAGGCGTCGCAGCAACCTCACTCCGTCATGGCCGGGCTTGACCCGGCGATCCATTCCTCTTCGCAAGACTCGTCGAAGGTGATGGCCCCCGGGGTCAAGCCCGGGGGTGACGAGAAGGCAAGTCCGCTCCTTCTGGTGGACAAACTGGTCAAGGAATATCCGCGCCAGGGCGCCTCGGCGACGTTGTCGAAACTGTTCGGACGGAGGCCAGCGGTCGAGCCGGAGATGTTCCGCGCCGTCGACGGCATCAGCTTCACGGTCGGTCATGGCGAGAGCGTCGGCCTGGTCGGCGAATCCGGCTGTGGCAAGTCGACGACGTCGATGATGGTGATGCGGCTGCTCGACCAGAGCTCGGGCCGCATCAGCTTCGATGGCGAGGAGATCGGCAACATCCTGCCGCAGGCCTTTGCCCGGCTGCCGCTGCGCAGCCGCATCCAGATGGTGTTCCAGGATCCGACCGACAGCCTCAATCCGCGTTTCACCGCGGCGCGTGCCATCGCCGATCCGATCCTGCAGCTCGGCGACATCAAGGGCCGCGACGCGCTTCGTGCGCGCTGCGAGGAGCTCGCCACCATGGTCGGCCTGCCGCTCAATCTGCTCGACCGTTTTCCGCACCAATTGTCGGGCGGCCAGAAGGCGCGCGTTGGCATCGCGCGCGCCATCGCACTGCACCCGAAGCTCGTTATCCTCGACGAGCCCACGGCGGCGCTCGACGTCTCCGTGCAGGCGGTCGTGCTCAATCTGCTGCAGGACCTCAAGCGGCAGTTAGGTATGAGCTATCTGTTCGTCTCCCATGATTTGAATGTGGTGCGGCTGTTGTGCGATCGTGTGATCGTGATGCGGTCGGGTCGAATCGTCGAGGAAGGCACCTCCGAACGTGTGCTAGGTCATCCGCAGGATGACTATACGCGGGAGTTGCTGACGGCGATTCCGCACCCGCCATTGCCGGCGCATTGAGCGCGAAAGCTTGAAGGGAAGAGCTGATGGCGGAGCCATTGGACGAATACATCGACGCGGTCGGGCGTGCATTGGCTCTGCCGATCGAGGACGCGTGGCGCCCGGCGATTCGCGCCAATCTCGAGGTCTCGCTGAAGATGGCGAAGCTGGTCGACGAATTCTCCCTGCCTGACGAAGCCGAGCCTGCCAGTGTCTTCACCGCTTGATCCTGCCGACATGACCGCGCGCGCGATTGCGGCCGCAGTCGCCACCCGCAAGCTCTCCGCCGTCGAGGCCACCGACGCTGCGCTGGCGCGGATTGCGGCGCGCGATGGTGTGCTGAATTCCTTTACGGACATCACCGCCGAGCGTGCGCGAGCGAGGGCGCGCGCCGTGGATGCGGCCATCGCTGCGGGCAAGCCGGTCGGCCCGCTCGCCGGGGTGCCGTTCGCGGTGAAGAACCTGTTCGACGTCGCGAGGCTGCCGACCCGGGCCGGCTCCAGGATCAACCGTGATCGAGCGCCCGCGACGCGCGACGCGACGCTGATCGAGCGCATGGAGGCGGCCGGCGCCGTCCTCGTCGGTGCGCTCAACATGGGCGAATACGCCTACGACTTCACCGGCGAGAACGTGCATGACGGCCCGTCGCGCAATCCGCATGATCCGACGCGGATGAGCGGCGGCTCGTCGGGCGGCTCGGGCAGCGCCGTCGGCGGCGGCCTGGTGCCGATCGCGCTGGGCTCCGACACCAACGGCTCGATCCGCGTGCCGTCCTCGTTCTGCGGCATCTTCGGTCTCAAGCCGACCTATGGCCGGCTGTCGCGCGCGCGCTCGTTTCCGTTCGTCATGAGTCTGGATCATCTCGGTCCGTTCGCGCGCTCGGTCGAGGATCTCGCGCTCGCCTATGACGCCATGCAGGGGCCCGATCCGGACGACGCCGCGTGCACCACGCGGGCACCGGAGCCGGTCTCCGGTCGGTTCTCGCAAGCCATCGGCGATCTGCGCATCGCCCTTGCCGGAGGGCACTTCCAGAAGAATCTGTTTCCCGAAGCCGCCGAAGCGGTCGCTCGTGTCGCGGCCGCGCTGAAGGTCACCGAGGTGATCGAGGTGCCCGAAGCGGCGCGCGCCCGCGCCGCGGCTTACGTCATCAGCACCACCGAGGGCGCCTCGCTGCATCTCGACCGGCTGCGCACGCGCCCGGGTGATTTCGATCCGGCGGTGCGCGACCGCCTGATTGCGGGTGCGATGATTCCGGCGCCGATGGTCGACCGCGCGCAGAAGTTTCGCCGCTGGTACCGCGCCCAGGTGCTGGAGCTGTTCAAGTCCGTCGACGTGCTGATCGCGCCCGCAACGCCCTGCGTTGCACCCAAGCTCGGGCAGACGACCTTCGTGCTCGACGGCGTCGAGCTGCCGGTGCGCGCCAATATCGGCATTCATACCCAGCCGATCTCGTTCATAGGGCTTCCCGTCGTCGCCGTTCCGATTCCGCTCGAGCCGATGCCCATCGGCGTGCAGATCATCGCGGCGCCGTGGTGCGAACATGTCGCATTGCGTGTGGCCCACGCCTTGCAACAGCTTGGCGTCGCCGCTGCGCCGGCCCCGCGAGGAGTTCTGGAGAATGGAAGTCGATCTGCCTGACGTCGTCGCGGAAGTCACCGCGCAGTTCCAGCGCTATGAACAGGCGCTGGTCAGCAACGACGTCGCCGTGCTCGACGAGCTTTTCAAGCAGGACTCCCGCACGCTGCGCTACGGCATCGGCGAGAACCTCTACGGCTACGGCGAGATCGCGGCATTTCGCGCCGCGCGTTCGCCGGCCGGGCTGATGCGGCGGACCGCGCGCACCGTGATCACCGCTTACGGCCGTGACGCCGCGGTCGCCTCGACGCTGTTCTATCGCGACACCGCGCCCGGCAAGGTCGGACGCCAGATGCAGACCTGGATCCGGTTTCCGGAAGGCTGGAGAATCGTCGCTGCCCATGTCAGCATCATCGATGAAGCAAAAGGCGGCTGAGGATGAGCCTGGACGATCTTCCGCCGCGAACGCGGCAGCGGCCCGCCCGCGACTCCGAGATCAAGCGCATCGACCGCGCGCCGCCTGCGGTTGCGAAGATCACCCGCGCCGAGGAGTTGCGCCTGCAACTCGCCGATGAGATCGTGCGCGGCGCGCTGGCGCCGGGGGCGCCGCTGGACGAGACCGAGATCGCCAAGCGCTTCAACGTCTCGCGCACGCCGGTGCGCGAAGCGCTGCGTCAATTGGCGACGTCCGGCCTGATCGAGGCGCGTGCACATCGCGGCGCCGTGGTAGCGCGACCGTCTGCAGACCGCCTCACCGGCATGTTCGAGGCGATGGCCGAGCTCGAGGGCCTGTGCGCCGGTCTCGCGGCGCAGCGCATGACGCCGGTCGAGCGGCAGCGGCTGGAAGCCATCCACGAGGAGCTGCGCAATCTCAGCCACGCCGGCAATCCGGAGCGCTTCCACGAGGTCAACGAGCGCTTCCACAACGCGATCTATGCCGGCGCGCACAATGCCTACATCGCCGAGATCACCTTGGCGACGCGGGTGCGTGTGCAGCCGTTCCGCCGCGCACAGTTCCGCAATCTCGGCCGCCTCGCCAAGTCGCATGCCGAGCACGACCGCGTCGTCGTCGCCATCCTGCGCGGCGACAAGGCCGGCGCGGCGAGTGCCATGAAAGCCCACATCGAACTGGTGCGCGGCGAATACGAGATCTACGCCGTGTCGGTGTAGCTCTTCGTTCGAGCGGTAGGGTGGGCAAAGCAGCCGCCGTCAGGCGGCAGCGTGCCCACCGTCGGGCCACGGACTCCGCGGCGAAACGGTGGGCACGGCGCCACCGCGATCTCGCTCGTTGGGACAGTACGGGCGCGCCTTTGCCTACGCTACGGCAGCGCACGTAATCATGACGCGCGAAATAGATCAGCCCTTCTGCGCCATATACGCTCGCCAGCCGCCGAACTCCGAGATGTCGCGGGCGCCATCGAGCGCGGCCGGCTCGACGAGGAAGCCCTTGGCGGTGCGGCCGTCCGCCAAGCGGATGGTGCCGACCGACAGCGGCGGCGGAATCAGGTTGACGAATTTGCCGAAGCTCGCCGCCGACAGCGCCCAGAGCTCGACGGCCATTGCCGTGCCCTGGCCGTCGTCGATCCGCAGCATGCCGGGCTTGGGCGGCGTGGTCGACAGCGCGTAGAGCTTGTAGTCAGGCGCGGTGGTCGTTGCTTCCAGCAGGCGGCCGCCGAGAGCGGTCAGCTCGTGATTGAGCGCCATCCCTGAGAGATGCGCGCCGACGACGACGATGGCGATCTCGTCGCCATGCAGTGACGGCGACACGGGCGCGAGCGGCGGCAGCGGGACCGGCTGGGCGCCGACCGGCAGCGCCGTGTCGGTATGGAAGGCGCGGCCGAGACTGGCGAGCGCCGCATCGCGCCCGGCTGGCGCCAGCAGCGTGATGCCGAACGGAATGCCGTCGCCACGCATCGCTGCCGGCACTGCCAGCCCGCACAGGTCCAGCAGGTTGACGAAGTTGGTATAGGTGCCGAGCCGGCTGTTGAGCTCGATCGGGTTGGCGAGCACGTCCGCCGTCGTATAGGCGGTCGGCGCCGTTGGCAGCACCAGCGCATCAAGGCCTGAGAAGGTGCGCTCGGCGACCTTGCGCAGGGCCTGCAGGCGGTACAGCGCAGCAAAGGTATCAGCGGCGCTGCCGCGCGCGCCGCCGATGGTGATCTCGCGCGTCACGGGGTGGATCGCATCGGGATCGGAGGCGAGGAGATCGCGGATCACGAGATAGCGCTCGGCGACCCAGGGGCCTTCATAGAGCAGCCGCGCGGTCTCGTAGAACGGCTCGAGGTCGAATTCGACCAACTCGGCGCCGAGCTTGACGAAGCGCGCGGCCGCAGCGCCATAGGCGGCGTCCGCTGCCTTGTCGCCGAAGAAGATCAATTGCCCGGGGCGGGGAATGCCGAGCTTCACGCCCTCGGGAAATGCCGTCACGGCCCCAAGCGGCCGGCCGCGCGAGAACGGATCGAGCGGATCCGGCGCCGCCAGCACCGAGAGCGCTGCGACGGCGTCGTCGACCGTCAGCGAGAACACCGAGATGCAGTCGAGCGTGCGGCAGGCCGGCACCAGGCCGGAGGTCGAGATCATGCCGAGGCTCGGCTTCAGGCCGACGATGTTGTTGAGCATCGCCGGCACGCGGCCGGAGCCCGCAGTATCCGTCCCGAGCGCGAGCGGCACGAGACCCGCGGAGACGGCGACCGCCGAGCCCGAGCTCGATCCGCCCGGAACGAGATCGGCGCGCACCGGATTTTTCGGAATGCCATAGGGCGAGCGCACGCCGACGAGGCCGGTGGCGAACTGGTCGAGATTGGTCTTGCCGATGATGATGGCGCCGGCGGCGCGCAGCCGCGCCACCGCGGTGGAATCACGAGATGGCGTATAGGCGAAGGCCGGGCAGCCGGCGGTGGTCGGGAGGCCCGCCACGTCGATGTTGTCCTTCACCGCAACGGGCACGCCGTAGAGCGGCAACGATCTGTCCCTGTCGGCGAGGGTTTCGGCCTCCGCGAGCGCGTCCTTCTCGCCGCGCAGGCTGATGAAGATGGCGGGGTCGTTGTGCGCGCGAATCCGGGCGTAGCAGCGCGCGATCGTGTCGCTTGGCGTTGTCAGGCCGGCGCGATGGGCGGCGACGATCTCGGCAATGGTCTCGGTCACGCGGCGCTCCGCGTCTCGTCCGAGCCCAAACTCTGGCCTGCCATTTCCTTGCGCTCCGCTTCGCCAATCCGGCTGCGAACGTAGCAAGCCATGTGCCATTGTGTACACGGCGGGGATGCGGGCCTGATAAGGAAAAATCTTGAAAGTCAGTGGGTTGGTGCGCCGTCCGGCAGGCCGTCGGGCATTCGGATGTGGTTGCCGAAGGCGATTTGCCTAATTTCTGAGCAGGCTTGGCGCCGCCGCCTAGTACCCGCGCCGCTCGGCCTCCCCGCCGGTGATGCGCGCGAGCCGTGCCTCGGTGGCCGAGCCGGCGCCACGGGCCGTCCGGAACGATGCGGACGGCGGGCGACCCACGGTAGCTCCCGACGATGGCGCGTCGTCAGCCCCGCTGGGGAAGAACAGCAGCGCAACGCTTAGGCCGAGATTGACCAGGGCGCCAACCCATGTGCCGTGGTGCGATGATGTCGCCGCGTATTCGGGAAACCGGCCGGCGATCACGTAGTCCAGCACCATGACGGCGATCCAGGCCGGGATCACACAGACCGGGTCCCAGCCGATGTCGCGAAAGCGCATCGCCTGCAGCATCAGGTTCGCCACCAGGCACAGGCCGATCAGCACCACGATCGGCAAGCTCACCGTCAGCTCCGACTTCTGAGGGGCGAGGGCGGCAAGACCGACGGCCACGACCACGATCAGGACCACCGAAACCAGCGCAAGACCGAGCGAGGCGAGAAAATATTGCAGACGGCCGAGACGCGCATTGAAACCGAAAATGAACCCCAACATCCGCCTCTCCCCGCAGGCCACGCCGCAATCGGGAGCGCAGCCGACACGGCATATCAGGGCGAAATTGCCGCGCGCCTTCGCCGATAGCTAGAATTTGAAGGATCGAGTGCGACGGCGCTTTCGCGCTGCGGGATCTCATGCGGCCGAAAATATATCGTTGCTAAAGCAACTAATATGTGGAACGATCGACCCGATCAGCAATGGAGGCGCGGGATGATCCGCGTCTCGAAGAAGGGACGGGAACGTCATGCGCAGCCTGCTCGCCGCAGGCGCGGCCGCTTGCGCGCGCGCCAACAGATTGCCGCAGCGGACGGGTCAGCCGTTCGGCGGCGCCTGCCTGAGTGGCTCAGCTCGCGCCCGTGACGGCGTCGAGATTGTCGTGGATTCGGCGCAGCAGCGTGATCAGGACTTCCCGCTCATCCTTGTCGAGACAGGCGAGCAGACGCCGCTCGCGTTCCAGCGCGGCGATGATGACCTTGTCGTGCGTCGCGCGGCCCTTGGCCGTCAGCGAGATCGAATGGCTGCGGCCGTCCTCCGGATCGTTGCGGATCACGATCAGGCCGCGGCCCTTCATCAGCGCCAGCGTACGGCTGACCGGCCCCTTGTCGAAGCCGATCACGCTGCAGATGCGCGAGGCCGGGATGCCCGGCTCGATCGCCAGCAGCGACATGATACGCCATTCGGTGACGTTGACGCCGAAATTGCGCTGATAGAACGCGGTGGCGCTGTTCGACAGCTTGTTGGCGATGAAGGTGATGAAGGCCGGCACATAGCGGTCGAGATCGAGCGTGAGGCCTTGCCCCTCAGCTTCGCGCGGCTGCGCCTTGCGCGGCGTCCCGGATTTCTCGCTCATGATCCCCAACGTCCATGCATCGCCACTCATACGGATACGAAAAGCCGCATGACAAGGCCAAACTTCGGGAGCTCCGCATGAACCCAACAGGTCTTTCCCCCGCTGCCGGCGTGGCGCCGGTCATCCCGCACCTCGCCATCGACCCGTTCTCGTATGAATTCTTCGACGATCCCTATCCAGCGCATCAGGAGATGCGCGAGGCCGGCCCTGTCGTCCATCTGGACGCGTGGAACGTCTACGGCGTCGCCCGCTACGCCGAGGTCTATGCCGTCCTCAACGATCCCCAGACGTTCTGCTCCAGCCGCGGCGTGGGCTTGAGCGACTTCGCCAAGGAGAAGCCGTGGCGGCCGCCGAGCCTGATCCTCGAGGCGGATCCGCCGGCGCATACGCGCACCCGCGCCGTGCTGAGCAAGGTGCTGTCGCCGGCCGTCATGAAGCGGCTGCGCGACGGCTTCATGGCGGCGGCCGAGGCCAAGATCGACGAGCTTGTAGGCCGGGGCTCGTTCGACGCCATCCCCGATCTCGCCGAGGCTTATCCGCTGTCGGTGTTTCCCGATGCGCTCGGGCTGAAGCCGGAGGGGCGCGAGCATCTCATTCCCTATGCGAGCCTGGTGTTCAACGCATTCGGCCCGCCGAATGAGCTGCGCCAGCAGGCGATCGAGCGCTCAGCGCCGCACCAGGCCTATGTCACGGAGCAGTGCCAGCGCGACAATCTCACGCCCGGCGGCTTCGGCGCCTGCATCCATGCCTTCAGCGACAGCGGCGAGATCACGCCGGCTGAGGCGCCGTTGCTGGTGCGCTCGCTGCTGTCGGCCGGCCTCGACACCACCGTCTATGGCATCGGCGCCGCGGTGTATTGCCTGGCGCGCTTCCCCGATCAATGGGCGCGGCTGCGCGCCGATCCGTCGCTGGCGCGCAACGCGTTCGAGGAGGCCGTGCGGTTCGAAAGCCCGGTGCAGACCTTCTTCCGCACCACCACGCGTGACGTCGAACTCGGCGGCGTCACGATTCCCGAGGGCGAGAAGGTGCTGATGTTCTTAGGTAGCGCCAATCGCGACCCGCGCCGCTGGGAGCAGCCGGACAGCTACGACATCACCCGAAAAGTCTCAGGTCATGTCGGCTTCGGCTCGGGCATCCACATGTGCGTCGGCCAACTCGTCGCGCGGCTCGAAGGCGAGGCGGTGCTGACGGCGCTCGCCCGCAAGGTCGGGAGCGTCACGATGAGCGGCGAGCCGAAGCGCCGCTACAACAACACGCTGCGCGGGCTGGAGAGCCTGCCGGTCACCTTTACTCCAGCCTGAGCTGTACCATGACCACGATCACCTTCATACATCCCGACAACCGCAGCGAAAGCGTGGAGGCCGAGGACGGCGCCAGCGTCATGCTGGCGGCGCTGACCCACGGCATCGACGGCATCGTCGCCGAATGCGGCGGCAACGCCGTCTGCGCCACCTGCCACGTCTATGTCGACGGCGCCTGGACCGGCAAGCTCGATCCCGTGTCCGACGATGAGGATGCGCTGTTGGACGGCACCGCAGCCGAGCGGCGGCCGAACAGCCGGCTGTCCTGCCAGATCAAGGTGCAGCCGGCGCTGGCCGGACTGGTGGTGCGCATTCCGGATCGGCAGAGCTGATTTCGCAACTGGAGACGATCTCCAGTCGCAACGACAACAATCAAACAAGCAACACACACGGGGAAGGACATCATGAAGCAGCTCAATTCGTGCTCGCTGGCGCTGGTCGCAATATTCTGCCTTGCAGGCGCGGCGCGGGCCGGCGAGATCTCGGACAATGTCGTACGCGTCGGCGTGCTCAACGACATCTCCGGCATCTTCCAGGACACCAACGGCATGGGCTCGGTTGAGGCCGCGCGCATGGCGGCGGAGGATTTCAACGGCGGCGGTAAAGGCATCAAGGTCGAGATCGTCTATGCCGATCACCAGAACAAGGCCGATGTCGGCTCGGCGATCACGCGCAAATGGCTCGATGTCGACAAGGTCGATGCCGTCGTCGACGTGCCCAACTCGGCCGTGGGCCTCACCGTCAACGAGCTGCTGCGCAACAGCCGGATGACGTTCCTGGCGTCGTCGACCGCGAGCTCCGATCTGACCGGCAAGGCGTGCTCGCCGAACACCATTCAGTGGGTCAACGACGCCTGGGCGACCGGCAACACCACGGCGGCTGCGATGATGGGCCGCGGCGGCAAGGACTGGTACTTCATCACGGTCAACTACGCGCTCGGCCAGGGCATCGAGGCGGAGGCCACCAACTACATCGAGAAGCACGGCGGCAAGGTGCTCGGCTCGGCCAAGCATCCGCTCGGCACGACGGACTTCGCCTCGTTCCTGCTGCAGGCGCAGGGCTCGAAGGCCAAGGTGATCGGGCTGGCGAATGCCGGCGGCGACACCATCAATGCGGTCAAGCAGGCGTCCGAGTTCGGCATCCAGCAGGGCGGCCAGTCGCTGGTCGCGTTCCTGCTGTTCATCAACGACATCCATGGCATGGGCCTGAAGGCGGCGCAGGGCCTGCAACTGCTCGAGGCCTTCTACTGGGACATGGACGACGACACCCGCGCTTTCGCCAAGCGTTTCGCGGCGCGCCCCGGCATGAACGGCAAGATGCCGAGCGGCAACCAGGCCGGCGTCTATGCCTCGACGCTTGCCTATCTCAACGCGGTCGCTGCCACCGGCAGCGATGATGCCAAGGACGTCGTGCCGCAGATGAAGACGGTGAAGGGCAAGGACAAGCTGTTCGGCGATGTGACGATCCGGGCCGACGGCCGCGTGATCCACCCGATGTATCTGTTCGAGGTCAAGAAGCCGGAGGAGTCGAAATATCCTTACGACTACTATCGTCTGGTCTCGACGATTCCGGCCGAGCAGGCGTTCCGGCCGATTGCGGACGGTGGTTGCGCGCTGGTGAAGTGACGCTCGTTGCGAGTGATACCGAGAGTATCGCAGCCGGCCGTGTCAGGCTGACGCGGCCGGTTCTGCTGTGCTGCGGTATCCTTAACAGGCACTATAGTTCTTGCCTTTGTCCGTTTCCGGGAATTATGGTGCATGGATCGACGGCGCGCAGGATGAGCACCGCGCGACGGATGCTGCGGCGAAACGCCGCCGCTGGTCGTGCTACTGCGTGCCGGCGACGAAACAACGATAAGAACGATTTGCTTGAGGGGAGGGAAGACCATGAAGAGGTTCTGGCTGGCAGGCGCCGCGGCGCTGCTGTTTTCGAGCACGGCTTTTGCCGGCGACACCATCAAGATCGGCTTCGTCTCGACGTTCAGCGGCCCGACCGCGGTGATCGGCAACGACATGCGCAACTCGTTCGAACTCGCGCTCGACCATCTCGGCCGCAAGATCGACGGCAAGCCGGTCGAGGTGATCTACGAGGACGACCAGCAGAAGCCTGACGTCGGCAAGCAGAAGACCGAGAAGCTGGTGCAGTCCGACAAGGTCGACTTCATCGTCGGCTACATCTGGTCGAACGTGCTGCTGGCGTCGCTGAAGACCGCGGTGGATTCCCAGACCTTTCTGATCTCGGCCAATGCCGGCCCGTCCCAGCTCGCCGGCGAATTGTGCTCGCCTTACGTGTTCTCGACCTCCTGGCAGAACGACCAGACGCCGGCCGCGATGGGCCTCTACATGAACCAGAAGGGCGTCAAGTCGGTTTTCCTGATCGGCCCGAACTATGCGGCCGGCAAGGACATGCTGGCGGGCGTGAAGAGCACCTTCAAGGGCCAGGTCGTCGGTGAGGAATACACGGTGTGGCCGAGCCAGCTCGACTTTTCCGCCGAGCTCTCCAAGGCGCGCGCCTCGGGCGCCGAATCCATCTTCGTGTTCTATCCCGGCGCTGCCGGCGTGCAATTCCTCAATCAATATTCGCAGGCCGGCCTCAAGGAGAAGATGCCGCTCTACACCGCCTTCACCGTCGACGAATTGTCGCTGCCGCTGCAGAAGGACAATGCGATCGGCGTGCCCGGCGCCCAGGAATGGGTCAACGACCTGCCGAACGAGCAGAACAAGAAGTTCGTCGCCGACTACCGCAAGAAATACACCGGCCTGCGTCCGACCTATTACGGCGCCCAGGCCTATGATGCGGCCCAGCTGATCAACAGCGCCGTGGTTGCGGTCAAGGGCGACACGTCCAAGAAGGACGCGATGAAGGCCGAGATGGAGAAGGCCAACTTCAAGTCGCTGCGCGGCTCCTTCAAGTTCGGCAACAACCACATCCCGATCCAGAACTTCTACCTGCAGGACGTGGTCAAGGACGCCGACGGCCAGCTGTCGCTGAAGACGGTTGCCACCATCGTCGAGAACGACCAGGACCGCTTCCACGACAAGTGCCCGATGAAGTGAGCGGAAAGAATTCCGAGCCAGGGGACGAAACAGGCCTGGAATTTGCTTGAAGCTTAAAACATCTCCGGCCTAAGATCGGGACGGACATGGCGGCAGCGCCTGGAACGGGTTCTGCCGCCGTCTTTTTGAGCGTGAAGTGAGGGGCATGCTTCTCGTCGTCGAACAATTCCTGAACGGGCTGCAGTTCGGACTGCTGCTGTTCCTGCTGGCCGCCGGCCTGACGCTGGTGTTCGGCATCATGGACCTCGTCAACCTCGCCCACGGCTCGCTCTACATGATGGGCGCCTATTTCGCGGCGACCTTCGTGGCCTGGACCGGCAGCTTCGTGCTCGGCGCGGTCATGGCGCTCGGTGCCACGCTTCTGCTCGGCATCGTGCTCGAATTCACGGCACTACGCCATCTCTATGGGCGCGACCATCTCGACCACGTGCTCGCGACGTTCGGCCTGATCCTGTTCTTCAACGAGGCCGTCCGGCTGATCTGGGGCCCGGCGGGACTGGCGCTGCCGCTGCCGTCCTGGCTCGCCTTCCCGGTCACGATCCTGCCCGGCATCCAATATCCGGCCTATCGGCTCGCGATCATCGTCGTGGCGTTGCTGGTGGCGCTTCTGCTCTATCTCGGCGTGATGAGGACGCGGATCGGCATGCTGATCCGCGCAGGCGCCTCCAACCGCGAGATGATCGGCGCGCTCGGCATCAACATCAAGCTGCTCTACACCTTGGTGTTCGGCCTCGGCGCCGCGCTCGCCGGCCTCGCCGGCCTCATGCAGGCGCCGATCCTCACGGTGCAGATCGGCATGGGCGAGAACATCCTGATTCTCGCCTTCGTGGTGATCGTGATCGGCGGCATCGGCTCGATCCGCGGCGCCTTCATCGCGGCGATCATGATCGGCCTGATCGATACCATGGGCCGCGCCTTCCTGCCCAATCTGCTGCGCCAGGTGCTGAACTCGGCAGCAGCCTCCACTGCGGCGCCGGCGATGTCGTCGATGCTGATCTATCTCCTGATGGCGATCGTGCTGGTGGCGCGGCCTGAAGGTCTGTTTCCGGCCAACCGCAGATGAAATCCTCGCTCAACGTTTCGACCTTCGTGGCCATCATCGTCGTGGCCGGCCTGGTGCTGCTGCCGGTCTATTCGAACCTCTCCGGCAACATCTTCATCCTCACGCTGTTCACCCGCATCGTGATCCTGGCGCTCGCGGCCGTCAGCCTCAACCTGATCATGGGCTATGGCGGCATGATGAGCTTCGGCCATGCCGCCTATCTCGGCATCGGCGGCTACGCCGTCGGCATCCTGGCGCAGGAGGGCATCGGCTCCGGCTATGCCCAGTTCGCGGTCGCCATCGCGGTTTCGGCGCTCTATGCGCTGGTCATCGGCGCGCTCTCCTTGCGTACCCGCGGCGTCTATTTCATCATGATCACGCTGGCCTTTGCGCAGATGGCCTACTACGTCGCGTCCGGCCTCGCCCGTTACGGCGGGGATGACGGGCTCACCGTCTACAAGCGCAGCGATTTCGGTGGCCTCATCAATCTCGGCAACCGCGTGCAGTTTTATTACCTCTGCCTGTTCTGCCTGCTCGCCGTCGTCGTGCTGGTCTGGCGCATCGTCAATTCGCGCTTTGGTCTCGTGCTGCAGGGCCTGCGTTCCAACGAGCAGCGCATGCAGGCGATCGGCTTCCCGTCGAAGCGCTACAAGCTAGCCTGCTTCGTCATCGCCGGCATGCTGTGCGGGCTGTCCGGCGCGCTGCTCGCCAACAACACCGATTTCGTCAGCCCTGCCGTGATGTACTGGACCCGCTCCGGCGACCTCATGGTGATGGTCATCCTCGGCGGCATGGGCACCCTGATGGGGCCGGTCGTCGGCTCGGTGGTGTTCCTGGTGCTGGAAGAGGTGCTGTCGCAGATCACCGAATATTGGGCGCTGATCATGGGGCCGCTGCTGCTCCTGATCGTGCTGTTCGGCCGCGGCGGCATCATGGGCATGCTCGGGAGGTTGAACCGTGGCTGAACCTCTGCTTCGCGTCGACAATCTCGTGCGCCGCTTCGGCGGCATCATCGCCACCGATCACGTCTGTCTCGACGTTGCCAAGGGCGAGATCCACGCCATCATCGGGCCGAACGGCGCCGGCAAGACCACGCTGATCAGCCAGCTCACCGGCCACCTGGCGCCGCATGCGGGTCGCATTTTCTTAGGGGGCCGCGACATCTCGCATTTCCCCGCCTATAAGCGCAGCGCGCTGGGGCTGGCGCGCTCGTTCCAGATCACCTCGCTGCTGACCGACTTCACCGCGGCCGACAATGTCGCGCTTGCGGCGCAAGCTCATGACGGTAAGCATTCGTTCCGCTTCTTCGCCGCCGCGCGCAAGGACAAACCGCTGCGTGCCGCCGCGCACGCCGCGCTGGAGCGCGTCGGTCTCGGCCATCGCGCCGACGTGCTGGTGTCGAAGCTCAGCCATGGCGAGCAGCGCGAGCTGGAGCTCGCGGTCGCGCTCGCGACCAAGCCGCAGCTCCTGTTGCTCGACGAGCCGATGGCCGGCCTGGGGGTGACCGAGTCGCAGCGCATGGTGAAGCTGCTGAACGAGCTGCGCAAGGAAGTGTCGATCGTGCTGGTCGAGCATGACATGGAGGCGGTGTTCGCGCTCGCCGACCGCATCTCGGTCCTCGTCTATGGCCGCATCATCGCCTCGGGCAAGCCGGACGAGATCCGGCAGAACGAGGAGGTCAAGCGCGCCTATCTCGGCGATCAGCATGTGGTGGTCGGCCATGGTTGATCTGGGGACAAGCGCCATGCTGCTCGAGGTCGACGGCATCGAGACCTGTTACGGCCTGAGCCAGGTCTTGTTCGGCCTGTCGCTGGCGATCCGTCCCGGCGAGATGGTCTCGCTGATGGGCCGCAACGGCATGGGCAAGACCACCACGATCCGCTCGATAATGGGTCTGACCCAGGCTCGCGCCGGCCTGATCCGCTTCAGCGGTCAGGAGACGCGAAAGCTGCCGTCCTACAGGATCGCTCAGCTCGGCATCGGCCTGGTGCCGGAGGGACGGCAGATCTTTCCGAATCTGACCGTCACCGAGAATCTCGTGGCGGCCTCGGCCAACCGGCTCGGCGCGTCCGATCCCTGGACGCTCGACAAGATCCACGCGTTGTTTCCGCGGCTCGCCGAACGCGGCAGCAACATGGGCAACCAGCTCTCCGGCGGCGAGCAGCAGATGCTGGCGATCGGCCGGGCGCTGATGACCAACCCGAAACTCCTCATTCTCGACGAGGCGACCGAGGGCCTGGCGCCGCTGATCCGAGAGGAGATCTGGAACTGCCTGTCGCTGCTGAAATCGCGCGGGCAGTCGATCCTGGTGATCGACAAGAACGTCGGACATCTGACCCGCATCTGCGACCGCCACTACATCATCGAGCGTGGCCGCACCGTGTGGCATGGCACGTCGGAGCAACTGATGGCCGAGCCGGAGCTGCAGCACCGCTATCTGGGTATTTGAGGGCGGCGCGCTGCCGGCTATTCCGACGTGGAAGCGGATTGACTCAAATCAAGATCGCGTCGGGCGTTGGGGCGTAGATTTTGGCAGTTGCCCCGATATGCGCTGATTTTTCGCATTGAGGCGCGGCTTGGACGGGACTATCTTTCCAGGGTAGTAGTTTGTTTTTCCTTTTATCAGAGGTTGAACAAATGCGTGCACCTCGTATTCGAATCGAATCACCACAGAAAGCCGTGGCCGGCCTGCGCGGCTTCTGGTCTGTTCATTCCGACCTCGAGACGGGGCTGTGTCTCGCCTTCATGCTGATCGTCGGAGTCATCGTGAAAATGACACCGCCACTCTAAACCTCAGCGATGGAACGGGATGTACTTCTGGTATTCCTTCGGCACCCGGCTGCGATAGCGCGACGGCACCGTGCCGCTGCGCAGGGAGTCCTCGACTTCCTTGCGCGTGCTGGTCCTCGTCCGCTTCTTCTTCGGCGCGGCCGCCTCGCTGGCCGGCTTGGCGTCGCCGGGGTTTTCGGTCGAGGCGGCTGGTGCGGGAGTGGCTGTCGGCGTGGGGCTTGCGGCGGGAGCAGGTTGCGCCGGCGCATCGGGAGCGGGCGGGCTCTGCGCGAAGGCAGCATCGGCGGCAAGGCCAAGAGCCAGAATGGTTGCCAATGCGATCCCGGAAGACCTGATCATATCAACGATACTCCAAGCGACTGCGACTGACGTGCCTGCCTGATGATGTCGCCCCCGCGCACCGGACGGTTCATGCGGTCGTTGCATGGCCGGCGTCGGCTGATGCGCCACATCGCCCAAGAAGAATTCTGAGTGCCTGATTTTTGAGCACAGCGTGCTGCCGGTTCCGTTGAATCGCAAGCATTTTTCCTGGCATGCGGATTGCTCCCCTTGTTGATCAGAGTTGGCAGCTAGGGTTCCGGTTCTCCATCGAGAATGCTGGTCCGAGAGCAGCCGCCAGGGGAGAGCCCTGGTGCACGGCGGGATAAAAACCCGGGAGACCTCAGTGGCCGCGCTTGGCAGGCACGAGGTTCTTCATGCCAGTCCGCGGTCAGAAAACCGATGAGGGACTGGACATGGGAAGAGCGCGAAATCTGTTTGTTGCACTGCTCGCGGCATCGACGCTGGCGACCGCATCGCTGTCGCCCGCGTCAGCTGAGAAGAAGAAGGAATTCAATATCGCCTGGACGATCTATGTCGGCTGGATGCCGTGGCCGTATGCGGCCGAGTCCGGCATCGTCAAGAAATGGGCGGACAAATACGGCATCTCGATCAAGGTCACCCAGATCAACGACTACGTCGAGTCGATCAACCAGTATACCGCCGGCAAGTTCGACGGCGTCACCGTCACCAACATGGATGCGCTGACCATCCCCGCTGCCGGCGGCGTCGACACGTCGGCCATCATCATGGGCGACTACTCCAACGGCAATGACGGTGTCGTGCTGAAGAAAGGCAAGACCATGGCCGACATCAAGGGCCAGAAGGTCAACCTCGTCGAGCTCTCGGTGTCGCACTATCTGCTGGCGCGCGGCCTCGAGACCGTGAAGCTGTCCGAGAAGAACATCAAGACCGTCAACACCTCCGACGCCGACATCGTCGCCGCTGCGAAGTCGCCCGACACCACCGCGGTCGTGACCTGGAATCCGCAACTCCTGGAGGTGAAGGCCGAGCCGGGTGCGACGCTGGTGTTCGACTCCAGCAAGATCCCCGGTGAGATCGAGGATCTCCTGGTCGTGAACAGCGCGACGCTCAAGGACAATCCCGAGCTCGGCAAGGCGCTGACCGGCATCTGGTACGAGACCATCGCGCTGATGAAGGAACAGAGCGAGAAGGGCAAGGCCGCGCGCGAGGCGATGGCCAAGCTGTCGGGCACCGATCTCGCCGGTTTCGAGACCCAGCTCAAGACCACGTTCATGTACTATGAGCCGAAGGACGCGCTCGCCTTCATGACCGGACCGGAGCTGCCGAAGATCATGGATCTCGTGCGCACCTTCTGTTTCGATCACAATCTGCTTGGCGAGAAGGTGAAGTCGAAGGACGCGGTCGGCATCTCCACGCCAACGAAGGCGCTGGGCTCGGTCAGCAACGTGAAGCTGCGCTTCGATCCGACCTTCATGAAGATGGCGGCCGAAGGAAAGCTCTGACCGTGTTCCCGCCGGGCAACCAGTGTCTCCCCTCATCCTGAGGAGCTTGCGCGGGCGCAAGCGTCTCGAAGAATGACGCCCGGATAGGGGCCTCATGGTTCGAGACGGCGCTGGCGCGCCTCCTTTCAATGAGGAATGATGGAGTCTGTCGATGCCGCGTGCCATGAACGTCGTTCCGAACCGGGGCAGCCGGCTGTTGCTGGCCCTGTTGCCGTTCCTGCTGATCGCGCTGATCTACGTGGTCGGATCGGCGCAGCGGCGCGCGGACAATCCCGACGACAAGCTGCTGCCGCCGGTCTCCGAGATGCTCGCGACCTCCAAGCGGCTCGCGACCGAGCCTGATCGCCGCTCCGGCGACTACGTGCTGTGGTCCGATACGGCGGCGAGCCTGCAGCGCCTCGCGCTCGGGCTCGGCATTTCCGCCGCAATCGGTCTCGTGCTCGGACTCGCCATCGGATTGCTGCCGGTGGCCGGCGCCGGCTTCGGCACGCTGGTCGCGGTGCTGTCGATGATCCCGCCGATGGCGGTGCTGCCGGTTCTGTTCATCGTGTTCGGTCTCGGCGAACTGTCCAAGGTGGTGTTGATCGTCATCGGCGTCACGCCGACGCTGGTGCGCGATCTCTCACTCGAGGTGCAGGCCATGCCGCGCGAGCAGCTGATCAAGGCGCAAACGCTCGGCGGCTCGACCTGGCAGGTCGCGATCCGTGTCGTGCTGCCGCAGATCATGCCGCGCCTGATCAAGTGCCTGCGGCTGATGATCGGCCCGGCGTTCCTGTTCCTGATCTCGGCGGAGGCCATCGCCTCCGACGTCGGGCTCGGCTACCGCATCTTCCTGGTCAGGCGCTATCTGTCGATGGACGTGATCTTGCCCTATGTCGTCTGGATCACGCTGCTCGCCTATCTGTTCGACCTGGCCTTGGTGTGGATCGGCCGGCGCGCGTTCCCCTGGGCATATGACGGGGGAGCGCGCTGATGAGCACGCTGTCGTTCCGCAACGTCTGGGTCGAGTACGGCAACCAGGTCGTGCTCGAACGCATCAACCTCGAGATCGCCTCCGGCACCTTCCTGTCGATCGTAGGTCCCTCAGGCGCGGGCAAGAGCACCTTTCTGCGTCTGATCCTCGGCCAGGAGAAGCCGACGCAAGGCGCCGTGCTGCTCGACGGCCAGCCTTTCCCGGCCGAGCCGGGGCCGGACCGTGGCATCGTGTTCCAGCGCTACTCGGTGTTTCCGCATCTGACCGTGCTCGGCAACGTGCTGCTCGGCTATGAGCTCGCGGCGAGCCCGTTCACGGCCCGGCTGTTCGGGCCGGCGCGCAAGGAGGCGATGGAGAAGAGCCTCGCGCTGATCGAGGCCGTCGGCCTGGCCGAGCATCGCGACAAATATCCAAGCGCGTTGTCCGGCGGCATGCAGCAGCGCCTGGCGATCGCGCAGGCACTGGCGAAGCAGCCGCGCGTGCTGCTGCTCGATGAGCCCTTCGGCGCGCTCGATCCCGGCACCCGCGCCCAGATGCATTCGCTGATCAAGCCGCTGTGGCGCGAGCACAACATGACCATCGTGATGGTCACCCACGACATCAAGGAGGCGTTCGGCCTCGCCACGCGGCTGATCGCACTCGACCGGCCGCGCAAGGATCCGCAGGCGCCGGAGCGGTTCGGCGCGCGCATCACCTACGACCTCGATCTCACCCGCGACAGCGCCGTGCCCGTGCTCGGTTTCATCCGCGCCAGCGTGCAGGCGGCGCAATAGTCAGTTCAAGAAACGTCGAAAGAAACGAAGGAGAGTCTTCATGTCATTCCCATCCATGCGCAGGTCACGCCGTGCCGGCTTGCAGCCGCAGCGCCAGAGCATGCGCCGCCACCATCCGGACTTCGACAAGATGGCCACCCAAGGCTGGCAGGCGCTGGAGGCCGAGGGCAAATTGCCAAGCAACGGCTGGCGCAAGGAGCGGCAATGGGCGCTCGACATGGGCCTGCCCGGCGCCGACAGCCTGACCGATCGCGAGATCCCGACCTTTGCGCGCGGCGAGCTGCCGCATTTCGCCGGGATCAACACCTTCATGAAGGCGCCCTATGTCGAGAACGTCCGCGACGTCGCCAAATACGACGCCGCCGTGATCGGCATTCCCTTCGATTCCGGTACCACCTATCGCCCCGGAACGCGCTTCGGGCCGCAGGGCATCCGCCGCATCTCCGCGCTCTACACGCCCTACAATTACGAGCTCGGCGTCGACCTGCGCGAGCAGATGACCTTGTGCGATGCCGGCGATGTCTTCACCATTCCCGCCAATCTGGAAAAGAGCTTCGACCAGATCAGCCGCGGCGTCGCGCATGTGTTCTCGTCCGGAGCGCTGCCGATCATGCTCGGCGGCGACCATTCGATCGGATTCCCCTGCGTGCGCGGCATCGCGCAGTGTACCGACAAGCGCATCGGCATCATCCATTTCGACCGTCATATCGACATCCAGGAGAAGGATCTCGACGAGCGCATGCACACCACGCCCTGGTACTGGGCGACCAATTTGCCGAACGTGTCGCCGACCAACCTGGTGCAGCTCGGCATCGGCGGCTGGCAGGTGCCGCGCGAGGGCGTCGAGGTCGCGCGCAAGCGCAACACCAACGTGCTGACCATCGCCGACATCGAGAAGATCGGCCTGGAGAAGACCGCCGAGATCGCGCTGGAGCTGGCCTGGAAGGATGCCGACGCGGTCTACATCTCGTTCGACGTCGACTCGATCGACTGTGGCTTCGTGCCCGGCACCGGCTGGCCGGAGCCGGGCGGCTTCCTGCCGCGTGAGGCGCTGAAGTTATTGGGTCTCGTCGCCGCCGAGGGCCTGTGCGGCCTTGAAGTGGTGGAAGTCTCGCCGCCTTACGACACCTCCGACATCACCGCGCTGATCGGCGTCCGCGTCGTGGTCGAGGCGCTCGGCTCGATGGTCGCGCACGGCAAGCTCGGCAGCCACAAGCACATCATCAACAAGCCGGTCAGCTATTGAGGCCCGCGATGCGACATCATCACCACCATCACGGCCATGATCACCACGCGCATGATCACGACGATCATCATGACCATCCGCCGCACGGCCCCGGGCACAACCATGCGCACGGGCGCGCACCGGTGCAGTGGCAGACGCCGCACCAGCCGGAGGGCGCCAAGCCGGTCGCGGTGACCGAGCCCGACCTCGACAAGGTCGAGGCCGCCTTCGTCGACGGCTTCATCGCCGCCCCCGATCCGACCAGCTTCCTGCGGCTGGCGCGCATCCCGTTCGAGATCCTGCGCGATGGCGCCAGCCTCAAGCTGCTGCGGGTGGAGATCGACGCGCTGACCGATGTCGGCAGCCTGACGCCGCATCTCGGCGGCGGCACCTTCCGCTACGATCCGCTGCCGTCGAACTTCATCTCACGCCGCCGCCGGCTGCGCTTTGTCTATTTCGACGGCACCGGCCTGTTGCCGCTGACCTATGCGGAGCTGCGGGAGATCGAGTGACCAGCTCAGAACTCAAGGCAGTGGCGTTCGCTTGAGCGCCGCTGCAAGCGCCTCGAAGCGACCGGTGACTTCCGGCAGCACGAATGCGCGCACGGTCGAGGCCGCCGCGACGCCGATCACCAGCACGATGACATATTGGGCGGCGAGCAGCAGCGTGACGCGCCGGAGCCAGTGCGATCGCGGGTGCTCGGCGGTGCGCGCCGCGACCGGCGGCGGCGCATCGGAGGCGATCAGCCAGTCGTCGTGCTCTTGCGAGGATTCGGACATTTGCTCAGTGCCCCGAGAGCAATTGCTCGAGGCGCGATTTGAGCTGCCTGTTGGCGCGCTCCTGCAGGCGCAAGGCGCGCGCCGTTTCGAGATCGATCACCTCGCCATCGTCGTGATGGAAGGCGAGGCCGGCGCCCGCGCCGTCGCGCCACACCATCTGCGCCGGTCGTGACCATCCGCGCCGTTCGATGCTGATCTCGACGCGGTCCGGCAGCAGCACGCTGCCCTCGAGCTCGACCTTGACGCCGCGGTTGTTGAAATTGCGCACGACGCAGGCCAGCGTCGAGCAGCCTGAATTGAAGGTCAGCACGCCGCCATAGTAGACGCGCTGGCGAGCCTCGCGACGACGATTTTGCATCCCACGTCCTCCAGTGACTTAACGATTGATTAAGCAATCGGAGGGTGTGTGGCGAGTCTCGCCGGTATTGAAATGTGGGTGGTGGTTAATGCGTACCGGACGCTTGCGGCGCGATCGAAGTCGCGCGACGTCTCACGCCCGCGCGAACATCCGGGCGTCGCCAGTCAGCACCGGCTGCACGGCATCGCTCAGCCGCACGGCGGCCGCCTCGACCGACAGCCCCGCCGTATCGACCACCGCATTGGCCCTTGCGTACAGCGGCTCGCGGCTCGCCAGGATGTTGCGCAGCTCGGCCATCGCCGAGCGGTCGTCGGCCATCGGGCGCAGGTCACCTTGTTTGCGCACACGCCCCATGTGCTCCTCCGGCTCGGCCTTGAGCCAGATGGTGTAGAACGAGGTCAGGATCAGGTCGAAGGTGACCGGCTCGGAGACGATGCCGCCGCCGGTCGCGAGCACCATCGGCTCCTTGCGCGCGAGCAGTTGTACCAGGGCGGCCTGCTCCATCCGGCGAAAGCCTTCCTGACCGTAGAGCGCGATGATCTCGGCAACCGAAAGCCCGTTCTGCCGCTCGATCTCCTTGTTCAGCTCGACGAAGCTCCAGCCGATCCGCTCCGCCAGCATCTTGCCGAGCGTCGACTTGCCGGCGCCGCGCAGGCCGATCAGCGCAATGCCTGAGAACGAACGCCGCAGCGGCGCCGATGCGCCGCCGGCAAGCAGCTCCTTGACCTCCGCGATCTGGCTCGGGCTCGCTTTCTTCAGGAGATCGCGAATGACCGGCCAGTCTGGCGATGGCTCGCCGCCGGGGATGATGTCGTCGAGCGGCGCGTTGATCGCATTGGCGATCCGGCGCAGCAGCACGATCGAGACATTGCCTTTGCCGCTTTCGAGTTGGGCGATGTAGCGCTCGGAAATCCCGGAGACCTCGGCCAGCACCTTGCGAGACATGCCGGCGAGGCCGCGCATCCGCCGCACCCGCTGGCCCAGCTGGTCGAGGAAATCGGTCTCGGCCGCGGACTGGCCGTCGTCGCGCGGGGCATCGCTGTGTGGCGTCATATCCCTGAGGTACTCTTTTGACCAGGAAACATAATGCCGAGGAGGATTGACAGCAAGCGACGTTGATGGCCTTGTATGAATTATAATTCAAAAATCCGGGGAGAATGCCGTGAAGTCGTACAATGCGGTATCGTGGTTGCTTGACCGCAATGTCGAGGCGGGCCGCGGCGACAAGCTCGCCTATACGGACACGGTCTCGGAGCTGACCTATCGCGGTCTGCAACAGCAGACCTGCCGCGTCGCCAACATGCTGCGCCGCCTTGGCGTCCGCCGCGAGGAGCGCGTGGCGATGATCATGCTCGACACGGTGGATTTCCCCGCGGTGTTTCTCGGCGCGATGCGCGCGGGCGTCGTCCCGGTGCCGCTCAACACGCTGCTGACCTCGGAACAATACGCCTATGTGCTCGCCGACTGCCGCGCCCGCGTGCTGTTCGTGTCCGAGGCGCTGTATCCGGTGGTGAAGGACATTGTCGGCCGGATGCCGGATCTCGATTGCGTCGTCGTGTCCGGCGCCAATGCCTTCGGCCACAAGCTGCTCACCGAGGAGCTCGCGCGCGAGAGCGATCAGTTCGACACGGTGGCGACCCACGAGGATGAGCCTGCGTTCTGGCTGTATTCATCAGGTTCGACCGGCATGCCCAAGGGCGTGCGCCATCTGCACGGCAATCTCGCCGCGACGGCCGAGACCTATGCCAGCCAAGTGCTCGGCATCCGCGAGAGCGATGTCTGTCTGTCAGCCGCAAAGCTGTTCTTCGCCTATGGCCTCGGCAATGCGCTGACCTTCCCGCTGTCGGTCGGCGCAACCACGATCCTCAACTCCGAGCGCCCGACGCCGGCGCTGATGTTCAAGCTCCTCAACCGCTACAATCCGACCATCTTCTACGGCGTGCCGACCTTGTTCGCCGCGATGCTGCACGATGAGTCGCTGCGCCATGAGAAGGCCGGCAGCGCTCTGCGCATCTGCACTTCGGCCGGGGAGGCGCTGCCGGAATCGGTCGGCAATGCCTGGAAGGCGCGGTTCGGCGTCGACATTCTCGATGGTGTCGGCTCGACCGAGCTGCTGCACATCTTCCTGTCCAACGTGCCCGGGGACATCAAATACGGCTCATCGGGGCGCCCTGTGCCGGGCTATCAGGTTCGTCTTGTCAATGAGGCCGGCCAGGACGTGCCGGACGGCGAGGTCGGCGAGATGCTGGTGCATGCACCGTCCGCCGGTGAGGGCTACTGGAATCAGCGCCACAAGACCCGCTCGACCTTCGAGGGCTATTGGACGCGCACCGGCGACAAATATGTCCGCGACGCCGATGGGCGCTACACCTTCTGCGGCCGCTCCGACGACATGTTCAAGGTCTCCGGCATCTGGGTGTCGCCGTTCGAGGTCGAGAGCGCGCTGATCACGCATCCCTCGGTGCTCGAGGCTGCCGTGGTGCCGGAAGCCGATCCGGAGGGGCTGTTGAAGCCGAAGGCCTATGTCGTGCTGCGCCCGAGCGTCGATCGCTCGACCCTGCACGAGGCACTGAAGGAACACGTCAAGCAGAAGATCGGCCCGTGGAAATATCCGCGCTGGATCGAGGTGGTGGACAGCCTGCCGAAAACCGCGACCGGCAAGATCCAGCGCTTCAAGCTGCGTGAGGGGGCGCATTAGCTGTCATTGGCTGTCATTCCCGCGCGCGACGCAGTCGCGAACCCGGAAGCTCGACGTGGGTGAAATCAAGCGACAGACAATCTCGAGATTCCGGATCGGCCCAGCTTCGCTGCGCCGTCCGGAATGACGGGCCGGGATATGTGCATGGTGACGCAACTCATCGCCGCGAACTCTGCTCGGCTCTCTCCCCCCTTGTGGGGGAGAGGTGGAGAGGGAGGTACCACGCGCGCCGGTGCGTGTGGCTTACCCCCCTCCCTAGCCCTCCCCCACAAGGGGGGAGGGAACGACGGAGCCCGCCGCGCGAGTGTTGTTCGTCATCGGCAGGCGCGGAGATCGCGATGACCCTGGCTCCACCAGGCTTCCTCACCATCGATTCCGCCGATCTCGAATATCGCCTGATCGGTCCACAGCCCTCCGACGCGCCATGCATCGTGCTGCTGCATGAGGGCCTCGGCTCGGTCGGCCTGTGGGGCGATTTTCCCGACAAGCTCCAAGCCGCCACCGGCGCCTCCGTGTTCGCCTATTCGCGCGCCGGCTACGGCGCCTCAAGCCCGGTGATGCTGCCGCGGCCGCTCGACTACATGCAACGCGAGGCCCGCGATGTGCTGCCGAAGCTGCTCGATCAGATCGGCTTTCAGCGCGGTCTCCTCGTCGGCCATTCCGACGGCGCCTCGATCGCGGCGATCTACGCCGGCGGCCGCGCCGATCATCGCCTCGACGGCATCGTGCTGATCGCGCCGCATGTCGTCGTCGAGGACGTCTCGGTCGCGTCGATCGCCGCTATCAAGACCACTTACGAAACCACGGAGCTGCGCACCAAGCTCGGCCGCTGGCACAAGGACGTCGACAACGCGTTTTACGGCTGGAACGGCGCCTGGCTCGATCCGGCATTTCGGGCCTGGGATATCACCGGCGACCTCGCCTACATCCGCGTCCCCGTCGCGGTGATCCAGGGTGTCGACGACCAGTACGGCACCATCCGCCAGGTCGAGATCATCCAAGAGGAGTGCTACTGCCCGGTCGAGGTGACGATGCTGCCCAACACCGGCCATTCCCCGCATCGCGAGTCGCCTGACGCCACCTTGCGGGTCATCGCCGAGTTCGCGGCCGCGACCTTGCCGGCCCCGGCATCACAAACATGAAACAAAGTGCATGTTTCGGCGTTTTGTCGTAGACGTCAGTCAGAACATGAATTATTATGCATCTCAACGATAAGCACTCCAACGAAGGGTGACTCATGGCCGGGGAAGACCGCGTGCTCGCGGGAGGCAAGACGTTCATCGATTTCCAGACCGATCCCTCCCGCTACAGGCATTGGAAGCTGTCGATCGACGGCGAGGTGGCGACGCTCGCCATGGACGTCGACGAGAATGGTGGCCTGTTCGAGGGCTACCAGCTCAAGCTCAATTCCTATGATCTAGGTGTCGACATCGAGCTGGCGGACGCCGTGCAGCGGCTGCGCTTCGAACACCCCGAGGTGAAGGTGGTCGTGCTACGCTCGGCCAAGCCGCGTGTGTTCTGCGCCGGCGCCAACATCCGCATGCTCGCGGGCGCCACCCATGCCCACAAGGTGAACTTCTGCAAGTTCACCAACGAGACCCGCAACGGCTTCGAGGATTCGAGCGAGAATTCCGGCCAGCGCTTCATTACCGTGGTGAACGGCACAGCGGCCGGCGGTGGCTATGAGCTCGCGCTCGCCACCGACCACATCATCCTCGCCGACGACGGTTCCTCCTCGGTGTCGCTGCCGGAGGTGCCGCTGCTCGCCGTGCTGCCGGGCACCGGCGGCCTGACGCGCGTCGTCGACAAGCGCAAGGTGCGCCGCGATCGCGCCGATGCGTTCTGCACGACGGAAGAGGGCGTCAAGGGCAAGCGCGCCGTGCAGTGGCGACTGGTCGATGAGATCGCGCCGAACTCCAAGGTCGATGTCAAGGTCGCCGAGCGCGCCAAGGAGTTCGCGGCGGCCTCCAAGCGCAACGGCCGCGGCAAGGGCGTTGCGCTCACGCCGCTCAAGCGCGTGATCGATGCGTCGAGCGTGCGCTACGGCTTCGTCAACGTCGACATCGATCGCGGCGCCCGCATCGCCACGATCACGATCTCGGCCCCCGAAGCCGCGCCGCCCGCCGACATCGACGGCATGATCGCGCAGGGCGCATCGTTCTGGCCGCTGCAGGTTGCGCGCGAGCTGGATGATGCCATCCTGCATCTGCGCATCAACGAGCTCGGCATCGCCATGCTGGTGTTCAAGTCGCATGGCGAGCGCGCCCAGGTGCTGGCCCATGACGCCTTCCTGGAGGCCAACAAGGCGCATTGGCTGGTCAACGAGATCCGTCACTATTGGAAGCGGGTGCTGAAGCGCATCGACGTCACGTCGCGGACGCTGGTGACCTTGGTCGAACCCGGCTCCTGCTTCGCCGGCACACTCGCCGAGCTCGTGTTCGCCTCCGACCGCTCCTACATGCTGATCGGCACTATCCAGGGCGACAACCGTCCGGCGCCGGCGATCGAATTGTCGGCGATGAATTTCGGCCCCTATCCGATGAGTCACGGCCTGACGCGGCTGGAGTCGCGCTTCCTCGCTGATCCCAACGATCTCGAGCGTGTCCGCGCGCAGACCGGCAAGCCGCTCGAGGCCGATGAGGCCGAGGAGCTCGGCCTCGTCACCTTCGCGCTCGACGACATCGACTGGGAGGACGAGATCCGCGTCTTCCTTGAGGAGCGCGCCAGCTTCTCGCCGGACAGCCTCACGGGTCTCGAAGCCAATCTGCGCTTCGCCGGCCCCGAGACGATGGAATCGAAGATCTTCGCCCGCCTCACCGCCTGGCAGAACTGGATCTTCCAGCGCCCCAACGCGGTCGGCGAGGAGGGCGCGCTCCGGCGTTACGGCACCGGCGAGCGGCCGAACTACGACATGACGCGCGTGTAAGGGGAGCGAATAGGGAGTGGCGAATAGCGAATAGGGAGGGATGTCTGGAACCTCTATTCGCTACTCGCCATTCGCTACTCGCCTCCAACAGATCAAAGCCCCCGGGAGGTCTCCATGAACATGAACATCATGAACGTCGACTACTCGACCAAGATTCCGAACAACGTGAATCTCGCCGAGGACCGTCAGGTCCTCAAGGCGCTGGAGGGCTGGCATCCCGGCTATGTCGACTGGTGGAATGACATGGGCCCCGAGGGCTTCCAGCAGTCGCTGGTGTATCTGCGTACGGCCTATTCGGTTGATCCGCGCGGCTGGGCCAAGTTCGACTACGTCAAGATGCCGGACTATCGCTGGGGCATTCTCCTTGCTCCGCAGGAAGAGGATCGTAAGATCCCGTTCGGCGAGCACTATGGCGAGCCGGCGTGGCAGGAGGTTCCCGGCGAATACCGCGCGCTGATGCGCCGCCTGATCGTGATCCAGGGCGACACCGAGCCGGCCTCGGTCGAGCAGCAGCGCCACCTCGGCAAGACCGCGCCGTCGCTCTACGACATGCGCAATCTGTTCCAGGTCAACGTCGAGGAGGGTCGCCATCTCTGGGCAATGGTCTATCTGCTGCAGAAATATTTCGGCCGTGACGGCCGTGAGGAGGCCGACGAGCTGCTGCGCCGCCGCTCGGGCGACGCGGATTCCCCGCGCATGCTCGGCGCCTTCAACGAGAAGACGCCGGACTGGCTGTCGTTCTTCATGTTCACCTACTTCACCGACCGCGACGGCAAGATGCAGCTGCACTCGCTCGCGCAGTCCGGCTTCGACCCGCTGTCGCGCACCTGCCGCTTCATGCTGACCGAAGAGGCGCACCACATGTTCGTCGGCGAGACCGGCGTCGGCCGCGTCATCCAGCGCACCGTCGAGGCGATGCGCGCCGCCGGCATCGATGATCCCACCGACATCGCCAAGGTCCGCGCGCTCGGCGTCATCGACTTGCCGACGATCCAGAAGAAGCTGAACTTGCACTACACGCTGTCGCTCGACCTGTTCGGCTCGGAGGTCTCGACCAACGCTGCGAACGCCTTCAATGCCGGCATCAAGGGCCGCTATCACGAGACCCAGATCCAGGACGATCACCAGCTCAAGAACGCGACCTATCCGGTGCTCAAGCTGGTCGACGGCGAGATCAAGCGGGTCGACGAGCCGGCGCTGACCGCGCTCAACATGCGCCTGCGCGACGACTACTCGCAGGACTGCGTCAAGGGCCTGTTGCGCTGGAACAAGATCATCAGCACGGCGGGCTACGACTTCCAGCTCAAGCTGCCGCATACGGCCTTCCACCGCGCCATCGGCGAGTTCAAGGACGTCCATGCGACGCCCGACGGCATCCTGATCGACGAGGGGACCTGGGCCAAGCGCAAGAGTGACTGGCTGCCCTCGACCGATGACGGCGCCTACATCTCCTCATTGATGAAGCCGGTCACCGAGATCGGCGAGTACGCGTCGTGGATCGCGCCCCCGAAGGTCGGCATCGACAACAAGCCGGGCGATTTCGAGTACGTGAAGATCGAGACTTGATGAGAGGCGAATAGCGAGTTGCGAGTAGCGAATAGGGGAAGTAGCGCTATTCGCTATTCGCTATTCGCTATTCGCTATTCGCTATTCGCCCTTCTCAGCTATCCCAGCCCGCGCCCGGAATCCCCGGGTTTGCGTAGACGATACCGCCATCGACCGCGATCGTATTCCCCACCACGTAGTCGCCCGCGCGCGAGGCGAGGAAGATCGCTGTGCCCGCCATGTCCTCGTCGGTGCCGATGCGCCCGGCGGGCACGCGCGAGGCGACCTCGTCGGCGTTGTCGCGTGCGGCCTTGTTCATGTCGGACTTGAACGGTCCCGGCGCGATCGCGGTCACCACGATGTGGTCCTTGATCAGCTTCGCCGCCATGCGCCGCGTCAGATGGATCAGGCCGGACTTGCTCGCCGCGTAGGAATAGGTCTCGAGCGGGTTGACGAAGATGCCGTCGATCGAGGCGATGTTGATGACCTTTGCGGGCCGTTCGGCGCTGGCCGCCGCACGCAAGGGAGCTGCGAGCGCCTTGGTCAGGAAGAACGGCGTCTTGAGGTTGAGGTTCATCACCTTGTCCCAGCCGCTCTCCGGGAATTCGTCGAAGTCGGCGCCCCACGCCGCGCCGGCATTGTTGACGAGGATGTCGAGCTTGGGCTCGCGCTTCTTGATCTCGCCCGCGAGCGTCTCGATGCCGGCCATCGTCGAAATGTCGATCGGCAGCGCGACGCATTCGCCGCCATATTCCGTCGTCAGTGCCTTGGCGGTCGCCTCGCAGGGCCCGGCCTTGCGCGCGGTGATATAGACCCGCGCCGCGCCATGCGCGAGCAGGCCGGATGCGATCATCTTGCCGATGCCGCGCGAGCCGCCGGTGACGAGCGCGATGCGTCCTTCGAGTGAGAACAAGTTCCTGAGCATGAAGCCTCCCTTTTCTTATGTCATGCGCGCTTGTGAGCGGGACGCGCCAGCACGTCAAGTGAGACGCAGTCGCACGAAATCGCCGCAATTCAATCGGGGGAACGTTATGGCGGGGCCTATGCCGCGTCGATGCGGCGGAAGCCGTTCCACATCGCGGTGGCCGCGCCCGAGGTCAGCACCGGCAGCACGCGGGCGTCCTGGTAGTGGCCGTTCAGCGAGACACGCGACAGGGCCGTGAGATGATCGGCGCTCTCGGCGAAGATCATGCCGGGGCGCGTGGTGACGGCGGTCTTGTAGCCGCTCGCGGCCGCCAGCACGAACTCGCGCTGGGAGGCGGCGGCGCGGTCGCCGTAGGGATAGGCCATGTGCAGCACCGGCCGCTGCAACTCGTTCTCGATCCGAGCACGGCTGTCGGCGATCTCGATGCGCGCCGTCTCCTCGGTCTGCTTGGCGAGATTGCAGTGACTGATCGAATGTGCGCCGATCGAGATCAATGGCTCAGTCGACAGCGCCCGGAGCTCGTCCCAGGACAGGCAGAGCTCACGGCAGATCGAGGCCTCGTCGACGTCGTAGCGCGCGCACAGCGCGCTGATCTCACGCCGGACGTCGTGCTCGCCCGGCAGTGCGCGCAGCCAATCGTGCAGGCGCTGGAACGTCACGCATTTGGCTGCCGGCGTCGATGCATCGAGCTGCAGCGACAGCCCGCCGATCTCGATGTCGATCGTTTGCGCCTTCGCGACCAGCCGCTCCAGCGTCACCCACCAGAGCCGGCCCAGTCCCGATGCGAAATCGCTCGTCACATAGATGGTGAACGGCGCATCGAACTCGCGCATGACAGGCAGCGCGAAGTCGCGATTGTCGCGATAGCCGTCGTCGAAGGTGAAGCAGGCGAAGCGGCGCGAGAAGTCCTTCGCCACCAGCCGGCTGTGCAACTCGTCGAGGGTGATGATCTCGATGTCGTGGTCGCGCAGGTGCGACAACATTTCGCGCAGGAAATCCGGCGTGACCTCGAGGTGACAATTGGGCTGGAAATCGGCGTCGTGGTGCGGCCGCACATGATGCAGCGTATAGATCGCTCCCACGCCCGAGAAGATCGGGCGCAGCCAGACATGCGCGCCGCTCAGATACAGCGCTTCCAGGCCGGCACGGATAAAGGTTTTGCGAAATCGCCTCATCTGAAATATGCGGCCCGGTGAGTGTCGGGACAAGGTTACCGACGAATGATTGAAGAAAGCCTTAGCCTGCGGTCGCAACGTACCGTGCGGCGCGCCTCATTTCCGGTTTGACAGGCATGCAAGGGTTTGTTTTCTCTCTGCTTCCTCGATGCGACGGATGACGAATGCGTGGACTTTTCAGGTGGAGCGGGAAATGGTGGCCTGGCGTCCTCCCGCTGATCGTGCTTTGGGGCCTCGCGGCCTGGACCAGCACCGTTCCCCTGGAGAATGATCTCGCCGGCCGCAGTTCGGCCGTCCTGAAGGGGGCCGTGCTCGACAGGACAAGCATCACGGTGGATGGCCGCGATGTCTCGCTGCGCGCCAATGCTTTTTCCGAGGCTGGACGCCGCGATGCGGTCGCTGCGGTGGACGGCGTGGCCGGCGTGCGGCTCGTCAACGACGAGACGCGGCTGGTCCCCGAGGCCAAGCCCTTCGTCTGGTCGGCCGAACGCGACGTCGTCCGGGTGACGCTGGGCGGCAATGCGCCGCTGCCCGCCTTGAAGGGCAGGCTGATGGACGCGACGCGGGCGGCGCTGCCGGGCGTGGAGGTCGCTGACCAGATGGGCCTGGCGCGCGGCGCGCCAACGCGCTTCGAGGATGCGGCGCTGCTGCTGATCGGCCAGATCGGCAGGCTGAAGGACGGCAAGTTCACGATCTCCGATGGCGAGGTCGCATTGTCCGGCATGGCACGCGAGCTCGGCGGCCGCGAGGCGATCGCGGCCGCGCTCGGCAAGCTGCCGGACGGCTTCAAGGTCGCCAGCAATGAGGTCAAGGCGCCACCCTACATCTTCCAGGCCTACAAGGACCCGGTCGCGGTCACCGTGACGCTCGCCGGCAACGTTCCCGACGAGAACATCCACGCCGTTGTCGTCGGCTCTTCATCGCGAAAATTCTTCAGCGAGAAGGTCGTGGATAATCTCAAGAACAGCATCGGTGCGCCCACCAACTTCGTGAATGCGGTGGTGCCGGCGCTGGGCGCCTTGTCGCGGCTGTCGACCGGCACGCTGGTGGTGTCCGACCGCGACATCAAGATCTCCGGCGACGCGCTCTATGACGCAGCAGCAGCCCAGATCCGGACCGGGCTCGCCAAAGATGTCCCACAGGGCTGGCAGGTGAAGGCCGACATCACGGTGAAGCCGGCAGCCGCCCCGGTCGATCCCACGGTGTGCCAGCAGCTGTTCTCCGACCTGCTCGGCAAGGCGAAGATCCGATTCGAGACCAGCCGCAGCGACCTCGACAGGGATTCCACCGGTCTGCTCGACCGCCTCGTCGAGATCGCGTTCCGCTGCCCCTCCGCCAATGTCGAGATCATCGGCCACACCGATGCCGATGGCGACCCCGCGGCCAATCAGGTGCTGTCGCAGAAGCGCGCCCAGGCCGTGGTCGATTATCTGGTCAAGGCCGGATTGCCGGCCGACCGCTTCACCCCGATCGGCTATGGCAGCACCCAGCCGGTCGTCTCCAACGACACCGCCGACGGCCGGGCGCAGAACCGCCGCATCGAATTCGTGGTGAGGTAACGTCATGGCCTATCTCGTTGCCTTTCACTGGGGCTGGCTGGCCGGCGCCTTCGCCATCGGGCTGGCGATGGGCTGGGTCGCCGTGGTGCATCGCGCCCCGCGCGTGTCGGGCTGGCTGACCTGGCTGCTGGCGGTGCTGGCCGCCGGCCTGGTCGCGGCGGCCGTGGCCTGCCTGATCCCCGGCCGGGCCGGCTACTGGCTCGAGCTGCTGCTGATCATGTTCGTGCCCTACCTCGTCGGCTGCGCCATCGGCACGTGGCTGCGGGCGCTGGTGGTGATCCGCAGCATGCGGACGAAATCGGCGGCCTGAAGCGGCCGCCCGGCGGTCTGCGCCCGACGCCACCTGCCAAGACTTGCCAAGACTGCGGCGGCGCCCCCCGCCGTCGGCGTGCCCGGGTCATCGCAACTGCGAGACACGAAGGTTTGACGAGGTGCGACCCTGTCAAACGCGCAGCCGGCGCTTATCGTTGGTTGATGCCGACCCGCCCAGCCGTGGGGCCCCCGGAAAGCCCGGAGATGCGCGTTCCTCACCGAAGTTTAACCTGGGCTTTGCAGGCTGGCCGGGAGCGTGCGCCGACGCTCCGTCCTGCATGATGGCTTGCCTGATGTCTTGCCTCATGTGCGGCAAAACGGTGCATCGCAATTCCGTAAAGCCTGCTAAGTATATCCATGTGTACGCTTTTGTTCGCACGCTCCGTGTTCCCCAATGCGTCGAAACGCGCTACGAGGGCGTTGTATGCGCACATGACGCGGCGGCCTCCGGGGCGCGGCGTCCCCGGCCGTCGTGATCGGATCACGGTGAGAGGTGTAGATGCTTGAAGCCATACGCAGAGCGGCCACGTTCCTGCGCGAGAAGCAAGTCCTGCACAAGCTCGGCGTGCTGATCAGCATCGCTGTGATCGCGGTCGCCTGCTACGTCCTCTACCACATGCTGCGCGGCATCGACACCTACGAGGTGCTCGAGGCGATCAAGAGCACGGAGCCGCATCAGATCGCGCTCGCCGCGCTGTTCGTTGCCGCCGGCTATTTCACGCTGACCTTCTACGACCTGTTCGCGGTGCGCGCGATCGGCCACGACCACGTGCCCTACCGCGTCAATGCGCTGGCCGCCTTCACCAGCTATTCGATCGGCCACAATGTCGGCGCCAGCGTCTTCACCGGCGGTGCCGTGCGCTACCGCGTCTATTCGGCCCATGGGCTGAACGCCATCGACGTCGCCAAGATCTGCTTCCTCGCCGGCCTGACGTTCTGGCTCGGCAATGCCGCCGTGCTCGGGCTCGGCATCAGCTATCATCCGGAGGCGGCGGCCTCGATCGACCAGCTGCCGCCCTGGGCCAACCGCATGGCGGCGATCGCGATCCTGGTCGGTCTGTTGGGGTATGTCGCCTGGGTATGGACCAAGCCGCGCGTGGTCGGCCGCGGGCCGTGGACCGTGGTGCTGCCGAGCGGCCCGCTGACCCTGCTGCAGATCGCGATCGGCATCATCGACCTCGGCTTCTGCGCGCTCGCGATGTATGTGCTGGTGCCGGACGAGCCCAATCTCGGCTTCGTCGTCGTGGCCGTGATCTTCGTCTCGGCGACCTTGCTCGGCTTCGCCAGCCATTCGCCCGGCGGGCTCGGCGTGTTCGACGCCGCGATGCTGGTCGGGTTGTGGCAGATGGACCGCGAGGAGCTGCTGGCCGGAATGCTCTTGTTCCGGATGCTGTATTATTTGGCGCCGTTCCTCATTTCTGTAATCTTGCTGACGTTTCGCGAGGTTATCATCAGCACGCGGTCGAAGCGGCTGCGGCAGGCCGCGCTCAGCCTCGATCCGGGCCCCCCGCCTGAAGCCGCTTTTGTGAGGAAGCGCAGCGATTCCGGTGCCTGACGCCAGCTCAAGGGAATAGTAGGACGAGATGGCTCTCGACGCTCCCTCCGACACGGCGCTCTCGATCTTCACCCCCTGGCCGGACCGGCTGCGCCATTCCGCGATCATCCTGCTGGCTGCGGCGCTCGCCCTTGCCGGGCTCGTGCTGCTGGACGAGCTGCTGCCGCTGCGGGCCCTGGCGGTATTCCTATGTATCGCCGCCGCCGCCCTGGTGCCGTGGCGGCTGCATGGCGCGGTCGCCAAGCGGGAGGAGGAGCGCCACGCCAACCCGGTCGAGGCGCCGGCCGTGAGCGCGGTGGTCGAAGGCATCCCCGATCCCGCCGTGCTGCTCGATCGCGCCGGCCGCGTCATCCACCTCAACGCCGCCGCCGCGCAGCTCGCGCCTGCCTTGCGCAAGGGCGAACTCGCCCAATTCGCGCTGCGCACGCCGGAGATCATCACCGCGCTGCGCGAGGCGATCGCCACCACCGAGATCCGCCGCGCCACCTATCACGATCACGTTCCGGTCGATCGCTGGATGGAGCTGATCATCACGCCGGTGCCGGTGCCGACGGCGTTCGGCGGCACCGACAAATGCATGCTGATGACGTTCCACGATCTGACCCCGCTACGCCGGGTCGAGGAGATGCGCGCCGATTTCGTCGCCAATGCCAGCCACGAGCTGCGCACGCCGCTGGCGGCGCTCTCGGGCTTCATCGATACGCTGCAGGGGCCGGCCAAGGACGATCCGAAGGCGCGCGAGCGCTTCCTCGGCATCATGCACATCCAGGCGACGCGCATGGCGCGGCTGATCGACGATCTGCTGTCGCTGTCGCGGGTGGAGCTGTCGGCGCATGTCCAGCCCCACGCCATGGTCGACGTCGTCCCCATCATCCGCCAGGTCACCGACGGGCTGGAGTCGCTGGCGCGCGAGCGCCAGGTGGTGATCGAGACCAGCCTGCCGGAGGCGCCGGTGACGATCGCCGGCGACCGCGAGGAGCTGCTGCGCGTGTTCGAGAACCTGATCGAGAACGCGCTGAAATACGGCGCCTCGGGCGGCCGCGTGATCGTCTCGCTGGAGCAGGCCGTCTCCGCCGAGAACGCGCCGGAGGTCCGGGTCAAGGTGCGCGATTTCGGCCCCGGCATCGCGCCCGAGCATCTGCCGCGGCTGACCGAGCGCTTCTATCGCGTCGATGTCGGTGACAGCCGCGCGCAGGGTGGCACCGGGCTCGGCCTCTCCCTGGTGAAGCACATCCTCAACCGCCATCGCGGCCGGCTTCTGATCGAGAGCGTGCCCCGCAACGGCGCCGCTTTCACGGCCTGCTTTCCGCAGTCCAGGCCCGCAGCACGCGCCTGACGGGCGGGCGCATCTTGCGGCCCGGCGCAGGCCGGGCGCACGTCATCGATCGTCGTGAACAGAGGCCGGACATCGCGAGGCGATGCGGAGCACCTCATCGCCGGCCGCTCAGCGCGTGGTCGACTTCGCCGGCTGGCGGCGGCGGTCGGCCGCGGGCTGATAGGCGACGCGCGAATGCTGCGCGCAATAGGGCAGGCCGGAAAGCGCCTTGCCGCCGCAGAAGAAGAAATCCGCGCTCGAGGGATCGCCGACCGGCCAGTGGCAGGTCGCCTCGTTGAGCTCCAGCAGCGACAGCCGCTGGTTCATCGGCACGACGTTGTCGAATGCAACCGGATCGGGCTCCGCCTCAACCTCGAAAACCTGTGCGAGCGCCGTGTTGCCGCGCGCCACCGGGCGCGCCACCCGCATCATCGGCTGTGCCGGGCGGGCCGCCTTGCGCTGGCGCGGTGCCGCGGTGGCCGGGCTCTTGGCGCGGCCGGACAGGCCCAGCCGGTGCACCTTGCCAATCACGGCGTTGCGCGTCACGTTTCCGAGTTCCGCGGCGATCTGGCTGGCCGACAGTCCGGCTTCCCAGAGTTTTTTCAGTTGCTCGACGCGATCGTCGGACCAGGTCAATACGGTCATCGAACCTTTCCCTTCGCGTTGCGCCGGCCAATCCGGGACGGCGCTGCGATGCTGTCTCAAGAAAATCCCAGGCGGCAGAATCCCTTGTCCCTCGCCGGGCGCGCGCAAGGCACCCGGACGTTACGCAAACTCAGAGAACTTCGAGAGGGATCAGAACTGCCGCACGAGATGTCGTACTCGACATTGAAAACGCTACAATATGGCGTGACTCCCGCGCAAGAGTCGGTGGCCGCAGTCCACACATTCCGTGGTTCCCTGTGGCGTGTCTCGAGGCGTGTCAGGCGTCCGGAATCTCACGGGCCGGCCCCCCATGCATCAGCTGACGCGTAGTTGACTCCCACCGCTGCCCGCATACAATAGATGTACGTGCCGCCTTGAAAAGGCGGCACATTTTGTTTTCCAGGGTGGGGTCCCTGATGCGCGATGGCGCCGCGTGGCGCGTGTCTCGGCCGGCCCGTCAGCTCATGTGATCCGCCATGACCAGTGTTGCCGCTACGCATCTCCTCCCCGTATTCGCCCGGGTCGATCTTTCGTTCGAGCGCGGCGAAGGCGCGTGGCTGATCGCGACCAATGGCGACCGCTATCTCGATTTCACCTCGGGCGTCGCAGTCAATTCGCTCGGCCATACGCATCCGCATCTGGTCAAGGCGCTGCAGGAGCAGGCGGCCAAGCTCTGGCACATGTCGAACCTGTTCAAGAGCCCGGATGGCGAGCGCCTCGCTGCGCGGCTGTGCGAGCAGAGCTTTGCCGACTACGTATTCTTCGCCAATTCGGGCGCGGAGGCGATGGAAGGCGCGATCAAGATCACGCGCAAATATCACGCCGCCAAGGGACATCCCGAACGCTATCGTATCATTACGTTCGAAGGCGCGTTCCACGGCCGCACGCTCGCCACGCTCGCCGCGACAGGTTCGGCCAAATATCTCGACGGTTTCGGTCCGCCGATGGACGGCTTCGATCAGGTTCCGTTCGGCGACATCGAAGCAGTGAAGAAGGCGATCGGTCCGCACACCGCCGGTATCCTGGTCGAGCCGGTGCAGGGCGAGGGCGGCGTGCGCACCGCGCCGCTGCCGTTCTACAAAGCGCTGCGCCAGCTCTGCGACGACAACGGTTTGTTGCTGGTCATCGACGAGGTCCAGACCGGCATGGGCCGCACCGGCGATCTGTTCGCGCATCGCTGGCTCGGCGTCACGCCGGACGTGATGTCGCTGGCGAAGGCGCTCGGCGGCGGCTTTCCGATCGGCGCCGTGCTCGCGACGGCCGAGGCCGCGTCGGGCATGACGCCGGGATCGCATGGCTCGACCTTCGGCGGCAATCCGCTGGCGGTCGCCGCGGCCAACGCCGTGCTCGACGTGATGCTGGCGCCCGGCTTCTTCGATCACGTCCGCAAGATGTCGCTGCTGTTGAAGCAGAAGCTCGGTGCCGTTCTCGATCGTCATCCCGATGTCATCTCCGAGATCCGAGGCGAGGGCCTGCTGATCGGCGTCAAGGCGGTGGTCCCGTCGGGCGATCTGGTCGCGGCGCTGCGCGATCAGAAGCTGCTCACAGTGGGGGCCGGCGACAACGTCGTACGCTTCCTGCCGCCGCTGATCGTCAACGAATCCGAAATCGAACAATCGGTCGAGATGCTCGATCGCGCCTGCGCGGCGCTGTCGGGCGGGCCTGCCAAGCAGGCGGCCGCATCATGAGCAAGACCATGGGCAACACGCCGCGTCATTTCCTCGATCTCACCGAGATGCCGGTGGAGGAGTTGCGCAACGTGCTGGCGCTGTCCAGCGCGATGAAGAAGACCTTGAAGGCGCGCGAGCCGGCGAAGAAGCCGCTCGAGGGCAAGGTGCTGGCGATGATCTTCGACAAGCCGTCGACGCGCACCCGCGTGTCGTTCGACGTCGGCATGCGCCAGCTCGGCGGCGAGGCGATCATGCTGACCGGCACCGAGATGCAGCTCGGCCGCGGCGAGACCATCGCCGACACCGCGCGCGTGCTGTCGCGCTATGTCGACGCCATCATGATCCGCATCCTCAGCCATGAGGCGCTGCTCGAGCTCGCCGCGCACGCCACCGTGCCGGTGATCAACGGTCTGACCCGGCGCTCGCATCCCTGCCAGGTGATGGCCGACGTGATGACCTTCGAGGAGCATCGTGGCTCGATCGAGGGCCGCACCGTGGCCTGGACCGGCGACGACAACAACGTGCTGGCCTCCTGGGCGCATGCCGCCGAGCGCTTCAAGTTCAGGCTCAACGTCGCCACCCCGCCGCAGCTGTCGCCGGGCAAGCCGATGAAGGATTTCATCCGCGCCACCAGGGCCGACATCCATCTCGGCCACGATCCGGAGGTCGCTGTCGTCGGTGCCGACTGCGTCGTCACCGACACCTGGGTGTCGATGGGAGACAAGGATGGCGAGCACCGCCACAATTTGCTCAAGCCCTATCAGGTCAATTCCAAGCTGATGTCGCTGGCCAAGCCGGAGGCGCTGTTCATGCACTGCCTGCCGGCGCATCGCGGCGAGGAGGTCACCGACGAGGTGATCGACGGCCCGCAGTCGGTGGTCTTCGACGAAGCCGAGAACCGCCTGCACGCGCAGAAGGGCATCTTGGCCTGGTGCTTCGGCGAGCGGGCTTAGGGTTCGACTGCGCAATTTCACTGGTGTCGTCCCGGCCTTGAGCCGGGACCCATACCGCGTGATCGAACTGATTTGCAGCGGTGGCCGTTGCTCTGCGTAGTTGGAGCGATCGTGGTTCGTCGGTTACGGCTTAGCGTCGGCGACTACCACCGACGTCCCTCGATAGCATCCGCGGTATGGGTCCCGGCCCAAGGCCGGGACGACAGCCGGGAGATGCCCTTCCATTCGTTTCAATCATCCCCAAATACGCCCCATGACAACCAATTCCCCCGACAACGACATCCATCTCGACACCAGCCGCGCGCCCTCGGCGGTGCCGGTCGACGACGCCGTGCTGCCGTTCGAGGTCGCGGCGCTGGATCTGCGCGGCCGGCTTACCCGCATGGGCCCCGCGCTCGACGATATCCTCACCAAGCACGCCTATCCCGCGCCCGTGGGCAAGCTGCTCGGCGAGGCCATCGTGCTGACGACGCTGCTCGGCTCCTCGCTGAAATTCGACGGCCGCTTCATCCTGCAGACCCAGACCGACGGGCCGGTGTCGTTCCTGGTGGTCGACTTCCAGGCGCCCGACCGGCTGCGCGCCTACGCACGCTATGACGAAGCACGACTGCAAGAGCTGAAGGATTCGGCCAAGGACTCCGGCGGCCTGCTCGGCAAGGGCCATCTGGCGATGACCATCGATCAGGGCGCCGACATGAGCCGCTACCAGGGCCTCGTCGCGCTCACCGGCGGCAGTCTGGAGGAGGCCGCGCATGAATACTTCCTGCGCTCCGAGCAGATCCCGACCCGTGTGCGCCTCGCCGTCGGCGAGGAGTGGAGCGGTGGCAAGCACCGCTGGCGCGCCGGCGGCCTGCTGACGCAGTTCCTGCCCCAGGCGCCCGAGCGCCTGCGCCAGGCCGATCTGCATCCCGGCGATGCGCCCGAGGGCACCGAGCTGCATGCGGTCGAGGAAGACGAGGCCTGGATCGAGGGCCAATCGCTTGTCGCGACGGTCGAGGATATCGAGCTGATCGACCCGGCGCTGTCCGGCGAGCGGCTGCTGTATCGTCTGTTTCACGAGCGCGGCGTCCGCGTGTTCGACACCGTGCTGCTGCAAGCGCGCTGCTCCTGCTCGCGCGATGCGGTCGCCAACATGCTGAAGAGCTTCTCGCCCCAGGACCGCGCCGACATGGTGCAGGACGACAAGGTCGTCGTCACCTGCGAGTTCTGCTCCTCGGTCTATCATTTCACTCCGCATGAAGCCGGCGTGACGGAGAATTGACTCTGTTGCGCTCGCTCCGCGCGTCGTAGCGATCGTGGTCGAGCGACAGCCCTCCGTACGTCATCGCGAGCGCAGCGACGCGATTCAGAGTCGTTTCGACGGCTCTGGATCGCGTCGTCGCTTCGCTCGTCGCGATGACGCTCGATAGGCGGCGGCTGCGTCGCGCGGCGCCGGAGAGAATGTCGGGAGTTCGTGTGCGCCGGCGATCTCCATTAGTTCGTTGTTGAAAATCGGTTTTCTCGCTGATCGACGCCACATCCTTGCCCGTCGCGTTGATTGGTCGCAGCAACAAACAACTTGTGCCGTCGGGCAAATCACTGGCACATTTCCGCGCATCCTGTTGCCGCATGAGGGGCGTTTCGCGACCGTCACGGACCGTTGGCAGTGGGAGGCGATGGGCGTGTGTTGCCGCAGCGTAGTTCAGTCTGCGTGGACGAACGGCGATGCACGCACGGTCAAGTCGCGCGGTCCTGATATCCCGATGCTGATATCAACTCACGTTGAGGCTTCGCTTCGCGTGGGGATGGCGGCCAGAAAGCCCGGCGCGCCAGGGAGAACGCGAAGCGGCCGTTAAAACCAGTCGCGCAGGGAGGGCCGGGTCGTTCCGGCTGAACCTGTGGTACCTGCCGCCTGCATTTTTTTCTGCAGGCGGGCCGCAGGCCTCAGCCGAGGCCTGGCCTTCCCTGCGCCCTCTATTTGCAGAGGGCGGATGAATGGGCAAAGCTCGGACGCGGGATGCGTCGCGAGAACGATGACGTGTGGCGTGAGTACAGGATCCATCGTATTGCACTTCGTCCGCTGGCGCGTTGTCGGAAGCTTGCCGGGACGACAGCGGGCCAAACATCGGCAGGCGAGGCGAGCCGCAAGGACAAGGTGTTGAACGTCGAGAGCAGCACAAGAGACAGCGAGCGGACGACTGGGGGGCAGTCGAACTGCATGCCTTCTCAGCTAATTCAACACCCGCTTGCCGTCGGGGCTGTCGAGCGAGAAGGCCGGCACGGCGATGTCGAAGTGCTCACCGCTCTCGCTCTCCATCTGGTACGAGCCGGCCATGAAGCCGGACGCGGTGGTGAGCGGGACGCCGGAGGTGTATTCGAAGCGCTCGCCCGGCGCGAGCACCGGCTGCTCGCCGACCACGCCCTCGCCGCGGACCTCCTGCTGCCGGCCGATCCCATCGGTGATGATCCAGTGCCGGCTGCGCAGCCGCACCGTCTCCTCCCCGCTGTTGGTGATGACGACGGTATAGGACCAGAACCAGCGGCCATCGACCACCGACGACTTCTCAGGCAGGAAGTTCGGTTCGACGGTCACTTCGATGTGGCGAGTCACGGCGCGATACATGGTGGCATTGTAGCGGAAACCAGCGCCGGAACCAATCGGGACGCCATCGTGCTTTCAACACAGTTCCGCATTATGGCACCAAAATCGCGGACTCTGTCGCCCGTATGCGCGATCCGTTCCTTGGGCTCGGATCGGGCGCGGCCGGCAGCACCCTGGCGGTGATCGCCCTGTCCTGCGTCGTGCGATCGCCACCAGCCGTCCGCCAAGGTCGAAAAACTGGGCACGGCCCAGCTGATAAGTCCTTCATCGCTTGCGCGAAAACTGCGCAGCCCTACATTTCCCCCTGCCGGGCCTCGAGGGCTGGCAGCTTTGACGCGGTGCCTGATGACGTCGATTGTCGATCGCCTTGCCGGACCGTCCGCCCCCGCAGCCAGCGCCGCACCCGCGCCGGCTACGGAGACTGCCGCTGCGGCGAGCGCGGCTGCACCTGCGGTTGCATCTGCATCTGCCGTCGCGGCTGCGCCGGCCGTCACCGCTGCACCCGCCACCACCGCCGTCCCTGCGATCACCTTCCCGGCGGTCGGCGAGCGCGAACTGCGGCTCGACCTGTTTCGCGGGCTGGCGCTATGGCTGATCTTCATCGACCATCTGCCGCCGAACCTGCTGACCTGGTTCACGCTCCGCAACTACGGCTTCTCCGACGCCACCGAGATCTTCATCTTCATCTCAGGCTACACGGCGGCGTTCGTCTACGGCCGGGCGATGCAGGATGCCGGTTTCATCGTCGCAACCGCGCGCATCCTGCGCCGCGTCTGGCAGATCTACGTCGCCCACGTCTTCCTGTTTACGATCTTCCTCGCCGAGATTTCCTACGTCGCGACCAGCTTCGAGAACCCGCTCTACACCGAAGAGATGGGAATCATGGATTTTCTCAAGCAGCCGGACGTGACCATCGTGCAGGCGCTGATCCTGCGCTTCCGCCCCGTCAATATGGACGTGCTGCCGCTCTACATCGTGCTGATGTTGTTCCTGCCGTTGATCCTGTGGCTGATGCGCTGGCGGCCCGACGTGACGCTCGGCCTATCCGTCATTCTCTATGCCGTGACCTGGGAGCTCGATCTCTATCTGACGGCCTATCCCAACGGCTTCTGGGCCTTCAATCCGTTCGCCTGGCAATTGCTGTTCGTGTTCGGCGCCTGGTGCGCGCTCGGCGGCGCGCGGCGCATGTCGCGCATCATCAACTCGCCGATCACGCTCGGGCTCTGCGTCGCCTATCTGGTCGCGGCCTTCTGTGTGACCCTGACCTGGTACATTCCGCAGCTCGGCCATCTGATGCCGCGCCGAATCGAGCAGTGGATGTATCCGATCGACAAGACCGACCTTGACGTGTTGCGTTTCGCGCATTTTCTCGCACTCGCAGCACTCACCGTGCACTATTTGCGCAAGGATTGGCCGCTCTTGAAGTCGCCGTGGCTGCGTCCGCTGATTGTCTGTGGGCAACACTCGCTCGAGATCTTCTGTCTCGGCGTGTTTCTGGCGTTTGCGGGCCACTTCGTCCTTGCCGAAGTGTCCGGCGGCGCCATGATGCACGCGGTGATCAGCCTTTGCGGCATCCTCATCATGTGGGGGGTGGCGTCGTTGATTTCGTGGTACAAGCGTGAGGCCGATAAGGGCGCGACGCGAAAAGGTGCGCGCAGCAACGCCGATCTGGCGGGAGGGGGCTGATGAAGTCCGTCTCGTGGTTAAGGTTTGGTATCGCAGTGCTGGCTGTTTCGCTGGCGGCCTCTGCGCGCGCGGAAGAGGCGCCGCAGAACTGCGAGGTGCCGGCCTACCTGCTGACCACCGAGAGCCCGCTTCCGAAGGTTGCAGACGCCGTCAAGAACGGCCGCACGCTGGATATTCTCGTCGTCGGAAGCCGCTCATCTTCCATTGTCGCCACCTCCGACGCCAATGCCTACCCCGCCCGTCTGCAGGCTGCGTTGAAGGACAAGCTGCCAACCGTCGCCGTCAATCTCAGCATCGAGCTGCAGCCCAAGAAGACGGCCGAGGAGGTCGCTGGCAATCTCGTTAAACTGGTGGAAGGAAAAAGGCCTAATTTGGTCATCTGGCAGACCGGCACGGTCGACGCCATGCGGTCGATCGATCCTGATGAGTTCCGGCAGGCGGTCGACGACGGTGTGGCGACGCTGCAGAAAGCGGGAGCTGACGTCGTCTTGATGAACCTGCAATACAGTCCGCGGACGGAGACATTGATCTCCGTGCCGCCCTATGTCGACAACATGCGTGTGGTGGCGCAGCACCGGGACATTCCGCTGTTCGATCGGTTTGCCATCATGCGGCAATGGAACGAGCAGGGCGATTTCGACCTGTTCAATCCAACGCACGGGGTCGAGCTGGCCAAGCAGGTTCATGACTGCCTCGGCCGGGCGCTGTCGAAGTTCATCATCGACGCGGCGCATATCGGGCCGGCGCAGCAGAACTAGGGTTATGTCGTTCATGACGTCGAATGAGTGTCACCGCGTCTCCGGGACATGGGAGAAGCTTTCGGCCGTTGCGGTCATTGCCATCGCCCTCGCGCTGAGCCCGCAGAAGCTACGGGCGCAGAGCGCAGCGCCGGCTGCGCCCGCCGCGCTTTCCGATGTGGAGAGCTCCGATCCAAAGGCTCCGCTGATCAGCGGGCTGCGACCGAGCATCGGTCACGTCACGGTGGCGCAGGCGAACGATCAGGTGCCCGGGCCGATCGCCGTGGCGCGCCCGGCGGCCACGACCTCGCCGCCTGCGGCGACGACCGCGCCGGCCATGACCGATGCACAGCCGCCGGCTGCAGCCGGGCAGGCCGTCGCGGCGGCGCCGCCGTCGCGCAGCATCACCGAGCGGGCGATCGACAAGGTCAAGCAGGTCGCGAAGTCGGCCACCGACATCTTCAACCGCGTGCCGTGCCTGACGCCGAAGGGCGTCGCCAAGAAGAATTTCATTTCGCTGCCGCACGTCGCCAACAAGCTCGCCTCCGGCCTGCCGGTCGTCATCGTCGCCTTCGGCTCGTCGTCGACGCAGGGCTATGGCGCGAGCGCGCCGGACTACACCTATCCGAATCGGCTCGCCGCGCAGCTGCGCCGGCAATATCCGATGGTCGACATCAGCGTCATCAATGCCGGCGTCGGCGGCGAGGATGCGCCGGAGATGATGAAGCGGCTGGAGACGTCGGTGATCGACCGGCATCCGGATCTCGTGATCTGGCAGGTCGGCACCAATGCGGTGCTGCGCGATCTCGATCCCGCCGAGACCGCCAAGCTGGTCGATGACGGCGTCGCCAAGATCCAGGCGGCGGCCTCCGATGTCGTGCTGGTCGACCTGCAATATTCGCCGCGCGTCAACGAGCGCTCGGAGAACGCCAGCCGCATGAACAAGCTGCTCGGGCGTATCGCCGAGCTGCATCACGCCGGCATCTTCCCGCGCTTCGAGGTGATGCGCGACTGGCACGAGCGGCAGGCGATCCCGATCAACGAGTTCGTGATCTCGGACGGTCTGCACATGAGCGATTGGGGCTACGCCTGCTTCGCCCAGCTGCTCGGCGACGACATCATCCGCTCGGTCGGCCAGGTCAAGCTCGGCATCAACACGCCGGCCAATGTGCTGACCTATCGGCCGATGTGAGAGTGGCGAGTAGGGAATAGCGAGTAGCGAATAGGATGCAATCGGTGCGCCCTATTCGCCATTCTCTATGCGGCCATTCGCTACGCGGCCCTCAGGGCCGCATCCAGATCCTCGATCAGATCGTCGGCATGCTCGAGCCCGGCGGAGAAGCGGATGAAGCCCTCGCTGATGCCGAGCTCGGCGCGTGCCTCCGGCGTCAGCCGCTGGTGCGTCGTCGTCGCCGGATGCGTGACCAGCGTCTTTGCGTCGCCGAGATTGTTGGAGATGCGCGCGAGCTTCAAGCCGTTGAGCGTACGGAAGGCGCCGGCCTTGCCGCCCTTCACCTCGAAGCCGACCAGCGTCGAGCCGGCGCGCATCTGCTTGCGCACGGTCGCCGCCTGCGGATGGTCCTCGCGGCCGGGATAGATCAGCCGCGAGATCTTCGGATGCGCCGCGAGAAAGTCGGCCACCTTCGCCGCCGTCTCGGTTTGCGCGCGCACGCGCACCGCCAAGGTCTCCAGGCCCTTGAGCAGGACCCAGGCGTTGAACGGCGAGATCGACGGACCGGTCTGGCGCATGAAATTGTGGATGTGCTCGGCGATGAACGCCTCCGACGACAGGATCACGCCGCCGAGGCAGCGGCCCTGGCCATCGATGTGCTTGGTCGCGGAATACACCACGACGTCGGCGCCGAGCGCGAGCGGGCTCTGCCAGATCGGGGTCGCGAACACGTTGTCGACGATCAGCCGCGCGCCACGGGCGTGCGCGATCTCGGCGATCGCCGGGATGTCCATCACGTCGAGCGTCGGGTTGGTCGGGCTCTCCAGGAAGAACGACTTGGTGTTCGGCCTGACCGCCTTCTGCCATTGGTCGAGGTCGAGCCCATCGACCAGGGTCGATTCGATGCCGTAGCGCGGCAAGAGATCTTCGACGACGTAGCGGCACGAGCCGAACAGCGCCTTGGCGGCGACGACGTGATCGCCGGCACGGAGGGGAGCGAGGATTGCAGTGGTGACCGCGGCCATGCCGGTTGCGGCCGAGCGGCAGGCCTCGGCGCCCTCGAGCTCGATCATGCGGCGCTCGAACATCGCCGTGGTCGGGTTGGAGAAGCGCGAATAGATGAAGCCGGGGTCCTCGCCCTTGAAGCGCGCCTCGCACTCCTCGGCGGTGGCGTAGACGAAGCCTTGCGTGAGATAGAGCGCCTCGGCGGTCTCGCCGAATTCGGAACGCAAGGTGCCGGAATGCACCAGACGGGTTTCGGGACGATAGTGGGCGAACGACGCCGGGGCCTTCGCGGGGGACTTCGACATGTGACCTCCATCGTGACCACCGCCTCCAGCGATGGGCACAAAAAAACCGGCCTGGGAAAACTCCTCACGGCCGGGATCACAATCGTCCCCGGCCTGTTTAGCGACTTATTTAACGTGGCTGCAAGCCGGCCGGCTCAAATCACCACGGGATAAGTCGTGCTCATAGTCGCAACCGGCCTTTCCGTCAAGCCAGCCATCGGATAACCGGTAAAAAGACCCTATATAGGCTCGATAAGCCGCCGTTCCGGCGCCTGCAAAGGATCAGGTCTTGCCGTTTTCGCTCAGCCCCGACGCCCACGGCATCCTCCCCGATCGCATGATCGTGGCGATGGCGGAGGCTGGCCTGATCATCCCCGCATACGATTTTGTCGAAAGCCAGATCCAGCCGGCGAGCCTGGACCTGCGGCTCGGCGACATCGCCTATCGCGTGCGGGCAAGCTTTCTGCCTGGGCCGGGCGCGACGGTCGCCGAGCGTATCGACGAGTTGAAGCTGCACGAATTTGCGCTCGCGGACGGCGCAGTGCTGGAGACCAACTGCGTCTACATCGTGCCGCTCTTGGAGAGTCTCGCGCTGCCGAAGGACATCGTCGCGGCCGCCAATCCGAAGAGCTCGACCGGGCGGCTCGACGTGTTCACCCGCGTGATCGCCGACGGCACGCGACGGTTCGACATGATCGGAGCCGGCTATCACGGTCCGCTCTACGCCGAGATCAGCCCGAAGACGTTTCCCGTTTTGCTGCGCGAAGGCTCGCGCCTGTCCCAGGTCCGCTTCCGCTACCGCGACGCGGTTCTGTCGGAGGACGAACTGATCGCGCTGCATCAGGCCGAGCGGCTGGTGGATCGCGATGATGCGGATCTCGTCGGCGGCGTCGCTCTTTCCGTCGACCTGTCCGGCAGCAATGCCAAGGGCTATGTGGGCTATCGCGCCAAGCGCCACACCGGCGTCGTCGACGTCGACCGCCGCGCCGGCTATGCCGTGGAGGAGTTCTGGGAGCCGATCAAGGCGCGACCCGACGGCAGCCTCATTCTCGATCCCGGCGAGTTCTACATCCTGGCTTCGAAGGAGGCCGTGCAGGTGCCGCCGGACTACGCCGCCGAGATGGTGCCGTTCGATCCGCTCGTGGGCGAATTCCGTGTCCATTATGCCGGCTTCTTCGATCCCGGCTTCGGCTATGCCGGCGCCGGCGGGCAGGGCTCGCGCGCGGTGCTCGAGGTGCGCTCGCGCGAGGTGCCGTTCATCCTCGAGCACGGTCAGATCGTCGGCCGCCTCGTCTATGAGAAGATGCTGGCCCGGCCGAACGCGATGTATGGCAGCCGCATCGGCTCCAACTACCAGGCCCAGGGCCTGAAGCTCTCCAAGCACTTCCGCCTCTAGGCCGGGCTGCGCGCTGACCGCGCACCCCCAATGCGCCTGCTGCACGGGGCGCGGCCCGGCGGTGTGCTAGGAGGAACGACAAAGGTCCCGCCAGATGGCGCGGCCAAACGGGGAGCGAGCATGTCCGAGATCGGCTTGGCCGACAGTCCGGTCGGCGAGGGGCGTACGTTGCCGCCCATCGCGAAGCCGGTTCGGAATGCGCTCGTCGACGGACCCATTCTGCGCACCCTGCTGTCGCTGGGCTGGCCCAACATCATCGCGAACACGGCCGGCACCTGCGTCGTCATCGCAGAGACCTCCTATATCGGCCGGCTCGGTATCGAGGCGTTGGCGGCGATGGCGCTGGTGTTCCCGCTGGTGATCCTGACCATGACGATGTCCGGCGGCGCCATGGGCGGCGGCGTGGCCTCGGCGATCGCGCGGGCGCTCGGCGCCGGCGACACCGAACGGGCCTCGACCCTCGCGACGCACGCGCTGCTGATCGCGCTATTGTTCGGCGCGACCTTCATGATCGGCATGCTGGTGTTCGGACCTGCCTTGCTGGAGGTGCTCGGCGGCCGCGGCGCGGTGCTGAGCCATGCCACAGCCTATCTGCAGATCTTCTTCGGCGGCGCGGTACTGCCCTGGCTGATGAACTCGATGGCCGGCATCCTGCGCGGCACCGGCAACATGAAGCTGCCGTCGTTCATGATCCTCAGCTCGGCACTGCTGCAGATCGTGCTCGGCGGCACGCTCAGCCTGGTCCTCGGGCTCGGCATGCGCGGCGTCGCCGCCGGCGCGCTGCTGGCCTTCTGCGTCAGCATCTCGGTGATGGGCTGGTATCTGTTCTCGGGCCGCGCGCGCGTCCGGCCGAAGCTGCGAGGTCTCAAGATCAGCCGTGCGATGTTCGCCGACATCCTCAAGGTCGGCGCCATCGCCTGCTTCTCGCCGCTGCAATCCGTGCTGTCGATCGCGATCTTCACGCACATGCTGGCATCGTTCGGCACCGCCGTGCTGGCCGGCTACGGCATCGGCGCACGGCTCGAATTCATGGTGACCACTGTCGCGTTCTCCGTCGGCATGGCCTCGGTGCCGATGGTCGGCATGGCGATCGGTGCGGAAAGAATCGCGCGTGCCCGCCGGATCGCCTGGACGGCGGGGCTGGTCTCTTTCGCGTCGGTGGGTGCGTTGTCGACGCTGATCGCGATCGTCCCGCAATTGTGGGTCGACATCTTCACCCAGGACGAGAGCGCGCGCAGCGCGGGCCGGCACTATCTTCAGGTCGCAGCGCCAATGTATGCCTTCATCGGCCTGGCGATCTCGATGTACTTCTCCTCGCAGGGCGCAGCCAGGGTGATCGGTCCGGTGCTGGCACAGACGGTGCGGCTCGTCTTCATCGCCGCAGGCGGCAGCTATCTGCTGAGCCATGCCGCGACCGAGGGCGACTTCTTCATGCTGGCGGCGTCCTCGATGGTCCTGCTCGGAGTGCTGACGCTCGCCACCGTCATGCTCACCCGCTGGGGCCCGAAGCCGGCCGCAGCGCTGGAGCTGCGCCCGGCCGTGCTGGCGGCCGAACTCGGCTCGGGGGCGCAGATCCCGCCATCTCCGCATGTCGGCTGACGGCTGCTCGGCTCGTCTAGGCGCGCAGCCCGCCTAGGGCGTCCTGCATCGCGCGCCTGCCGAGCGCCATCTGCTGCTCGATATAGGGCGCGATGGCGTGCGGCAGCACGTCGGTGATCCAGAGCATCCGGCAACCCTGCGCGCCGTCGGGGATGATCTGCACGGACGCGTTGTGATGCGTCACGCGCTCGCTCTCGATCGTGTAGACCAGACGCTGCTGCGCCTCGTCGCAACTGACGAGGCGTTCGCGCACCACGTTGCCGTTGGCGAAGGTCACGATCCGGACGTCGCCGTCGAGCTGGCAATCGACGACGAAGCCGGGCGCCAGCCGGGTATGAACGGCGCCGAAGTCGCGCACGGCGTCCCAGACGGCGGCCGCGGAGGCTGCGATCGGGATGTCCTTCTGAATCGATGCCATGGCCGGGGACCTCACGGACACACGGCTTCGATGTTGTTGCCGTCGGGATCGATCAGGAAGGCGGCGTAGTAGGTCGGACTGTAGTCCGCGCGCGGCCCGGCGCCGCCATTGTCGCTGCCGCCGGCCTTCAGCCCCTCGCTGTGGAATCTGGCGACCGCCGCGTGGTCCCGGGCGCGGAACGCGATATGGGCGGCGCCTTTGCTGGCGCCCTTGTCGAGATACAGCCACAGCGCCGGCTCCCCCTTCGGGCCGAAGCCCGCCGACGCCTCGTCCTTGGAGCAGAGGATGTGGCCGAGCGGCGCCAGCGCCGATGTGTAGAAGCGGACGCTGGCGTCCAGATTGCCGACCTTGAGGCCGATATGATCGTACATCGATGATCTCCATGCTTCGCGTGCGGCTGCCGCACGCGCTGGATCATCCAATCAATGGCGGCTCAGATGGTCTTGGAGAATCTTGCGCTCGCCGCGCGACGCCTTGCGAAACTTCGCCGGCGACACGCCGGCAGCGCGCGCGAAGGTGCGGGTGAAATTCGACAGATCGGCAAAACCCGAATCGTAGGCGATGGTGGTGACCGGCGTATCCTCCTCGCTGAGACGCCGCGCGGCGCGCCGCAAGCGGGAGCGGATCAGATATTGATGCGGCGTCACGCCGATCGTGGCCGCGAACAGCCGCAGGAAATGGAACGGGCTGACGCCGGCCTCACCAGCCGCAGCCGCCAGGTCGATGTCGCGCGCCGCATTGTCGTCGATCCACAATGCGCTCTCGACCGCGCGCCGGCGATCGCGAAGGCTTGGCGTCGCCGCCCGTTCCTGCTGGCCCGTGGCGGTCGCGACGAAGCGGCTGGCGATGATCTGGCCAACCTCGTCCAGACCGAGGTCCTGCTCGCGCGCGGCGACGGCCTCCGCGAGCTCACCGAGGAGCATGAGCTCCGGCAGCGGCGGCATCGCGCCAACCCGCCAGGCCCGCCTGTCGCCGCCGATCTCATCGATGAGCGCATGATCGAAGAAGAATGACAGGCATTCGTCGCCGCAGACGTGATCGTGCGTACACATGAACTCATCGCCGGGATGGCCCACCAGCAGCGAGCCGGTGACCAGCTCGAAGAAGCGGCCGCGGTGCCGACAGCCGAAGCTGCCTTTGCGCACGTAGGACAGCGAGTAGCCGGCATACTGCTCGACATAGGGACGCTCGCCCGGAACCGCCGCACAGCGGAACTCGGACACGGTGACGTCACGGCTTTCGAACAGGATGGTGGCGGTCATCCAGCAAATCTAGCGTATTGCGGATGAAAGAGGAGGGTCGCGTGCGAGAAAATATCGCCCGGCGCTCGAGGCACGCTACGACGCGCGCGGCCGGTCGACCGCGAGAAACGCGTCGAACAACGTCAGGCCCGCATGAGGCCGTGCGCCTTCGAGCGACAGCAGCCGCCGCTTGGAGATGACGCCGCTGTTGGGCGACGGCTTGTCGAGGCCGTTGCCGATGTCGCGCACGCGGTGACAGGGAACGATCAGCACGAGCGCATTCTTGCTCAGCGCCTGCGCGATCGAATTCAGCGCCTTGGGAACGTGCAGTTCGTCTGCGATCGCGTCGGCGCTGCGCGTCTCGCCGCGCGGAATGGCACGAATGCAATCATAGACGCGCTGGTTAAAGGGCGTGACGCCGCCGAGATCGAGCACGACATCGGAGAAGTCGACCTCCTGCCCGCGCAGCATGGCGGTTATGCCTTCGATGGCAAGTTCAATATTCGAACACGGGCGCTGCTCCCGCGCTTCGGGGAATTGGCGAAACAGGCGCCGCCGCGTCTCGATTTCCCGTGCTTCCGGCAGTTGTACGCCGGTGATTCCGGCATCGCTCCACGCAATGCCGCAACGGCCGAGGGCCGTATCAAAGATCGTATACCCACGCCCCATGACGCCACCCCAACCCCACGCCACATCATATCATCGTCACGATCGCCCGCATCAACTTTGTTTACAAAGTGTTAACAGCGCGGCGTGACCGGGGCGGGTTTGCCCTGATTTGGGTGATGGTTGTCAAGCGTCCCGTTGCGATCGCTGTCTGCGATCTCTGTCATCGGCATCGCGATCGCGGAATGCGGCGCAGCGCGCAGGCGAGGTGCGATCGACCAGAGGCGCTACGGCTGGCTCACCAATGTAGGTCTATCGCCAGCAAAATCAGGATCATGCGCAAGCCACAGTTCGAGCAGGCTCAGGAAGGTCACGGCGATCCCGATCGTGATGCTGACATGCATCGCCGACGTATGCACGAACCCGAGCAGCCACGGAGCTGCAATCAGCCACAATCCAAGCGCGACCTTCAGCCACTCCTCCCAATCGGCAAACGCCAGGAGGCCGCCGAGCGAGAGCACGACGACGGCAGCCCCCGCCAACGCAGCATCGATCCGGCCGGCGCTGCCGACGAAGCCGAACAGCCAGGGCGCGACGGCCAGGAACAGACCGCAGCCGAGGGTGTAAAGGTCGAGCGCCGACGGGCCCGCCATGACGGCGAGGGCTTTCGAGGTTGCGGTCTGAGACGCGGGGCTTTGGCTTTGCATGATGTGAGCTCCCAGGACCTTGACGGCGCGGCGAAGCAGCGAGGGGTGCCGCCTCCAACGGGCAAAAGCGCGACCGGCCCGATCCGTTCCGGAGCCGGCGGTCGCGGCCGATCACGATCCGGAGATCAGGCCGGTGCAGAACTGTTGCGTCCGCCACCTCTGGGCCTGACGGTGTCGCGGCAACAAGCCGCTTGGCGAAACGCATGGTCTCGGCTAAGCATTGACGAGCGCGGGCGTAGTTCAATGGTAGAACGGCAGCTTCCCAAGCTGCATACGAGGGTTCGATTCCCTTCGCCCGCTCCAATGCCGCAATGTCCTGCTGCTACGCTCTGCAAAATCAGCTTCGTGCGGTAGCCGACGGCCGCAAAGCTGCCGCGCGTTTTGCATAGATCGCCTCGATCTCCTTCGCGAAGCTCCGCTCGATCGCCGGACGCTTGTTCTTCAACGTCGGCGTGATCAGGCCTTCCTGCACGGTCCACGGCTCCAAGGTCCAATGCACCGCCTTCGGCGTCGCGTAGGACGGATAGGCCTTCGCGGCTCGCGCAATGTGGCGCAGCAGAGAGGCCGCTTCGGCCTCGGTGCCGCGCTGGCCGTGCGCCGCGAGCCTCGCCTGCTGCTCAGCCCAGCCGTTGGCGTTGAGCACGACGATCGCGGTCAGGAACGGCCGGTTCTCGCCGATCACGATGGCCTGCTCGAACAGCGGATCGGTCAGGATCGCGGTTTCCAGATCGGCGGGCGCAATCTTCTCGCCGGTCGAGGTGACAAGGATGTCCTTGATCCGACCGGTGATGGTGATGCGTCCGCTGTCGATGCGGGCCTGGTCGCCGGTGTGCAGCCAGCCGTCGGCTTCCCTGGTGCGCGCGGTCTCCTCCGGCCGGTGCCAATAGCCGAGCATCACGTTCGGGCCGCGCACCATCAACTCGTCATTGTCGCCGATGCGCACCTCGATGCCCGGCAGGGCGCGTCCGACGGTGCGCGGGTCGTTGTCGTCAGGCGTGTTGACGCTGACGACGGGCGATGTCTCGGTCATGCCGTAGCCCTGCAGCACCTCGAGCCCGAGCGCCAGGAACAGCCGCACCACCGGCTCGGCGATCGGCGCGCCGCCGCTGACGGCGACGTGCAGCCGTCCGCCGAATCGAGCCAGTATCTTGGCGGCGACCAGGCGTTGCAGCAGCGGCCACGCGATTCGGTCGAACGCTGAAAGTCTGGTTCCGCGCCCATGCTGCGCATCGAAGCGCCGGCCGCCGATCGCGATGGTCAGGTCGAGCAGCGCCCGTTCGAGCGGGTTTGCGATCGCGCGGTGATGCATGATGACCGAGTAGATGCGCTCATAGATGCGCGGCACGGAGATCAGGATGGTCGGACGGACCTCCACCAGATCTTCGGACAGCTGCTTCACCGAGCGCGCATAGGCGACGCAGGCGCCGATGGCGATCGGGTAGTAGTAGCCCGCAGTGCGCTCGAACGTGTGTGACAGCGGCAGGAACGACAGGAATACGTCGTCGGTATCGGCCGCCAGCCGCTGATGAATGGCCTTGAGGTTGGAGACGACGTTGTCGTGCGACAGCATCACACCCTTGGGCCGGCCCGTCGTGCCCGAGGTGTAGACGATGGCGGCGAGGTCGTGCGGCGCGATGGCGATCCGGGTGCCGGGAAGCGTGGCGTTGCCGGCTGCGTTCAGCCACGCCTCCAGATCGATGAGGCGCGGATCGCCGGTCGGCTGGGTCGTTCGCCGGTCGGCGCAGACGATCCGCCGCAGGTCGGGCAGGGCCTCGCCGACCGCTGCGATCTCGTCCCAGCGTGTGTCCGAATCGACCAGCAGCAGCCGGGCACCGGAATCGGCGAGGATGTAGGCGATGCTGTCGGCATTATCGACGGCATGCATCGGCACCGGCACCAGGCCGAGCGAGAGCGCGGCCTGATCGATGGCGAGATGTGCGATCCCGTTCGGCATCAGGATGGCGACACGCTCACCCTGGGCGAAGCCGTCGGCCGCAAGCGCCCGCCGCCAGCGGTCGACGACGAGATCGATCTCGCGCCAGCAGAAGCTCGCCCATCGGCCGCTTCTTGCGTCGAAATGTCGGTAGGCCTGCTTGTCCGGGCTCCGTTCGACGCGCCAGCGCCAGAGTTCGGGCAAGGTGGTGATGGCGGCCAGCGTGCCGGCCGCCATGGCGTGATCATCGATGGGATTTGACTGCTGCACGCCCGTCTCCGGCGATCCTGAACTCGTCGCGAAGCAGAAGCTCTGCAGCGGCGGACCGGATCCGACGTTGACGTAGCGCAATCACCACGAGACAGGTCGTGCGTCTGCGCATGGGAGCCCGGCCATCGCGGCAGGCCGACCGCACTGCGGAAGCCGGGCGGAACGGGACGTCCGTCAGGCGCCCTGCGGGACCTTGTCGAGAAACCCGATGACGCGCCGGATGCGGCCGTCGGCCAGCTCGACGAAATCCGTGCCCTGGATCGGGGCTTCCGCATTCTCGGGGCCGAGCTCCCAGGAAAAGCGGAGATGATGACCGTGGCCGTCCGCGGAGCCGATCAGGCGAAAGCGGAAGTCGGGAAAGCGCTGCTGCACGCCCGCGACCAGGCCATCCACCGCATCGCGTCCTTCGCCGCGCATCAGCGGGTCGACATAGAGCGCATCCGCGGTCCAGTGACGTGCGAGCAATGCGCCGCGCTGCGCGGCATCGCGTTCGTTCCACAGCGCGATGTAGCTCTCGGCGATCTCAGTCGGGTTGGTCATCGGTGCTCTCCATGTTGTGAACGATGAGGAGCCCATCATCGCGCCCGGCGCGCAGCGAATCGATTACGTCGAACGTCATCTCATCCGGAATGACAGAACTGTAAGTTGCCGCCTGTTTGCGCGAGGGCTACGCCACGCGCAGAGGCGGTGCGGGGAATGCGTCTCATGATGTCCGACACTTGGAAGTGGATTGCCGTCGCAATCTGTCTGGTGCTGTTCACGGCGGATACCGTGCTCAAGCCGCAGGACAAGCCCAATCGCATGGTGTTCTTCGAGCTGCATCGCGGCGAGAGCCCGACGATGATCGGCATGATGCGCGACGACCTCGTCAAGCTGCCGGGACGCGGCGCCAGCCGCATCCGCGACGCGCTCGCGCGCGGCGAGACGTTAACGGTCTGGCAATATGAATTAAGAAAGATTGAAGACGGCAGCTATCAGGAGGTGCCGGAGCGGCAGATCCAGCTCGGCGCCGCCGATGCGCCGCTCGTCACGTTTGGAGCGCGGATTCGGCTGCCCGATAATTAGTTAACTTCACGGGGACCGAGGGCGTCGGGAGGCAGATCGTCCTCCCGGCTGCCAGCGCGATATCGGCCGGACCTCGCTCCATCTCGCGATCAGACGGCGCGCTGCTGGGAGTGATCCTGCCGCGCCCGCTTGCGGGGCGGAGCTCGGCCGCACGGTCCAAACTTGTGATTGCATTGGTCGCATCTCCGGATTTCGGCCATGCCAGCCAGGGCTGGCGGGAGCGCGCACCCACGATCGTGATCGCACGAGCGCCCCTGGGCCGGCGATGAGAGGGGTGAGCGTCCCGCCGTCACTGGGCAACGGGGCGTGTGTCGCGCGGCAGCTCGGCTACCGGGTTTTTCCGGAGTGTCGTTTGTGCCGCCGTGACGCCGCTGCCGCGCCGATGGGCGAATCATGCCGGGCCTCTGCCTTGCTCGTGGCGCCATCGCCATGTCCGGAACCAGCGTTCGGCCATTTTCGGTGGTAGCGACTCATTGGTGCAGCGGGCTTGCAACACTCGCGGTGAATTTGGCTTTCGTCACCGCGCTGTCCTGGACAAAAACACGATCTCGAAACACGCTGCATTTGCGATTTGGATTTGGCTTTCGCGTTCCGGTTCTGCGGATGGGGTCGTGATTGCAAGGTCCACCGCAGTCCAAGCATCACAAGAAGCGCATCACACGAAGCGTGCCAAAGTCGGTCAGATCGGTTTTCGCCGGGTTGCACTGGGGCTCGACATGAAATTCTGGACGGGATTGCTTGCGGTCGTTCTGTTGCTGTCGGGGGTCGGCGCCAGCCAGGCCGTGGTCCGGATCGCCGATGACCGCGGTGGCCGGATCGGAACCTATGTCGACAAGTACCAGGGCCTGCGATCCTCCGGTGAGTATGTGATCATCGACGGGCTTTGCGCCTCGGCCTGCACCATCGTGCTCGGGGCGATCCCCCACGAGAAGATCTGCGTCACCTCGCATGCCAATCTCGGATTCCACGCCGCCTGGGATTTCGGCGCCAACGGCCGCGCCGTCACCAACCCCGAGGCGACCCAGATGCTGTACTCGATGTACCCGTCGCCGATCCGCCGCTGGATCACCCAGCGCGGCGGCCTGACGCCCCGGATGATCTTCCTGAAGGGCAAGGAGCTGCAGGCAATGTACAAGCCCTGCTATATGGATGCCCAGGCATCGTCTCCGGCCTCCTCGCATGTTGCGCCCAATGCGCCGGCCATCTCGCCGGCCGCGGCCAAGGCCTCCGCCTCCCATTGATGACGCCGGCCACCGGCCGTTTCGGGTGATCGGCTGCCCGTCCGCGGCGCTTGCCTGGACCGGCCGCGGGGCTTATCTGAAGCGCGAGGGGCGGGCCGCTCGGGCCAGCACCCGCCCGATGAGTACGCCATCATGCAGCCTCTTTCAGCGCCGCAAGAGATACCGTCCGCGTCGGGTGACCGGCGTTCGGCCTCCGCTTCGGCTATCGTGGCTGGGGTTGCGGCGATCGGGCTCGTCGCCGGCGCCGTGACGATGTGGGTGCAGTACGGGACCGCGGTGTTCTTCGAGACGATCGCGGCCGGCTGGCAAGCCTGCTTCTGAGACAGTGAAGGAGCGCGCAATGCCATCCAATGCCACCCGCCCCCTGGTGATCGTCGGAGCCTTTGCCGCCAGCCTCGTGGTCGGGCTGTCGCTGATGTTCCTCATCATGGGCGGCGGCCGAAACATCGCGGCGCCGGCCGCGATCGGCGGACCGTTCCAGCTGACCGACCAGAGCGGGGCCGTCGTCACCGAGAAGAGCCTTGAAGGCCGTCCGACCCTGATCTTCTTCGGCTTCACCCATTGCCCGGACGTCTGTCCGACCTCGCTGTTCGAGATCTCCGAGGTGCTGCGCGCGATGGGCAAGGACGCCGACGGCGTCAACGCCTATTTCGTCTCGGTCGACCCCGAGCGCGACAATCCGGCCGCGATGAAGGACTACCTCTCCAGCTTCGACCCGCATCTGAAGGGTCTGACCGGCGATCCCGAGGTTCTGGCGAAGGTTCTCACCGAGTACCGGGTCTATGCCAAGAAGGTCCCGCTGAAGGACGGTGATTACACCATGGACCACACCGCCCTGGTGTATCTGATGGACCGCAACGGCCGGTTCGTCGCGCCGTTCAACCTGAAGCGGACGCCCGAGGAAGCGGCGGCGGATCTCAAGAAGTACCTCTGAGCGCGTTGACGCTCCAGCCGGGCGGCCGCCTCCGGGCCGAATCCAGCCTCGAATTTGCGCCGGGATGGTCTATAAGGCGCTGACCATCGGGACCGCTGATGCAGACCGTCTTATCAAAGCCCGTGAAATCCGCGCCTGCGGCCCGCGCCGCCATCGCCAGCGCGCTGCTCTGCTTCGGTCTCGCCGCAGCCGGCTCGGAGGTGCGCGCCCAGGCGCCCGTGCGGCCCGCCGTCGAGGCGGCGCCGCAGGCCGTCCCCGGCTTCTGGGACCCGCGACGCCGGCCCGACCGGCCCGATTTGTCGCGCCTCACCGTGATTCGTTTCCTGACCGAGACCGATTATCCGCCGTTCAACTTCACCGGTCCGGACGGCAATCCGGCCGGCTTCAACGTCGATCTGGCACGGGCGATCTGCGACGAGATCAAGGTCACCTGCACCGTCCAGATGCGCCGGTTCGAAACCCTGCTCGATGCGCTGTCCTCGAACCGGGGCGATGCGATCATCGCCTCGATCGCGGTGACGCCGCAGATGCGGGCGCGGGCCGACTTCTCCGATCCGTATTACCGGGCGCCCGCCCGCTTCGTGTCCCGCCGCGATGCCGTCATGACCGAGATCCGCCCCGAATTTCTCGAGGGTAAGAAGATCGGCGCCGTCGCCGGCACCGCGCACGAGGCCTACCTCAAGGCGATGTTCACCGACGCGGAGATCAAGACCTATCCGAACGACGAGGCGCTGCGGCAGGCGCTGCGCCGGGCCGAGGTCGACCTGATCTTCGGCGACGGCATCTCGCTGGCGTTCTGGGTCAATGGCACCGATTCCGGCGATTGCTGCGCCTTTTCCGGTGGACCTTTCGTCGAAAGCCGCTATTTCGGCGAGGGCGTAGGCATCGCCGTGCGCAAGGGCAACGACCTCTTGCGCCAGGCGCTGAACTGGGCGCTGTTCCGGGTCTGGGAAAAAGGCCGCTACACCGACCTGTGGCTGCGCTACTTCTCGATCAGCCCGTTCTAGCGCTTGCCGTCGTTCCGGGGCGCGTCGAAGACGCGAAACCGGAACCTCGAGATTCCGGGTTCGATGCTTCGCATCGCCCCGGAAATGACGGGTATCATGACCACTGTTTTGCACTGACGTCTTCGGAGAAGTCTTTTTCACGATGTCCACGATCGATCTCGTCCAGACCAGCCCGAGCGACTTGCGCGCGCTCGCCGAACAATCCAACGCCTGGCCGTTCGAGCAGGCGAAAGCGATCGTCAACCGGCTGAAGAAGAACCCCAAGGACGAGGTGCTGTTCGAGACCGGCTACGGCCCGTCCGGCCTGCCGCATATCGGCACCTTCGGCGAGGTCGCGCGCACCACCATGGTCCGCCACGCCTTCCGCGTGCTCACCGAGGACAAGATCAAGACCCGCCTGATCGCGTTCTCGGACGACATGGACGGCCTGCGCAAGGTTCCGGACAACGTGCCGAACAAGGACATGCTGGCCAGCCATCTCGGCAAGCCGCTGTCGCGCATCCCGGATCCGTTCTCCAACGAATATCCGTCGTTCGCCGCTCACAACAATGCGCGGCTGCGCGCCTTTCTCGACCGGTTCGGCTTCGACTACGAGTTCGCCTCCGCGACCGACTACTACACCTCCGGCAAGTTCGACGCGGCTCTGCTGCGCATGCTGGAGCGGCTCGAGAAGGTGATGGCGATCATGCTGCCGAGCTTGCGCGAGGAGCGCGCGGCGAGCTACTCGCCGTTCCTGCCGATCTGCCCGCGCACCGGCCTCGTGCTGTACGTGCCGATCGTCGAGCACGACGCCAAGGCCGGCACCATCTCCTACGACGATCCGGAGACCAAGGCGCGCATGACCGTTCCGGTGACCGGCGGCCGTTGCAAGCTGCAATGGAAGCCGGACTGGGCGATGCGCTGGCATGCGCTGGGCGTCGACTATGAAATGGCCGGCAAGGACCTGATCGATTCGGTGAAGCTGTCGGGCAAGATCTGCGCGGCGCTCGGCGGCACCCCGCCTGAGGGCTTCAATTACGAGCTGTTCCTCGACGAGAAGGGCCAGAAGATCTCGAAGTCGAAGGGCAACGGGCTGACCATCGACGAATGGCTGCGCTACGCCTCGCCGGAATCGCTGTCGCTGTTCATGTATCGCGAGCCGAAGGCGGCGAAGCGGCTGTATTTCGACGTCATCCCGCGCAACGTCGACGACTATCAGCAGTTCCTCGATGGTTTTCGGAAGCAGGATGCCAAGCAACAGCTCGGCAATCCGGTCTGGCACATTCATTCCGGAAAGCCGCCGAAGGCCGACATGCCCGTCACCTTCCAGCTGCTGCTGACCTTGGTGTCGTCGTCGAACGCGGAGAATGCCGAGACGCTGTGGGGCTTCATCGGCCGCTACCGGCCCGGCGTGACGCCGCAGACGCATCCCAAGCTCGACGCGATGGTCGGCTACGCCATCAACTACTATCGCGACTTCGTCGCGCCGACCAAGACCTTCCGCGAGCCGACCGAGGGCGAGCGCGTGGCGCTGCAGGATCTGCGCGATGCGCTGTCCAATCTTCCGGCGGAGGCCACGGCCGAGGACATCCAGAACGTGGTCTACGAGATCGGCCGCCGCGAGCCGTTCCTCGACCACGCCAAGAAGGGCAAGGACGGCCGCCCCGGCGTGTCTCTGGACTGGTTCAACATGCTCTACCAGGTGCTGCTCGGCCAGGAGAAGGGCCCCCGTTTCGGCTCCTTCGTCGCGGTCTACGGCGTGAACAATGCGGTGGCGATGATCGACGGCGCGCTGGCGCGCAGCGCGTGAGGGGCTCGCTCGTCGTCACACAAAAGGTGTCGTCCCGGCCCTGAGCCGGGACCCATAGCCACGAGCCGAGGTGAGGTGACGGATATCCGCCACCTCGCAAGACAACTGAGATTCCGCGGTATGGGTCCCGGCGTTCGCCGGGACGACAGCGGAGAACTCGGCGGCCACGTCAGTCCGAAGCGGCCATTCGAACTACACCCCGTGCAGCACGAAGCGGCGGTCGAGCTTCTGCACCGGGCGCGCGTTCATCGGATACAGCTTGGCGAATTTCGCGACGTCCGCTTCCGCGACCGAGACCGGCTCGCTCAGCAGCAGCCATTCGACCACCTCTGAGCAGGGCGGCGTCGTCAGCGAGCCGGCATAGCGATAATAGGAGCGGCGTGCCGGCAGCATCATGTTGGGGTTGATGCGCGGATCGGCCTTGACCGCGGGACCCTCCTTGTCCGGCATCGTCGCCACGATCTGCGCGAAGGCGGGATTGGGCCGGCCGGTGGTCATGAGAACGCCGACCACGGCGAGCCCGCCCGACGCGGCGCGGTGGACGAAATGCGCCTCCATCGGATAGTTCTTGCCACCGATCTGATGCTCACTCGGACGATGGAAATGCACCTGCAGCAGCTTGTAGGTGGTGCCGTCGAGCTTCAGGGTGCTGCTGCCGTCGGCGAAGTTGAGCTGGATGGTGTGACCATTGTTGACGATGGTGTCGGCGGTCCTGGCCCAGCTCAGCTTGAAGTCGGGCAGTTGGGCCCGGGTCGAATGCTCGATGTCGATGGGCGATTGCTGGGTGCCGACGCCGCAGACCTTGTTGGCCGCATCGAGATCCCCCCAGTTGGCCGGTCCGGTCGCGCCCTCATAGCTCCAATGCGGGGCGCCCTCGGCGGCGAAGCCCGGGGTCGCGCAGGCGGGGCAGAGGGCGAGCCCCGCAAGGGCCTTCAAGACGTGGCGGCGGTCCATGGCAATCTCCAAAAGGTTCAAGCGTGGGCACGATCGGTTGCGAATCGCGCGCAACAGGAAAACCGAATCAGGTTAACCCTTGCTGAGGAACCGGCTGCATCCTCGCGAACTCGCAGTCACTCGGGTGCAGCCTGAGCGGGTCGGCCGCCGGGCTGTCCCGGGCAAACGATGCTTGAGTTCGCCGCCCCCTGCCGATACGGTCGGCCGCTCCGAAAACATCAGCAAACTCAAGCTTGAGCCAGGACCGCGCGAAGGTGCCCAAAATCTACAAAATCTGCTCAGCTTCGGCCTGGCGCGAGGCGGAGCGGCTGGGCGTGTACCGCGGCAGCGCCGACGATCTGCGCGACGGGTTCATCCATTTTTCGACCGCCCCCCAGGTGCCGGAGACGGCCCGGAAGCACTTTTTCGGGCAGAGCGCGCTGTTCCTGGTCGAGGTCGAGGCGGATGCACTGGGTGCAGGCTTGCGCTGGGAGCGCTCGCGCAACGACGAGCTGTTCCCGCATCTGTATGGCGAGCTCGATCTCGGCGCCGTGACCGCCGTTCACCAGTTGCACAGCCGTGCCGATGGCGGCCATGACATTCCGGACCTGAAGCCGTGATCCGCGCTTTCGACCAGCTCTCGCTGCCGCTGCTCCGCTGGCTCGACGCCGAGGATGCGCACCGGCTCGCCATCCAGGGCCTGAAGCTCTTGCCGGCGATCAAGCCGCGACCGGACGATGCGAAGCTCGCGGTGCGCGCCTTCGGGCTCAACTTCCCGAATCCGGTCGGCATGGCCGCCGGCTTCGACAAGAACGCCGAGGTGCCGGACGCGCTGCTGCGGCTCGGCTTCGGCTTCGTCGAGATCGGTTCGGTCACGCCGCGGCCGCAGAGCGGAAATCCGCGCCCGCGGCTGTTTCGGCTGGAACGCGACGAGGCGGTGATCAACCGCATGGGCTTCAACAATGACGGCGCCGAGATCGTGTTGCGGCGGCTTGCCGGCCGCGCCCATCAGGGCGGCATCGTCGGCGTCAATGTCGGGGCCAACAAGGATTCGGCCGATCGCGTCGCCGATTACGTCCGGCTGATCGAGACCTTCGCGCCGGTGGCGAGCTACTTCACCGTCAACATCTCCTCGCCCAACACGCCGGGCCTGCGCAACCTGCAGCAGGCTTCGCAGCTCGACGAGCTGCTATCCAAGGTGCTGGAGGCGCGCGACCGTATCCGCCGCAAGGCCGGCGACACCCCGGTGCTGCTCAAGATCGCGCCGGATCTCAGCCTCGCCGAGCTCGATGACGTCGTCCATGTCGCGCGCTCGCGCGGCGTCGACGGCATGATCGTGTCGAACACGACGCTCGCTCGGCCCAGCTCGCTGCGCGAGCAGTTGCGCGCCAAGGAGCAGGGCGGCCTGTCCGGGCGGCCGCTGTTCCGGCTGTCGACCCGGATGGTGGCCGAGACCTTCGTGCGCGTCGAAGGCGCGTTCCCGTTGATCGGCGTCGGCGGCATCGACACGGGTGGCGCCGCGCTCACCAAGATCCGCGCCGGCGCCAGCCTGATCCAGCTGTATTCCTCGCTGGTCTACAAGGGCCTCGGCCTGGTCGAGAGCATCAAGGCCGACCTGACCTCGACGCTGCTGCGCACGGGGCGTGACTCGCTGGCGGAGATCGTCGGCGCGGACGCCGCGACGATCACCGCCGAGGACTGGCCGGTTTAGACGCGCTCTATCTTCGGCGAAGAGTGTAGGGCGAGCGAGATCGCAAAGCGCGCTGCGCGATACAGCGCCCTCTACAAACTCTCTTTGTTGCCGAACGACGCCCGCAGCAGCGCCGGATAACGCGCGGCCTGGAAGCCGCCGCGCGCGGCGTAGAAGCCGAGCATCGCGATCCACAGGCCCGTATTGCCGAAGCCGCGCAGCGCCAGCCAGATGCCGAGGAAGACGATCAGCGCCGCCACCATGAGATTGCGCATGTCGCGCGCCCAGGTGGCACCGATATAGACGCCATCGAACGCGAAGGCGAACACCGACAGCAGCGGCGACGCCACCACGAACGGCAGATAGTCGCGCGCCGCGCGGCGCACCGCATCGTTTGCCGTCATCACGTCGATCAGCACCGGACCGAACAGCGCGAAGATCACCGCAACGGCGAGCGCGAAGCCGAAGCCCCAGGCGAGCACCAGCCTTGTGGCGCCGGAAAAGGCGTCGCGGTTGCGCGCGCCGAACGCATAGCCGCAGAGCTGCTCGGCGGCGTTGGCGAGCCCGTCGAGGAAGAACGCGGCCACCAGCAGGAAATTGTTCAGCACCGCGTTGGCCGCCAGCGTCGTGTCGCCGGCACGCGCGCCTTGTGAGGTGAAGAACAGGAAGGCGACGATCATCGCCGCGGTGCGGATCATGATGTCGCGGTTCACCGCCATCATGTGCATCAGCTTGGCGCGGTCGAGCAGCGCAGCGCGCGATATCCGGGCGTCGGCTTTGACCAATCGGCGCGCCAGCACCAGGCCGATCGCGACACCGACCGTCTCCGCGATCACGGCGGCAATCGCCGCGCCGGCGATACCGGCCTGCAGCATCTGGACGAACAGGATGGTCGCGGCCATGTTGATCAGGTTGATCGCGACCTGAACGGCCAGCGCCAGCCGTGCGCGCGCCAGTCCGACGAGCCAGCCGAGCAGCACGTAGTTGGCGAGCGCCAGCGGCGCCGACCATATCCGGACGATGAAATAGCTGCGGGCCGCGCTCAACACGGCGTCGCTGCCGCCCATGATGTCGAAGATGATCGCGCCCAGCGGCAGTTGCAGCGCGATCAGGGTGACGCCGATCAGCGCGGCCAGCGCCAGGCCGCGGATCAGGACCATCAGGATCTCGTCGCTCTCGCCGGCGCCCAGCGATTGCGCGGTGAAGGCGAGTGTGCTGGCGCGGAGGAAGGCGAACAGCCAGAACAGGCAATCGAAGATCACCGAGGCCATGGCGACGCCGCCGAGCATGGCCGCTTCGCCGAGCCGGCCGATCGCCGTGGTCGAGACGATGCCGATCAGCGGCGTGGTCAGGTTGGCGATCATCGCGGGACCCGCGATGTCGAACACCTGCGCTGTCGTGATTTTCGCTGAAGCAGTCAAGAACGTCTCGCGGATTGGCAAAGCGCGCGGCACGCGCGTCTCTCCTGGTCTTAGCGGCCTTTCGCGTCTCTCAGCTAGAGGTCGATGCTCATGCCGTCATGCGCGGCCACATGCTCGATGCGGTCCAGCCGGCCCAGCATGTCGTCGCTCATATGGGTGAGCACCAGCCGCTTCGGCCCGATCTCGCCGAGATGCGCCTCCAGCGCCGCGAGGCTGAGATGGTTCTTCACCGCCTTGTCGTAGGTGTAGGCCTCGGCGATCAACAGGTCGGCGTCGCGGCCGAGCGGGATCAGGCTGTCGGTCCACTCGGTATCGGCGGTGTAGGCGACGATCTTGCCCTCGGCCTCGATCCGGTAGCCGAGAAACGGTCCGCCCGAATTGCCGTGGACGACTGGAAACGGCGTCACGCAGACCGCGCCGAAGCGCGTTGGCTGCTCAGGCGCGAGCTCGATCACCGACAGTTCGAATTTCCGCGGCGTGCGCGACGAATGCTCGAACAGCGCTTCCATCACCTGCGTCAGCCGCGCCTCGATGCCGGCCGGGCCGACGATCACCAGCGGCTGCGTCCGGCGCGAAAACTGCGCATCGAGCAGCAGGAACGGCAGGCCGGCGAAATGATCGCCATGGAAATGCGTGATCAGGATCAGTTTGATATCGTTGCAGGCGATGCCGAGCCGCTTCAGCGCCGGCAGCGACGAGGCGCCGCAATCGATCAGGAGATTCGTGCGCGAGCCGGTCAGATGGAAGCAGGTGTTGGACCTGCCGCCCGAGCCGAACGCGTCACCGCAGCCGACGAAGCGGAGCTGCATCGGCTGCGTCTCTCTACCGGCCGCGCGGGGCGAACAGCCGCGACAGGAACCAGATCGGGATCACGATCACGGCGCCGAGCAGGAAGTAGCGCCACAGCCAGTTGAAGGCGTCGAAGCCGAGCTCGTACAGCCGGATGAACAGCAGCCGGATGCTGTGTAGGATGTTCAAGGGATCGAAGCCGATCGCCGACAGCACCACGCCGACCAGGATCGACAGCAGGACCAGTCGGAACGCCACCGACAGCGGCGAGCCGCCGAGAAAGCGATACAGGCCATCCGAGCTGCGGGCGCGGGCCGGATAGTCCCTGATGTCGTTCGACATGTCATCGTCTCCAGGCGGGTTCGTCGGATTCGCGAGCCCGATTATAAAGCACGGCAGGGCAGGTGGGGAACCCGGCTCGCCGCCGCAAGCCGGTTACTGGCATTTAATGTTCCCGCGCTGTCACGCTGGGGTCTCGCTCTTCAGCATGCGCTCCAACGTCTCCAGCCGGTCGGCGTCGCGCGGTGGCTTGTCCCAGCGCAGCCGGTTGATGCGCGGAAAGCGCATCGCGATGCCGGATTTGTGCCGCGGCGAGCGCTGCAGGCCCTCGAACGCCACTTCGAGCACCAGCCCCTGCCCGGGCTCGTGCACGACGTGGCGGACGGGACCGAACTTCTCCGTGGTGTTGCGGCGGACGAAGCGGTCGATCTGCAGCAGCTCCTCGTCGGTGAAGCCGAAATAGGCCTTGCCGACGGGCACCAGCTGATCGCCGCCGTCTCCCGCCGTCCAGACGCCGAACGTGTAGTCGGAGTAATAGGACGAGCGCTTGCCGTGGCCGCGCTGCGCATACATCAGCACGGCGTCGATGATGTGCGGATCGTGCTTCCACTTCCACCACTGCCCCTTGGGACGCCCCGGCAGATACAGCGCGTCGCGCCGCTTCAGCATCACGCCTTCCACGGCCTCGGCATCGTCGCCGGCCCCGGCCGAGGCGGGATTGGCGCGCGCAGCCTTCAACGCATCCCAGGTCGCGAACGCAATGGTCGGTGACAGGTCGACGCGCGGATCGTCCAGGCGCTTGATGAACGCCTCCAGCTTCGCGCGGCGCTCGGCGAACGGCAGCTCGCGCAAATCGCCGTCCTCATCGCCGAGCAGGTCGTAGGCCCGCAGGTGGATCGGGTACTCCTTCATCAGCTTCGGCGACACCGTCTTGCGGTTCAGCCGCTGCTGCAGCACGTTGAAGCTCTGCACGCGCTGATCGCGCACCACCAGCAGCTCGCCGTCGAGCGCGCCGGGCAGATGCAGCGACGGCAGCAGGTCCGGAAAGCTTCCGGTGATGTCCTCGCCGCTGCGCGAATACAGCCGTGAGACGACGCGGCCGTCGGCCTCGCGGCCGCTCACCGCCTGGACGCGGATGCCGTCCCATTTCCACTCGGCGATGTAGTCGGCGGCATTCATGTTGGCGAAGTCGTCGTCCTCGACCGCATGCGCCAGCATGACCGGGCGGAACGGCGCGGGATCGCGGTTGATCGGCCTGTCGCCGCGGCCCTCGAGCCAGGCGAACAGGTCGAGATAGGGCGGCGCGAGGCCCGGCCAGATCAGCTCGACCTCGTGCGGGTCCTTGTCGCCGAGCGCGGCCGCTGCGGTCTTGGCAAGCCGCGCGGAGATGCCGATGCGCAAGCCCCCGGTGACCAGTTTCAGCAGTGCCCAGCGCCCGGTCTCGTCGAGCTCATCCAGCCATTGCGCGAGTTGCCGCGGCATCTCGGTCTTGCCGAGGGTGCGCAGGGTGGTGACGACCTCGGTCAGCGTCGGCGGTGGCGGGTTGTTGTGGCCGGGTGCGGGGTCCCTCGTGAGACCGCCCGTGGGGTACCCCCCTCCCTGACCCTCCCCCACAAGGGGGGAGGGAACGGAGAGAGTGGTTGTGGGGGACGAGAGACGTGAAGGGGGAGCGGTGCTCGATGCAGACCGAGACAGCAACTCCGAACGCGCCAGCGCTCCCTCCCCCCTTGTGGGGGAGGGGTGGGGAGGGGGGTACCCAGAAACGAGCTGCTGATGATGCGCCCTGTCCTTCGGCCACATCAGCGCGACGGTCTCCGAGAGATCCCCCACATAATCATACGACAGCGCGAACAGCACCGGATCGGTGCGCGCGGCGATTATTTCGCGGATCAGCGCCGGCTTGGCGTGCTTGAACGACAGCGCGCCCGTCAGCGCGCCCAGCGCGTAGCCGCGATCGGGATCCTCGACCTCGCGGAAGTACGACGTCAGCAGGCGCAGCTTGTTGTTGCGGCCCGGCTCATAGGCGAGGCGGTCGAGCAGCTCGGCGAAGCGGTTCATGCCTCCGCGTCCTCCGTCGCCACCACCTCGCTCTCCTCCTCGTCGCCATAGCCGACGAGGTCGAGCGGCCGGGCCGCCAGGCCCTTGCTCCGGCACCAATGCACCAGCGCGTCCTCCTGGCCGTGGGTGACCCACACCTCGCTTGCGCCGGTCGCCGCGATGGTGGCGGTCAGCCCGTCCCAGTCGGCATGGTCCGAGATCACCAGCGGCAGCTCGACGCCGCGCTGCCGGGCGCGGGCGCGCACCCGCATCCAGCCCGAGGCGAAGGCCGTGACGGGATCGGGAAAGCGGCGGGTCCACAGGTCGGAGGTCGCGCTCGGCGGCGCCAGCGTGATCGTGCCGGCGAGCTCGGCCTTCTTGACGCCCTTCACAGGCCTCAGCTCGCCCAGCGCGATTCCCTTGTCCCGATAGTAGCGCGTGATCCTCTCCATCGCGCCATGCAGGTAGATCGGCTGCTCATAGCCGGCCTCGCGGATCAGCGCGATCACGCGCTGCGCCTTGCCGAGGGAATACGCGCCGACCAGATGCGCGCGGTCGGGAAACAGCGCCACCGAGGCCAGCAGCTTGTTCACTTCCAGCGCAGCGTCGCCGTGACGGAACACTGGTAGGCCAAACGTCGCCTCGGTGATGAAGACGTCGCATTGTACCAGCTCGAACGGCGCGCAGGTCGGATCGCGCGCATCCTTGTAGTCACCGGATGCGACGATGCAGGTCCCGCCACAGGACACCTTGATCTGCGCCGAGCCGAGCACGTGACCGGCGGGATGAAAGCTCGCGGTGACGTCGCCGAGCCTGATCTCCTCGCCATACCCGATCGCCTGGATCGAGCCCGCAAAATTGTCGCCATAGCGCAGCCGCATGATGTCGAGCGTCTCCTGCGTCGCCAGCACGGCGCCGTGGCCGGCACGGGCATGATCGGAATGGCCGTGGGTGATCAGCGCCCGCTCGACCGGGCGCACGGGATCGATGTGAAAGCCGCCGGCCTTGCAGCAGAGGCCGGACGGAACGGGCAGCAGAATGTCTTGCGGGCGCATGCCGGTCATATAGGTCACGCAAGACGCGTTTTCAGGTCGTGCCAGTTTCCATCTCGTCATGCGCGGGCTTGACCCGCGCATCCATCTCCTCGATGAGAAGCCCGAATTGACGATGATGGTTCCAGCATGCCCAACCGCCTGTTCCTGTCCTCCGGCGATCTGATCGCCGACCGCCGCTACGAGTTCGCCCGCGACCTGCAATTGAAGGGCGACCTGGCCGCGGCCGCCGAGGTGATGGAGCAGGCCATCGAGCTCGCCCCCGGCTTCGCCTCGGCCTGGTTCGAACTCGGCAAGATCAGGATCGCGCTCGGTGAAACCGACAAGGCAATCTCTGCCTTCCGGAACGCTAGCGTCGCCGATCCGGATGACCGCCACGGTGCCGCTGTGCGTCTGATGCAGCTCGGCGCCGTGCCGCTTGGAGACATGCCGAAGGCCTATGTACAGTCGCTGTTCGATCAGTACGCGCCGCGTTTCGAGACCGAGCTGATCGAGCGGCTGCACTACCGCGCGCCCGCGATCCTGTTCAAGGCGGTGATCGCGGTGCGCGCGGCCGAGCGCAAGCCGGCCTACTTCAAGCGCGCGATCGATCTCGGCTGCGGCACCGGGCTGGGTGCAGCGGCGTTCGCCAGCAACGTCGACAGCTTCATCGGCATCGACCTGTCGGCCGGCATGATCGCGGAGGCGCGCGCCACCGGGCTCTATGCCGGGCTCGAGGTCGACGACATGACCGCAGGGCTGCAGCGCCAGGACGTTGCGTCTGCTGATCTCATTCTCGCAGCCGATGCGATGGTCTATGTCGGCGACCTCGGCCCGGTGTTGCGCGAGGCGCAACGTGTGCTGGCGCCGGGCGGGCTGCTGACTTTTACCGTTGAGACCCATGACGGCGACGGTGTGATCATGGGGAAGGGGCTGCGTTATGCCCATGGAGCGGAATATGTCCGTGGCGTGATCGCGGCCGCGGGATTGACGCTGGCCCATCTCGAGCCGGCGTCGCCGCGCATCGAGGAGCAGCTGCCGGTGCGCGGGCTGGCCGTGGTCGCCGTCAGGACTTGAGTCTACACGCTATTGAATGCGCTGCACGCAGCGTCCAATGCGGCAACTTCGCTCTTGCCGCAGCTCTCCCGATGCCAAAAAATGGCGGCAGTCTAGGGAGAGATAAAATGAAAAAACATCTGACGCGGCGCGATTTCTGCGCCACCGCGCTTGCGACCATCGGCGCTTCGTCCATCGCGTCGCCCCATGTCTGGGCTGCCGAGAAGAAATATGATGCCGGCGCCAGCGACACCGAGATCAAGATCGGTCAGACCATTCCGCATTCCGGTCCCGGTTCGCTGTACGGCGTGCTCGGCCGGGTGGGCGAAGCCTATTTCCAGATGCTCAACGAGCAGGGCGGCATCAACGGGCGCAAGGTCAAGTTCTTGACCATGGACGATGCCTATAGCGCACCGAAATGCGTCGAGGCGACGCGGCGGCTGGTCGAGCAGGACGAAGTGCTGGCGTTGTACGGCTCGCTCGGCACTGCGCCGCAGACCGCCGTGCACAAATACCTCAATTCCAAGGGCGTGCCGCAGCTGCTGCTCAACACCGGCGCCTCGAAGTGGAATGATCCGAAGAACTACAAATGGACCATGGCGGGGCTGCCGCTCTATCCGACCGAGGCGCGCATTCTCGCCAAGCACGTGCTGAGCGTGAAGCCGGAAGCCAAGATCGGCATCCTCTATCAGAACGACGATTTCGGCCGCGACTTCCTGGGACCGTTCAAGAAGGTGCTGGCCGACGCCGGCGGCAAGGCGCAGGTGATCATGGAGCAGACCTATGATCTCACCGAGCCGACGGTGGACTCGCAGCTGATCAATTTGTCGAAGTCCGGTGCCGACGTGTTCTACAACATCAGCACGGGAAAGGCCTCGTCGCAGTCGATCCGCAAGGTGGCCGAGCTCGGCTGGAAGCCGCTGCAGCTGCTGTCGGCGGGCTCGACCGGCCGTTCGATCCTGTCCGCCGCCGGCCTCGAGAATGCCAAGGGCATCGTCGCGATCCGCTATTCCAAGGACGCCGGCGTGCCGCAGTGGAAGGACGATCCGGACGTGAAGGGCTTCGAGGCGCTGCGCGCCAAGTACCTGCCCAGCATCGATCCCGACAACACCATCGCCTATGCCGGCTACGGCCAGGCGGTGTCGATGGGCGAGATCCTGCGCCGCTGCGGCGATACGCTGACGCGCGAGAACGTGCTGAAGCACGCCACGACACTCGCCGGCTTCCACTCGCCGTTCTTCCTCGACGGCGTCAACTATGCCTACACGCCGGACGACTACACGCCGATGAAGACGCTCTACATCTCGATCTTCGACGGCAAGGACTGGAGCATCTCCGAGAAGCCGATGACGGAGTAGGGGGCAGCGGTCTCATTCGTCATTGCGAGCGAAGCGACGCAATCCAGAGTTCCTCCGCGGACGCAGTCTAGATCGCTTCGTCGCTTCGCTCCTCGCAATGACGATGTGGCGAGGGATGCAGCCTCAAACTCCGCTGTCGTCCCTGCCTAGTGCGCAATTGCGCACGCGGCGCAGGGATCCATAACCACCGGCTTTGTTGGGACGATGACTGGCAGTAAGCGTCTCACCGATGGATTCCGCGGTATGGGTCCCTGCGTTCGCGGGGACGACGGCGGAGCGTGGCGAGGCGCTGGTGCGCTTCAGGATAGGCTGGCACGGCAGCCGTGAAGGCTAAGGCGCCTATCCGCCCCTCGACGAACCGCGGGCGACTGCCTACCTTCCCCCGGTGCCGCCCCGCGTCTCACCAGTCCCGCCTGACGACAGCGCCGCCTTACCCGACCATTTCACCGAATGGTTCGCGGCGCGCGGCTGGGCGCCGCGCGCGCATCAGCTGGCGCTGTTGGAGAAGGCGCGCGCGCAACGCTCGGCGCTGCTGATCGCCCCGACCGGCGCCGGCAAGACGCTGGCCGGGTTCCTGCCGACCTTGGTGGAGCTCGGCTCTGCCGTCGCGCCGAAGCATCGTTCTGTTCTTGCCAAGCCATCCGCTCTCTCCACTCCCTCCCCCCTTGTGGGGGAGGGGCGGGGAGGGGGGCCTCCGGCGGCGGTGTCGATGGTGGCACCCGGCACCGAGCCGAATGTACTGGTCGAACTCGCGAACACGGAAAAGAGCAAGCAGACGGCGAACCGCATCCCGCGACCCGCCGGCCTGCACACGCTCTATATCTCCCCGCTGAAGGCGCTCGCGGTCGACATCGCGCGCAATCTCGAGGCGCCGATCTCCGAGATGGGCCTGCCGATCAAGGTCGAGACCCGCACCGGCGACACGCCGGTGTCCCGCCGGCAGCGGCAGCGCCGCTATCCGCCGGACATCCTGCTGACCACACCGGAGCAGATGGCGCTGCTGCTGTCGTCCGACGATGCGCCGTTCCTGTTTTCCTCGCTGAAGCGCGTGGTGCTCGACGAGCTGCATGCGCTGGTCACCTCCAAGCGCGGCGATCTCTTGTCGCTCGCGCTGGCGCGGCTGTGGCGGCTTGCGCCGGACATGCGCATGATCGGCCTGTCGGCGACCGTCGCCGAGCCCGAGCAGCTCGCGCGCTTCCTGGTGCCGCAGCCGAGCGGCGGCATTGCTGCTGCGGATGTCGTGGTCGCCGGCGGCGCCGCGCAGCCGGTGGTCGAGATGCTCGACACGCAGGAGCGGCTGCCGTGGGCCGGCCACAGCGCGCGCCATGCGCTGGCCGAGATGTACGAGCTGATCAAGCGAAACAAGACCACGCTCGTGTTCGTCAACACCCGCAGCCAGGCCGAGATGCTGTTCCAGGAGTTCTGGCGCATCAACGACGACAATCTCGCCATCGCCCTGCATCACGGCTCGCTCGACGTCGCGCAGCGCCGCAAGGTCGAGGATGCGATGTCGGCAGGCAGGCTGCGCGGCGTCGTCTGCACCTCCTCGCTCGATCTCGGCGTCGACTGGGGCGACGTCGATCTCGTCATCAATGTGGGCGCGCCCAAGGGCTGTTCGCGGCTGATGCAGCGCATCGGCCGTGCCAATCACCGGCTCGACGAGGCTTCGCGGGCGGTGCTGGTGCCGGCCAACCGCTTCGAGGTGCTGGAATGCTCGGTCGCGATCGACGCCATCGCCGACAATGCGCAGGACACGCCGCCCTTGCGCACCGGCGCGCTCGACGTGCTGGCGCAGCACGTGCTCGGCTGCGCCTGCGCCGAGCCGTTTCTCAGCGACGAGCTCTATGTGGAGGTCATCACTGCGGCCCCCTATGCGTCGCTGTCGCGCGCTGATTTCGACGATGTCGTCGACTTCGTCGCCACCGGCGGCTACGCGCTGAAGACCTATGAGCGCTTCGCGCGCATCAAGCAGGATGCAAAAGGACGCTGGCGCGTCGCCAATCCCAAGGTGCGGCAGAGCTATCGCCTGAACGTCGGCACCATCGTGGAAGAAGCGATGCTGAAGGTGCGGCTGGTGCGCTCGCGCGGCGGCGGCGCCGGTTCGACCGGCGCGATCGCGCGCGGCGGCAGGCTGCTGGGTGAGATCGAGGAGGCGTTCATCGAAGGGCTCACGCTCGGCGACACGTTCGTGTTCAGTGGCGAGATCGTGCGCTATGAGGCGCTGGCCGAGGACCAGGTGTATGTGTCGCGCGCCAACGATGCCGATCCCAAGGTGCCGTCCTACATGGGCGGCAAGTTTCCGTTGTCGACCTATCTCGCCGATCGCGTCCGCGGCTTGCTGGATGATCGCCGCGCATGGTCGGCCTTGCCGGAGCAGGTGCGCGACTGGCTGTTGCTGCAGAAGGACGTGTCGCGCGTGCCGGCGCGCCGCGAGCTGCTGGTCGAGACCTTCCCGCGCTCCGACAAGCATTATCTCGTCTGCTATCCGTTCGAGGGCCGGCTCGCGCATCAGACGCTGGGCATGCTGTTGACGCGAAGGCTGGAGCGGGCGCGCGTCCGGCCGCTCGGCTTCGTCGCCAATGAATATGCGCTCGCGGTGTGGGGGTTGGGCGACATGTCGTTGATGGTCAGCCAAGGCCGGCTCGATCTCGCCGCCTTGTTCGATCCGGACATGCTGGGCGACGACCTCGAAGCGTGGCTGGCCGAATCGGCGCTGATGAAACGCACGTTCCGGTCCTGTGCGATCATCTCCGGCCTGATCGCGCGGCGTTCGACGACCGAAGAGAAGACCCGCCGCCAGGTGCTGTTCTCGACCGATCTGGTCTACGACGTGCTGCGCCGGCATCAGCCCGATCACATGCTGTTGCGCGCCGCGCGCGCCGATGCCGCCACCGGCCTGCTCGATCTGAAGCGGCTCGGTGATATGCTCCAGCGCATCGAGGGACGAATCACCCATCGGGAACTCGATCGCGTCTCGCCGCTGGCGGTGCCGGTGATGCTGGAAATCGGCCGCGAATCCGTCTATGGCGAGGCCGCTGACGAGCTCCTGGCGGAAGCTGCCGAGGAACTCGTGAAGGAAGCGATGGGGTAGATCGAGAAGCGAGGCGGCTTTGCGGGGGACTGTCTGCGCATCGGGAATGATGGACGTCGCCGGCATCGCGCTGCGCGCCGATCTCTCCGGCGCGCTGGTGTGGGATGAGCAGCGCCTGCTCATCGTTTCCGACCTGCATCTGGAAAAAGGCTCAAGCTACGCGTCACGCGGTACGCTGCTGCCGCCGTTCGACACCGCCGCGACCTTGCACCGGCTGGCCGCCGTGGTCGCGAACTACAATCCGCGCGCCGTGATCGCGCTCGGTGACAGCTTTCACGATCGCGACGCGCATACGCGCCTGACCGGTGACGATCGCGCCTGCATCGCCAACCTCCAGGTCGGCCGCGACTGGATCTGGATCACGGGCAATCACGATCCGGCCCCGTGCGGCATCGGCGGCGAGGTGGTCAACGAGATCACGGTCGGCGCGATCAGCTTCCGTCACGAGCCGACCGGCGCGCGTGGAGAGATCGCCGGCCATCTGCACCCCAAAGCGCGGGTGGCGACGCGGGCGCGCACTTTGGAGCGGCGCTGCTTCGTCTGCGACGGCGAGCGCGCCGTGATGCCGGCGTTCGGCGCCTATGCCGGCGGCCTGAGTGTGCGCGACGCGGCCTTCGCCAAGCTGTTTCCGAAGCGCGCCTTCATCGCGCATGTGCTGGGAGATAGGCGCCTGCACAGCATCGCCGCGGCGCGGTGCTATTAGTTGGATGATGGTCTGAATTCGGATGAATCATTCGAAGTTGGATCGAGGATGCCAACCACGCGCTCCGCTGCGCCCTCTCCCCCGCTTGCGTGGGAGAGTTGGAGAGGGGCACCGCTGTTGGAGCGGCCCCCTCCCTCACCCTCCCCCGCAAGCGGGAGAGGGAACGCAGCGTCCTCGTGGCGCCATGGTCGCAGGAGCCGCGGACGAATGCCTGTCAGGCCGCCTTCGCCTGCACCTTTTCGCAGAACTCGGCCAGCCGGTCGGCCAGGCGCAACGTCGCCGGGCTCGCGTCGGGCGAGGCGACCAGTGCAACCTCCGTGCGCTCGATCGGCGCAAAGCCCTCGCGCGCCGTCAGCACGCGGTGCTCCGACTGCACCGACATCTCGGAGAGGATGCTCAGCCCCATCCCGGCCGCGACCGCGGCCTGAATGCCGGCGAGGCTCGACGATGTGTAGGCCATGTGCCAGGCGCGCCCTCTGCTCTCCAGCGCATGGATCGCCCGGGTCCGATAGAGGCAGCCGAGCGGGAAGCCAATCAGCGGCAGCGAGCGGGCGTCGAGGTCGACGGGATGGGCCTTGCTGGTCACCCAATAGACCTGCTCCGGCCACGCCGCGATCGCTGCCCTGGTGTCGTCGATGCCGCGCTTGAGCAGCGCCAGATCGAGATCGCCGCGCTCGATGTCGCGCTTCAGGTTGAGGCTCTGGTCGGTGCGGACGTCGAGCCTGAGATCGGGATGGGCGCGTGCGAACGCGGCGAGCAGCTTGGCGAGCCGGTAGGCCGCGAAATCCTCGGGGATGCCGAGCTTCACCGCGCCGTCGGGTCCCGGCCGCGCCACGACATCGCGGGCCTCCTCGGCGAGTGCCAGCAGGCGGCGGGCATAGGACAGTAGCCGCTCGCCGGCCTCGGTCGGCGTGACCTCGCGGCCGTCACGGTTGAGCAGCGTCTGGCCCAGATCCTCCTCGAGCCGCCGGATCTGCTGGCTGATCGTTGATTGCGTGCGGTGGACGCGCTCGCCGGCGCGGGTGAAGCCGCCGGCCTCGACCACCGAGACGAAGCTGCGCAACAGGTCCAGATCGAGCACGCGGGACCTCCATTCAGAAAACCACTGAGTATCAGTCTATCATTTAATTTCCAAATGGGAAAGAACAGCCCTACACCGGCGACGAAGGAGAGCTCCGATGTCGTCCGTTTCCTCGGTTGCCGTGACCCCGATGAAGTCGAACCTGCTGCCGCTCGAAATCGGTCTGTTCTGCTTGCTGTGGAGCTTCGCCTTCGTCGCCGGCAAGGTCGGCGTGACCTATTGTCCGCCGCTGCTGCTGCTCGCGGCGCGGTTCTCGCTCGCCGGCGTCCTCATTGTCGTGGTGTCGGCCGTCCGGGGCGAGCTGCGCATGAGCTGGCGCGATGCGGCCGTGTTCGCGATCATCGGCATCGCCAACAACGCGCTCTATCTCGGTCTCGGCTACACCGGGCTGCAGACGGTGTCGGCGGGGCTCGGCGGCCTGATCGTCTCGGCCAATCCGGTGTTCACGGCGGTGTTCGCGGCGCTGCTGCTGGGCGAGCCGCTGACCCTGCGCAAAATCTCAGGCCTCGCGCTCGGCACCATCGGCGTCGCCATGATCGTTTGGCACCGCATGTCCGTCGGGACCGACCAGCTCGAAGGCATTCTCTATACGCTGGCGGCGCTGGCCTCGATCGTCACCGGCACCATCCTGTTCAAGCAGCTCGCCCCGAAAGGCAGCCTGTGGGTCGGCAACGGCATCCAGAACCTCTCAGCCGGGCTGGTGCTGTGGCCGGTCGCGCTCATCGTGTCGAACGTGGACGAGATCGTGCCGAATGCGCAGCTGATCGGTGCGTTCGCCTTCCTGGTGCTCGGCGGCTCGATCCTGGCCTACGTGCTCTGGTTCCATCTCCTGAAAGTCTGCGGCGCGACCGCCGCCAGCGCCTATCATTTCGTGATGCCGCCGCTGGCGATGATCTTCGCCTTCCTGGTGCTCGGCGAGCACGTGGCGCTGCAGGACCTGCTCGGCGTCGTTCCCGTCGCGCTCGGGATCTATCTGGTCACGCGGGCGCCGGCCCGAACCGTTGGAGCATCATCATGAGCGTTGCGATCACCCTGATCGGCGGCCCGACCGCCCTGATCGAAATCGATGGCTTCCGCCTGCTGACCGATCCCACATTCGATGCTCCCGGCCGCTATGAATTGCCGCATGTCGTGCTGGAGAAGCTCACTGGACCGGCGATGACCGCGGAGGCGATCGGCGAGGTCGATGCCGTGCTGCTGAGCCATGACCAGCATTCCGACAATCTCGACCACGGCGGCCGCGCCTTCCTGACACGTGCACCGCGCGTGCTCACGACGGAAGTCGGCGCAAGCAGGCTCGGTGCGCCGGCGGAAGGGCTGGCGCCGTGGCAGACGACGCAGCTCGGCAAGGGCGGCAGGACATTGACGGTCTCGGCGACGCCGGCGCGCCATGGTCCCGCCGGCATCGAGCCGCTGGCGGGCGATGTGATCGGCTTCGTCCTCATCCCGCAGCAGGGCGCGACCGTCTATGTCAGTGGCGACACGGTGTTCTATGACGGCGTGGCGGAGGTGGCGCGGCGTTTCAAGCCTAGCGTCGTGATGCCCTTTGCCGGAGCGGCGCAGACACGCGGGCCGTTCCATCTCACCATGGACACCAACGACACGATCGAGACCGCGCGCGTGTTTGCCGAGGCCGCCATCGTTCCGGTTCACACGGACGGCTGGGCCCATTTCCGCCAGGACGCGCAGGACCTGTGCAAGACCTTCGATGCGCTCGGGTTCGGTGCGCGGCTGAAGCTTCTGGAGCCCGGTGTGAGGACGGTGATCGCCTCGTCGTCCAGCTCCTCGCAATGAGGCGGAAAAGATCAATCCCGACGGAACACGATCGAGGCCATCCATCCCGTCATCAGTGCCATCGCGGCGGTGACGAGACCATAGACGAAGCCGTTCTGCCGCGCTGAGTTCGCGACGAACTGCTCGAAGCCGACCTTGACGATCTCGAACGCGGTCTCGGTCTTGGTGACCAGCGCGCCGTCGGCGAGCAGCTTGATCTCGACCTCATAGGTGCCGATCGGCACCGCAGCGGGCAGAGGGATGCCGGTACGGAACAGGGTCGGCGTCAGGAGGGTCACCGCGGACGTGTCCTCGCGATACAGGCCGTGCTGCGACTGCAGTCGCACGAAGGCGCTGCGGAACGCGTCGTTCGGGACCACGTCGGCATAGTCGGGACCGACGCGCTGGGTCAGCAGCACGTTGTTGAGTCCGAGCTGCTGCCGGCGCAGCACCTCGGGCGCGGCCATCGTGTCGAACGGGCGGTTGGCGAACAGCGCCAGATAGCCGGGCACTTTGAGGAACTGGCGCGAGTCGGTGTTGATCCAGATGCCGAACTTGCGCTCCTTGCGCCGCGTCACCATGTCGGCGCGCGGCCCGCGGACGGTGACGACGAGGTCATAGGCGGTGCGGCCCGGTGGGGTCTGGACGTCCTTCTCGACCGAGCCGAACAGCACCAGCTCCTCGCCGGAATAGTTCGGCGTCACCGTCACGCGATGGTTGGAGACCGAGACGATCAGCCGCTCGGCGCGCGCCGATGCGGCGCCGGCAAGCAGCAGCATGAAGGTGAAGCTGGCGAGGCGGAGCGGCGTCATCGGCTGATCTCGGTCTCGCGGATCGTGAACAGGTCGTCGGGCTTGATCACGAGCTCGATCGCGAACCGGATGCCGACGGCGAGGATCAGCAGGCCGAGCAGCAGCCGCAGCTGCTCGCCGCGGATCATCTGGCCGGCGCGGGCCCCGAACTGCGCGCCGGTGACGCCGCCGACCATCAGGATCAGCGCCAGCACGGCGTCGACCAGATGATTGCTCATCGCGTGCAGCATGGTCGCGATCATCATGGTCGCGAGCGTCAGGACCATCGAGGTGCCGATGACGGTCGAGGTCGGCACGCGAAGCAGGTAGATCAGCAGGGGCACCAGAATGAAGCCGCCGCCGATGCCCATCACGGCGCCGAGGAAGCCGATGATGAGGCCGATGGCGATGACCGGAATGACGGAAACGTAGATCTTCGAGCGCTTGAAGCGCATCTTCAGCGGCAGGCCGTGGATCCAGACATGGCTGCCCGGACGCCGCACGGTCGCGACCGCGCCCTGGCGCGCGCGCATCATCGCGCGCAGGCCTTCCCAGAACATCGTGCCGCCGACGCTCGTCAGCAGGGCGACATAGGACAGCGCGATCATCAGATCGAGCTGGCCGAGCGAACGCAACAGGGTGAAGGTGGCGACGCCGAGCCCGGTGCCGAGCGCGCCGCCGATCATCAACACCGAGGCCAGCGAGGGATCGATCGCGCGCCGCCGCCAATAGGACAGTGCGCCGGAGAACGAGGAGGCGGCGATGTGGCTGGAGACCGAGGCGACCGCGACCGCGGGCGTGATGCCGACGAAGATCAGGAGCGGCGTCATCAGGAACCCGCCGCCGATGCCGAACATGCCGGAGACGAAGCCGACGGCCGCGCCCATCGCCAGCAACAGGAAGATGTTGACCGGGATGTCGGCGATCGGAAGATAAATCTGCATCGGCGCGGCCTCTGCGAACCTTCGAGCGAGCATCCCGCGCATGCGAAGCAGGACGCCGGGCTCCTGCATAACCGAAAATGGGAGCGAAGGGATCAGTCATTCCCGCCCAAAGTGTCATCCACCGGCGCCGAGCGTGGGGGTCTGGGCGCTCCGTCAAAGGGCCTTGAGCGGCGCGGTCACCAGCCTCATGGCCTCGGCATCGCTCGGATCGAGCCAGCGGATCTCGCGGGTCTGCGACATCGCCTCGATGACCTGCGACGATACGCCCATGCGTGTCATATAGCCGAGGATGGCGCCGGTCACGCGCTGGGTGTCGGCGACCGCGTCGGCGCCACGGGCCTCCGACGTGAAGCGGTGCACGCCGAGCGCCGAGCCATCAAGGCCATAGCGGGTCTGCCCGCCGGCAAAGGCGAACACGCAGGCGCTGGCGCAGAAGCCCGGACGGATGCGGCCGGAATTGTCGGCCACGCCGACGGCGGTGGCGAGTCCGTGAGCGCGGATGATCTCGCCCATCAGCACTCCCTGGTCGAGGTTGCCGCCGGGTGAGGACAGCAGGATCAGGTCGCCCGGCTTGAGATGGGCCTCGCTGATCCGCTCGCGCAGCCAGCCGGCCGCCGCGGGTCCGATGTGGCCGCTGACGGCGAGCACGGCGCGCCGGTCGCCCAGCCCGGCAAGCACGGGGGCGGCGACCAGCGCCGCCGACAGACTCGGCGAGATGTACTGATCCTTCCAGAACGACCAGGCGTCGGGTCGCGACAGGTCGCGGTAGGCGCGAATGCCCCCGCCGAGCACGATTGCAACGAAGAAAATGACGGAAGCCAGCCGACGCCATCGGAACGCCGCAGGATAGCCGTCGGTCACTTCCTGGATTGGTTGGCGAGGAGGCGGAGCGGGGGCGACGTTCGCCGTGGTCCGCGGCAGCACGCGGGGGCCCGTCGGCGACTGCAGGAAGCGCGCGCCGTCGTGTTGTTCGTTCCCCGCTGACACGCGTCGATGCTCCCTCGCGGCGCTCGTGATGATCCGCCGCGACAACCTATATCGATCGACCGCGCGACACTATGGCGGCGCGATCGCAAGCCAGGAGGATTTTGCAGGCCGCGCGCGAGCGCTCGCCTGCCCAGAGAAATGCCCGCGTCAGCGCGGCGCCGTCGCAGCCGCGCGCTTCGCCAGCGCCGCCTTGGCCGCGGCTGCCTTGGCGATCGCCTGCGTGCCATCCCAGCCGCCGGCGGGTGCCGGCACATTCACGGCGTCGTCGGGCTGCGGTTCGACCGTGAAGGTCTGGATCGCGAGCTTGGCCGCGGCGAGCGACTGGACATCGAGCCGCTTGGCGACATCGTCGCGCTTGCGCCCGGCATCGACGTCACCCTGCGCTGCGGCCAGGGTGAACCATTTGTAGGACTCGGCGAGGTTCTGCTCGACGCCGATGCCACGGGCATAGAGAATGCCGAGGTTGAACTGGCTGTCGGCGACGCCGCGCTCGGCGGCCTTGCGGAACCATTGCGAGGCACTCTTGTAGTTCGCGCCCTTGCCGCCGCCGTCGGCGTCCAGCACGGCGAGATTGTGCATCGCCTTGGCGCTGCCGCGCTCGGCGGCGACGACGTAGTAGCGGCGGGCGATGTCGGCGTCCTTCTTCACGCCGAGACCCTTCTCGTAGAAGGTGCCGAGACGGAAGACCGCCGGGATCAGCCCCGCCTGTGCCGCGCGGTCATACCACTTCGCGGCTTCCTCATAGTTCGCCGCGACACCCTTGCCCTCCGCAAAGCGCACGCCGACCTCGTAGGCGGCGGTCGGATCACCCTTCAGAGCGGCGTTGCGCAGCGCCAGTCCGCCGATGGCATCCGGCAGCTTCTCGGAGGCGGGCACCTGCACCAGACCGAGCTTCTGGCCGTTGGCGGCGGTTGGGATCGTGCCGGTGACATCAGTGGGGACGGCAGCGGGTACCGTGGCCGGCTTTTCGACGTCCTGCGGGATCGCGAGCATCGCGATCGTCTCCGCTTCGCTCGGCATGGCCCGGTTGTAGGACTGACGGTCGATCGGCGTCGGCGACGTTAACGACGGCGCGCTCTGGTCGGGCGTCGTCGGCCGCGGCAACAGGCCAGGCGAGGCTGACGGCATCTGCGCCCGAGGCGCCTCGCCCTGGGTTTCCATCGGCGAGATCGGCGGCGGCGTGCTGCCGCTGTCGAGCAGCGACATCGCAAATTTGAAGGTGCCGAGCACGATCACCACGACGCTGGCACCGACCAGCAGCGAACGAATCTTCGACCCGATGGTCGAGACCTCCTCGTCACCCTCAGCTGTGAGAGCGAACGTCGGCTTGTCCTTGGGTTTGGCCTTGGGCTTGGCGACGTCGCTGGCGACTTCCTTGACGACGTCCTTGGGCGGCTCCTTAGCCTTCTCCTTCGGCTTGTCCTTCTTCGCCTTCTTGGCGTCAGCGGGCTGTGCGGCCGCCGCGGCCTGCGCCGCGCGGCGCGCAGCCGCGATGAAGCTCGACGTCGAGACCGGCTCCCGCTTGCCAGCGGGAAGCTCACTCAGGGCATCTTCGGACGCGGCGATCCGCTCCGCGGGCGATGCGGTCCGGCCAGGTGGACGGGTGCCCGGTTCGAGCGGATGATCCGGTGGCAGCTCGGGGACGATGACGGTCGCGCGGGGCGCCTGTGCCGCGTGCGGCTCCAGGATGTCGGCGATCGCCTTCGGCGGAATCGGCGGCGGCATGGTAGCCGCCGGCGCCTGAGCGGCGTGGAAGTCGCGCGAGGCGGCCGCGAACGCCTGTTGACCCGCGGCCGGAGCGACAATCTGTCCCGCTGGCTGCTCGGCCGCCGGATTGGGCAGCTCCGGCCGGTAGGCAGGCTCTGGCCTGGCCGGCTCGGCATAGGCCTGGGGCGCCGGCGCGCGTGCGGCCGGCATCGGCGACTCGATTGGCGGTGCCAGCGGCGGCAGCGCGGCCGGCGGGCTCGCGGTGGCGCGCACATTGCGCAGATCGCCTTCGATCATGGCGAGGCGGTCGACGACGTGCCCCAGCGTGTTGTGGACGGCCTCGAGCGAGTCCTGGGTGTTGCGGTCGGTCTCGGTCTGGCTGAAGCGGATGTCGGACAGCTCGCGCTTGACCATGTCGATCAGGCCGACATCCTGCGACGTTTCGCGCTGCGACCGGCTCTCCGCCAGCGCTGCGAATGTCGCCTGCTGCCGTTCGAGATAGCGCAGGATGTCCTGCAGGCCGTCCTCGACGCGGGTCATGTTGCCGCCGCGCGGGTCGTTGGCGGCCTCGAGCCGCTCCAGCAGATAGCTGATCCGCTGTTCGAGATGGGTGATCGCCGATGAGCCGTCGTTGCCGACCTGCAGGCGGTCGATGCGGTCGGACAGGCCGCGCAGCGCGTCCTCGATCTGGGCGGTGTTGTCGCGCGCTGCCGACGGCGGCTCGCGGCTCTCCAGCGTCGAGGTCAGCGCGGCGATGCGCTGTTCGAGCGCCGCAAAGGAGTCGTGGAACGACTCGTGATTGTCGCGCGCCTGCGTGACTTGGTCGACCTTCGACGACAGCTGGCGAAGATCGTCCGACAGCCGTTCCAGGGCGTCGTTGGAGGCGACATTGGCGACGATCGCACGCAGCGCCGCGATGGCGCTTTCGAGCTGCTGCACGGTGCCGGGGTCGTCATTGGCGCGCAGGATCAGGTCGAGCTTGGCGCCGAGATTGCGGATCGCCTCGTCATAGACGGCAAGCTGCTCGGCAGGCTTCAGCGAGCCGACGACCTCGCGGATGTCGGTCAGCGCGCGCTCGATCCCGGCCAGTGCTTGGCCGTCGACGCCGGTGTTGCGGTTCTCGTCGATGCGGCGCGACAGCGAGCGAATCTCGTTCTCGATCGACTCGATCGCCCGGCGCGGCATCGCCTCGGTGATGGCGTGACGAATCTCGGAGAGCTCGTTGCGGAAGCCGGCGATCGACTGCTCGATGCCGTCGTCGGGGCGATGCAGCGCCTCGATCTGGCTCGTGATCTTCAGCAGATGGCGTTCGAGCAGCGAAAAATCGGGCGTGGGGGCGGCCGGTTGCGGCGGCGTCAGCGGCGCGCTGATCGGGGTCATCAGCGGCGCTGCTGCGGATGCCATGGCAGGCGCGGTCGGCGGCGCCTGGTGCGGCGGCAGCGGGCGCGCATTGTCGAGCTCGCTCTGGCGGGCGCTGATTTCAGCGACGGCCACGTCGAACGAACCCGCGCTCAGCGGCTGGGCGGGCCGGTAGAGCTGCGCGGCGGCGCGCTCGACGCCGTCAGGACCACGATAGCGGTCTTCGGTGTCCGGCTTGCGCAGCGGCGTCGAGATCTGTGACAGGCGGGCGTCGAGCCGCGAGATCGCATCGTTCAGCTGACGCGCGACGCCCTGCTCGTCGCGTGGCGCATCCTTGCGCGCGACGGGGCGCGACATCTGCTCGATCTGCCGTGCGATGGAGTCGAGCCGCTGGTGGATGTCGGTCACCTCGCGGGCATCGCGGCTGACGGTCGGCGTGCTGCGCGGCGCGTGGCTGCCACGGAAGTCGGGCGGGGTAGATGCGCCGAGCGTGGAGTTGATCCAGTCGTTCAGCGTCATGCCGGCGCGTTGCGCCGCGGCCTCGGCCCTTTCACGGACGGACGGGTCGATGCCTTCATTACTCCACGGTACGCGCGAATTCATGTCTCGTCCGGTTCCGCTTCCAGCGCTCCACCAAGCGCCTCCAGCCTCTCCACGCGTCCCGGACATGAACATGAACGGGTCCGCGCAGATCGTCTGCTCCAGGTCCCGACTTTTGACTTTTACGGTAAATAACGCGTTAAGTTTACCGCCGGCGCGGTCAGAAGTTTTGCCCTATCGAACGGCGGGTATCAGCCGGCATTTTCACGCGATGATGGATCGAGCGATCGTGCGCTGCTGGCGCCGGATATCGTCGAGAGCGCGGTGATCGCTTCCTCGCACCATTCCGCCACCATGCGTTCGTGGCGCAGGCCGAGACGCAGGTTGAGGAGCTTGCCCATATCGGCCGGGGCCACGTTGCCGTCCGCATAGTGCTTCTTGAGGATGCGATCGTAGCGCTCGGCGCGGTCGCGATGATGCTCGAGCCGCGCCATCAGGTCGGCCCGGATCGGCCCGATGTCGGCGGCGCCCAGTGCATAGAGCCGGACGAGAAGATCGTCCTTCGTCGAGGCCGGCGTGCTCGGCCGCGCCGCCCAGCTGCGAAACGCCGCGCGGCCCTCCGCGGTCAATGTGTAGACCAGCTTGTTGGGCTTGCCGGTCTGCACCACCTCGCGACCCTGGATGTAGCCGCGGTCGCGCAGCCGCGACAGCTCGCGGTAGATCTGCTGGTGGTCCGTCTTCCAGAAGAAGCCGATCGAGGAGTCGAACGTCTTGGCGAGCTCGTAGCCCGTCATCGGATGTTCGGTGAGGCAGGCGAGGATGGCGTCGCCAAGGGCCATGGCCGGAAACTGCTCCCGTTTTTCTGATCGTGTTCTGCCCCGCTCCACGCTTGACATTATGCACACTGGCGCATATGCGTCAATGTGCATATGGGGTGGTTGTGGTGCTGGCCTGTTCCGCCCCGAGGAGACGCCCAATGACAATGACCGGCCTCGATGGATGGTACGGCTACACGAGGTCTCACGATCTCGGCGCGCTGCGGGAGCTGCTGCACCCCGACGCAGTGTTCGAGAGTCCCGTCGTGCATACGCCGCAGCGCGGCCGCGACATCACCTTCAAATATCTCGCGAGTGCTGAGAAAGTCTTAGGCGGTCCCGGATTCAAGTATGTCGGGGAGTGGCGTAACGCCACGGGCGCCGTGCTCGAATTCGAGAACGAGATCGAAGGGATCAGGCTCAACGGCGTCGACATCATCACTTTCGATGACGCCGGTCGGATTACTCACTTCAAGGTGATGGTGCGCCCGCTCAAGGCGATCAATTTGCTGCACCGCCTGATGGGCGAACAGCTGGCCGCGATGAGCAAGCCGTCGTGACGTGACCGACAGCCGCAAACGAATGGCTGCCGCAAGCTCTTAGAAATCGCTACAGTCCGCGGCCAGCATTGCCTGCCGCGTCCGCACAATTTCAGTCTGAAACTTCAGCCTTCCTGCCGGAGACGCCGATGCCGATCTACAAAGCCCCCGTGGAAGATGTCACCTTCCTGCTCAACGACGTGTTCCAGATCGACCGCTACGACAATCTGCCGGGCTTCTCCGATGCCTCGGCCGATGTCCGCGAGGCGATCCTCGGCGAGGCCGCCAAGCTCGCCGAAGAGGTGCTGCACCCCCTGAATCGCGTGGGCGATCTCGAAGGCTGCAAGCGCCATGACGACGGCAGCGTGACCACGCCGAAGGGCTTCAAGGAGGCCTACAAGCAGATCGTCGAGGGCGGCTGGCTCGGCCTGTCGGCGCCGACCGAATATGGCGGGCAGGGCCTGCCGGTGACCTTGAGCCAGACCGTCAACGAATTCCAGTGCTCTGCCAACATGGCGTTCTCGATGTATGGCGGCCTCACCATGGGCGCCACCGCCGCGCTGATCGTGCATGGCAACGAGGAGCAGAAGAAGACCTACGTGCCGAAGATGGTGGCCGGCGAGTGGACCGGCACCATGAACCTCACCGAGCCGCATTGCGGCACCGATCTCGGTCTCTTGCGCACCAAGGCGGTGCGTCAGCCCGACGGCAGCTTCAAGATTTCCGGCACCAAGATCTTCATCTCGGCCGGCGAGCATGACCTCGCGGACAACATCATCCACCTCGTGCTTGCCCGCATCGAAGGTGCACCAGCCGGCATCAAGGGCGTGTCGCTGTTCGTGGTGCCGAAATTCATGGTCAATCCGGACGGCACGGTGGGCGCGCGCAACGGCGTCACCTGCGGCTCGATCGAGCACAAGATGGGCATCCACGGGAACTCGACCTGTGTGATGAACTACGACAACGCCACCGGCTGGCTGATCGGCGAAGAGAACAAGGGCATGCAGGGCATGTTCGTGATGATGAACGAGGCCCGGCTCGGCGTCGCCGTGCAGGGGCTCGCGCAGTCCGAGGTCGCCTATCAGAACGCGGTCGCCTATGCGCGCGAGCGCATCCAGGGCCGCTCGCTGACTGGGCCCAAGGCGCCCGACAAGGCCGCCGATCCGATCATCGTGCATCCCGACGTGCGCCGCACCTTGCTGTCGATCCGCGCCTTCAACGAGGCCGCCCGCGCCATGGTCGTCTGGACCTCGCTGAAGAGCGACGTCGCGCACCGCTCAGCTGACCCGAAGGACCGTCAGGCGGCCGACGATCACATGGGCCTGATGACCCCGGTCATGAAGGGCTACATGACCGACATGGGCTTTGCCAACGCCGTCCAGGCGCAGCAGCTGTATGGCGGCCACGGCTACATCGCCGAGCACGGCATGGAGCAGTTCGTGCGCGATGCCCGCATCGCGATGATCTACGAGGGCGCCAACGGCATCCAGGCGCTGGATCTCGTCGGCCGCAAGCTGCCGCGCGACGGCGGCCGCGCCGTGATGGCGTTCTTCGCCGAGGTCGGCTCCTTCGCCAAGGAGCAGGGCGGCAATGATGCGATGAAGCCGTTCGTCGCTCCGTTGTCGACCGCGCTCGGCCATCTGCAGCAGGCCACGACCTGGCTGATGCAGAACGCGATGACCAAGCCGGACAATGCCGGCGCCGCCGCGACCGACTACATGCATCTCTTCGCGCTGGTCACCTTCGGCTACATGTGGGCGAAGATGGCCAAGGTCGCGCAGGACAAGATTGCGGCCGGCGACAGCTCGCCCTATCTGACCACGAAGCTGGTCACGGGCCGCTTCTTCATGGAGCGCGTGATCCCTGAGACGGCCGCGCATCTCGCCCGCCTGCAGGCCGGCTGTGCGACCGTGATGGAGCTGCCGGCGGAAGCCTTCTGATGCTGCGGCGGGAGCCGGTGCGCCGCTCGCGCGCCGGCTACCGTCGAACACCAACAACAACGAATCCGATCAGATGAGGAGGGCGTGATGCCTGAGGCCTTTATCTACGACCACGTGCGTACCCCCCGCGGCCGCGGCAAATCCGATGGCAGCCTGCATGAGGTGACCGCGCTCGCGCTCGCCACGGTGCCTTTGAAGGCGCTCAAGGACCGCAACAACATTCCCGAGGACGCGGTCGATGACGTCGTGCTCGGCGTGGTCGATCCGGTCGGTGAGGCCGGCTCGGACATCGCCCGTTTCGCCGCGCTGAATGCGGGTCTCGGCGACGCCGTCCCGGGCATTCAGATCAGCCGCTTCTGCGCCTCCGGCCTCGACGCCGTGAATTTCGCCGCCGCGCAGATCATGAGCGGCCAGCATGAGCTGGTCATCGGCGGCGGCGCGGAGTCGATGAGCCGCGTCGGCATCGGCGCCTCCGGCGGCGCCTGGCCGATGGACCCGTCGATGGCGGTGCCGGCCTACTTCATGCCGCAGGGTGTCTCCGCCGATCTGATCGCGACCAAATACGGCTTCTCGCGCGACGACGTCGACGCCTACGCGGTGCAGAGCCAGCAGCGCGCGGCGAAGTCCTGGGAGGAAGGCCGCTTCGACAAGTCTGTCGTGCCGGTCAAGGACATCAACGGCCTGACCATTCTCGCCAAGGACGAGCACATGCGACCGTCGACGACGATGCAGTCGCTGGCGCAGCTGCAGCCGTCATTCGCGGCGATGGCGCAGATGGGCGGCTTCGATGCGGTGGCGATCCAGTCGCATCCGGAGATCGAGCGCGTCAACTACGTGCATCACGCCGGCAACTTCTCGGGCATCGTCGACGGCGCCGGTGCGGTGCTGCTCGGCAGCAAGGAGGCCGGGGCGAAGTATGGCATGAAGCCGCGCGCGAAAATCCGCGCCTTCGCCAATATTGGATCCGAGCCGGCGATGATGCTGACCGGCCCGGTCGACGTCACCGAGAAGCTGTTCGAGCGCTCCGGCATGAAGACCTCGGACATCGACCTGTTCGAGCTCAACGAGGCGTTCGCCTCGGTCGTACTGCGCTACATGCAGGCGTTCGAGATCGACAAGGACAGGATCAACGTCAATGGCGGCGCCATCGCGCTCGGCCATCCCTTGGGCGCCACCGGCGCGATGATCCTGGGCACCGTGCTCGACGAGCTCGAGCGTACCGGCAAGGCCACCGCGCTGGTGACGCTGTGCATCGGCGGCGGCATGGGCACCGCGACCATCATCGAGCGGGTGTGATCGATCTCAAGACGTACGGTGGGCAAAGCGAAGCGTGCCCACCGTCTTTCGTCATCGACACCGTCGGTGGGCACGGCGCAAGGGCGCCTTTGCCCACCCTACGATTTCAGGACAACGCCGCGCCGACCGGCTGCTGGCACCGAGGGAGATCAATATGGCCTTCAAGAACTTCAAACTCGAAACCGATTCCGACGGCATTGCGCTGATCACCTGGGACATTCCGGGACGTTCGATGAACGTGCTGGACGAGACCTCGGCGATCGAACTCGAGACCATCGTCAAGGAGACCACTGCTGACGCCGCCATCAAGGGCGTCGTCATCACCTCGGCCAAGGAGGCGTTCTGCGCCGGCGCCGACCTGTCCATGCTCGAGGGCATGAACCGCACCTATGCCGAGCTGCTGAAGTCGAAGGGCGACGAAGCCGCCAACCAGATGCTGTTCGACAACAGCCGGCGCTTCTCGCAGATCTACCGGGCGATGGAGACCTCCGGCAAGCCGTGGGTCGCCGCGATCAACGGCCTCGCGCTCGGCGGCGGCTTCGAGCTGACCTTGGCCTGCCATCACCGCGTCGCGGCCGAGAACCCGAAGACCCGTCTCGGCCTGCCCGAGATCAAGGTCGGCCTGTTCCCCGGCGCCGGCGGCACCCAGCGCGTGCCGCGCATCGTGCAGCCGCAGGACGCGATGAACCTGCTGTTGAAGGGCGAGGCGCTCACCCTCGACAAGGCCAAGGCGCTGAAGCTGGTCGACGCCATCGTGCCGGCGGCGGATCTGATCAAGGCTGCCAAGGACTGGATCAAGGCCGGCGGCAAGGCCGTCGCACCGTGGGACGAGAAGGGCTTCAAGCTGCCGGGCGGCCCGGTGTTCTCGAAGAACGGCATGATGATGTTCCCGGCCGGCAACGCCATCTACCGCCGCGAGACCTACGACAACTATCCGGCCGCGCGCGCGATCATGAGCTGCGTCTATGAGGGCCTGCAGTTGCCGATCGACGCCGCGCTGCGCGTCGAATCGCGCTATTTCAGCTACATCCTGCGCTCCAAGGAAGCCGCAGCGATGATCCGCAGCCTGTTCCTGTCGATGCAGGAATTGAACAAGGGCGCGCGTCGTCCGGCCGACGTGCCGCCAAGCAAGCTGAAGAAGATCGCCGTGATCGGCGCCGGCTTCATGGGCGCATCCGTCGGCTACGTCTCGGCGCGCGGTGGCCTCGAGGTCGTGCTGATCGACCGCGACCAGGAGAGCGCCGACAAGGGCAAGGCGCATGCGCAGAGCGTGGTCGATGGTCTGGTCAAGAAGGGCCGCGCCAAGCCGGGCGAGGCGGAGGCGATCATGGGCCGCATCACCGCGACCGCCGACTACGCCGCGCTGAAGGATTGCGACCTGGTCATCGAGGCCGTGTTCGAGGATCGCAAGGTCAAGGCCGAGACCTATGCCAAGGCGCAGCAGCATCTGAAGGACGGCGCGATCTTCGCCTCCAACACCTCGACCTTGCCGATCACCTCGCTGGCCGAGGAGTTCAAGGACCAGGGCCGCTTCATCGGCATCCACTTCTTCTCGCCGGTCGAGAAGATGATGCTGGTCGAGATCATCATGGGCAAGGCCACCGGCGACGTCGCGCTGGCGACCGCGCTCGACTATGTCCGCACCATCGGCAAGACGCCCATCGTGGTCAACGACTCCCGCGGCTTCTTCGCCAACCGCTGCGTGATGCGCTACATCGCCGAGGGCAACGAGATGTTCCTCGAAGGCGTGCCGCCGGCGATGATCGAGAACGCGGCCAAGATGGCCGGCATGCCGGTTGGTCCGCTGTCGCTGTCGGACGAGGTCGCACTCGATCTCGGCCTCAAGATCATGAAGGCGACCGAGCACGATCTCGGGCCCAACGCGATCAACCAGGACCACAAGAAGCTGATGGTCGAGCTGGTCGAGAAGCAGGGTCGCTTCGGCCGCAAGAACGCCAAGGGCTTTTACGACTATCCCGAGAAGGGCAAGGGTCAAAAGAGCCTGTGGCCGGATCTCGCCAAGCTCCAGCCCAAGCATCTCGATCCCGATACGCTGGATGTCGAGGAACTGAAGCAGCGCTTCCTGGTGGTGCAGGCGGTGGAAGCCGCGCGCACAGTCGAGGACCACGTCATCACCGACGTGCGCGAGGCCGATGTCGGCTCGATCTTAGGGTTCGGCTTCGCGCCGTTCACCGGCGGCACGCTGTCCTACATCGACTTCATGGGCACGAAGAAGTTCGTCGAGCTGTGCCACAAGTACACGGAGAAGTACGGCTCGCGCTTCGCCCCGCCGAAGCTGCTGGAAGAGATGGCCGCCAAGGGCGAAACCTTCTACGGCCGCTTCCCACCGAAGAAGGCGGCGGCTTGAGACCCGAATGCTAGGCGGAAGCGAGCCGCGTTTGCTGTCCATTCCCTCCCCCCTTGTGGGGGAGGGTTAGGGAGGGGGGTAGCCGCAGGCACCAGCGCTTGTGGCTACCCCCCTCTCTATCTCTCCCCCACAAGGGGGAGAGAACAGACTGCCCGAGAAGCAACGACGAGTTCTTTCAAGATCTCGCTCACCCCGCCTTCATCAGCCCTTCCTTCGTCAGCGCCTCCTGCACCTTCGGGCGCGCGGCGACGCGGTTCTTGTAGGCCACCAGGTTCGGCATCGCCGACAGGTCGAACTTCATCCGGTCCGCCCAGGTCAGGATGGTGAACAGATAGCCGTCGGCCACCGTAAACTGCTGGCCCATCAGATAGTCGTGGCCGGCAAGCTGGCCGTCGATATATTTGAACTTGCTCATCACGCGGTCCTTGAAGAACGCCTTGGCGTCGTCGGCCAGCGCCGGCGAGAACATCGGGCCGAAATTCTTGTGCAGCTCCGAGGTGATGAAGTTCAGCCACTCCAAGAGCTTGTAGCGCTCGCCGCTGTCGCGCGCCGGGGCGAGGTTCTTGGTCGCCGCCCGGTCGGCGATCATCTGGACGATGACCGGGCCTTCGGTCACGATCTCGCCGCTCGGCAACCCGAGCGCCGGCACCTGGCCCTTCGGATTGACCTTGAGGTAATCGTCGCCATTTTCCAGGGTCTTGGCGCGCAGGTCGACCTTGACGAGATCGTAGGGCAGGCCGGCCTCGAGCAGGGCGATGTGGGGCGAGAGCGAGCAGGCGCCGGGTGAATAATAAAGCTTCATTGGGTATTCCCTCCGTGAGACCATCGTCGTGGTTGGAACCGATCGCGGCGTCACACCCGCCCTTACATGCACTTGCATGGAATAGTCAAGATTGATGCAGGTGCATCGAATGCGCTAGAACGAGGACCTGAAGGATACGAGCCGGCCCATGAAACGCAAACCATCGACCGAGGCGACCGCCGCCTGGATCCGCCTGATGCGGGTCCAGAGCCGGGTGCTGGACTGCGTCGAGCAGGAGCTGAAGAAGGCCGGTTTTCCGCCGCTCGCCTGGTATGATGCGCTGCTGGAGCTGTCCCGGGCGCCCGCGGGCGAGCTGCGCCCGGTCGAGCTCGAGCGGCAGATGCTGATCCCGCAATATTCCACTTCCCGGCTGATCGACCGGCTGGTCGAAGAAGGTCTGGTCGTCCGGCGCGAATGCAAGATGGACAAGCGCGGCCAGTTCGTCGAGATCACCGAGGCCGGACGCGAACTGCAGAAGCGGATGTGGTCGGCCTATTCCGCCGCGATCGAGAAGCATGTCGGCTCCAAGCTGTCGGATACCGACGCCGCCAAGCTTTGCATGCTGCTGGATCGGCTTGGCTGCTCCTGTGGTCAGGCCGCTCCGTTGGCGGCTGGAGAGGGCGCGGCGACCCGATGAAGCATCCGTTCCCATTCACATCCGCGGCCCCCTGGGGTCCGCGGCCTTTCCTGTCACCACGCGCGACCCTCGAAGCGCTTCTGAACCGAGACTCCCATGGCGCGTGACCAGATCGATATGACCCCGCTGCAGTCGCGCGACGAGCTGGTGGCGTGGCTCGCGGCCGGCGTGAAGCCGCCGTCCGCCTTCCGCATCGGGACCGAGCACGAGAAGACGCCGTTCACGCTCGACGGTCACCGCCCCGTGCCCTACGAGGGCGCGCGCGGCATCGGCGCGCTGCTCGAAGGCATGAAGCTTCTGCTCGGTTGGGAGCCGATCATGGAGCGCGGCAACATCATCGGGCTCTATGACGTCACCGGCGGCGGTGCCATCTCGCTGGAGCCCGGCGGCCAGTTCGAATTGTCGGGCGCGCCGGTCGAGACCGTGCATCAGACGCATGCGGAGCTGATGGCGCATCTGGCGCAGGTACGCGAGATCGCAACTCCGCTCGGCATCGGCTTTCTCGGCTTGGGCATGACGCCGTCCTGGTCGCGCGCCGAAATTCCGGTGATGCCCAAGGGCCGCTACAAGATCATGACCAGCTACATGCCGAAGGTCGGCCGTTACGGCCTCGACATGATGTACCGGACCTGCACCGTTCAGACCAATCTCGACTTCTCCTCCGAAGCCGACATGGTCAAGAAGCTCAGGGTCTCGGTGGCGCTGCAGCCGATCGCGACAGCGCTGTTCGCCAATTCGCCATTCACCGAAGGCAAGCCGAACGGCTTCCTGTCGTTCCGCTCCGAGATCTGGCGGGACACTGACAATCAGCGCTCGGGCATGATCCCGTGGGCGTTCGAGGACGGCATGGGCTTCGAGCGCTGGGTCGACTACGCGCTCGATGTTCCCATGTATTTCGTGAAACGCGAGGAGACCTATATCGACGTCTCCGGCACCTCGTTCCGCGACTTCTTCGAAGGCAAGAACCCGGCGATGCCGGGCGAGCGTCCGACGCTGTCGGATTGGGCCAATCACCTCTCGACGATCTTCCCGGAGGTGCGCCTGAAGCGCTATCTGGAAATGCGCGGTGCCGACGGTGTGCCGTGGGGCCGGCTGCCGGCGCTGCCGGCGTTCTGGGTCGGCCTGCTCTACGACGACGTCAGCCTCGACGCGGCCTGGGACCTGGTCAAGACCTGGACCGCGTTCGAGCGCCAGAACCTGCGCGACGACGTGCCGCGCTTCGGCTTCAAGGCGCGTATCCGCAATCGCTACGTGTTCGAGATCGCCAAGGAATGCCTGACCCTGGCGCATCTCGGCCTGCGCCGGCGCGGCCGCATCGACCATCTCGGCCGCGACGAAAGCCGCTATCTCGAGCCGCTCGACCAGATCATCGATTGCGGCCGCTCGCCGGCCGAGGAGATGCTGGAGAAGTTCGACGGCCCGTGGGGCGGTTCGGTCGAGCCGGCCTACGACGAATATGCGTTCTGATCGGAACGGCTGAGCCTGCGACCGTCGCAGGTTCGCTGCGCCGCCTGCTCCATGTTGAGGCGGTTGGCGGCTTGGGTCCGCTGTTTTTTGTTGCGATTTGTGTCCCAGGTTCGATTCAGCGCCTGGGCGCCGCTGCGTTGCCTTCCGCTGCTCCCACCGGTCCGAGCCGTTCATCCGCCATACAGGTTCGTGGCGATCAAATGACTGCCTAAAAACTCGCAGGAAAACTCGAACATTAACAATGGGTCGGATGGTTCAGCGGCGACGCGTGGGGCGCTTCATCGGGGCATGGCTGAGGGCACTGGCGTGCCTGTTCGCGGCTGTGTGCCTGACGCCGGTTTCAGCCCAGACCTATTCCGATCGCCCCGGCGGCGACTATATGAGCGCGCCGATCACCTCCGGCGACCCGGCCGATTGCGCGCTGCTGTGCGAGCACGACCGGCGGTGCCGCGCCTGGAGCTTCAACTATCCGACCGTGATGGAAGCGGGTGCGGTGTGCTGGCTCAAGAACAGCGTGCCGGCGCGCGTGCCGGACAATTGCTGCGTTTCCGGCGTGCGTGGCGCGGGCGTCGTCGAGATCCGCAACGATGCGGTCGAGACGTCGATCGACCGTCCCGGCGGCGACTACCGCAGCTTCGACATCAAGACCACCGATCTGAAGGGCGGCGACAAGGCCGAGAAGGCCGCCGACAAGGGCGACAAGAGCAGCGGTGACAAGGCGGCGGACAAGAAGGAAGAGAAGGCCGCCGACGCCGAGGAGATCTGCAAGGCCGCCTGCACCGGCGACAACAAATGCCGGGCCTGGACGTTCGCGCGGCCCGGCTATGCCGGCAAGGAGGCGCATTGCTTCCTGAAGAAGGAGATCAAGCCGCCGCGGCGCCGCGCGGGGTTCACGTCAGGCGTGGTGCGATAGCGCGGAGCGACGAGGGCCGCTATTTTACGGGCCAGCTATAGGACGGCAAACGAAGATGCCTGCGTCCCTGTCGTTTCACGTGTTGGTCCAACAATGTTAGTCTTCCGCGACGATCACGGTGATCTCAGGCCACAGTGCCTTCCAACGTTCCGCCTTGGCGATGTAGTTCGTCGCCGAGAAATTGGCCGTGTGGTTCGGCCGCACGATCATCTGCGCGATGTCACCGAGGCCCTTGGGCGCATAGAGCTCATATCCATCGGCGACGGGGCGGAGCCCGACCTGCGTGTTGACGGTGAGAAACCGGTCGATTCCATCGGTTGATCGCGACACGGCGGAGTAGGGACGACCGTGCTTGGCGGGATACCAGAGATGGACGCGGGCCTGGTTGCGCACCTCCACCTTGGCTTCGATGTCATGGAGGCAGGATGTGATGCGCCGGATGACGGCGTCCTCAGCATCCCACGACGTATCCGGATCAAAATAGAAGATGTCGTAGTCGTTGATGCCGTGATCGATCGGACGGCCGGTCCGCACGTTCCAGACGCTCTGAGTCAGGCAGCCGGCGACGACCCAGGCATCGGGCACGGCCGTTTCACGCAGCACGCGCATGATCGCGGTGTTGACGGGGTTGCGCAGCGCGGCTGCGATGAAATCGTCTTTGGTCATGATGGTCGAAGGCATCAGAACATGGGTGCCGTCGACACGTTCAATACACGAGATGGAGAACGGCGTGCAGCCCGTTTCAGCCGTGATCAAAGGCGGCGACGGCTCTCCTTGACGCCAGCGCCCGCCACTGCCGGCGCAACAGCGGCTCTGCGTCGGCGCGCTTCGCCTTCGACAGGCGCAGCAACACGATCGGATAGTCGCGGTAGTGATCGGTGAAATAGAACAACTTTGGCCGGCTTTCGACCAGCATCGCGCGTTCGTCCGGCGGCACGCCCGGAAGGACGAGGCTGTCCCCGTCCTCCTTCAGCCGCGCCAGCATCTTCTTGCGCACCTTCAGCGCGGGCGTCCCGTAGGACGTGCCGTCCTCGACCTCCGGCCATGTCAGCGCAAGCGCCCTGACATCGTCGAAGGTCACGGCCGCGATCCGCTCAACGCACCGCGGTGAAGAAGCGATCCAGCCGGAAGCCCGACAGCCAGGCCCAGACCGGCTGGTTCTTGAAGCCGAGGTCCCAGGAGCCGACCACCGCGTCGGCGCGGCCCACGAGGTTGTCGATCGGCAGCAGGCCAACGCCGCCGTCGCGCAAGGCAACGCGGCTGTCGGCGGAGTTGTCGCGGTTGTCGCCGAGCACGAACAGCTTGCCGGGCGGAACGGTCACCTCCGGGGTGTTGTCGAGCCGGCCGTTGTCGCGCATCTTGAAGATCAAATGCGACACGCCGTTCGGCAGCGTCTCGACGTAACGATAGGCCGGCTCGTTACGGCCGGTGTCGTCCTCGGCATCGCCGATGCCGTCCGGCTTCAGCGCGGCTGCCTGGCCGTTGATGTAGAGCTGGCCCTGGCGCATCTGGATGCGGTCGCCGGGCAGGCCGACGACGCGCTTGACCCAGGCCTGTGAGGTGTCGCCGGGCCAGCGGAACACGACGACGTCGCCCCGCTTCGGCGTTTCGCCGAACAGGCGGCCGGTCTCGGGCAGCGTGATCTGCATCGGCAGCGACGAGGTGCCGTAGCCATAGGGGAATTTCGACGCCAGCAGGGCGTCGCCGATCATCAGGGTCGGCTCCATCGAGCCGGACGGCACGTAGAACGGCTCGGCGATCGCGCCCTTGGCGACGAACACCACCATCACCACGGCGGCGAGTTGCGCAAGCTGACCGCCCCAAGTGGTTTCCTTACGCACGGCCTTGGTTCCGATCTTGCTCGTGGACATCTTGTCGAGGCTCATCGGCCCGTGCCTCCAACGGTGATGCGATCCATGCGAAGCGTCGGCTGACCGACGCCGACCGGCACGCCCTGGCCGTTCTTGCCGCAGGTGCCGATGCCGGTATCGAGCGACAGATCGTTGCCGATCATGCTGATGCGGTTCAAATCCGTCGGGCCGTTGCCGATCAGCATCGCGCCCTTCACCGGCGCACCGACCTTGCCGTTCTCGATCTTGTAGGCCTCGGTGCACTGGAAGACGTATTTGCCCGAGGTGATGTCGACCTGGCCGCCGCCGAAATTGACGGCATAGATGCCGTTCTTGACGGATGCGATGATCTCGGCCGGATCGTGCTCGCCGGCCAGCATGTAGGTGTTGGTCATGCGCGGCATCGGCACATGTGCGTAGCCCTGGCGGCGGCCGTTGCCGGTCGGCGCCATGTTCATCAGCCGCGCGTTCTGGCGGTCCTGCATGTAGCCGACGAGGATGCCGTCCTCGATCAGCAAGGTACGGCTGGTCGGCGTGCCCTCGTCGTCGATCGACAGCGAGCCGCGGCGCGAGGCCATGGTGCCGTCATCGACCACGGTGACGCCCTTGGCGGCGACCGGCTTGCCCAGCAGTCCGGCAAAGGCCGAGGTCTTCTTGCGGTTGAAGTCGCCCTCGAGGCCGTGGCCGACGGCCTCGTGCAGCATCACGCCGGGCCAGCCGGCCCCTAGCACGACGTCCATCTCGCCGGCGGGGGCGGGGACAGACTCCAGGTTGACCAGCGCCTCGCGCAGCGCGCCGTCGGCGGCCTCGCGCCACGCCTTGGTCTCGATGAAGCGCGCATAGGCCTCGCGGCCGCCATAGCCCTTGCCGCCGCTCTCCTGGCGATCACCCTGGCCGGCGACGACGGAGATGTTCACGCGCACCAGCGGGCGGATGTCGCGATAGCTCTCGCCGTCGGGCCGCAGGATCTCCACGACCTGCCAGGTCGCGCCCAGGCTCACCGTCACCTGGCGCACGCGCGGATCCTTGTCGCGCAGATACGCGTCGATCTCGCCGAGCAGCTTGACCTTGGTTTCGAAGCCCGGGGCGTCCAGCGGATTGTCGTCGCCATAGAGCCGGACGTTGGTGTGCGGCGGTGCGCTCGCGAACGTGCCGGAATAGCCGCCCCTGACCGCGCTCACCGCATCGGCGGCGCGCATCAGGGCCGGCAGCGACACGTCGGAGGAATGGGCATAGCCGACCGCGTCGTCCTTCACCGCGCGCAGGCCGAAGCCCTGGCTGGTGTCGTAGGTCGCCTGCTTCAGCCGGCCATTGTCGAAGGTCAGCGCCTCGGTCTGGCTGTATTCGAAGAACAATTCGCCGTCATCGGCGCCGGCCAGGCCGCGCGCGACCTCGCTCCGGACCGCATCGCGATCCAGATTGGCGCGCTCGAGCAGGGAAGTGGTGGGAGCAGTCATGTGTCAATCCGTTGTCGGAGCGTTCATTCCAAGATAGTTGTTTTGACGCCGGGGCGCGAGGGGCTGGATGATTACCGAACTGACATGGTTGAGATCGTTCCCATCACGTCCGCTCACATCGAGAGCTTCCACCGCACGCTCGATCATGTCGCGCGCGAGCGGCGCTATTTGTCGTTCGTGCAGGCGCCGCCGCTGGAGTCCACGCGCGCCTTCATTCTGAACAACATCCACGAGGGATATCCGCAATTCGTCGCTCTCTCGGCCGGGGAGGTGGTCGGCTGGTGCGATGTGACGCCCAAATCGGGGCCAATCGATGCCCGGATCGGGGTGCTCGGCATGGGCTTAATGCCGCAGTTCCGGCACCAGGGCCTCGGCAGGCGACTGATGGCGGCGGCGCTCGAGGCCGCGCGGGCGGCCGGCTTCTCGCGTGTCGAGCTCACGGTCTACCGCAGCAACACCAACGCTATCCGGCTTTACCAGAAGGCCGGATTCCTGCTCAAGGCGGTGCAGCCGCGGGAGCCCGGCGATGACGGGTTCGACAAGACCCTGCTGGTGATGGCGCTGGCGCTCGACGGCCCGCGCTGAGGCCGCGGCGCGCGCATTCAGACGCGCGAACTCACGGCTCGATCACGGCATCGTGCGCGGGAGGGCCTGTCAATCGTGGCCAACGTCAGGGCAGCTTGTCGAAGCCTTCGGCGAGTCCGTTGAGGCTCAGCGGGAAGCCGATCCCTTCCTCCGGCGTCTCGAAGATGATGAAGGTCGCGGTCTTCGCCGTCTTGAGCTGGCCGAGCAGCTTGTCCTCCAGCACCACCTCGGCGACGCAGCCATTGGGCAGGCAGCGCACGAAGCCGGCGCGGCCGACGTCCTGGTTGTCGAGCTTCAGGCCGAGGCCGGAGGGCAGCAGCACGCCGAGCGGCGCCACCACGCGCATCAGCCGGCTCTTCTGGTCGGCGGTCTTCAGCATGATCACGGTGAGGCCGGCATTGGAGCGGTCCTCGGCCACGACGCTCTGGATCAGCGCGCACTGCTCGCTCTGCGCGCCGGGCGGCGTGTCGCAGCGGATCTGCCAGTCGCCATGCACCGAGCGCACCGCGCCCTGTGCCAACGCCGCGTGCGGCACGCCGACCACCGTCGCGGCCATCAGCGCGATCGCCGTTGCTGCGGCGGAGGTCATTGCGGCGACACGCGTGAGTCGCGCACGCACCGCGCTGAATCGGTACAAACGGCGCGAGTCATTCGCAGCTGGGGTCGACATGTCAGCTGTCCTGTCCGTTGAAACCCTGATCCGGGTCGGTGCCATGACAATTTCCTGTGGGTGATCTGCGCGTCCGACGCCATGATACGGCAATGATGGCGTCTTGAGGACAGCGTCACCGGCGTACGGCACGAAACGATACCAAATATGGCCGCACCCCGGTGGGGGCGCTGCCGCAGCGCCTCGCCGAATCAGCCTCGCAAACGGCCGTGTCCCGTTTGCCTACATCGCGCCGCACGCCTGTCAAGCGCCCGTTGCCCGCGAAATCACGGCATGCGGCAATCTCCCGGAAAATACGCCTGTCGCGACGAACAGCGCGGCGCGCGATATCCGGCGCAAGACTGCATTGCGATAGATCAAGAATTATGGTTTGAGAAGAAAGATTTCGTCATTCCAGTGAACTGGCCCAGGTGCTTTTCTATGCATCCGCCCGAAGGCCATTTGTCAGGAGAGCGGATCGAACGGCGCGCCGCCGCGTGAAGCGGGCGGTGCGCTGAGGGGGAAAGTTCTGAAGGGAGCGCGACGGCATGAAGATGTCGAGAGGCCAATTGAGCGCCTTGCTGGGGTTGGCTGTAACGGGCATGACGCTCGTGTCGGGTGGAGCGGCGTTTGCTGAAACGGGGCAGCCGGCGCCATGGGAAGTCAAGCTGCAGGAGGCTGCGACGCCGGTGATGGAGAACATCACCTGGTTCCACGGCCTGCTGCTGACGATCATCACCATCATCACGCTGTTCGTGCTGGCGCTGCTGATCGCTGTGGTGGTCAAGTTCAACGCGCGCGCAAATCCGGTGCCGTCGCGGACCACGCACAACACGCTGCTCGAAGTGGCGTGGACGCTGATCCCGGTGCTGATCCTCGTCACCATTGCGGTGCCGTCGTTCCGCCTCTTGTTCCTCGAGCTCGACGTGCCGAAGGCGGACCTCACGATCAAGGCGACCGGCAAGCAGTGGTACTGGAGCTACGCCTATCCCGACAACGGCAAGTTCGAGTTCGACTCGCTGATGGCGCAGGACAAGAAGCCGCGCCTGCTGGCGGTCGACAATGAGATGGTCGTGCCGGTCAACAAGGTGATTCGCGTCCAGACCACCGGCGCCGACGTCATCCACTCCTTCGCCGTGCCGTCCTTCGGCATCAAGATCGACGCCATTCCCGGCCGCCTCAACGAGACCTGGTTCAAGGCGACCAAGGTCGGCATGTATTACGGCCAGTGCTCCGAGCTGTGCGGCAAGGATCACGCCTACATGCCGATCGCGGTGCGCGTCGTGAGCGACCAGGAATTCACCGCCTGGGTCGAGGACGCCAAGAAGAAGTACGCCAGCGCGCCCACCAGCACCTACGCGTCGGCTGCGGGCATATCGCAGTAGCGCGCGGGGACGAGCGCTTAGGATTGAGGGCCGCCTCGCGCGGCCTACGGGGACACTGAGGATTGGACAATGGCGACGAACGCGACGACCCTGACCGGCCATGACGATCACGCGCACGACCATCCGACCGGATGGCGCCGCTGGATCTATTCGACCAACCACAAAGACATCGGCACGATGTATCTGATCTTCGCGGTGTGCGCCGGCATCATCGGCCTCGTCATGTCGGTCGCGATCCGCATCGAGCTGATGTATCCGGGCGTGCAGTTCTTTCACGAGAACCACACCTACAACGTGTTCGTGACCTCGCACGGCCTGATCATGATCTTCTTCATGGTCATGCCGGCGATGATCGGCGGCTTCGGCAACTGGATGGTGCCGCTGATGATCGGCGCGCCGGACATGGCGTTCCCGCGCATGAACAACATCTCGTTCTGGCTGCTGCCGGCCTCGTTCGCGCTGCTGCTGACCTCGACCTTCGTCGAGGGCGAGCCCGGCGCCAACGGCGTCGGCGCCGGCTGGACGATGTATGTGCCGCTGTCGACCTCAGGTCATCCGGGACCGGCGGTGGATTTCGCGATCCTGTCGCTGCATCTCGCCGGTGCGTCGTCGATCCTCGGCTCGATCAACTTCATCACCACCATCTTCAACATGCGTGCGCCGGGCATGACCCTGCACAAGATGCCGCTGTTCGTGTGGTCGATCCTGGTGACGGTGTTCCTGCTGCTGCTGTCGCTGCCGGTGCTCGCCGGCGCCATCACCATGATGCTGACCGACCGCAATTTCGGCACCACCTTCTTCGATCCGGCCGGCGGCGGCGACCCGCTGCTGTTCCAGCACCTGTTCTGGTTCTTCGGCCATCCGGAAGTGTACATCCTGATCCTGCCCGGCTTCGGCATGATCAGCCAGATCGTGTCGACCTTCTCGCGCAAGCCCGTGTTCGGCTATCTCGGCATGGCCTACGCCATGGTCGCGATCGGCGGCATCGGCTTCGTGGTGTGGGCGCACCACATGTACACGGTCGGCATGTCCTCGGCGACGCAGGCCTATTTCGTCGCCGCCACCATGGTGATCGCGGTGCCCACCGGCGTGAAGATCTTCTCCTGGATCGCCACGATGTGGGGCGGCTCGATCGAATTCCGCGCGCCGATGCTGTGGGCGGTGGGCTTCATCTTCCTGTTCACGGTCGGCGGCGTCACCGGCGTCGTGCTGGCGAATGCCGGCGTCGACCGCGTGCTGCAGGACACCTATTACGTCGTCGCGCACTTCCACTACGTGCTGTCGCTCGGCGCCGTGTTCGCCATCTTCGCGGGCTGGTACTACTGGTTCCCGAAGATGTTCGGCTACATGTATAACGAGACCATCGCCAAGGCGCACTTCTGGGTCACCTTCGTCGGCGTGAACCTGGTGTTCTTCCCGCAGCACTTCCTCGGCCTGTCGGGCATGCCGCGCCGCTACATCGACTATCCCGACGCCTATGCCGGCTGGAATCTGGTGTCGTCGATCGGCTCCTACATCTCGGCCTTCGGCGTGCTGATCTTCATCTACGGGGTCGTCGACGCCTTCATGCGCAAGCAGCAGGCGGCGAACAATCCGTGGGGACCGGGCGCGACGACGTTGGAATGGACCCTGTCCTCGCCGCCGCCGTTCCACCAGTTCGAGGTGCTGCCGAAGGTGCAGTGAGCCTGATCTCTCCGACGCGGCGCCCATCCGGCGCCGCGTCGATATCCGCCGGTGGTGCGCCCGATGGTTTGCCGGATGGAGTCTTGAATCGAGGTTCTGGCGGGCCCTGCGTCAGAGCCGTTTGAATTGAAGCCTGTGAATTGAAGTCTGGATTCGTCGTGTCGATCATCGATCAGAACGCCATTGCCGTCGGCCCGCGGATTTCCGAGGCCGATGTCGGCGACTACCTCGCGCTCTTGAAGCCGCGGGTGATGTCGCTCGTGGTCTTCACGGCGCTGATCGGCCTGCTGATCGCGCCCGGCCATTTCCATCCGGTTCTCGCCATCACCTCGCTGCTGTGCATCGCCGTCGGCGCCGGCGCCTCCGGGGCGCTGAACATGGCGCTGGAAGGCGACATCGACGCGCTGATGTCACGCACCGCCAACCGTCCGATCCCGCGCGGCCGCATCACCCGCCAGGAGGCGCTGGCCTTCGGCATCACGCTGTCGTTCTTCTCGGTGCTGACGCTCGGCATCCTCGTCAACTGGTTCGCCGGCGCGCTGCTCGCCTTCACCGTCTTCTTCTACGTCGTCATCTACACGCTGTGGCTGAAGCGCTGGACCGCGCAGAACATCGTCATTGGCGGCGCCGCCGGCGCCCTGCCGCCGGTGGTCGCCTGGGTGTCGGCCACGGGATCGATCGCGCCGGAGCCGCTCTGGCTGTTCCTGATCATCTTCTTCTGGACCCCGCCGCATTTCTGGGCGCTGGCGCTGTTCCGCAGCGACGATTACGCCCGCGCCGGCGTGCCGATGCTGCCGGTGGTCGCCGGCCCCGATGCGACCCGGCTGCAGATCCTGCTCTACACGATCGTGCTGGTGGCGGTCGCGCTGGCGCCCTGGCCGCTCGGCTATTTCGATGCCGTCTACGGCGTCGTCTCGCTGGCGCTCGGCGCCGGCATGCTATGGCTCGCGATCGAGGTGTTCCGCAAGCGCGAGCGCAGCACCTCGTTGCGCGCCAACCGCAGGCTGTTCGCCTTCTCGATCCTTTACCTGTTCGCACTGTTCGCGACGCTCGGGCTCGAAGCGGTCGCGCGCATGATCGCGCCGCTGATCTGGTAAGAGGCGCATGGCGATCACGATGGCAGATCCGAACGAGCAAGAGGGCATCGTCCTCACCGAGGCGCAGCTGCGCAGCCGCCGTCGCCGCTCGATCGCGATTGCGCTCGCGCTCGGCGTGCTGGTGGTGCTGTTCTTCGCGGTGACCATGGTGAAGGGTCCCGCGGTGCTGAATCGGCCGATGTAGAGACGCGATGCAGGACAGGGCGAAGCAGACCGCAATGGAGACAACCGACCAGATCGTTCCGGCGACAGCGCCGGCCGCGCCGCGCCGCGGCCTCGGCCGCGATGCGCTGGTCGGCGGCATCTGCGGCGCCGTCGTGGTGCTGATGGTCGGCGCGTCCTATGCGGCCGTGCCGTTCTACAACTGGTTCTGCCGCGCCACTGGCTTCAACGGCACCACGCAGGTCGCGACCGCGGCGCCGTCGTCGGCGCCGCTGGCGCGCCGGATCGGCATCCGTTTCGATGCCAATGTCGCCGGCGGGCTGCCGTGGAAGTTCGAGCCGGAGAAGACCGAGATCGAGGTCGCGATCGGCGAGGTGGTCACGGTCTACTACAAGGTCACCAACCAGGCGGCGCGCACCACCATGGCGCAGGCGGCCTACAACGTGACGCCGCTGACGTCGGGCGCCTATTTCCAGAAGATCAACTGCTTCTGCTTCACCGAACAGACCATGGCCCCGGGCGAGACCCGTGAGATGCCTGTCGTGTTCTACGTCGATCCGGCGATCGCGGCCGATCACGAGAATGACGGGCTGAAGACGATCACGCTGTCCTACACCTTCTATCCCGTCCGCGACGCCGAGCCCAAGCCGGTCGCCGCGGGCGAGCCGGACAAACCGCGGGGCAACCTGTGACCGCGCGGACGTCCGATGTCCGGGGACCATTGCTGTTGAACGACACCGTGCCGGCGCGACCGGCATCGATCTGGGGAGAGACCTGACATGGCTGAGGCGCACGCCAAGCATCACGACTACCATCTCGTCGACCCGAGCCCCTGGCCGTTCGTCGGCTCGGTCTCGGCCTTCATCATGGCGTTCGGCGCGATCGGCTGGATGCACAAGATGTTCGGAGCCGCGCCGGTCGTGTTCGGCATCGGCACCATCGGCGTGCTCTACACCATGGCGAGCTGGTGGGGCGACGTCATCAAGGAAGCGCAGTACAAGGGCGATCACACCCGCGTGGTGCAGCTCCATCACCGCTACGGTATGATCCTGTTCATCGCCTCCGAGGTGATGTTCTTCGTCGCCTGGTTCTGGGCCTATTTCAATGCCGCGCTGTATCCGAACTTCGAGGTGCAGGCCACCCGCGACGCCCTGTTCGGCGGCGTCTGGCCGCCAAAGGGCATCGAGACCTTCGATCCCTGGCATCTGCCGCTGCTCAATACGCTGATCCTGCTGACTTCGGGCACCACGGTGACTTGGGCACACCACGCGCTGCTCGAGGGCGACCGCAAGGGGCTGAAATACGGCCTGATCCTCACCATCCTCTTGGGCGCCACCTTCACCTGCGTGCAGGCCTATGAGTACAGCCACGCGACGTTCTCGTTCGCCGGCCACATCTACGGCTCGACCTTCTTCATGGCGACCGGCTTCCACGGCTTCCACGTCCTGGTCGGCACGATCTTCCTGATCGTCTGCCTGGCGCGCGCCTATGCCGGCCACTTCACGCCCAAGCAGCATCTCGGCTTCGAGTTCGCGGCCTGGTACTGGCACTTCGTCGACGTGGTCTGGCTGTTCCTGTTCATCTGCATCTACGTCTGGGGCCACGGCGCCGAGGCGATGGCCCACGGCGCGCACTGAAGCTGGCGCGTACCGGTTCCGCCGAACGTGCTAAGAAGGGGCGGCCGTCGGGCCGCCCTTTCTCGTTGCGGCGGCGCCCGGCGGTTGATCGAAATGTGATCCGCTCTCGTCGCCTCCGGTTGTATCACCATGAGGCGTCGCCCGGCCGCCCAGGGGGCAAGACACCATGACCACCCATCCGCCCGTCACTTTGGCCCAGACCGTCCTGCGCGGGCTCGCCTGCCGCTGCCCGCGCTGCGGCCGGGGCAAGCTGTTCGACGGCTTCCTTAACCTGCGCAAGCGTTGCGAAGCCTGCGATCTCGACTACGCCTTCATCGACACCGGCGACGGTCCGGCGATCTTCATCATGATGCTCGCCGGCGCCATCGTGGTCGGCGCCGCCCTGATCGTCGAGGTGAAGTATCAGCCGCCGTTCTGGGTCCATGCCGCGCTATGGGGACCGCTGATCCTGGTGACGACGCTGCTGCCGCTGCGCGCGATGAAGTCGCTGCTGATCGCCCTGCAATTCCACCACAAGGCCGCGCCCGGCCGTTTGGTGGACAAAACGCCGCGATGAGGGACTTAACTGATCGCCGCCGGCGTGGTGCGCTCCCTCCCCCCTTGTGGGGGAGGGGTGGGGAGGGGGGGAGCTCCGGCGGCAGTCTTTGTGGGGCTACCCCCACCCCCAACCCCTCCCCGCGAGGGGGAGGGGAGCGCACCGTCTGCGTCGGCAGAGCGCGCAGCCTGTCGTTGGCGGCCCTGCAACGATGACCTCGACCCGCCCCAACACCTCATCTCGCGCCTTTGCCGCCTTCACCCTCGTCATGGTCGCACTGTTCATCGGCCTCGGCGTCTGGCAGTTGCAGCGCCGGGCAGCGAAGCATGCGCTGATCGCCGCGCTCACCGATCGCGTCGCCGCTGCGCCCGCGCCGCTGCCGCCACAGACGGAATGGCGCACGCTGACGCCGGAGCGCGACGAATTTCGCCGCGTCAGCTTCACCGCCACCTACACCAGACTGCCGGATGCCATGGTCTACAGCGCCGGCTCGGCCGTGCGGGAGGACGTCTCCGGGCCGGGCACCTGGGCGTTCCTCCCCGCGCGCCTGCCGTCTGGCGAGACCGTCGTGATCGACGCCGGCTTCGTCGCCAACACGATGCAGGAACGCGCGGTACAGGACCGCGCCACCGCCAAGCTGGTCACCGCCGAGCCGCTCACCCTGACCGGCTATCTGCGTTTCCCCGAGGCTGCAGGCGTGCTCACCGCCGCCGAAAACCGCGGCAAGCGGCTGTGGTTCACGCGCGATCATCTGGCGATGGCCAAGGCGCTCGGCTGGGGCGAGGTCGCACCGTTCTACATCGACCTCGAGACCCCGGTGCCGGACAACGGCATCCCCAAGCCCGGCCCGTTGTCGCCGCATCTGCGCGACGAGCACATGCAATACGCGATCACCTGGTTCTCGCTCGCCGCGGCGCTGATCATCGCGTTTGCGGTGTGGGCGAGGGGACGGCGCGCGGCGGATCGATGCCCCCCGCAGCGCGCATGAGCGACAGCGACATGCGGAACCGGTGCTGACCCCGCAGGTCGCAGCCGCTCATGCGCGCTGCGCCCCCCGCAAAACGGCGCTTGACTTAGAGTGCGCTCGAACCCGTAGCCTGCCGGGCGTCGTGAATGGAGACGGGAGCGCATGAAGATCGGCGAGCTGGCCAGGCAGTCGGGGCTGACGCCCCATACGATCCGCTACTATGAGCGGATCGGGCTGCTGCCCAGGGCCGATCGCGATCGTCAGCGGCAGCGGGACTACGACGCATCGATCCTGACCTGGATCGAATTCCTCGGCCGGATGAAGGCTACGGGAATGCCGATCCGGGACATGCTGCGCTATGCCGAGTTGCGGGCGCGCGGCGTCGCCACCGAGCCCGAGCGGCGCCAGCTCCTGGAGCGGCATCGCGACGTGGTCCGGGCGCGCGTCGCCAGCTTGCAGGACTGCCTTCTCGTTCTCGACGGCAAGATCGCCGGCTATGCCGGCACCAGCAAGAGGACGAACGATCATGACGCCATCAACGCCCAGCCGATCCACGACGACGAACCCGACGCCGTCCAGCCCGCAAGCCGGCGCGACCGGCAATCAGGATCGGCTGGCGCGCGGCCGGCGCGCGCTCGATAGCATCGACGGCGAGGCCGGCCACAATGTGATCGCGGCGCTCGCCGACATCGCGCCGGATTTTGCGACCTACGTGATCGAGTTTCCGTTCGGCGACATCTATTCACGCCCCGGCCTCGATCTGCGCAGCCGCGAGATCGCGACCATCGCGTCCTTGACCGCGCTCGGCAATGCCACCCCTCAGCTCAAGGTTCATATTCATGCGGGCCTCAATGTCGGCCTCAGCCGCGACGAGATCACCGAGGTGATCATGCAGATGGCGGTCTATGCCGGCTTTCCCGCCGCGCTCAACGGCCTGTTTGCGGCCAAGGCCGTGTTCGCCGAGGCCGATGCGAAGGGCGCGGAGGCCGCACAGCTCTGAGCGGCCGCCGGGTCACTCGTAGCCCGCATGAGCAACGCGACATGCGGGACCGGTGCCGACCCCGCATGTCGCTGTCGCTCATGCGCGCCACGGTTGCGGGCTACGGCTTGGCCTCGATCGACCGCACGCTCCCCGAGACCTTCACCGGCGCGCCGGTCAATCTGTCGAGATCGACCTGCAGGCAGCAGGGCACGCCCATGTCCTCGCCCTGGCGGATCACGATCGGCCCCTCGGCTGCCCAGGCGAGCTCGCGCAGATAGCCGGCAGACGACGATCGTCAACGTTTCTACCGAACGCATTGAACCGGGCGATGACGGCGGAGCGGGAGGCTGGTTCAGAGCGCCACCATGCGCTGCGCTCCCGCGCCGGCGTCCGTAACGCCGCCGTAACCCGGAGCCGCGACCATTGCTGTGCCAACAACCGGTTTCGCGCACGGGCCAAAACCATTATGGTGCCGGACCATGTTGCCGCCAGGCGGTTCCGATTTCGAATTCAATCAACGGGTTATGGCCTGGTGACGCAGGTCAGGAGAGCGGTTTGACGCGCTATGTTTCGACCCGCGGGGAAGCCCCCGCGCTCACCTTCTGCGACGTGATGCTGACCGGGCTCGCCCGCGACGGCGGCCTGTACGTGCCCGAGACCTGGCCGCAGCTCTCGGCCGACACCATCGCCTCGTTCTTCGGCCGGCCCTATTGGGAGGTCGCCGTCGAGGTCATCAAGCCGTTCGTCGCCGGCGAGATTTCCGACGAAGAGCTCGGCCGCATGGCCAACGAGGCCTATGCCACCTTCCGCCACCCGGCCGTGGTGCCGCTCGACCAGATCGCGCCGCATCAGTTCGTGCTGGAGCTGTTCCACGGCCCGACCTTGGCGTTCAAGGACGTGGCGATGCAGCTGATCTCGCGGCTGATGGACCACGTGCTCGCCAAGCGCGGCGAGCGTACCACCATCGTCGTCGCGACCTCCGGCGACACCGGCGGCGCCGCGGTCGAGGCTTTCGCCGGCCGCGACAATGCCGATCTCATCGTGCTGTTCCCGCATGGCCGCATCTCCGAGGTGCAGCGGCGGATGATGACGACGTCGGGTGCGGCCAACGTGCATGCGCTGGCGATCGAAGGTCATTTCGACGACTGCCAGGCGATCGTGAAGGGCCTTTTCAACCATCACGGCTTCCGCGATTCGGTCAGGCTGTCGGGCGTCAACTCGATCAACTGGGCGCGCGTCGTCGCCCAGGTGGTCTACTACTTCACCTCGGCGGTCGCGATCGGCGCGCCGCACCGCGCCGTCGACTTCACCGTGCCCACCGGCAATTTCGGCGACATCTTCGCCGGCTATGTCGCCAAGCGCATGGGCCTGCCGGTGCGCACGTTGCGCGTCGCGACCAACGTCAACGACATCCTCGCCCGGACGCTGACCACCGGCATCTACGAGGTGCGCGAGGTGCATGCGACGGCTTCACCCTCGATGGACATCCAGGTGTCGTCGAATTTCGAGCGGCTGTTGTTCGAGGCCGGCGGCCGCGACGCCGGCACGGTGCGGCGGCTGATGGAGAGCCTCAAACAGTCCGGCCGCTTCGTGTTGCCGGATGCGATGCTGGCGGCGATCCGCGCCGATTTCGATGCCGGCCGCGCCGACGAGACCGAGACGGCGGCGGCGATCCGCGCTGCGTTCCGCGAGGCCGGCGATCTCGTCGATCCGCACACGGCGGTGGCGCTGGCCGTGGCCGATCGCGACGGCACGGATCTGACGGTGCCGAACATCGTTCTGTCGACCGCACATCCCGCCAAATTCCCTGATGCGGTCGAGGCCGCCTGCGGGATGCGGCCGCATCTGCCGTCGTGGCTCGAAGGGCTGATGAGCAAGCGCGAGGACATCAGGATCATGCGGAACGACCAGGCCGAGGTGGAGAAGTTCATCCGCTCGGTCAGCCGGGCCGCCAAGCAGGGAATTGCATGATGGGTGTGGAAGTCACCAAGCTGCCGACGGGGTTGACGGTCGTCACCGACACGATGCCGCATCTGGAGACGGCGGCGCTCGGGGTCTGGGCCGGCGTCGGCGGCCGCGACGAGAAGCCGGATGAGCACGGCATCTCGCATCTGCTCGAGCATATGGCATTCAAGGGCACGACGACGCGCAGCGCCCGCGAGATCGTCGAGACGGTCGAGGCGGTCGGCGGCGATCTCAATGCCGGCACCTCGACCGAGACCACGGCCTATTACGCCCGCGTGCTGAAGGCGGACGTGCCGATGGCGCTCGATGTGCTCTCCGACATTCTCGCCAATCCGTCGTTCGTGCCGGAGGAGCTGGAGCGCGAGAAGAACGTGATCGTACAGGAAATCGGCGCGGCACAGGACACGCCCGATGACGTCGTGTTCGAGCATCTCAATGAGCTGTGCTTTCCGGACCAGCCGATGGGCCGCTCGCTGCTCGGCACCGCCAAGACGCTGGAGGCGTTCGATCGCGACAAGCTGCACGGCTATCTGTCGACGCATTATCGCGGACCCGACATGGTGGTCGCGGCGGCCGGCGCCGTCGATCATCAGCGGGTGGTCGAGGATGTGACGAAGCGATTTGCCAGCTTCAATGGCGGCCCGGCGCCGAAGCCGCTGCCGGCGACATTCGGCAAGGGCGGCTCGCGCGTCGTGCACCGCGATCTCGAGCAGGCGCATCTCACGCTTGCGCTCGAGGGCGTGCCGCAGGCCGATCCGTCGCTGTTCTCGCTGCAGGTGTTCACCAACATCCTGGGCGGCGGCATGTCGTCCCGGCTGTTCCAGGAGGTGCGCGAGAACCGGGGGCTCTGCTACTCCGTCTATACGTTCCACGCGCCCTATAGCGACACCGGCTTCTTCGGCCTCTACACCGGGACAGATCCGGCCGACGCGCCCGAGATGATGGAGGTCGTGGTCGACATCATCGGCAATGCGGTGGAGACCTTGAGCGAGGCCGAGGTCGCCCGCGCCAAGGCGCAGATGAAGGCCGGGCTGCTGATGGCGCTGGAGAGCTGCAGTGCCCGAGCCGAGCAATTGGCGCGGCATATCCTGGCCTATGGACGGCCGCAGACCTTGCAGGAGATGGTCGCCAAGATCGAGGCGGTCAGCGTCGAGAGCACGCGCGATGCGGCGCGGGCGCTGCTCGCACGCAGCAAGCCGGCCGTCGTCGCGCTCGGCACCGGCAGGGGTCTGGACACAGCGGTAACTTTCGCCGAAGGTCTGACCGGTTCGAGATCGAAGGCCCAACTGCACTGAACGTGGTGCGGCTCGGTGCGGTCTTCGCATTGAATTCCGCCAGGACTCGGCGCCGGAGATCTGGGGTGGGTCGGAGCAGGCTTCGACCCGGAAAGAGCAGGGGGAGCATCACAGATGGCCCTGTTTCGCTTGCCATCCAACGGACCGGCTGCGCTGGCTCCGCGCGGCCAGGGCCTGCTGCTGCGCGCGCCGCAGATGGCCGATTACGCGCAATGGGCGCGGCTGCGCGAGATCAGCCGCGACTATCTCACGCCCTGGGAGCCGATCTGGCCGTCCGACGACCTGACGCGCTCCGGCTTCCGCCGCCGGCTGCGCCGCTATGCCGAGGATATCTCGGCCGACCGCTCCTATCCGTTCATCCTCTTCCGTGAGCAGGATGGCGCCATGCTCGGCGGCATCACGCTCGCCAATGTCCGCCGCGGCATCGTCCAGGCCGGCACCATCGGCTACTGGATGGGGCAGCCGTTCGCGCATCATGGCTACATGACGGCGGCGCTGCGGCTGCTGCTGCCGACCTTGTTCGGCGAGCTCAATCTGCACCGGGTCGAGGCGGCCTGCATCCCGACCAATACGCCGTCGATTCGCGTGCTGGAGAAATGCGGCTTCACCCGCGAGGGCCTGGCGCGTCGCTACCTGTGCATCAACGGGGTCTGGCAGGACCATTACCTCTATGGCCTGTTGCACGAGGATTTCCGGGGGTAGCAATCGTGATCGGGATGGCCGCGGGAGAGGCCGATCGGGGCTGGTTCCGGCCTCTGAATTGGGTATAGACGCCTGGGCTGGGCGACCGAGTTGCCGAGGATATCAGACGATGCGAGAGACGAGCGTGATCAGGGTTGGGACGTTGGCAGCCGTGCTGCTGGCCTTGGGAGCCGCGGGCGCGGCGCCGCCGGCGGCCGCCCAATCGCTGACCGACCGCTTCAAGAGCCTGTTCGGCGGCGGCTCCGACAACAAGGGACAGGAGAACTTGCCGGCCGGCGGCGGACCGCCGGCCGATCCGACCGAGGGCCTGACCTGTCCGCCGGTCAGCATTCGCGCCGGTGCCTCGACCTATGCCGTGGCCGCGCCCGGCAAGCAGGCGGTCGGCAATGACGTCCGGTTCCAGGCGTCGATCACGAAGACCGCGCGCGAATGCAATCTCAACGGGGCCGAAATCACCGCCAAGATCGGCATCCAGGGCCGCATCGTTGCCGGCCCCGCGGGCGCGCCGGCGAGCGTCGACATTCCCATGCGCATCGCCGTGGTCCAGGGCGGCATCGGCGAGAAGGTGATCGCGACCAAGTCGTATCGCACCACGGTGCAGATGACCGAGGACGGCAGCGTGCCGTTCACGATCGTCGCCGAGGACATGGTCTATCCGGTCCCGCCGCCCGGCGCCAATGCCGACAATTACGTCTTCTACATCGGCTTCGACCCGCAGGCCCTGACCCCGGAGCGGCCGCACGGCAAGAAGCGGAGGTGAGGCGGGTGAACGACGGCGAGGCCGCGCTCGGCATGTCCGGGGCTGATGGCCTTCAACGCAAAAGGCCGGCGCGATGAAATCGCCCCGGCCTTTTGAAAATACTGGATCAGATGGACTGCCGCTCAGTTCAGCTTGCGGCCGACTTCCGCGATGCCTTTGGCGACGAGGTCTTCGCCAAGAGCGCCCTTGACCGACTGCGACAGCACGGTCGCGGCGGCCTGGACGGCGGCCTCCGCCGCAGCGGACCTGACGTCGGCGAGAGCCTGGGCCTCGGCGAGGGCGATCTTGCCCTCGGCGGCCTTGGTGCGACGGGCGACGAAGTCTTCCATCTTGGCCTTGGCCTCGGCCGCGATGCGCTCGGCTTCCGCCTTGGCGCTGGCGATGATCTCCTCGGCCTCACGTTCGGCACTGGCGCGGCGGGTCTTGTAGTCGGCGAGCACCTTGGCCGCCTCTTCCTTGAGCCGCTTGGCCTCCGCCAACTCGTTCCTGATGCGCTCGGAGCGATTGTCGAGCGCCTTCAGGACCGTGCGGTGGACACCGAGATAGGCGAACAGGCCCATCAGGATCACGAAGGCAATCGCAACCCAGGTTTCCGGATCAGCAAGCAAATGCATCAGGCTGTTCCCTTCAACGATGCATCGACCGCAGCCTCGACCGTCTTGGCCGCAGGGGCCTTGCCGGTGAGCTGCTTCACGATCGCGCTGGCTGCGTCTGCGGCGATGCCGCGGACATTGGTCATTGCGGTCGTGCGCGTGGTGGCGATGGACTTCTCAGCCGCCGCAAGCTTGGCAGCGAGGCTGTCTTCCAGCGCCTTGCGCTCGGCGTCCGAAGAAGCCGCGAGCTTCTCGCGGGTCTCGGCTCCGATTGCCTGGGCACGGGCACGAGCCGTCGCCAGCTCGCTTTCATACGCCTTCATCGCGGCTTCGGATTCATCCTTCAGCCGCTGCGCTTCAGCCAGATCGCCGTCGATCGACTTCTGGCGGGCGTCGATGACGGCCCCGACCTTCGGCAGCGCCACACGCGAGACAATCACGTACAGCGCCACGAAGGCGATCACCAGGGAGACGATCTGGGAGGGAAAGGTTTCCTTCTGGAAGGGAGGGAAACCATGCCCGCCATCGGCCTCAGTATGGGCGCTTGCGGTGCCCTTGGCCTCGCCATGACTTTCAGCCACGGGCTTCTCCTGTCCGGCTCAGGCCGTCTTAGACGGCGTACAGCAGGAGCAGCGCGATCAGCAGCGAGAAGATGCCGAGCGCTTCGGTCACCGCGAAGCCGAAAATCAGGTTGCCGAACTGGCCCTGGGCAGCCGACGGATTGCGCAGAGCGGCCGACAGATAGTTGCCGAAGATGATGCCGATGCCGGCACCCGCGCCACCCATGCCGATGCAGGCAATGCCCGCGCCAATGTACTTCGCTGCAACCGGATCCATGAAACGAACTCCTTTGAGGGGTTTGGTAGAGAGGGCCGGATCAGTGGCCCGGATGGATAGCATCGTTGAGATAGATGCAGGTGAGGATCGTGAAGACGTAGGCCTGGAGGAACGCGACCATCAGCTCAAGGCCGGTCAGCGCGACCGTGAGGCCGAGCGGCAGCAACGCGCCAACCTTGCCGACGAAGCCGAGCGCGCCGAGCATGGTCACGAAGCTCGCGAACACCTTCAGCGTGACGTGGCCGGCCAGCATGTTGGCGAACAGACGGACGCTGTGCGAGATCGGGCGGGAGAAGAAGGAGATGATTTCGATCACGACCACCAGCGGCAGGATCACCGCGGGGATGCCGGACGGCACGAACAGCTTAAAGAACTTCAGGCCGTTCTTGTAGAAGCCGTAGATGATGACCGTCAGGAACACCAAGAGCGCCAGCGAGAAGGTGACGATGATGTGGCTGGAGACGGTGAAGGTGTAGGGGATGATGCCGACGATGTTCGAGACGAAGATGAACATGAACAACGAGAACACCAGCGGGAAGAACGTCATGCCGTGCGAGCCGGCGCTGGTTCTGATGGTGTTGGCGACGAATTCGTAGGACAGCTCGACCACCGACTGGAACCGGCCCGGCACGAGCGCTCGCCCGGCGGCCATCATCATGACGGCGATCAGCACGACCGCGAGCAGCATATACGCGGACGAGTTGGTGAAGGTGATCTCCTGATTGCCGATGTGGCCGATCGTGAAGATCTTGTTGAGATGGAATTGGTGGATCGGATCGATCATCCGCGTGGCGTCTCAGTTGTTCACCGGCCACGCCGGCGCTTTGCAATTCACTCGACGATCTTCCGCGCTGATCTCACTGGCGGGGCCTGTCGGGAGCTATGCCTGCGGATCTCACCACGTTCAACACGCCGGCGGCAAAGCCGAGCAGGAAAAACACGATGAATCCGAAGGGCGATGTCGACAGCAAGCGGTCGAAGCCCCAGCCAAGCAACGCGCCGACGAGGACACCGGCGATCAACTCGGACGACAGTCGCAGGCCACGCGCCATGGCCGAAGCCCGGGCTGCAGTGTCACCGCTGCCGTTTCCAGGTTGATCAGCCCCGATCTTTCGGCCGTCGCGAATTTCGGACAACCGTTGGTCGAGACTTCCGAGCCTTGCGGAAAGCGCAACCTCATCGGGCGACTTGTCGCGATCCTTGTGTCCGCTGCTCTCGTTCGTGTCATCCGCCATGTGCCATCCGCCACGTGTGGAGACCCGACCCGGTGCCGCGAGTTTCAGGAATTAGCGCCCCATCGCCCTTTAAAGCCGGGCGGACCATACTGACCGCATCCCCCCAAGTCAAGATTGCGTGTTGAACTGTTAGATGCCTGAATTTACACGTTTTCTCGGCTTTTTCGTCAGATCGGTCGCGCGTGTCACCGCGCCGCATCAACAGTGTTGTGTGCGGCTGCGATCTTGCACCCGTCAGGACCCTCTGATCAGCTCTCGCTGAGCTCCAGCCAACACGGGAACCCTCATGGCGCGCCAGATCGACTACTATTTCTCGCTGCAGTCGCCATGGGCCTATATCGGCCACCGGCTGTTCCGCGACATCGCCGCGAGCCACGGCGCGACCGTCAACCTCAAGCCGGTCATGCTGGTGGACCTTTTCGCCGAGACCGGCGGGCTTCCACTGGCCAGGCGCCATCCGGCGCGGCAGCGCTATCGCATCGTCGAGTTGAAGCGGTGGCGCGACAAGCGCGGTCTTGATTTCCACATCCAGCCGAACAACTGGCCCTTCAACGCCCGGCTCGCCGACGGCGTCGTCGTCGCGGCGCAGCAGGCCGGCCTCGATCCGGAGCCCTATCTGCAGCGCGCCTTCCCGGCGATCTGGGAGCAGCAGCTTAATCTTGCGGATGCCGAGGTGATCGCGGGCTTGGCCGATGCAGCCGGACTGCCGGGCCGCGATCTCGTGACGCAGGCGGCGACGGACGTGGTCGGGGCCGCCTACGAGCAGAACCGGCAGGACGCGATCGCGGCCGACGTGTTCGGCTCGCCGGCCTATGTGCTGGACGGCGAGATCTTCTGGGGGCAGGACCGGCTCGAGCTGCTGGCGGACGCGTTGAAATCCGGTCGCTCCGCCTATACGTCCGAAACATAGGTGCGGCCTGTGGCAGGGGATCGCACCTGGGGCAACGTCATGGCCGCGACACAATGTCGGCGTGCATGGCGGCGGTTGCGAATGCGCCTGGGAGAGCCAGCCATGAGTCTCACGAAGCCCTACCGGCCGCCCCTCCTCGCGCTGTTGGCGTTGAGCTGCCTCGGCGGAGAGGCGTTTGCGGTCGAGGACACCGCGCCTGACGGCGACAAGGGACGCTACACGATGTCGACGACATCGGATGGCGTGATCCGGCTCGATACGAGGACCGGTGCGGTCTCGATGTGCAACAACAGCGGTGGGTCGGGCTTCGCCTGTTACACGGTGCCCGATGAGCGCGCCGCGCTGGATGCCGAGATCGGCCGTCTGCAGGCGGAGAATGAAAAGCTCAAGGGCCAGCTCGCGTCGCGCGACCAGAGCATCTCCGGCAAGATCGATGAGCCGCTGCCGAAAGATCAGGCGCTGCCCAAATCCGATCAGTTGAAGAAAGCCGAACCCAAGACGGGGGACAGGCCCGGTGAATCGAAATCCTCCGATGGAACGCGCAAGCTCGAGATCCCGCTGCCCAGCGACCAGGACATGGATCGCATGATGGGGTTCCTCGAACAGGCTTGGCGCCGGCTGCTCGACATGGCGACGCGGGTGCAGAAGGACGTCTCGGGCAGGATCTGAGACCGCTTCGAGGAGGCTGAACGCATGCCAGCCAGATCGATGTCGCGCAGCGCGCCCTCGGCGAGCGTCATCAATACGATCGTAACCTCGACTCTGACCGTACAGACTTCGGGCCGCGGCTTCACCGATCTCACGCGCGAGGTCGAGGCGTTCCTGCGTGAAGTATCCGCCAGGGAAGGCGCGGTGACCTTGTTCATTCGCCACACCTCGGCGTCGCTGATGATCCAGGAGAATGCCGATCCCACCGTGCTGCACGATCTCGCCACGGCGCTGGCGCGGCTGGCGCCGGAGAATGCCGGTTGGGTGCACGACACCGAGGGGCCCGACGACATGCCGGCGCACGTCAAGACCATGTTGAGCGCGGTCTCGCAGCAGGTGCCGGTGCAGGACGGCCGCATGATGCTCGGCACATGGCAGGCGCTCTATCTGATCGAGCATCGCGCGCGTCCGCATCGGCGCGAGGTGGTGTTGCAGTTCATCGGCGCGGCCTGAGGCCATAAAAGAGAAAATCCCTGGCGCAAAAAGCGGAACGGCCGCGGAGTGATCCGCGGCCGTTCGTCGTTGGAAGCAGATGCAAGCGGGGTGCCGCTCGCCTCGTGATCAATCGGCCTGGATGTCGACGTCCTTGGTCTCCGGCAGGAAGATGAAGCCGACGACCGCGGTGATCACGGCGAACGTGATCGGGTACCACAGGCCGGCATAGATATCGCCGGTCGAAGCCACGATTGCGAAGGCGGTGGCGGGCAGCAGGCCGCCGAACCAGCCGTTGCCGATGTGGTAGGGCAGCGACATCGAGGTGTAGCGGATCTTGGTCGGGAACAGCTCGACCAGCATCGCCGCGATCGGGCCGTAGACCATGGTGACGAAGATCACCAGGATCAGCAGCAGGCCGATGATCGCCGCGACCTGCGGACGGAAGATGTCGAACGGATGCGCCATCTTCACGATCGCCGGGTTGCCGGCCTTCGGATAGCCGGCCTCGCCGATCGCCGCCGTCAGCGCCGGGTTGCTGGTCTTGGCGTCGGTGTAGGGCACTTCCTTGCCGTTGAAGGTAACCTTCACGCCGGAGCCGGCCGGACCGTACACGGTCGAGTACTTGACCGAGGACTGGGCCAGGAAGGCGCGGGCGGTGTCGCAAGGCGCGGTGAAGACACGGGTGCCGACCGGGTTGAACAGGTCGCCGCAGCCGGCGGGATCGGCCACCACTTCCACCTTCGTCGCCTCGATCGCCTTCTCCAGCGCCGGGTTGGCGTTGGTGGTGATCATCTTGAAGATCGGGAAGAAGGTCAGCGCCGCGATGAGGCAGCCGCCCATGATGATCGGCTTGCGGCCGATCTTGTCGGACAGCATGCCGAACACGACGAAGAAGCCGGTGCCGAGCAGCAGCGACCAGGCGATCAGCAGGTTGGCGGTGTAGCCGTCGACCTTCAGGATCGATTGCAGGAAGAACAGCGCGTAGAACTGGCCAGTATACCAGACCACGCCCTGGCCCATGGTGGCGCCGATCAGGGCCAGCAGCACGATCTTGGCGTTGCCCCAGTTCGCGAACGCTTCCGTCAGCGGCGCCTTCGAGCTCTTGCCCTCGTCCTTCATCTTCTGGAACACGGGCGACTCGTTGAGGCGCAGACGGATCCAGACGGAGACGCCGAGCAGCAGCACGGACACCAGGAACGGAACGCGCCAGCCCCATTTGGCGAAGTCGGCCTCGCCGATGATGGTGCGGGTGAACAGGATGACCAGCAGCGACAGGAACAGGCCCATCGTCGCCGTGGTCTGGATGAAGGAGGTGTAGTAGCCGCGCTTGCCCATCGGCGCATGCTCGGCGACGTAGGTGGCCGCACCGCCATACTCACCGCCGAGCGCGAGGCCCTGCAGCAGGCGCAGACCGATCAGGATCACCGGTGCTGCGAAGCCGATGGTCTCGGCGTTCGGCAGGATGCCGACGATGAAGGTCGACAGACCCATGATCAGGATCGTGACCAGGAAGGTGTATTTGCGGCCGACGATGTCGCCGATGCGGCCGAACACGATGGCGCCGAACGGGCGAACCAGGAAGCCGGCGGCGAAGGCCAGCAGCGCGAAGATGTCGCGGGTGGCCGGCGGGTAGGCGCTGAAGAACTGCGCGCCGATGATCGAGGCCAGCGATCCGTAGAGATAGAAGTCGTACCACTCGAACACGGTGCCGAGAGAGGAAGCCAGAATGACGAAGCGTTCGTCCTTCGTCATGCCTCCCGATCTCGCTTGTGTGGCTACCATTGTCGACATCGGCATTCGCTCCCCATGATTGTTGTGATGATGGCTTTCGCCTCCGCATGCCGGACTTGGACGGCGCAGGTCGCGGAGACCTTGGCCTTCAGTAACATTGCAGTGAAACCCGCCCCAATACGACTTTCGGCTCTGCCCTCTGCGGCGCGCGGGAAAGATGGGGACATTGCGGCGGATCAAGTTCGGTGAGCGGCCGTCGCGTTACCGATGTTGCGTTGCACAAGGTTCGGATTAACCGCCTTCCCTGCAAGTGGAATTGGACGCTTGCATGCAACCGGTGGCCGGGCGAGTATTTCCGGAAAACCGGGCGCGTGCAGTTGCAGCATGTCGTCGGTCTCGCAAGGTCAAGTCTGGATTCATGGCGGCTGCCAGCACCCATCTCGTCATTGCCGATGATCACCCGCTGTTCCGCAACGCTTTGCGGCAGGCGGTTGCGAGCGTGCTCGCGGAGGCCGTGGTCGACGAGGCCGGTTCGTTCGAGGACCTCACCGCACTGCTGGAAAAGGATTCCGAGGTCGATCTCGTACTTCTCGACCTCACCATGCCCGGCATCTCCGGCTTCTCGGGCCTGATCTATCTGCGCGCGCAATATCCGGCGATCCCGGTGGTCATCGTGTCGGCGAGCGACGACGGCGCGACGATCCGCCGCTCGCTCGATTTCGGCGCGTCCGGCTTCATCCCGAAACGGTTCGGCGTCGATACGCTGCGTGATGCCATCAAGAAGGTGATGGACGGCGACGTCTGGGTGCCGCCCGACACCGACCTCGCCGCCGGGGCCGATCCGGAGATGACGAAGCTGCGCGACCGGCTGGTCACCTTGACCCCGCAACAGGTGCGTGTGCTGATGATGCTGTCGCAGGGCCTCCTCAACAAGCAGATCGCCTACGAGCTCGGCGTCTCCGAGGCGACCATCAAGGCGCATGTCTCGGCCATCCTGCAGAAGCTCGGTGTCGAGAGCCGGACCCAGGCCGTGATCGCCGCCGCGAAGATCGCGGGCAGCGCCTGGCGGCAGGATACGCCGACGGGGAAGTAGGCGACGGGAAAATCTGGATGAGTCGTCATTCCGGGATGGTCCGAAGGACCAGGCCCGGGATCTCGAGATTCCGGGTTCGGCTCTGCGAGCCGCCCCGGAATGACGATACCCCGCAACTGTCTGCCGGAGGCGCGACTGGCCGGCGCTTGATGCCGCCTTGCAGTGTATGTGGACAGCGTCCATTCCGCACGCCTTCTGCTTCACTCGCGACACACCTTCACGGCCTCGCGGCGCACAGCGCGTCCGAGCTTTGCCAATCATCGGCCCTCTTGAAGATAGAGGGCGCAGGGAAGGCCGGGCGCTGGCCGCGCCCGTGGCCCGCCTGCAGAAAAAAAGCAGGCGGCAGTCACCACAGGTCTGGCCGAAACACCCGGCCTTCCCTGCGCGATGGCTTTAACGGCTGCTCCGCGCTCTCCTCGGGGACCGGCTTTCTTGCCCCCGTCATCCGCAACACCGTCGTCACGGATTTGGCATCAGCAACGGGATGCCAGGACCACACGGCTTGACCGTGCGCGCCGGATCGTTCGTCGGCATGCCAAAGCACGCTGCGACCCGACGCGCCCACCGCATCCCGCGCCCCACGTTCGTGACGATCGCGAAGCGCCCCTCATGGCGGGCACGGGATGGTGCGACTCGTAGCATGATTTCTGGAAAAAAGAAATAAGAATCTTGGTGTGCTTGATCGAACCGGCAGCTCCGCTGGCCAGCGGGAATCTGCTATCTCCCGGCCTATGAACCGAACTCGCACCTGGATCGACACGGCCGGCGGTCCCCACCTGCTGATCCCGGAGGAGCAACTGCCACATTGGCGAGGCATCGAGGGATGGCGCAATCACGAAGACCCGGAGGACCAAAGTGACTATGCGCGTGCATGTAGGGTGACGAACTGGTTGGGATTGATCGTCTGCGGCGATGGATCCGCTGTTGTGTTGTCGGGCGATGTGGGTGACGTGGCATGGTACGCGGATGACCAGGACGACCGAGGTTTTCTCGTTCAATGGATCGGCGTGGACGACGAGGGACTGATCGATCTTGCATTGCGGATGCCACAATTGCGAGACGGTCTCTGCGGTTCAGACGCTGAGTGGATTCAATTTGAGACCGGTACGTCCGGGGTCATGTGGCTGATCGATGCAGCCGATCGAGGCGATGATCTTCGTGGCAATTTTCTGATCCTGGCGTTACGGCCAGGAAGATATCTCGCGAGAGCCGCTGACTGCGAGTCTCCCGGGCTCGCGATTGTCGTCCGAGAGATTCGCTGGATCAGCCAATTGACTCCGCTGTAGGACGCGGGCGGCGGCTGGCGGCCCCGAGTAGGTGCCGCTCCAGCATGACCCCAAGTGACGAAGATGGTGTGTTTGGTAGAGTGTTGGCCATTCCGACCGCTGCGGGTAGAGGTCCCTCCGGACCGCGCCGCACAGCGCGGCACTAGCCGGCCTGCGTCCGAACTCCTGCGCGGGTCGGCAGCTTCTTCGCGGCATCGCCAACTTCCAGCTGCGCTGGCCGTAATTCGTAGATCTTCTGCAAGTTGAGCCAGAAATCGGGGCTATTTCCAAACCAATGGCCGAGGCGCAAAGCAGTGTCGGCCGTGATGCCACGCTGCCCATTCATGATCGCGGTGATCCGGTTAACTGGTACGTCAAGCTGACGCGATAACTCTGCGGCTGACATCCCGAGCTCATCGAGTTCTTCAGCGAGATGAACGCCCGGATGAAGGGGGGTGCGTGCCACGACGTGTCTCCTAGTGATAGTCGGCAATCTCGACATTGACCGAACCGGGCGAGCCAGGCGGCCATTCGAAGCATATCCGCCATCGATCATTGATGCGGATGCTGAACTGGCCCTGCCGATCGCCCTCGAGCGATTCAAGCCGGTTGCCGGGCAGGGCGGCAAGATCCTTCAAGCTCGTAGCGGCTTCAAGTCGATCGAGTCGTATCTCCGCCTGCCGGACGAAGCCGGAGAATTCCCGAACAACTTCGCCATTGGCAAAGCGCGCGGTCCCTTTGCCCCGATCACCGACGATCATGGCAGCAACCTAACAGAATTACGATATACGCAAAGCATAAAGGTCATGCCAAAACGTGCCGTTGGCGTCAACTCCGACTACTGCGAATGCCGATCTGCAGTGTCCTAAGGCTGACTGCTCCGCCGCCACCATCTGCTGGATGCGCCACTGCCTGAGCAGGGCGCGGAGCGAGGCGGCTTCAGCGGCTTGTTGAGCACCGCGCGACTTGCAGCCCGTTCGCCGATCCGAGAGATGGACCTGAAAGCGCGACGGGCTCGCGCATCACGAGAACATCGGTTTCTCCGTCCGTTGATCCATCTCAACGAGGTCGCGGCCGAGGTTGCTATCAAGCTTCGGCTTGTATCCCATCACTGGGCAATGCAGCTTTCAGAATGTGTGATGACTGATGGCCAACAGGATGTCGTGATCTGTTCGACCGTGCGTACTGCCATCTGCACGGAGGGCGGCACGTTAGGTGAGGCCCGTTAGGAGATCTGCCCGCGGTTGATCCCGGCGCCGTGGTCGTCCGTGCGACCTGCTTGCGCTTGAGCCGATGAATTGAGCCCTTCCTCGCGAAGATCCTCCTTCGCGAAGGTCGTCCTCGCGAGAATTTCAACCGCTTGGGCGCGCATGTTTTCCGCTGCTTCGGACGCGTTGAGCCGATGAACCATCTTGAACGAACCATCTTGAGCGCAACGCTCATCGCGCATCCCGGCGACCGGCAGACCGTCGCATGACCGCTCCCTCCGTAGGACAGCCAATGATGCTCCCGTTTCGCGCGCTGATCTCCCCAACCTCGTATCTGTTTTTTACCGGAAAGGGCGGCGTCGGTAAGACCTCGCTTGCGTGCGCCACGGCCGTTGGCCTCGCCGATCGCGGAATGCGCGTTCTCATCGTCAGCACCGATCCTGCGTCGAACCTCGACGAGATGCTCGAAGTCAATTTGAGCGACCGGCCTACGCCGGTGCCAAACGTGACCGGACTTTCGGCGATGAATATCGATCCCGAGGCTGCTGCCGAGAGTTATCGCACCAGAGTGCTCGAACAACTCGGACCGGAGACCACCGCCGGCGAGCGATCGACCGTGCGCGAGCAGCTCTCCGGCGCCTGCACCACCGAAATCGCCGCCTTCGACGAATTCGTGGGACTGCTGGACGGCGATGTGGCGGGGTTCGATCACATCATATTCGATACCGCCCCGACCGGCCACACGCTGCGGCTCCTTAGCCTGCCAAAGGCGTGGACGGGCTTTCTCAAGGACAATGATCGGGGTGCGTCCTGCCTCGGGCCGCATTCAGGCTTGAAGATGCAGGAAGATCGCTTTCGCAAGGCGCTCCAGGCCCTGGGCGATTCCAAGCGGACGACGATCATCCTCGTTACCCGCGCCGACCACGGCGCAATCCGCGAGGCGGCCAGGACATCGAGCGAACTCGATGCGCTCAATCTCTCCAACCAGCTCCTCGTGGTGAACGGGCGCTTCCACGCGACCGACCCGACCGACGTCGTCGCGGTTGCCCTCGAGCGCGATCAGGACGAGGCGTTGGCCGCCATGCCGCCGTCGCTCACGAAACTGCCGCGAGACGAAATCCCGTTGCTTGGCTTCGACGTCGTCGGCCTCACGCCTCTGAGGGCGCTCTTGTCACCGTCCAATCAGCCGTCAGTCGCATCCGCCAAGCCGAGCGACGAACCGGTTGACCTCCCTGGCCTAGACCGGTTGGTCGATGACATTGCGCAGGGTGGGCACGGCCTCATCATGGTCATGGGCAAGGGGGGCGTCGGAAAGACGACGATTGCGGCCGCCGTTGCGGTGGGGTTGGCCAAGCGGGGCCATGCCGTCCACCTCAGCACGACCGATCCCGCAACTCACGTCGCTTTCGTCGTCGATGGCGTTATGCCGGGCCTGACGGTCGATCGGATCGACCCCAGAGTCGAGACGGAGCGGTATGTCGCGAAAATATTGGCGAGCCGAAGCCGGGACCTCGACGAACAAGGCAAGGCTCTTCTGCTCGAAGACCTCGCTTCACCTTGTACCGAGGAAGTCGCTGTGTTCCACGCCTTCTCGCACGTCGTTGCGCAGGCACGGAGCGCCTTCGTGGTGCTCGATACGGCGCCGACGGGCCACACACTCCTTCTGCTGGACGCGACCGGCGCCTATCATCGCCAGATGACGAGCCAGCTTGCGCCGACCGCTGCGGGACGCATCGTTACCCCGCTGATGAGACTCCGAGATCCGAGCCACACAAAGGTGATCCTGGTGACGCTGCCGGAGACGACGCCGGTTTCCGAGGCCGCCTCCCTTCAGGACGACTTGCGGCGTGCCGGCATCGAACCATACGGCTGGGTCATCAATAAGAGCCTCGCCGTCTCGGAAACCCGCGATCCTCTGCTGCGGCTTCGGCGAGATAAAGAGCGGACACAGATAGCTCGCGTTCAGAACGGGCTCGCAAAACGCGCTTTCATCATCGGATGGCGAAACAAGCCGCCCGTCGGCGTGGGAGAGCTTCGGACTCTGTCATGAACGTTGCCTCGCGGCATCCAATGATGTCCGTTGGGGACCCGGAGCCGCCACCACGCGACCTTCGGGTTTCAAATTGACCGGGTGCCGGTCCAACCGAGCGAAATCCATATGCGATAGCCCAGCCCAAAAGGCGAAGCTCGCGGCCGCGTCTACACGACTACTCCGCCGCCACCATCTGCTGGATGCGCCACTGCCCGAGCAGCGCGCGCAGCGAGGCTGGCTTGAGCGGCTTGTTGAGCACGGCGATGTTGTCGTCGCGGGCGGCGGCGCGGACGTGGGGGCTGCGGTCGGCGGTGATCAGGATCGCGGGCAGCGCCTCATTGAAGCGGCGGCGGATGTCGCGGATGGCGGCGATGCCGTTGCCGCGGTCGAGATGATAGTCGACGAGCAGGCCGGTGACGGCGCCGTCGCGTGCCGCGATCGCCTCCACCGCGGACTCCGGATCAGGGACGGCGATCACCTCGGCGTCCCACGCCGTCAGCAGGGTCTTCATGCCGTCGAGGATCGCGGGATCGTTCTCGATGCAGACGATCAGGGCGCCCGCGATCGGCGTCGTTGCCAGCGGGGTCGCGGTGGTGACGGCGGCGGTGTGGTTGATCGCCTTCGCGATCGGCACCGTCACTGAGAACACCGAGCCGCGGCCGGGCCGCGAGGCCAGCGCAATGCCGTGATTGAGCACACGCGCGATGCGCTCGACGATCGACAGCCCCAAGCCGAGGCCGCGCGCGATCCGCGCGCCCTGCTCGAGGCGGTGGAATTCCTTGAAGATCTCGCCGCGCTTGACCGGGGGGATGCCGACGCCGGTGTCGTAGACGCCGATCTGCAGCGACTGGCCGTGGCGGCGGCAGCCGACCAGCACGCGCCCCTTGGGCGTGTACTTGATGGCGTTGGAGATGAAGTTCTGCAGCAGCCGGCGCAGCAGCAGGCGGTCGGATTCGACCGGCAGCGACGACGGCACGAACGCCAGCTCCAGACCCTTGGCGCGCGCGGCCGGCGCGAACTCGATCTCCAGCGAGCGCATCAGGTCGGCCATCTTGAAGCTCGAGATCGAGGGCGTCATCGCGCCGGCGTCGAGCCGGGAGATGTCGAGCAACGCGCCGAGAATCTCCTCGATCGCCTCGAGCGAGTCGTCGATGTTCTCGACCAGGCGCGAATCCTCGCCCGCCGTCTGCCGCTCGACCAGGCTCGTCACGTAGAGCCGCGCCGCGTTCAGCGGTTGCAGAATGTCGTGGCTGGCGGCGGCGAGGAAGCGCGTCTTGGAGATGTTGGCGTCCTCGGCGGCGCTCTTGGCCAGCGCGAGCTCCGAGTTCAGCCTTGTCAGCTCCTCGGTGCGGTCGCGCACGCGCTTCTCCAAGGTCGCATTGGCGCGCTCCAGCGCTTCGGCGGCCTCGAACGAGGGCGTCACGTCGGTAAAGGTGATGACGAGGCCGCCATCCGGCATGCGGTTGGTGCGGACCTCGATCACCATGTGGCGGTCGGCGAGGCGTTCCAGATAAGGCTCGCCCTCGGTGGTGTAGGCGGCGAGTCGGCGCGCCAGCAGCGCCTCGCTGTCCTCATAGGTCGGCGCGCCGATCGTGCCCATGAATTCGAGGATTTCCTTCAGCGGGCTGCCGATCTGCACCAGATCCGGCGGCAGCCCGAGCAGGTCGACGAACTGGCCGTTGGAGCAGATCAGTTGCAGGTCGGCGTCGAACACCGCGATGCCCTGGCGCACATGGTTGAGCGCGGTCTGCAGGATCTCGCGGTTGAAATGCAGCGCGGCGTGGGAATCGTCGAGCAGCTTCAAGGCGGCCTTGGCCGACACCGTGCGCTTGCGCAACAGCAGCGACATCACGAGGCGCGACGACGCCGCGCCAATCGAGGAGGCGATCAGGTGCTCGGCATGGCGCAGCAGCTCGAAATCGGCCGGTGCGGCCGGATCGAGCGGGAGGTTGCGCTGGGCGGCGAACGCCTCGAACGAGGCGCGGGCGCGGTCGGGACCGAGATATTGGCCGACCGTGCTCTGGATGTCCTGCACCGTCACGGTCGAGCGCCAGCGCCGGAAGCTCGGCGCACTCGGCGTCAGCTCGGCCGGTACGAAGATGTCGGCCTGCAAGAGCTCGATCGACGACGGCTGCCGCGCCAGCGACAGCACGATGTAGGTCAAGAGATTGAGCGACAGGCTCCACAGCACGCCATGCAGCAGCGGCGGCAGATCGGTGCCGAGCAGCGCCTGCGGCCTGAGTGCCTCCAGCCCGAACGGGCCGTGCTGGAGAAACAGGATGCCCGCGGTCGAGGTGTCCAGGAAGCTCGGGATGAAGAGCGTGTAGAGCCAGACGGCGAAGCCGACCAGCATGCCGCCCATGGCGCCGCGCGCGGTCGCGCGCCGCCAGAACAGACCGCCGAAGAAGCTCGGCGCGAGCTGGGCGATGGCGGCGAACGACAGCAGACCGATCGCGGCGAGCTGGGTGTTGCCGAGCGCGCGATAGTAGAAATAGGCCATCACCATGATGGCGAAGATCGCGATGCGGCGGGTGCCGAGCAGGAAGCCCGCGAAGTCGCGGCCGATCTCGCGCTGCTCCTGACGCTGCAGCACCAGCGGCACGACGATGTCGTTGCACACCATGATCGACAGCGCCACGCATTCGACGATCACCATCGCGGTCGCCGCCGACAATCCGCCGACGAAGACGAGGATCGACAGCCATTGCGAATTGGCCTCGATCGGCAACGCCAGCACATACATGTCGCTGTCGACGGCGCCGAACGGGAAGGTGACGAGGCCGGCGAGCGCGATCGGAATCACGAACAGATTGATCGCGACCAGATAGAGCGGGAACAGCCAGCGCGCGCGCGACACCTCGGCGTCGTCGGCGTTCTCGACCACGCTGACATGGAACTGGCGCGGCAGCAGCATCGCGGCGCAGAACGACAGCAGGGTCATGGTGAGGAAATTGCCGATGCCCGGCACATATTCCAGCGCGCGCTCGGCCTCCGGCGATTTCATCGCACGCTCGATCAGCTCGACCGGCGAGAACATCCAGAAGGTGACGAAGGCGCCGGCGGCGATGAAGGCGACGAGCTTGATGATCGACTCGGTCGCGACCGCCAGCATCAGGCCGTGCTGGTGCTCGGTGGCGTCGGTCTGCCGCGTGCCGAACAGCACCGCGAAGACGGCCATCGCGAGCGTGACCATCAGCGCCATGTCGCCGACGATCGGGATGTGGGCGAAGGCGCGGTCGTCGATCAGGATGGTCTGCAGCGAGGAGGCGACGGCCTTGAGCTGCAGCGCGATGTAGGGCACCGAGCCGATGATCGCGATCAGCGCCACCGTTGCTGCGACCGCCTGGCTCTTGCCGTAGCGGGCGCCGATCAGGTCGGCCACGGACGTGATGTTCTGCGACTTGGCGAGCTGGATCACCCGGCGCAGCAGCGGCGTGCAGGCGCCGACCATCAGGATCGGCCCGAGATAGATCGCGAGGAAGTCGACGCTGGTGCGCGAGGCGAAGCCGACCGAGCCGAAGAAGGTCCAGGAGGTGCAGTAGATCGCCAGCGACAGCGGGTAGATCAGCCCAGCCAGCCGGCCACGGCTCTCCGCCGGCCGCCGCTCTCCGGCCCGGTTGCCGCGGCTGGCGACCAGGAACAGGAAGCCGATGTAGCCGAACGCGGCTGCGATCACGCCCCAGTCATGCAGCATGGCCTTCGCGAACTCCTCGATCACTGCGCCCTGTGAATTGGCTGCGAACTTAGCGCTTTGCGAGAGGCGGGGCGATAGGGATGTGGCGGGGGACGCAGGGAACGAGGAGGCGTCGTTAAGGGCGGGCGCTTCGGCTACGTCGGCGGTGTCAGGCGGATAGTCGGCTTCAAGGTGATGAGAGTCGATCTCTCAAGGCGCGGCCGGTCGGCTCCCCTCCCCCTTGCGGGGAGGGGTTGGGGGTCTCCGGGCGCCGAAGGTAGTTGGCGTGCGCCTCGGCCCATCCGCATTTCAACTTGGCAGTCGGACTCGCCGCTCCATTGGGGAGCCCAAGCTCTCACGGAGAGCGGGACTCGTGGACCCCCACCCCCGACCCCTCCCCGCAAGGGGGAGGGGAGCGCACCGCGCGGTCGCGTCGACGTGTGCGGGCTCACCGGGAGAAGTCTAACAGCTACTCCGCCGCCATCGCCTTCTTGTGCAGCGAAAGGCCCAGCCGTTCCCAGACCTGCAGCAGGGCCTCGGCGAGGCGGTCGATCAGGCCGTCATCGTGATAGGGCGAGGGCGTGATGCGCAGGCGCTCGGCGCCCTTGGCGACGGTCGGGTAGTTGATCGGCTGGATGTAGATGCCGTGCTCTTCCAGCAGCAGGTCGGAGGCCTGCTTGCACTTCTCGGGATTGCCGACGAACAGCGGCACGATGTGGGTGTCGTTGGTCATCACCGGCAGGCCGGCGGCGTTGAGGATCGCCTTCACCCGAGCGGCGCGGTCCTGGTGGCGTTCGCGCTCCCAGCTCGACGATTTCAGGTGCTTGATCGCAGCCGTGGCGGCCGAGCAGATCGGCGGCGGCAGCGCGGTGGTGAAGATGAAGCCCGGCGCATAGGAGCGCACGGCATCGATGATCTCGCCCTTGGCGGCGATGTAGCCGCCGAGGCAGCCGAACGCCTTGGCGAGGGTGCCTTCGAGGATGTCGATGCGGTGCATGACGCCGTCGCGCTCGGCGATGCCGCCGCCGCGCGGGCCGTACATGCCGACCGCATGCACCTCGTCGACATAGGTCATCGCGTTGTAGCGCTCGGCGAGATCGCAGATCGCTGCCAGCGGCGCGACGTCGCCGTCCATCGAATACAGGCTCTCGCAGGCGATCAGCTTCGGCCGGTTCGGGCCGGCCGCGATCAGGAGCTCTTCGAGATGGCCGAGGTCGTTGTGGCGCCAGATCTGGCGCTCGCAGCCGGACTGGCGCACGCCCTCGATCATCGAATTGTGGTTCAGCGCGTCCGACAGGATCAGGCAGTCGGGGATCAGCTTGGCGAGCGTGGCGATGCCGGTCTGGTTGGAGACATAACCGGAGGTGAACAGCAGCGCCGCTTCCTTGCCGTGGAGGTCGGCGAGCTCGGCCTCGAGCTGTACCAGGGGATGATGGGTTCCGGCGATGTTGCGGGTGCCGCCGGCCCCGGTGCCGACGCGGGTCGCGGTCTCGACCATCGCGCCGACCACCTTCGGGTGCTGGCCCATGCCGAGATAGTCGTTGGAGCACCAGATCACGACATTGCGTGGTCCGCTCGGCGAGTGCCAGGTCGCATGCGGGAACCGGCCGGCGATGCGTTCGAGATCGGCGAAGACACGGTAGCGACGCTCATCATGCAGGCGACCGAGGGCGGCACTGAAGTACTGGCTGTAGTCCATCACGAAACCCGAACTGGCGCGCTGCAGTGCAGCATCTGAAGTGAAGACCTCGCGGCATGCGTGGCGTGAGGTCTTCTTAGAGCGTTTCCAGAGCGGCTGTCGAGCCGGAATCCCACGGCGGGAATTGGGCGATTTGTCCAAGGGAGGAGTGATCTCGGCCGAACGGCGCCCGGATTACGGCGACGCGGCGGCGGCACAGCTCCGCGGCCTCAGGTGGTGCGATAATGCAGCACGCCGTCGACATCCTGGCCGGTCAGCCGACCCTCGACCAGCATGTAGTTGACGTGGGCGATCAGCTCGCCGGCGGCAAAGCCCATCTGGTGCGGGTCGAGCACGTGCTTGTGGAACACGACCGGCACGAGCTGCGCCGAGGTCTTCGGCCCGTCGCGGCAGGCGTCCGCGATCATCCGGCAGCGCTCCTCGTGGTGGTCGGCGAGCTGCTTGATGCGCGTCTTCAGCCCGTAGAACGGCACGCCATGGCCTGGCAGCACCAGCACGTCATAGGGCAGGGTGGTGGTGAGGCTCGCCAGCGAAGCCAGATATTCGCCGAGCGAGTTCTGGTCGGGCTCGACCGCCCAGACGCTGACGTTGGGCGAGATCTTGCTCAGCACCTGGTCGGCGGACAGGAACAGCTTGTCGGCGGCGCAATACAGCATGACCTGGTCGAGCGCGTGGCCGCCGCCGGTGATGACCTTGAAGCGCCGGCTGCCGATCTGGATCTCGTCGCCATGGGAGATGCGGCGGTAGGAGGCCGGCAGCACCGAGACGCGCTGCAGATATTCCTGGCCGCGGCCGAGCAGCTTGTCGGTCAGGGTCTCGTCCATGCCGTGGCGGCGGAAGAACAGCCGCTGGGCATCGCGGCGCTCTTCGGTGCCGCGGTTCTGGTGATAGACCGACTGCAGATACTCGACCTGCGACATCACCAGCGGGCAGTTGAAGCGCTCGACGATCCAGCCGGCGAGCCCGACATGGTCGGGATGCGAATGCGTCACGATCAGCCGGCTGATCTTGACGTGTTTGAGCGGGCCATCGAGCAGTCGCGTCCAGGCGGCGATCGACTCCTCATTGCCGAAGCCGGAGTCCACCGCGACCCAGCCGTCGCCATCGGCGAGCAGATAGATGTTCACATGGTTGAGGCGGAACGGCAGCTTCAGGCGCAGCCACAGCACGCCGGGCGCGACCTCGACGACCTGGTCCTCACCGGGATGCTGCTCCCAGGGATAGCGCAGGGCTTCGGCGGAGGAGTGAACGGTGTCTGTCTTCGTCATGCCTCATCGATTAACGGCCGCTGCGGGCGAGCGCCAGCCGAAAAACACATGGCTGGACGGCATTCCGGGGTACGGAAGGTGCTTCGGGTCGCGCCAGCATGACCTGCCTCGACGCCTTCTGCTTCGCCACGCCCCCCGTCATTCCGGGGCGAGGCCGCAGGCCTCGAACCCGGAATCTCGAGATTGTCTTGCGCTCATAAGCTCGAGATTCCGGGTTCAATCGCCAATGCGTAAAGCGCATTGACGATTGCCCCGGAATGACCGGCGAGTAGCAACTACGCTGCCCTGATGTTGGTCAGGAACGAATCGACCTCGGCGCGCAAGGTGTCGGCCTCGCGGCGCAGCGCCTCCGAGGCGCTGAGCACCTCGTTGGCGGAGGTGCCGGCCTGGGCCGAGGCGCTGGAGACGCCGGTGATGTTGTTGGAGACCTCGGTGGTGCCGGAGGCCGCCTGCTGGATGTTGCGGGCGATCTCGTGCGTCGCGGTGCCCTGCTGCTCGACGGCGGCGGCGATCGCGGTGGTGACGTTGTCGATCTCGGCGATGGTCTCGCCGATGTTGCGGATCGCCGACACGGCCGACGAGGCGACCTGCTGCATGCCGGCGATCTGGGTGCGGATCTCATCGGTGGCCTTGGCGGTCTGGCTGGCGAGGCTCTTCACCTCCTGGGCGACCACGGCGAAGCCGCGGCCGGCCTCGCCGGCGCGCGCCGCCTCGATGGTGGCATTGAGCGCGAGCAGGTTGGTCTGCGAGGCGATCGCCTGGATCAGGTCGACGACGACGCTGACGCGGCTCGCATTGTCGGCAAGACCCTGCATGGTGGAGTCGGTGGCGCCGGCCTCCTCGACCGCCTTCTTGGCGATCTGGGCCGAGGTCACGACCTGGCGGCTGATCTCCGCGATCGACGACGACAACTGCTCGGTGCCGGCCGACACGGTCTGGACGTTGACCGAGGTCTCCTCGGCAGCCGCCGCGACCGCATTGACCAGCGAGTTGGACTGGTCGGCGGTCTGCGACATGCTCTGCGCGGTCGCCTGCATGGCCGTGGCGGAGTTCTGCAGCGTGCCGAGGGCGCTGCGCACCGTCGCCTCGAACGTGGCGATCTGCGCCTCCATGCGCGCGGCGCGCTCGGCCTTGGCGGCGTTCTCGCGGTCCTGATCGGCGGCCAGGGTGCGGGCACGGACCATGTTGTCGCGGAACACCTGCAGGGTGTCGACCATCGCGCCGATCTCGTCGCGCTGCTTCGAGGCCGCAATCTCGGTGTCGAGATCGCCGCTCGACAGCGTCTGCATCGCCTGCTGCAGCCGCTTGATCCGGCGCAGGATGTTGCCGCCGACATAGAGCCAGACGAACAGCACCGAGCCGAGCAGCGTGGCTGCGCCGGCACCGACCATGCCGAGCGTTGCCAGCTCGATGTCACGGCCCGCCGTGCTGGTGGCGCTTTCGGTCGACTTGCGCACGCCTTCGACGAGCTGCTGCACGCTGATGTCGAGACCGACATTGAGCTTTCGCGTCTCCTCCAGCACGGTCTGCCCGTAATCGTTGGCGTCGAGCTCCTTCTCGCGCGTCTTGAACACGCGGGCCTTGCCCTCGCCGAGTGCGGCGAGCTTCAGCGCGGCATCGTGGATTGCCTTGGTGCTGCGGCCGGTCGGCAGCAATTCGAGATTGGATTTGAGCTGCGCCACCGCCTCCTTGAACTGCCGCTCGATCGTCTCCAGCGTGTCGCTGTCGTTGGCCGAGAGCGCGGCAGCCATCTGCGCCACCAGCAGGTTGCCGGACGCGATCACGTTGCCGAGCTGCTCGACGAACCGTGCGGCTGCCGTTGCGTCGTCCGCGGACACCTCGGCTGCGACGAGCACGGCGTTGAGCTGCGTCTGGGCATCCAGCATCGGCTCGTTGGCGGCGGCAGTGAAGTCCGCCTGCGCCTTGCGCAACGCATCATACTGCTTGTTGTGTAGGGCGGCGACTTCGAGACGCTCGCGTGCGGCCGACACCAGGCTCTGATTGGCCTCGTTGATGTTCTTGATGGTCTCGGCGAGCGGCGCCACCACGCTTTTCGCGGCGCCGAGCGCGCTGATCTCGCTCAGGCGCTCCTGCGTGGTCTTCTGGATCTCCTGCATCTTCTTCAGGCGATCGTTGAGCGCGTCCTCGCTCTGGGACTGCAGCAGCGCCGGGCCGAGGCTGGCCAGGCCTGAGCTCTGCGCCAGCAGTTGCAGGCTCGAGGTGAGGCGCGGAATCTCGCGGTCCGAGAGCTCGACCATGGTGCCGCCGACGTGTCGCAGCATCAGTCCCGCAGCGACGCTGATCGCGATCGCCATGCCGGCGATCACTGCGAAGGCTGCGAACAGGCTGCCGCGGACGCCCCATCCAGGTCGCAGGACTCCGAGCACCCTGCTGAAGCTGAACCGAATCGCCATCTCTGGTGTCCCCCGATATGCACTACTTGGAGCTGTTGCTTGCAGGCAGTATCGCGGCGGGCGGTTAACAAATCCGGGAAACTACTCGGGCAGTGCTGAGTTTTCTCGCATTTTCGCATTTCACCGTGCGGCATTTAACAGGACGGAAAGGATTGTTGGGCCGCGCTTTCGATAACCTATGACAGAAAAGGCCGGCATCGCTGCCGGCCTTCCCGTCGTTTGTTGTTATTTGACGCCTGCGGATCAGTAGCGGGCCGCGAGCGGAGCGCCCCAGTTGAAGCGGTAGTTCACGCCAGCCTTGAAGGTGTGGTCGTCGGTGGTGAAGCTGCCGGTCGGGACCAGCGCGGCGGGCGCCGTGAAGGTGGCGCTGCCGAAATTGTAGTACTGATACTCGGCCTTGGCCGACCAGTTGGGCGCGAACATGTATTCGAGGCCGGCGCCGACGGTCCAGCCGTTGCGGTGGTCGCCGTTGGTTGCGAAGCCGATCGGCGTGCCGGCGAACGTCACCTTCTCGTTGTTGTCGGAATAGGCGTAGCCGCCCTTCACGTAGAGCAGGCCCGGACCCCAGGTGTAGCCGAAGCGGCCGGTGATCGAGCCGAGGCCGCGCTGGCTGTTGGTGTAGACGAGGCCGCCGGGGAAGGCGGCGCCGACGCTGCCGCTCAGCCAACTGTACTGGCCCTCGGCGCCGATCACCCAGGTCGGTGCGAACTGCCAGTCGGCGCCGACCTGCACGCCGCCCAGGAAGCGGCCGTTGGAGTTGTTGCCGGTGGCGAGGCCGGAGAAGTTGTTGTCGCTGGAGAACGCGCCGCCGAGATGGGCGCCGAGATAGAAGCCGGTCCAGTTGTAGATCGGAGCGGCATAGGCCGGCGGCGCCTTGGTGGCGTAGGGATAGGTCCGGGCGCCGAAATCGGCGGCGACAGCGGACTGGGCCGAGGCCAGCGCGGCGACTGCAACGGTTGCGAACAGGATCTTCTTCATGGCGGGGTCTCCGATACTCAACTAACAAGGCTCGCGCATCGCGCGCCGTCGATGCATCGGAGATAGATTGCTTTCGAATAAAATGCTGTCACTCGCGCAGCACACTGGCCTCCAACCCGACCTTCTGCGGGCAAAGGTTCTGGCGTAGTTAGCAATGCACTAACGAAGGCTGAACCGGGAGTTAACGCCGGGCCCCTTTGTGCCGTCGCGGCACAACCGGTTAAGGTGCGTTAAGTGCTCGATGCAAGGCCGCGACTGCGTCGCGCAGCTGCTCGCGATGAACGATGTCGTCCTTGGGCATCGAAGCGATGCCGGCGGCGAGCTCGTGAAGGATCGCGGCGAGCAGTCCAAAGTTCAGATGCATATGGATCGATTTGCGGACGTCCTCGGGGCCGGGGCGCTCCAGGGTCAATGCCAGGCCAGATGATTCGAGATGGGCTTCGAACCGCGAGGAATGCTCGAACGTGCCGGCATAGAACTTGTCGGGATATTCGAGCGCGATCTCGGCCTTGTCCGGGATGGGTTTCGACATGGTGGCTCCTGAGCGGCGATGCGCGGATGTTCGCAGATCCGCCTCCCGCCGCCTTGCGCCAGGTCATAGTGGGCGGAGCGCCTGCGTCCCCCGATCGAGACTGGCCGGACCGCATTTCTACGGGGGCGGAAATTTACCTTCCCTGAGAAAAGGTTGTGCACGCTGATCAAATTGACGACTCGATGCCGGTCGTTCCGGACGGACCAGCTCCATGCAAGCGAGCGGAGAGGGCTCCGGCGGGGCGACGGCGGGTGCAGTCCACCTTCCAGCGAAATGTGCCGCCGACATGAAGATGCGTCTCTCCATTTCCACGTTCATTGCGGCTTTTGGCCTTGTGCTCGCGCTCGGCTTCGGTGCGGTCGTGCTGACCAGCGCCTATGCGTTGCGCGAACTCAAGGTCGGCGGGCCGCTCTACGACAAGATCAAGCTCGGCAATGATCTGGTGGCCGACATCCTGCCGCCGCCTGAATATGTGCTCGAGGCCTATCTCGAGGCGACCCTCGCACTCCGGACGCCGAAGGCTCTCGACACGCATGTCAGTAAGCTTTCGCAGCTGAAGAAGGACTACGAGGATCGCAAGACGTTCTGGACCGGCTCGGCCCTGCAGCCCGACCTGAAATCGCTGCTGGTCGAACGATCGGACGGCGAGGTCCGGAAATTCTGGCAGGCCCTGGAGGCCGAGTTGATCCCGGCGCTGCGCTCCGGCGACATGGCGAAGGCCGATGCCGCCTATGCCCGGCTCGCCGAAGCCTACGCCGCCCACCGCGCGGTGATCGATACGCTCGTCGACAAGGCGAACAAGCTGAATGCGGACATGGAGGCCACGGCGGCGACCCAGGATCGCAGCATCTCCATCGTCGTGTGGACCGTGTCCGGCATCGTTCTGGCTCTGGTCGTCGCCGGCATGTCGGGGCTGGTGATCGGCGTCGTCCGTCCGCTGTCGCGCATGACCGGCCTGATGCGGCGGATCGCCGAGGGCGATCTGTCGGCCGACATTTCCTATTCGGAACGCGGCGACGAGATCGGCGCGATGGCGGGCGCGCTGAGCATCTTCAAGACCAACGCGCTCGAGAACGCGAGCCTGCGCGACAAGCAGGAGCGCGATCGTTTGGCCGCCGAGGAGCATAAGAAGCGCGCCATGCTCGACATGGCCGACGTGATCGAGCGCGAGACCGAGACGTCCGTCGAAGCGGCGGCGGGCGCATCGCGCCAGGTCGAGGCCGTCGCCGCAGGCCTCTCGAAACTGGCCGAGGAGCTGTCGACCGATGCGCAATCGGTGGCCGCGGCCTCGGAGCAGTCGCTCTCCAATGCCCAGACGGTCTCGTCGGCAGCCGAGCAACTGAGCTCGGCGATCCGCGAGATCTCGAGCCAGGTGGCGCGCGCCAGCACGATCACCAAATCGGCGGTGACGGAGCGCGAGAAGGCGAAGAACACGATGCTCTCCTTGTCCACGGCCGTGGACAAGATCGCCGAGGTCTCCAACCTGATCGGCGGCATTGCCGAGCAGACCAACCTTTTGGCGCTCAATGCCACCATCGAGGCCGCGCGCGCCGGCGATGCCGGTCGCGGCTTTGCCGTGGTTGCGGCCGAGGTCAAATCGCTGTCGGATCAGACCGCCAAATCGACCGAGGAGATCTCGCGCCTGATCGGCGAGGTGCAGACCACCACGCAGGCGACCGTCGACGTCGTCGAGGGCATCGGCAGCCAGATTTCCGAGATCGACGAGGTCGCAGCCTCGATCGCCGCGGCGATGGAGGAGCAGCACGCGGCGACCCAGGAGATCAGCCGCTCGGTCCAGTCATCGGCCAGCGCGGCGCGCGACGTGTCGTCCAAGATCGGCAATGTCGGCAGGGACGCCGGCATGGTCAATGATCGGGCCGCCGAGGTGCGCAACGCCATCGGCTCCGTGGCAACGGGCCTGACCTCGCTCCGTGCCACGCTGGTGAAGGCCGTCAGGACGGCGACCGCCGAAGCCGATCGCCGTCAGTCGCCGCGGTTGAAGTCGAGCCTGTCGATCAAGGTCGTCGACGATCGCAAGGGCGCAATGAAGGCCGATCTGGTGGATATTTCCGAGGGCGGCGCCTGGATCCGGTTCGATCCCGAGCCGGGCATCGGCGATCGCGGCGTCATGGAATTCAGCGGCTTCGACGGCCGCGTGCCGTATCGGGTTCGCGCCCGTGAAAAGGACGCGCTGCATGTCGAGTTCGACCCCGGCCAAAATCGCGAGGCGTTCCTGGCGTGGTTCAGGCGGACCTTCGCACGGCAGGCGGCGTAGACGGAGCGCCGTCGCTTGCCTCCGCTCTCGGCCAAGAGAACGGAGGCTTCGTGCCGGTCCTCAACGCGCCATCGTCATTGGCGCGAGACCAGATCGCTGATCCGCACCGGAAAGCGCCTGATCCGAATGCCGGTCGCGTGCGCCACCGCGTTGGCGACCGCCCCGGCGGAGCCGGTGATGCCGATCTCGCCGACGCCCTTGACGCCGAGCGGGTTGACGAACGGATCGTGCTCCTCGACCGTGAAGGCCTCGATCGCCGGGACGTCGGCATTCACCGGCACATGATACTCGCCGAGATTGGCGTTCATGATCCGGCCGCTGCGGCGGTCGGTGACCGCCTCCTCGTGCAGCGCCAGCGAGATGCCCCAGATCATGCCGCCGACGAGCTGGCTCCGCACCAGCTTCGGATTGATGATCCGGCCCGCCGCGAATGCGCCGACCATGCGGGTCACCCTGACCTGGCCGAGATCGGGATCGACCTTCACCTCCGCGAAGACGGCGCCGTGTGAATGCATCGCATATTGCTCGTTCGCGGCAGGGTCGGGCAGCCCGCTGCCGGAGCCCTCGACTTCGTCGAGGCCGGCGCGGGCGAGGATGTCGGCATAGCTCTCGCCGCGGCCCTCATCGTCGCGCCGGAGCAGCCGCCCGTTGCGAGCGATCACGCCGGCATTGCCGGCGCCGAACAGCGGCGAGCGCTGATCCGCCGTCGCAAGCTCGGCAAGCTTCGCAATCACCGCGGCCCCCGCATTGTGGATCGCGGTGCCGACGGTCGCCGTATGTGCCGAGCCGCCGGCGATGCCGGCATCCGGCAGGTCGGAGGTGCCGGCCTTGAACGTCACTTGGTCGAGCTCGACCGCCAGCGAGTCTGCCGCGATCTGTGCGAAGGCGGTCCAGGCGCCCTGGCCCATGTCGTGCGCGCCGCTCTCCACGACGCCGGTGCCGTCGCGCCGGATCACCGCGCGGGCCTGGCCCGCGAACATCAGCGCATGGAACGTCGCCGTGCCCATGCCCCAGCCGACCAGGAAGCCGTCCTTGTCGCGCATCATCCGCGGCTTCAGCGGCCGCTCCCACCAGCCGAACCGCTCGGCGCCTTGCGTGTAGCACTCGCGCAGCGCCTTGGATGAGAACGGTTTGCCCGTGGCCGGCTCGACCTCGGCGTAGTTCTTGACCCGGAAGGCGAGCGGATCGAGGCCGCAGGCTTCCGCCATTTCGTCGACGGCGCTCTCCAGCGCGATCGATCCGGGCGCGATTCCGGGGGCGCGCACGAACAGCGGCGTGCCGGTGTCCATGCGCACCGCGTCATAGGTCGTCGCGATCGCCGGCGCGGCATACAGCGTGTGCGTCACATGCGCCGCCGCCTCGTAGAAGTCCTCGAAGCTCGAGGTCGCGATCCGCGCGTGATGATGGATCGCCGACAATTGTCCCGCGGCATCGGTGCCGAGCTGCAGCGTCTGCCGTGTCGGCGAACGATGGCCGAACGGACCATAGAGCTGCTCGCGGCGCACCACCAGCTTCACCGGGCGGCCGACCATCTTGGCGGCGAGAATGCCGAGGACCTGCGGCCCGGCCATCAGGCCCTTGCCGCCGAAGCCGCCGCCGAGATAGGGGCTGCGGATCAGGATGTTCTCAGGCGCGATGCCGAACAGCTCGGCAAGGCGGCCGCGCATCATCACCAGGCCCTGGGTCGGCGTGTCGATGATGAGCCTGTCGCCCTGCCACTCGGCGACGATCGCGTGCGGCTCCATTGCATTGTGATAATGCGGCGGGGTCTCGTAGATCGCGGTGATCTGCTTGTCGCTGCCCGCCAGCGCGGCCTCGACATCGCCGTGACGGCTCTCGGCGGGAAAACCCATGCCGACGACAGGCGGCACATAGGCGTCGGTGGCATCGAGACCGATGCGGGCCGGCTCGGCCTCGTAGCGCGGCGACAACAGCGCGGCGCCCTCGGTCGCGGCTTCCAGGCTTTCGGCAATGACCAGCGCGATCGGCTGGTTGGCGTAGCGCACACGGTCGTTCTGCAGCGCCTCGAAGCGGAATGCGAACGGGTTCGGCTTGCCGTCGGGATCGGCGTGCAGCGGCGGCCGGTTGGCGGAGGTCATTACCTCGACTACGCCGGGATGCGCCTTGGCGGTCTCGACATCGAGCGAGACGACGCGGCCGCGCGCGATGCTGGAGACGGCCAGCACGGCGTAGAGCAGGCCGGGCGGATTGTTGTCGGCGGCATAGCGCGCCGTGCCGGTGACCTTGGCGCGGCCATCGACGCGCGACAGCGACTGGCCGATGTTGGAGCCGTGGCGGAGATGGGCGGGATCGCGGGTCGGATTGAGCTCAGGCGTCATGGAGTGCTCCTGGAACGGCGGAGAAGGGAGAGGCCGGCAGCGCCGGCATGCGCGATGGCGTGCCTTGGCTCGCGGCCTGCAGCGCGCGCACGATCAGGCTGCGCGCGAGCGGGATCTTGTAGGCGTTGTCTCTGGAGGGCTTTGCGTCGTGCAGCGCCGCCTCGGCAGCGCGTTCAAACAGGTGCGTATCCGCGGGCCGTCCTGCGAGCAGCGCTTCGGCTTCATGGGGCCGCCATGGCTTGGCAGCGACGCCGCCGAGCGCCAGGCGCGCCTGCTTGATGCTGCCGTTCTCGATCACGAGACCGGCTGCCGCCGAGACGATCGCGAACGCGTAGGAATTGCGCTCGCGGACCTTCAGATAGCGCGCGTGCCTGGCGAACGCGCGCGACGCCGCGGGCAGCCGGACCGCGACGATCATCTCGCCCGGCGCGAGCACGCTCTCGCGCTCCGGCGTGCTGCCGGGCAACAGATGCAGCGCCTCCAGCGCGACCTCGCGCCGGCCCGCTTTGCCTTCGATCTCAACCACGGCATCGAACGCCGCCAGCGGCACGCAGAAGTCGGAGGGATTGGTGGCGATGCAGGCCTCGCTCCAGCCCAGCACAGCGTGCTGGTGGTTGTCGCCGCCGCGGGCGTCGCAGCCGGCGCCAGGCGTGCGCTTGTTGCACGCCGACGCCGGATCATAGAAGTAGGCGCACCGCGTCCGCTGCAGCAGATTGCCGCCGACGGTGGCGGCATTGCGCAGCTGCGCCGAGGCGCCGGACAGCAGCGCTTCTGCGACCGCCGGAAAATCATGCGCGAAGACCGCGTCATGCGCGAGGTCCGCATTGCGCACCAGCGCGCCGATCCGGACGTCGCCATTGCCGAGCGTCTCGATCCGCGTCAGCTCCTTGATCTGCGAGATGTCGACCAGCCGCGCCGGCCGGACGACATTGCCCTTCATCAGATCGAGCAGGTTGGTGCCCGAAGCGAGATAGGCCGCGCCGGGCGCGCTGGCCGCCGTGATCGCGTCCGCGACCGTCGACGGCTTCACGTAGTCGAACCGGTTCATGCCGCGCGCTCCGTCTTGTCAGCAAGCGTCGCCTGCGCGTCGAGCACGGCCTCGACGATGCCGACATAGGCGCTGCAGCGGCACAGATTGCCGCTCATGCCTTCCCGGACGCGGTCCGGGTCGTCGCCGGCCTGGCCTTCATTGATGAGCCCGACCGCGCTCATGATCTGGCCCGGCGTGCAGAAGCCGCATTGCAGGGCATCATGGGCGATGAAGGCTTCCTGCACCGGGTGCAGCTGGTCGCCTTGAGCCAGTCCTTCGATGGTGGTGATCGCGGCGCCGTCGAGGCTGACGGCCAGCGTCAGGCAGGAGTTGATGCGGCGGCCGTCGACCAGGACGGTGCAGGCGCCGCACTGGCCGCGGTCGCAGGCCTTCTTGGTGCCGGTGAGGTGGAGGCGCTCGCGCAGCAGGTCGAGCAGGGTGACCCTGGGGTCGTCGAGCGCAAGCGTTCGCGGCTCACCGTTGACGGTGAGTCTGACAGTCCAATTCATGCGTTGTTCCGATCGAAGCGATGGCCTAATCGGATCGCAGCGGGCACCGCCTTACGGGCGGTGGTCCGTCCAGATCCAGCGACCGCGGGACGACAGCTCAGGAAGGTTGGCTGTCCCGGGTAGCAGGTCTATTTATACGGAGGGTTCCTCCGTTTAGCAAGGGGACATGAACGGTCCGTCATCAAGAGCTGGTGAGATGCAGACGAAACCACAAGAGCGGCCGCGCAAGCCGCGCGCCGATGCGCAGCGAAATCGCGAGCGCGTGCTGGAGGCCGCCAAGGCGGTGTTCAGCGCCGGCGGCGCCGAAGCCAGCCTGGAAGCGGTGGCGCGCCAGGCCGGCGTCGGCATCGGCACGCTCTATCGCCATTTCCCCACCCGCGAGGACCTGTTCGAGGCGGTGTACCGGCGCGAGGTCGAGCAGCTCTCGGAGCTCGCCGAGGCGCTGAAGAGCGAGCCGTCGCCGGTCGAGGCGCTGCGGCGCTGGCTGCGCTCGACGGTGCAGTTCGTCGCCACCAAGAAGGGCATGATGGCCGCGCTGGCGATCGTCATGAACGCGAACTCCGAGCTCGCCGCCTATTCGCACGGCCATCTCACCCGCTCGATCGGCGCGCTGCTGTCGCGTGCCGTCGAGGCCGGCGAGATCCGCAACGACATCAGCGCCGACGACGTCCTGCGCGCGCTGATCGGCATGTGCTACATGCACGACCAGACCGGCTGGCAGCAGAGCGTGCTGCGGCTGTTGGATGTGTTCGTAGATGGGCTGCGGGTGCAACGTTGAGGCTCCCGTCAGGAGCCGATGATGCGAGTCGCCGTCGCCCTTATCTTGCTTGTCGCGCTGGTCTGTTCGGGCGAGTGGGTCTATCGCAGCTTCGTCCGGCCCATCGATCCGCTTCCTCCCGAGATCGCCGCGCTTGCGGACCATTTTGAAAGGAATGGCATCAAGGTCTCGCCCTTTGCCGTACGGCATGGCTTTCGACATTCGGAGGTGCAGGCGGTCGCGGCCTTCGAGGTTGCGGAGCTTCCGACCCCATTTATCGTTATCGTTTGCCCCGATGGCCGATCCGCGGCCGTCCGGCTTGCGGGGCTCAAGGGTGACGGCGTGAGGAGTACTGGCCAGAATGGCCGCATGGTGCTGGACCTCGGCCTGTGGGCCGACGACGACCAGGAGCGCGCGGCGAAAATTCGAGCTCTGTTCGAAACCTTCGAGGGCGAGATGACCGCCCGCTAGCCGCGCGCCTCACGATTGCAGTTATCCCCTCAACCACTCCATCAGCGCCTGCGCGGTTTCCTCCGGCTGCTCGGGCTGCGGCAGGTGACCGCAATTCTCCAGCACGACCAGCCAGCTGCCGTCGATGCCGTCGGCCATCTCCTTCGACAGGCTGTTCGGAATGGTGTTGTCGGTGTCGCCGGTCAGCACCAGGGTCGGGCAGCGGATCGCGGTCAATGTCGGCCGCGAGTCCGGACGCGACATGATGGCCGTCAGCTGCCGGATGAAGCCGATGACGCCGACCTCCTCGGCCATGTCGTGCACCAGCTGGCGCAGCCGCGGATCGTCCTGGCGCGACGGATGGACGAAGCCTGAGAACAGCTCGTCGACCACGCCGTGATAGTCGCCCTCCTTGGCGCGGGTGATCATGGTGCGGCGGCGCGCGCTCGCCTCCGGCGTATCGGGCCGCGCCTGGGTGTTGATCAGCGCCAGCCGGCCCACGCGCTCCGGCGCCTGGCGCATGATCTCGAAAGCGATGTAGCCGCCCATCGAATGTCCCGCGAGCGCGAAGCGCGGCGGCGCCTCGGCCAGGATGCGGCGCGCGATCGCGGCCATGCTGTCATCGCGGACGTGGTTGGCCACCATCACCGGCCCGAGCCGCCACAGCGCGGGGATGACAGGCGCATAGATGCGGGGCGACGAGATCAGTCCAGGCACCAGCACGAGCGGCAGCGCATCAGTCATGGGTCTTCCCCCGGAAACGGCGTTCACCTGCAGGTCCGGGTGTCTTCCACCCGGCATGCCATTTACGCGCGTGAGGCGGCCGATGTCCAACGATGTGCTGCGGCTCGCGCCCGCCGCCCCAGGCCGACAACCTCGTCCCCCGCCGTGTCCTGGCTCCTCCTGCGCCTCTTCGCGGCAGCGGGCGGCCGGTCGGATGATCGCGGTGATCGGGTCGCACGCAATGCTGCTTGGGCCGCGGCGCCTTTGGCTTTCGTGATTGCGGCGCCATTCGCGGCAATCTGGTGGCGTCGTCCGCAATTCGCGCGCGAGGCGGGGATCCAACTACTTCCGCTCCGGATCATGCCACCATCGCATGCAGCGCGATGATACCTGGATGGATCGTCAATCGTGGCAAACAGGGTCGGGCGTCACGATAATATCACGTAATGGGCGTGGAGCCAGGCGTCGGAAGGGTTGCGACTACAACGATTAGTTCGGGCAGCCGGTAACTTCACGTGGCCGGCGATGGCCGGCTCTCTCGTCCTGTTGCGTCGATGAGTTGGTAGCACCGCGCTATCGGTGATGACATCGGAACGATTGTCGCGCGAAGTCCGGCTCTCACGAGAACGGCGAGTGCGCCGATCCGCGATGCAGCGAGGGGCGGGACGACGTGCTCGATCAGCGGCGCGACGATGCGTCCCGGCGATGTCGCTGCCGGATGGAACAGCGGCGCTCGTGGCCGCGAGTTCGATGCGAAGGTTGCGATGGCGTGACCTGATGCGCGAGCGAGAGCCAGCGCGCCAGCGGCCGAGGCCTCTCCCCGACAATCAGACGAGCAGTGGCTGCGCCGTGGCTGCGAGCTTCTTCAGCAGCGGCAGGAAGCGCTCCTTCATCTCGTCGACGCCGATGCGATCGACGTGGCCGCCGATGTTGGCGGCGGCGATGATGCCGCCGTCATAGCGGCGAATCGGCACTGAAATCGAGCGAAAACCCTGCTCCGCCTCACCGTCGACGAGCGAGTAACCGTCGTCACGGACGGCGATGATCGACGCGAGCAATGCTTCCTTGTCGGTGATCGTCTGCGGCGTCATCTCGGTCAGCGTCATGCGCTCGACGGCCTGGCGCAACTGATCGTCCGGCATCCGGCTCAGCAACACGCGGCCGACCGACGTGCAGAACGCCGGCAGCCGATAGCCGATTTCGAGCCCGGTCGAGAACATCCGCGTCGACGTCGCGCGCGCGATGAAGACGACCGACTCGCCGTCGAGGACGGCGAGCGAGCAGACCTCGCGCGCCTCGCCGGCCGTGTTGTCCATCAACGGCTGCATCACGCTGTTGATCTGGTTGGAGGCGAGATAGCTGGAGGCCAGCAGCAGCACGCGCGGCGTCAGCGAGAACAGCCGGTCGTCGCCATGGACGAAGCCGGAGGCCTTCAGTGTCAGCAGAATCCGTCGCACCGTGGCGCGGGCGAGGCCGGTGAGTTCCGCGGCCTTGCTCAGCGTCATCGGGCGGCCCTCGCGGCTGAAAGCTTGTATCACCCGCAGGCCGCGATCGAGCGCTTCCACGAACTCGGGACCGTCGCCCCGAGCCTGCTTCTTCTCCTCATCAGTGCGCTTCAGTTTCGGCATCGGCCTGACATGATCCGCTGTTGTTGTTTTCGGCCGCAGTGAAGCTGCAGTCCGTTGGCCCCTCGGCTTCGGTTGTAGCTTTTTCACTTGCGCTTCTCCCCACTTAAAGCGAATCTAATCTGGGCGAACATGTGTTCGTCTAGCGAACATTATTAGATGATCGCGTGACGCTCAACGCCCGACTTGCGACGGAACAGGAGAGACGGCCATCATGATGAGCCAGGAGCAGAACGACCTGATCACGCGCGTCGGACCCGGCGCGCCCGCCGGTAAACTAATGAGGATGTACTGGCAGCCGGCCGCGCTGGTCGATGAGCTCGCGGGCGAGCGGCCGGTGCGCGCGGTGAAGTTGCTCGGTCAGGACTTCGTGCTCTTCAAGGATGCGCAGGGCCGCTACGGACTACTTGATCGCGATTGCCCGCATCGCGGCGCAGATCTCGCCTTCGGACGGCTGGAGAACGGCGGGTTGCGTTGCGCCTTCCATGGCTGGCTGTTCGACGCCGACGGCAATTGTCTGGAGACGCCGGCCGAACCGGCCGGCTCGCCGCTGTGCAAGAACGTCAAGCAGCGCGCTTATCCCGTGGTCGAGAAGGGCGGCATCCTCTGGGCCTGGCTGGGCGAGGGCGCCGCCCCGGCGTTCCCGGATCTCGACTGCTTCACCGCGCCAGACGCGTACACCTTCGCCTTCAAGGGCCTGATCGAATGCAACTGGCTGCAGGCGCTGGAGGTCGGCATCGATCCCGCGCATGCCTCGTTCCTGCACCGCTTCTTCGAGGACGAGGATACGTCGACCGCCTATGGCAAGCAGTTCCGCGGCGCCTCCGCCGACAGCGAGCTGCCGATGACCAAGGTGCTGCGCGAATATGATCGTCCGATCATCAATGTCGAGCGGACCGAATACGGCCTTCGCATCATCGCGCTGCGCGAGATCGATGCCGAGCGCACCCATGTGCGCGTCACCAATCAGCTGTTCCCGCATGCCTTCGTGATTCCGATGAGCACGGAGATGACGATCACGCAGTGGCACGTGCCGGTCGATGACGAGAGCTGCTACTGGTACGCGATCTTCACCAGCTATGGCGCGCCGGTCGACCGGGCGAAGATGCGGGCACAGCGGCTCGAGCTCTATGAGCTGCCCGACTATCGCTCGCGCAAGAACAAGAGCAACGACTACGGCTTCGATCCACGGGAGCAGGCGACCGCGACCTACACCGGCATGGGCAGCGACATCAACGTGCACGACCAGTGGGCGGTGGAGTCGATGGGCCGGATCCAGGACCGCACCCGCGAGCATCTCGGGCAATCCGACAAGGCCATCATCCAGTATCGCCGTCTGCTGCGCGAGCAGATCGAGAAGGTCGCGGGCGGCGAGTCGCCGATGCTGTTCCTCGATGCCGCTGAGGCCCGCAGCGTGCAGGGCCCGGCGACGATGGACGGCATCGGGCCGACGCGCGGCTGGGAGACCTACTGGATGGAAGTCGACGTCCGCCGCCGCCGCAACGCCCCCTGGGCCCCGCCGGTGCCGGCGGATATCATTCGGCTGGCCCCGCATCTGAGCGCGGCGGAGTAGCTCCTTTGCTCCGAGTTGCCGTACGGTGGCCAAAGCCGGCGGAACGGCGCAACGCGCCGTCCGACGGCGTGCCCACCATTCACGTGCACCGTCGCGGCGGTGGGCACGTCGCGTTCGCGGTGTCCGCTGGCGCAAGAGTAGAGACACCGCCGCGAACGCGCCCTTGCCCGTCCTACGATTCGAGGAGCCATCGTTGAGTTTCGTCCAAAGGCATCAGCTGTGGACCGCCGAGCAGGCCGAGGCCGCAGTGCGCATGCGCCGCCTCGCCGAGGAGCAGGGCCTCACCACCATCCGCTTCTCGTTCCCGGACCAGCACGGCATCCTGCGCGGCAAGACGCTCACCGTCGATGCGGCGCTGTCCTCGCTCGAGGACGGCTGCTCGATCACGACGACCCTGCTCGCCAAGGACACCTCGCATCGCACCGTGTTTCCGGTGTTCACCGCCGGCGGCGGCTTCGGCATGGCCGAGATGCAGGGCGGCAGCGATGCACTGATGGTCGCCGATCCCACCACGTTCCGCGTCCTGCCCTGGGCGTCCGGCACCGGCTGGGTGCTGTGTGATCTGTACTTCGCCAATGGTGCGCCGGTCCCGTTCGCCACGCGCAATCTCTATCGGTCGGCATTGGCGACGCTCGATCAGCGTGGCTATCAGTTCATGGCCGGCCTCGAGGTCGAGTGCCACATCTTCAAGGTCGAGGACCCGCGTCTCGCGCCCGGTGACGCCGGCTCGCCCGGCCAGCCCGGCGTGCCGCCGACGGTCAGCCTGCTGACGCAAGGCTATCAGTATCTCACCGAGCAGCGCTTCGATCAGATGGAGCCGGCGCTCGAGATCATCCGGGCGAACCTCGTCGCGCTCGGCCTGCCGTTGCGCTCGATCGAGCTCGAATATGGCCCGAGCCAGTGCGAATTCGTGCTGCAGCCGGGCATCGGGCTGGCGCCTGCAGATACGATGGTGCTGTTCCGCAGCGCCGTGAAGCAGATCGCGCAGCGCCACGGCTATCACGCCACCTTCATGTGCCGGCCGCGCATCCCCAACGTGATGTCGTCGGGCTGGCATCTGCACCAGTCGCTGGTGGCGCGCGACGGCAGCAACGCGTTCATGACGGAGGACGCCGAAGGTCTGTCCGCGCTCGGCCGCCAATACATGGCGGGCCTGCTCGCGCATGCGCGCGCCTCCGCGCTGTTCTCCACTCCGACGATCAACGGCTACCGGCGCTACCGCGCCTATTCGCTGGCGCCGGACCGCGCCATCTGGGGCCGCGACAACCGCGGCGTCATGATCCGCGTGCTCGGCGGCCCCGGCGACCGCGCCTCGCGCCTGGAGAACCGCATCGGCGAGCCTGCCGCCAATCCCTACCTCTACATGGCCTCGCAGATCGCAGCCGGCCTCGACGGCATCGATCGCAAGCTCGATCCCGGCTCGTCCGCTGACGTTCCCTACGAGACAAAGGCCGATCTCCTGCCGAAATCCTTGGGCGAAGCGGTCGATGCGCTGAAGCAGGACGCGTTCTTCCGCGAAGCCTTCGGCGCCACCTTCATCGACTACTACACCTTCCTCAAGACCGCCGAGCTCGAGCGCTTCCAGGCCGAAGTGTCGGACTGGGAGCAGCGCGAATATTTCGAGATGTTCTGACGGCGATGCCAGCGCCTCACACGCTGCGCGTCAGCCCGCCGTCGACCCGGATGCTCTGCCGGTGATGTAGGCCGCGCTCCGTCGTCGAGCGCGCAATGCGCCGACGATGATGCGGCGCAGGTATTTCCATTTCCGCCGGATTTGTTCCCACGCCGCCTCTCGCATTTTCGTGAGCCCTGTGTGCGCTGTCCTGCGCGGAGGCATGCCTGCGGGAACCCGATCCGATCCTTCGGCATATCGAAGGGGCGCGTTGCGCAACTCACGCCGGTGTCGGCGCGACCCTGCATGTCATGGAGAGAGAAGGCGGAGCAAGGAAGCATGTTGGAACACAAGCCGCAGCGCGATCGCGCGGTCGTCGATAGCGGCGATGCATCCGATCTATCGTCGGAGCGCCACGACATCTTCTTCGCGGCCGTCGAGACCACGCGGATGCCGATGATCGTCACCGATCCGCGCCAGAACGACAATCCGATTCTGTTCGCCAACCGGGCGTTCCTGGAAATGACCGGCTACGAAATCTCCGAGATCGTCGGCGCCAATTGCCGCTTCCTGCAGGGGCCGGACACCGACCGCGACACCATTGCAGCGATCCGCACGGCGATCGCCAACCGCCAGGACATCGCGGTGGAGATCCTCAATTATCGCAAGAATGGTGCTGCGTTCTGGAATGCGCTGTTCGTCAGCCCGGTCTACAACCGCGACGGCGAGCTGGTCTATTATTTCGGCTCGCAGCTCGACGTGTCGCGCCGCCGCGACGCCGAGAGCGCGCTGGTGCAGTCGCAGAAGATGGAGGCGATCGGCCAGCTCACCGGCGGCATCGCGCACGACTTCAACAACATCCTGCAGGTCATCATCGGCTACACCGAGACCCTGCAGGGCGCCGTCGCCGATCTGGCCCCGCGGCACCGCCGCGCCGTCGAGAACATCCGCACGGCCGCCAATCGGGCCGCGACCTTGACGCAGCAGCTATTGTCGTTCGCGCGCAAGCAGCGGCTCGACAGCCGGCCGATCAACCTCAACAACATGATCGAGACCATGGTGCAGATGGCGCGCCACACGCTCGGCGACAGCGTGCGCATCGTCGTCAAGGCGCAGCCGGGCCTGTGGAACAGCCGCGTCGACCAGACCCAGGCGGAGGTCGCGCTGCTCAATCTGTTTGTCAACGCGCGCGATGCGATGCCGCACGGCGGCACGTTGACCATCCGCACCGAGAACAAGGAGATCGCGGAGGAGGACATCGTGCAGTTCGGCGTGCCCAAGGGCGGGCGCTATGTCGCGCTGAAAGTGTCCGACGACGGCGTCGGCATTCCGCACCATATTCTCGCGCGAGTCGCCGAGCCGTTCTTCACCACCAAGGAGGAGGGCAAGGGCACTGGGCTCGGCCTCGCCATGGTCTACGGCTTCACGCGGCAGTCCGGCGGCAGCACCTATATCTACAGCGAGGTCGGGCTCGGCACGACCGTGCAGCTGCTGTTTCCGGCGACCGAGCAGGCGATCGCCGCGCCCTCGATCCGGCCGCAGATGGCGATGGAGCGGTCGGGCAGCGAGCGCATTCTGATCGTCGAGGATCGTCTGGATGTGGCCGAGCTCGCGCGCTCGATCCTGGAGGATTTCGGCTATCGCATCGAGGTCGCCGCCAATGCGCATGCCGCGCTCGAGCTGCTGGATTCGGAGGCCCGCTTCGATTTGCTGTTCACCGATCTCGTGATGCCCGGCGGCATGAACGGCACGGTGCTGGCGCGCGAGGCGCGCAAGCGTCAGCCGAAGCTGAAGGTGCTGCTGACGACCGGCTATTCGGATGCCGCGGTCGAGCGCGCCGATGCCAACATCGGCGAGTTCGAGATCATCAACAAGCCGTACCGCCGCACCGATCTGGTCCGCCGCGTCAGGCAATTGCTCGACGGCCCGACCGGCGTGACCTGATGCGACGCTTGACCCGGCGAGTCCGCGCGTCGAAAGTCGGTCCGGAAAGCGGAGATTCAGCCATGCGTCCCGTCACGATGCAGACAGCGGCCGATGCGCCGGCCGTGCCCACGCGCGGCGCGTCGCGCGAGCCCGGCGTGGTCGCGGCCAGCGTCTATGCCGATGGCCGCCGCGTCGCCGACATCGCCATCGAGGAGGCCGGCGCCTGGCGCAGGCGGCCGGGCCATGTGGTGTGGATCGGGCTGCATGAGCCTGATGCTGAGCTGCTGCAGCGCGTGGCCGAGCAGTTCGGACTGCACGAGCTCGCGATCGAGGATGCGTCGAAGGCGCATCAGCAGCCCAAGGTCGAACGCTACGGCGATGCGCTGTTCGTCGTCGCCCGCACCGCGCAGCTCGTCAACGAGCACATCGTGTTCGGCGAGACCCACGTCTTCGTCGGCCCCGGCTTCGTCGTCTCGGTGCGCCACGGCGCCTCGACCTCCTATGGCGCGGTGCGCGAGCGCTGCGAGAGCTGTCCCGGCTCGCTCGCCAAGGGCGAGGACTACATCCTCTATGCGATCCTCGATTTCATCGTCGACAACTACCGCCCGGTGACCGAGAGCATCATGGCGGAGGTCGAGACGCTGGAGGAGGTCGTGCTGCAGCGGCCGCTCGCGCGTCACGAGGTCGACCTTCTGTATCGCCTGCGGCGCGACCTGCTGCGGCTGCGCCGCGCCGTCGGCCCGGTGGTCGACGTCTGCAAGCGGCTCGAGCACGTCGACAACGTCGCGATCGATGCCGAGATGGCGCCGCTGTTTCGCGACGTCCTCGACCACGCCAAGCGCGCCGAGGAGGATGCGGATTCCCTGCGCGAGATCCTCGCCTTCGTGTTCGAGGCCAGCATGATGGCCGGCCAGGCGCAGCAGACCGACATCGCCCGTCGCCTCACGGCCTGGGCCGCGATCCTTGCGGTGCCGACCGCGGTCGCCGGCATCTACGGCATGAACTTCGAGCACATGCCTGAGCTGAAATGGCAATACGGCTACTACGCGGTGCTCGGTTTCATCGCCACTGTCTGCAGCGTGCTATATTGGCAGTTCAGGCGGCGCGGGTGGCTGTGAGTTGACGGACCGTTGGTCCCTCCTCCCGAAGCGGGGCGGGTCACTTGCGAGCGGCGCGAGGCGTTGCCCCGAATCCCTGCGCCAAAGCGATGCGCGATGCCAGTGCACTGAGTGCGGTGGCGTCGAGACCGCCGAGCACGACGTGGCGGCGTGTGACATCGAAATCCGAGCTGCTCAGCGGGACCCCCTTGCGGCATGATGGGTCTGCCGTTGAGGCGACAAGGCGCGTGCCATGGCGCAGCGGTCACGCCGCCGCGGATCGCCCCTGATGCGCGAACCACCACGCGGCGATGGCGTCCGTCAGTTCGTCCCAGGTCGCGGTCGGCAGGTCGGGCACGGCGACGCGCACGCTGTAGCGATCCGTGGTGGCGTCGTGAAACCATTCCGTCGCAGCGAAATCGAAGCCGAAGCTGCCGGCGTGGCGGATCGGCAGCCCGGCGCGCCGCAGATCATCACTCATGGCGGTTGCGGCTTGCCGCGCGGTGGTCTCGTCCAGAGGCGCGCGGCCTGCCAGCGTGACGTAGAGGCCGTGCGCGAAGTCGAGCTCCGCGGTCAGTTCGGGAAGCGTCGTCGCGAATTGACGCCGCGCGCGCCGGCTGTTGCGCAGGATGGCGGCGACGCGGCGCGCGGTCAGCTCGCGATAGGCGGGCAGGCCGACATAAGGCGGGAAATGCGCCGGCAGCGCGGCGCCGCCGAGCAGCCTGACGGCGTTGCGCGTCTCGTCCGGCAGCGTCTGAAGCGCAACGCGGCTTGCAGAGCCGGCATTGGTCCAATCGCTGAAAGCGACCGAGCCAAGCCGGCCGTACTCGGCGCCGAGCGAGTCGAGCTTGGTGTGGCTGCGCACCATCACGACCGGCACGTTCCAGCGTCGCGCCCAGGCCAGCACGCGGCGAACGCGGCCGGAGCCGTTGGCAAAGCAGGTGGTGTCGAAGATCAGGAGATCGATCGCCGGGCGGTCGCAACTCAGCACGGCTTCGAAGCGCGGCGCGGTCGCGCTGGAATCGATCAGCAGCAGCCGCGGCGCGGGCGAGGGCTGCGCCAGCGCGGCGGCAAGGTCGCGGGTCAGCGTCACCGGGCGCAGATGCCGCGCATGCGCCGCGACCAGCTCCTGCGTCTCGCCATAGGAGCCCGGCAGCATCAGCAGGTCCGCCGTACCGAGAACGGGCCGCGTCGCCAGCAGCAGTGCCGCGATCGCGGCCATGCCGGAGATGGTGTAGATGGTGTCCTGACGGCTCTCGCCCACCGCATAGAATGACGGCCCGCGCACGTCGAGATCGGCGCGCTGATAGTCGTAGCTGAAGGCGAACGGGCCGGCGCGATGATCGGCGGCATCCGCCCAGGCCGTCTCCGTCGCGGTCCAGTCGCCCAGCGCGTGCTCCGCCTTCAGCGCGGCCGTGAGCTGAAACTTGCGCCGGATGACCTCCATCACGGCGCGCGGCGCCGGCAGCGCATGCGGTCTCCGCAGGCAGTCGTTCAGGAGCTGCAGCTCCTGATGCTTGCGGGCGAGATAGGCTTCGATCGTCTCCATCGGCCTCTTCACGGGTGATGCGTCCGGGATGCAACGCGCAGGAATTGCCATGGGTCCAAACGCGGTACGGCAGCGCTGCGCGATTTGCGGTAGTCTGGCCGGACAAGGGAGAAGATGATGAGCAGGGAACTGGAAGGCAAGGTGGCGGCGGTCACCGGCGCGGCGTCGGGCATCGGGCTGGCCAGCAGCGCAGCGATGCTGGCGGCCGGCGCGCGCGTCGTCATGATCGATCGCGACGCCGCGGCGCTGGCGAGCCTGCGCGAGCGGCACGGCGACGCCGTGATCCCCGTGGTCATCGACCTGCTCGATCCCACGGATTGCGCCACCCTGCTGCCGCGCGTCCTCGATGCGGCCGGCCGGCTCGACATCCTCCACGCCAATGCCGGCAGCTATCTCGGCGGCGATCTCGTCGACGCCAGGACCGACGCCATCGACCGCATGCTGAACCTCAACGTCAACGTCGTGATGAAGAATGTGCGCGACGTTCTCCCGCACATGATCGCGCGCGGGACGGGCGACATCATCGTCACCAGCTCGCTCGCGGCGCATTACCCGACGCCGTGGGAGCCGGTCTATGCGTCGTCGAAATGGGCGATCGACTGCTTCGTGCAGACGGTGCGCCGCCAGGTGTTCAAGCACGGCATCCGCGTCGGCGCGATCTCGCCAGGCCCGGTGGTGACCGCGCTGATCGCGGACTGGCCGGCCGAGAAGCTGAAGGAGGCGCGCGAGTCCGGCAGCCTGCTGGAGCCGGGCGAAGTCGCCGATGTCGTGCTGTTCATGCTGACCCGCCCGCGCCATATGACCATCCGCGACGTCGTGATGCTGCCGACGAATTTTGATCTGTAGGGCAGCCAAATTTTCATGAGCTGGAATCAGCCCCAAGTGATCGCCGCGCGTCAGGACATCCTTCAAGTGGCGCGGGATGTCCTGTCCGGCGCCGTGTCTCCGATCGAGGGTGCGCGAAGCATCGCAAGGCTTCGCTTCACCGCGCGGCTCGAGACCGATGTCGACATTCTTCCCCTGGTTGGAATCGACTCCGAAACGGACGCGCTCCCGCTTGGCCGCGATCGCGAGCACTGGCAGGCGCAAGCGCTGATCGACCTGCAGGGGGCGATCGATGACGCGCAGCGCTGGGCGCGCGACGTGGCAGACAGCCGTTGCCGAAGCCTTCTGGCTCGCTCGGACAGTCTGTTGCGATGGCCGGGTTGACGGCCGTTCCAGGCTGCCGCCTTCACAGCGTCCGCGTATGACGATGAGTCCGGGAAACTACGGAGATTGAATTAAGCACGGTCTTAAGCATGCGGACCGTAGCTTCATGCGAATCAAATCCGAGGTTTAACGATGAAGATCGGCCGCCTGTTCGCAATTTCCATGCTGTCGGTGACGGCTTTGGCCGTCCTGCCTGCTGCTCAAGTCGTGATCGAGCAGGTCAGGGCTGTCAGCCACAAGGCCGAGGCGATCAAGACGGTCGAGGCGTTCGGCGCCGTGCTGCTCTACGCGCAGGACGTGGTCGGCCATCGCGCCCCCTACATCACGCCCATCTTCCAGGATACTCCCGCCACGCCCGCGCAGCTCGAAGGCGTGCGCAAGATCAGGCAGTCCGCCGACGCATCCTTCGCCAGGGCGCGCGCGCAGCTGGCGAACGTCTCCAACGGCGAGGCGATCACACGCAGCCTGGACCAGGCCTCGTCCAAGCTGAACGAGATCCTCGCCAAGGTGGACCCCGCGCTGACCGCGCCGCTGAACGCGCGCGATCCGGCCGTCATCAAGAGCTTTCTCCCCGGGGTCACCCAGGTCGCCCTGGCAATCGAGCCGATCCTGAACCAGCTGCAGAACCGCATTGCCAATGCCGACGCGTCGCTGACGACGCTGCTCGACGTGGCCCGCACGGCGCAAGACCTGCGCGTGACCGCCGGCGGTCGTGCCGCCGCGCTGTCGCCGGCGCTCAGCGCTCGCCGCGCCGTGGCTCCGGCCGAGAAGGCGGCGATGGATCGCGCCCAGGGCCGCACCGAGGTCGACCGCGAGCGCCTGGAGGCCGGCATCGACCAGCTCGGCAATCCGGAGCGCCTGCTCACGGCCTTCAAGGACGCCCGGGAGGCCTATTTCGGACGCGCCGTTCCGATCGTCGACAAGGACATCGCCGCCGGGCTCGGCGATCTCAACTACGCACTCACCGCCGACAGCCTGGCCGAGGCGGTCGTCCCGGCCGTGCAGAAGTTCTTCGTCGTGCGCGACGCCGCGATCGCCGAGGCCCGCGAACGCGCCGTCGCGGCGCGCGATGCAGCCTATCTGATGCTCGCGCTGGCGACGGCGGTGGTCGCGGCCCTCGCCGGCATTCTCGTGTTCGTCACCATGCTGCTGCGCCGCCGCGTGATCAACCCGATCGTGAACCTGACCGGCCTGATCGGCGAGATGGCGGCCGGCCATGACGACGTGGCGATCCCGACGATCAATCGCGACGACGAGATCGCCGCGATGACCGGCTCGCTGCAGACCTTCAAGGAGGCGCTGCTGGAGAAGAAGCGCGCCGAGCAGGCGGCCGCGGCCGACGCGCAGGCCAAGATTGAGCGCGGCCAGCGTGTCGAGCGCTTCACGCGCGAGTTCGAGATGGCGATCGGCGAGGTCGTCGGCATCGTGTCATCGGCGTCGGCCGATCTGGAGCGCTCCGCCGCCACGCTGACGACGACCGCCGGCCGCTCGCTGGAGCTCGCCACCGTGGTGACCTCGGCGTCCGAGGAAGCCTCGACCAACGTGCATTCGGTCGCCGCGGCTGCCGAGGAGATGAGCTCGTCGGTCAACGAGATCAGCCGCCAGGTGCAGGACTCCGCGCGCATCGCCAACGAGGCGCTGGCGCAGGCGCGCAAGACCAACGACAACGTCGCCGAGCTCGCCAAGGCCGCCGCGCGGATCGGCGACGTCGTCGAGCTGATCAATGCGATCGCCGGACAGACCAACCTGCTCGCGCTCAACGCCACCATCGAGGCCGCCCGCGCCGGCGAGGCCGGACGCGGCTTCGCGGTGGTCGCCTCGGAGGTGAAGGCGCTGGCCGAGCAGACCGCCAAGGCGACCGGCGAGATCGGCCAGCAGATCGGCGGCATCCAGGCGGCGACCCAGGAGTCGGTCGGCTCGATCAAGGAGATCGGCGAAACCATCGCCCGGATGTCGGAGATCGCCTCCGCCATCGCCTCCGCCGTCGAGGAGCAGAGCTCGGCGACGCGCGAAATCTCGCGCAACGTCCAGCAGGCCGCTCACGGCACCCAGCAGGTGTCGGCCAACATCGCCAGCGTCCGGCAGGGCGCCGACGACACCGGCTCGGCCTCGTCGCAGGTGCTGTCCGCCGCGAAGTCGCTGTCCGGCCAGAGCAGCCGCCTCCGCGACGAGGTCAGCCGCTTCCTGAACTCGGTGCGGGCGGCGTGAGGCTGGCTTGATGCGTCGGCCGCGGTGAGGCGCGCGCCTCGCTCGTCGATCGCCGCGGAACCGCGTAGCCTGCATGAGCGCTTGCGAGCAAAGGGTCTGCAGTCCCGGCTGTCGCTGATGTTCACCGCGCGAGATCGCCGCCGGCGATCTCTTCCACTTGGGGCGGAGGTACAGGAAGGACATGCTGATGCTCGATCACCTCACGGTCATCGCGCCGAGCCTCGCCGAGGGCGTTGCGCATGTTCGCCATTGCATCGATCTCGATGTCCCGTTCGGGCAGCGCCATGACTATATGGGCACCCACAATCATCTGCTTCAGCTAGGCGATGCGGTCTATTTGGAGATCGTGGCCGTGGATCCTGAGGCGGTGACGCCCCGGCGGGTGCGTTGGTTTGGTCTGGATGACCATGGGCGGGTGAGGGCGGATTGGGACGAGGGGCGCCGCCTGCGCGGCTGGGTCGCAAGGACGGATGCGATCGATGTGGTCATGGCCGGACATCCGGATGTGTTCGGCGCGAAGGCGGCTCTGCCGGACGCCAATCCGTCGTTCGATTTCGCGATTCCCGAGGATGGCTCGCTGCCGCGCGATGGCGCAGTCCCCTCCATCATCGACAGGCGCGGCAGGCCTCGTGCGATGGCGAGCATCGCCGATCTCGGCGCGCGCTTGAGGTCGTTCGTGCTCGAACATCCGGACCTCGCGGCGCTGCAGGCCTTCTATCGCGCGCTGCCGGTGGATCGTCCGCCCGAGATCAGGCCCGGGCCGCGGTTGCGCTATCGCGCGCAGATTGAAACACCGGCCGGCTTGAAGGAGCTGACGTGACCTGCAGCGATGTCATCGCTTCGGCGCTTCAGGCGCCCGCCGCGTTGCTGTGGTTTTCGACGCGGGGCAACTGATCCCGGCGGCCCGTTCGAGGTGACGCCGGGAGTGCGCTAGGCCGGCTTGGTCTGCTCCGCGATCGCCCTGGATTAAGGTGACAGTGCACTTTTCCGGCTAGCCTGCCGTAGCTCGTCGCATACCCCCATGCCCAAACTGCCCGTCGTGCCAGTTTGCCGCAGCAGTTCGGCTTGCACCGTCGGGCAAATCACCTTCACATTTCCCGGCGTCCCGCGCTCATCGAAGAGGGGCGCTTCGCGAGTCGTCACGAGCGTTGTGTGTGGGATGCGATGGCCGGTGTGTCGCCAAGGCGCGTCAGCGCGAGACGGCTGGTGACATGTCGGACGGTGAAGTCGCGTGGTCCTGGCCTCCCGATGCTGAGGTCAAGCTCGCTGATGTGCGTCAGTGCATCGCGGGTGATGGGGGCAACAAAGCCCGGTCCCCAGGGAGAGCGCGTATAAATCGTAAGCCCATCGCGCAGGGAGGGCCGGGCGTGTTCGGCCAGACCTGTGGTACCTGCCGCCTGCATTTTTTTCCGCAGGCGGGCCACGGGCGCGGCCAGCGCCCGGCCTTCCCTGCGCCCTCGATTTCCGGAGAGGGCGGTGCTGCAGCAGAGCTCGGACGCAAATCGCGCCGCGAGGCCGATGACGCGCATCTGTGCATGGCTTGCGGTCCCGAGGCGTCGCCGAAGATCATGTCGGGGAAGAATGCCCTGGTGCTGCCGGACAGGATTGAACTGTCGACCTCTCCCTTACCAAGGGAGTGCTCTACCACTGAGCTACGGCAGCAAAGGGACTGGCGGGGACAGGCCCGAAGGCCGCGACCGAACGCGGGCGGTTCTTGCCACAAGGTCCCCGCCTGCGCAAGCGCGGCTCGTCCGGTTTTCGGGGAAAGACGTCAGCGTGATGCATCGAAAGGGAGCGAAAGACCTCCGAATCGGAGCGAAATCGCCCGTTCACGGCGGATTCTCGCGGTTGGCCGCCCTTGGCGTCCCCAATGCCCGGGTCACGCCGGCAACTCCCCATCCGGGCGGGCGACGGCCGGTCGGGCGGAACCTAGCGTCTGCGTCGCCAACGCCTCTTGGCTTTCGCATCTGCGGCCCCAATTGTGCCTCTGGTATGGGGTGACCGGGGGGAGGGATGACGGATAAGACCGGGAAGGCGGCGCCGAAGGGCGCGCGCGAGGAGCGGCTGAAGCAGGCGCTGCGCGAGAACCTGAAGCGGCGCAAGGCGCAGAGCCGCGAGCGCAGCCAGACGGTGATGGCCGAGGAGGGCGGCGTGGACGAGGCCGCTGTCGACGGTCCGGACGATTCGAAGCGTTGAGCAGATTGCAAGCGGGGTGGGCGTGATGGCGGCGGATGAAGGGATGACGGTGGAGGCGGGGGCACAGCGGGCGGAGCTGGCGAAGACGTTGCCGCGCTTCGACCAGACGTTTCCGGAGCTGACGCCGCCGGAGATCGCGCGTCTGCGGGGCTTCGGCGAGATCCAGACCTATCGTGACGGCGAGCTGCTGTTCGAGACCGGCAAGCCCGGCCCCGGCATGTTCGTGATTCTCAAGGGCCATGTCGCGATCACCCAGCGTGACGGTCTCGGTCACGTCACGCCGGTGATCGACCAGGGGCCAGGGCAGTTTCTGGCCGAGATCGCCCAGCTCTCCGGCCGCGTCGCGCTGGTCGACGGCCACGCCGAGGGCGATGTCGAGGTCATCCTGATTCGTCCCGAACGATTGCGCGCGCTGTTGATCGCCGAGGCCGAGCTCGGTGAGCGCATCATGCGGGCGCTGATCCTGCGCCGTGTCAATCTCATTCAGGGCGGCGCCGGCGGCCCGGTCATGATCGGGCCGCCGCAATCGGCCGCGATCGCGCGGCTGCAGAGCTTTCTCACCCGCAACGGCTTTCCGCACCATCTGCTCGATCCCGCCGTCGATCACGACGCGGCCGATCTGATCGCGCGCTATTCGCCGACGCCGGCCGAGCTGCCGCTGGTGGTGGTGTCCGACGGCAGCGTGCTGCGCAATCCCAGCGAGACCGAGCTGGCGCGTGCCGTCGGCATGATCGGTGGTCCGCGCGGCGAGAAGATCTACGATGTCGCGGTCGTCGGCTGCGGGCCGGCGGGCCTGGCCACCGCGGTGTATGGCGCCTCCGAAGGTCTGTCGGTGGCGGTGCTGGATTCGCGCGCGTTCGGCGGCCAGGCTGGCGCCAGCGCCCGCATCGAGAACTATTTTGGCTTCCCGACCGGCATCACCGGCCTCGCGCTGACCGCGCGCGCCTTCAACCAGGCGCAGAAGTTCGGCGCCGAGATCATGATCCCGGTGTCGGTCAATGCGCTCGACTGCGAGCGCAGGGCCGGCGCCTTCGTGCTGGCGCTCGAGGGCGGCGACGAGGTGCGGGCGCGCTCTGTGGTGGTTGCCAGCGGCGCGCGCTATCGCCGACCTGATCTCGACCGGCTCAAGGAGTTCGAGGGCCGCGGCGTGTGGTACTGGGCCTCGCCGATCGAGGCGCGGCTGTGCGCGGGACAGGAGGTTGCGCTGGTCGGCGGCGGCAACTCCGCCGGCCAGGCCGCGGTGTTTCTGTCGGGCCACGTCAAGAAGGTGCGGATGATCATCCGCGGCGGCGGGCTTGCCGCGTCGATGTCGCGCTATCTCATCGAGCGCATCGAGGCGACGCCGAACATCGAGCTGTTGTTCAACACCGAGGTCGTCGCGCTCGATGGCGGGGCCGACACGGGGCTCGAACGCATCACCTTGAAGAGCCGGCTGTCGGGCGAAGAGACGCCCGCCGACATCAGCAATCTGTTTCTGTTCGTCGGCGCCGATCCCGCCACCGGCTGGCTCGACGGCTGCGGCATCACGCTCGACCGCGCCGGCTTCGTCGTCACCGGCGCGCAGTCGGAGCAGAATGCCGGGCGGATGGTGTCGCCGCTGGAGACCTCGGTGCCCGGCGTCTATGCGGTCGGCGACGTCCGCTCCGGCTCGGTCAAGCGCGTCGGCGGCGCGATCGGCGAGGGCGCCCAGGTCGTCGCCGCGCTGCACGGGTTTCTGGCCGATGTGCTCGTACCACCGGTCTGATTCGCGCGTTCCCGCCGCGGCGGGCCGCACCGTCGGGGGATGAATTCCCCGGCGATGCGACCTGCCGTTGCGAACCCATCAAATCGCCGTAATGTCGGTCCTGTTGCGCCGACCTTAGCCCAATTTCCCGGCCAGCCCCACAGGACCAGCATGGATCGCATTCGCATCGTCGGCGGCAACCCGCTTCGCGGCACCATCCCGATTTCGGGCGCGAAGAACGCCGCCCTGCCGCTGATGATCGCGGGTCTTTTGACGCCGGAGACGCTGATCCTGGACAACGTCCCGCGGCTGGCCGACGTCGCGCAGCTGCAGCGCATCCTCGGCAATCACGGCGTGGACATCATGTCGGTCGGCAAGCGTCCCGGCGATGGCCAGTACCAGGGCCAGACGCTGCAGATCTCGGCGGCCAACATCATCGACACCACGGCGCCGTATGAGCTGGTGTCGCGGATGCGCGCCAGCTTCTGGGTGATCGCGCCGCTGCTGGCGCGCATGCACGAGGCGCGGGTGTCCCTGCCCGGCGGCTGCGCGATCGGCACCCGTCCGGTCGATCTCCTGATCATGGCGCTGGAAAAGCTCGGCGCCAATATCGACATCGACGCCGGCTACGTGGTCGCCAAGGCGCCGGGCGGCCTGCGCGGCGGCACGATCGATTTCCCCAAGGTCACCGTCGGCGGCACCCATGTCGCGGTCATGGCCGCGAGCCTCGCCAAGGGCACGACCGTCATCACCAACGCCGCCTGCGAGCCGGAGATCACCGATCTCGCGGACTGCCTCAACAAGATGGGCGCGCGCATCACCGGCGCCGGCACGCCACGCATCGAGATCGAGGGCGTCGTTTCTCTGCACGGCGCGCGTCACACCGTGCTGCCCGACCGCATCGAGGCCGGCACCTATGCGATCGCCGCGGCGATGACCGGCGGCGATGTCCGGCTCGCCGGCGCGCGGCCGGAGCTGTTGCAGTCCGCGCTCGACGTGCTGATCGAGGCGGGCGCCGAGATCACGAGCGACGCCGAGGGCATCCGCGTCGTCAGAAACGGCCACGGCATCCGCCCGGTGCAGGTGACGACCGCGCCGTTCCCCGGCTTTCCGACCGACCTGCAGGCCCAGCTGATGGCGCTGATGGTCTGCGCGCAGGGCGCCTCGGCGATCACCGAGACCATCTTCGAGAACCGTTTCATGCATGTGCAGGAACTCGCGCGGTTCGGCGCGCGTATCAGTCTCGATGGCGAGACCGCGCGGATCGAGGGCACCTCGAGCCTGCGCGGCGCGCCAGTGATGGCGACCGATCTGCGCGCCTCGGTGTCGCTGGTCATTGCCGGGCTTGCTGCGGAAGGCGAAACCATGATCAATCGCGTCTATCATCTCGATCGCGGCTTCGAGCGGCTGGAGGACAAGCTGAAGGCCTGCGGCGCCATGATCGAGCGCATCCGCGAGTGAGGGCGCTGCCAAGAGGATGAGACCGTGACCGACCGGCTCAAACTGATCGCGCTCGATGCCGACGATCTCGCCGTCATCTCGGCCCATGTGCAGGACGCGCGGGTGCAGGCGGCCGACATCATCTGGCGCCAGGCCGAGAAGCGGCTGGTGATCGGCATGAACCGGCTCGACTGGGATCAGGCGCTGCATGGCGAGAGCGAGCCGCGCCGGCTGTTGGCGGCGCTGCGGTTCGACCGGGTGCTGGCCTGCAAGTCGCGGCGGATCGAGGTCGATGCGCCCGATACTGTGCTGGAGCTGATCGGCATCGAATTCCATGCCGGCGCCGAGCCGCCCGCCGGCAGCGCGCTGCTGCTGTTCTCCCATGGCGGCGCATTGCGGCTCGATGTCGAATGTCTGGAATGCGAGCTGACCGATCTTGGCGAGGACGATCTCGGCACCAGCGATATCGATGGCGGTCCGCCGCTGACCCGGTAGGCGCCTGTTCAAAGGGTTGACGGCCCCGCGCTGCCGCGCCATTGAGCAGGGGGTCGGGGGCAGCCACCCCTTCGGAAAGTGCCAGAGATGCCCATTCGCCTGTCCCGCACCAGCGCCGATTTCGACACCCAGTTTCGGCAGTTTCTCGCCGCCAAGCGCGAGACCTCCGCCGACGTCGAAGCCGCCGCCCGCGCCATCGTCGACGACGTCGCCCGGCGCGGCGATGCGGCGCTGCTCGAGGCGACGCGCAAGTTCGACCGCTTGGAGCTCGACGCCTCCTCGCTGCGCGTCAAGCCTGCCGAGATCGAGGCCGCCTTCAAGGCCTGCGATACGGCCACGCTGGATGCGCTGAAATTCGCCCGCGACCGCATCGAAGCCTTTCATCTCAAGCAATTGCCGCAGGACCAACGCTTCACCGACGCCGCCGGCGTCGAGCTCGGCTGGCGTTGGAGCGCGATCGAATCGGCAGGGCTCTATGTGCCGGGTGGCACTGCGGCCTATCCGTCCTCGGTGCTGATGAACGCCATTCCGGCCAAGGTCGCAGGCGTCGCGCGCCTCGTGATGGTGGTGCCGGCGCCGGACGGCAGGCTCAATCCGCTGGTGCTGGCCGCCGCCCATCTCGGCGGCGTCTCCGAGATCTACCGCGTCGGCGGCGCCCAGGCCGTGGCGGCGCTGGCGCATGGCACCGCGACGATCGCTCCCGTCGCCAAGATCGTCGGCCCCGGCAATGCCTATGTCGCCGCCGCCAAGCGGCTGGTGTTCGGCAAGGTCGGCATCGACATGATCGCCGGCCCCTCCGAGGTGCTGGTCATCGCCGACGACAGCGGCAATGCCGACTGGATCGCCGCCGATCTGCTCGCGCAGGCCGAGCACGACGCCAGCGCGCAGTCGATCCTGATCACCGACAGCCGCCGCTTGGCATCCGACGTCGCCCGCGCCGTCGAGGGCCAGCTCAAGACCTTGCCCCGCGCCGCGATCGCCGGCGCGTCGTGGGCCGATTTCGGCGCCATCATCGAGGTCGAGCATCTCGACCAGGCGGTGCCGCTGGCGGACGCCATCGCCGCCGAGCATCTGGAGATCATGACGGCCGATCCCGACGCGTTCGCGGCCAAGGTCCGCAATGCCGGCGCCATCTTCCTCGGTGCGCACACGCCGGAGGCGATCGGCGACTATGTCGGCGGCTCCAATCACGTGCTGCCGACCGCGCGCTCGGCGCGGTTCTCCTCGGGCCTCGGCGTGCTCGACTTCATGAAGCGCACGTCGCTGTTGAAATGCGGCCCCGAGCAGTTGCGCGCGCTGGGACCAGCAGCGATGACTCTGGGCAAGGCCGAGGGTCTCGACGCCCATTCACGCTCCGTGGGAATACGCCTCAATCTGCCATGACCCAGCACCCGCCAGGCGACGACCGGACCAATCGCATCGTGGCGGTGACGCTCGACGAGGAGTCGATCGGCCGCTCCGGTCCGGACATTGAGCATGAGCGGGCGATTGCGATCTACGACCTCGTCGAGGAGAATCTGTTCGCGCCCGAGGGCGCCGACGGCGCCGGTCCCTTCACCCTGCATCTCGGCATCACCGCCAACCGGCTGATGTTCGACATCCGCAAGGAGGACGGCACGCCTGTCGTGACGCATCTGTTGTCGCTGTCGCCGTTCCGACGGATCGTGAAGGACTATTTCATGATCTGCGACAGCTACTACCAGGCGATCCGCACCGCGACCCCCGACAAGATCGAGGCCATCGACATGGGCCGCCGCGGCATCCATGACGAGGGTTCGCGCACCTTGCAGGAGCGGCTGAAGGGCAAGGTGCGGGTCGATTTCGAGACCTCGCGCCGGCTGTTTACCCTGATCACCGTGCTGCACTGGAAGGGCGAGGGCCAGTGATGCCGTCCGCGCTGCATCGTCGCCTGCTGCCGAGCCCGGCCACCCTCGCGGCCGAGGGCGCCTAGGCGCATGGCCGAGGTGCCGCCGCGCGCGCGCCAGCCGCAGGCGGTGCTGTTCGCCTGCGGCCAGAACAGCGTGCGCTCGCCGATGGCCGAGAGCCTGCTGCGCCAGATGTATCCGCAGGCGCTCTATGTCCGCTCCGCCGGCGTCAAGAAGGGTGAGCTCGACCCGTTCGCGGTGTCGGTGATGGCCGAGCTCGGCCAGGACATCTCGCAGCACAAGCCGACCACCTTCGAGGAGCTCGATGACTGGGAGGGGCTGAATTTCGACCTCATCATCACCCTCTCGCCCGAGGCCCATCACAAGGCCCTGGAACTGACCCGCACCATCGCCGCCGACGTCGAATACTGGCCGACGCCCGACCCGACCGGCGCCGACGGCAACCGCGAGCAGAAGCTCGCGGCCTATCGCGAAGTCTGCGACGGCCTGTTCACGCGGATCCGCAAGCGTTTCGGCAAGCCTGGCCCGGCGGGCTTGTAGGGTCCGGTTCCACCGCAGGTGTCATCGAACCGAAATACCAACGTCGTCCCCCGCTCAAATTCGCGCCGTAGAGCAGGCCCGTCGCAGCCTTGTCGCAGCCTTCGGGTTGTGGAATGACAGCCCTTCCGATAGGTTCCGCGCGCACGCCCCGCCGCTTCCGAATCCCCCAGCGAAATCAGCATGCTCGGCCGTCCCAAAATCGTTCTTGCATCCGGCTCGCCGCGGCGTCTGGCGCTGCTCAACCAGGCCGGCATCGAGCCCGACGCGCTGCGCCCCGCCGACGTCGACGAGACGCCAAAGCGTGGCGAGCTGCCGCGCGCCTGCGCCAATCGGCTGGCCCGCGCCAAGGCCGATGCCGCGCTCAAATCGGTCCAGCTCGACGACGAGCTGCGCGGCGCCTTCATCATCTCCGCCGACACGGTGGTCGCCGTCGGCCGCCGCATCCTGCCGAAGGCCAATCTGGTCGACGAGGCCTCGCAGTGCCTGCGCCTCCTGTCCGGCCGCAACCATCGCGTCTACACCGCGATCACCCTGGTGACGCCGAAGGAGGCGTTCCGCCAGCGCCTGGTCGAGACCCGCGTCCGCTTCAAGCGGCTCAGCGAGGACGACATCCAGGCCTATATCGGCTCCGGCGAATGGCGGGGTAAGGCCGGCGGCTACGCCGTGCAGGGCATCGCCGGCTCGTTCGTGGTCAAGATGGTCGGCTCCTACACCAACGTCGTCGGCCTGCCGCTCTACGAGACCACGACGCTCCTCGCCGGCGAGGGGTTTCCGATCCGCTTCGGCTGGCTCAACACCGTCGGCGTCTGACCATCCGCGGGGGTGCATCCGCGCGTCCAGCCCATTAAATAACCGCCGATGTCCGACGAATCGCCCAACCGGAGCGCCCCCGCTTCGAAATCCGCCAAGCCCGTCCGCCGCTGCCCGATCTGCAACCGGCCCGCGGCCGAGCCCGTCCGCCCGTTCTGCTCGCCGCGCTGTCGCGACGTCGACCTGCATCGCTGGCTCAGCGGCTCCTATGTCATCCCGGCCGCCGAAGGCGACGAGGACGACGTCGAATAGCGCCGTGTTTTCATCATCTTGCCCCTGCGGTGCCGGCCGGTCGTGACGGGCGTCCCGCGCCGCCGCGCAACCGCACAAGGAATGTGAAAACTTCGCCTCAGGGCGGTAGACAGCGCCGCCCGCTCTGACTATAACCCGCCGGCTCGCCGGGCTTTTTTGCCCTTCACGAGACCTGCCCAGGTAGCTCAGTTGGTAGAGCATGCGACTGAAAATCGCAGTGTCGGTGGTTCGATTCCGCCCCTGGGCACCATTTTTCGTTCGCCAGCGTTCCCTATCGTTCGCACGCGTTCGTCGATCAGCAAGAACCACCATTAAACCAATCCCTTCGCCGTCCAATGGCGCCCGGTATGGTTCGCGATTGTTCGATGGCATCCGGCGTCATCGGGTACACTGCAGGTAAGCCAAAAAGGCCGGGTATACTGGCTGGCCGCCCGGCGTGCCTTGCCAAAGTGCGAACTATCGAAAAATTGCAACGTCGCCGGCGGAAAGGTCGGTTGATGACGCATTCGACGCGATCATTTACGGCTTGACATCGATGCTCCTGAAGGGCCGCTGAGCTGGCGGAGTTTTCTCATCGTCGCAAACCGCTCCATCATCGCTCAGCAATTGCACTGCGTCGCTATTGGGGACGGCCATTGCACCCTCAGGTCTGATACCCGCCAGATCGACTTTGGGGCGTTCGACCGGGTCAGAGCCGATGCCGTTCCACAGAAAGATGGCGAAGCCACCGGCCTGATCGGAAACCGGCCCGGCGACGATGACATACTGCTCGGGTTGTGAGCTGATCAGATCCATGCTGCGAAACCCGCGGCCACCGAGCGAAAGTCGGACGACGGGACCGAATTCCGGCGCGTCGCCGCGGTCGATCACTGGCGCGGGGTTCAACAAAGGGATAACTAAGGCCTTCCCATCGATGATGGGCGCTCGCAATCCGATCAATAATTGACCGGAGGGCGTGGCCGCCAACGCCTCGATATTGAGAGCGGACGATTCCACGCCAGCGGCCGTCGCAAGCGGTACCGCGAGCGACTTTGCCGGATTGCCGGCACCCATCAACGTCGGCACTGATCCGGTTTTGCCAATGCTCGTCGCAAACAAGATGTTTCGCTTGCGTTTGAACTCTGCGTCCTTGTTGAAAGAATGAGAGCTTATCCAATAAATTCGATCGCCAATCCGCGCGGCGGCCTCCAGATCAGACTTGTCGAACGACGTGAACGGCTCCATGTCCACCCCCTCTCCAATCGGTTCGGGATTTCCGCGCCGGTAGATTTTGAAGTCGATTGGTTTCGTCGCTGGCGACGGCAAAATGCTCAGCGTCGATGAACGCACCAGCAGACGCCTCGCACAGGCCTTTATAGTCGAGCGCGTGACTTTGGGATACAAGGCTACACGCGCTCGCAACCAGGACAGCGACGATTTTGCAAAAACGCACGGCGGCGCCCTCAATTTCTCGACGTTGTTCCGACTTGGCGTATCTTCAATGACTCAATATGGCTGGACCATCTACGCCAGCACTCGAACTCGTTAGCTTGTCGAAGTCGGCGAGGTGTGCCGGCGATTCCGCCGAGCCTAGTGTTTGCGAACGGATTTTACGCGCTGTCCGCAGGGGTTCGCATTTGGACTTGCGGCGCTTTGGAAGCGGATGTGTGATTATATCCTCCTCACGTCAGGCGCTATTAGTGTTGACGATAAAGCGCCCTGTCGTCTCAGATCTTGTCGTTGACCCATTTGTCCAGCGCGGCCTCGGTGTCGGGACCGAACAGGCGCTCCGGACAATCCGTGGTCCCCGCATTTTCGGGCGTGTATTTGTGACCGTGGATGGCGCTTTTTGGCAGCTTGTATTCGCTGAGCAACCAGCGAACCAGGGCGATGGACGCGTTTTCTTGCGGCGGAGTCATCTGGTCGCCTTGGGCCGCGCTGTGTTCGATACCGATCGAATCGGCGTTTGCGTTCTTTGCGTGCCACGCCTTGTCGCCGTCATGCACCATTTGAAAAATCGATCCGTCGCGGCCAATCACGTAGTGGGCGGACACCTTCGAGGCCGGGTTCAAGAAATGGGAAATAGTGCCGTCGACATTGCGGCTTGTGGTGTAGTGCATGATGACGCGGCGGATCGGCATTCCATTGCGGCTGGAATGGTTCGGGCTCTGGATGAACTGCTTGATGGAAGGCTTCGGTGGCTGCTCGCTCGTACCGTGAATGGCGTCGTGCGGGGCGTGGTCTGAGACGACGTGATCGGACAGGTCGTGATCTGACAGGTTGTCCTGGGGCACGTCGCTGGCGACCGCCTGTCCACCGCCTCCGAGGTCGTCGATCTGGTGCCTCGCCGTGGGGAGAAGCGCCAGGACATTGTCCGCATAGAGATGGGTCGGCGTATAGATCGGTCCGATGAAGCGAATGAAATCCTCCGGCGTACCGACATGGTCGCGCCATCCCTCATACGGCGACCGGTCCAGGAAATTCCAGTAGCCGGCGATGAACTTCTTGCGCGAGGTGAACCTGCAATATTTGTCGGTGCCGTCGTGCGCCGCATAGTCCACCGGCGTGGCAAAGCCGTTCATCTCGCTCCGCCATTTCAACCTGGCGAAATTGCGAAAATCCGTCGCCAGGCTGCTGCGGCCGTAGCCGCTTTCCAATGTCCATTGTGCGACGGTCACCGCGCGAAGAGCTGCAAACTCGACGTCCGCGGCGAGATAGTCCTTGACCAATGCCTTGAATTCCTCGGTGTAGGGGGCCATTTTTTGTCTCTCCATGATGCGTGTCTTCGAGCGTTGAAGTCATCCCGATCGGGCCGTAGTCTGCGCGCGGCCGACGCTGGCGTCAGCGCGCGCCAACGTTCAGATCTTTCCTGTCAGACTGATCTTGTAGATGTCGCTGCGCGCACCCGTGTCTTCGTCGTGCCCGCGCCCATAGGAGCCGGTGAGACCAATGTAGCCGTCCTTGTCGAGGTTGTAAGTCAGGCTCGACTGAAACAGCGAGAGCCCACGGCCGGAATAGGCTTCGTAGGCCCAATGATAGGAGACCGACCCTGCGAAATGGGAGAAGAAGTCCGAGGTGCCGGGATAGAGCGTCATGGTCAGTTGCGGACCGATACGCAGGGCACGGCTCCTGTCATTGAAGGCGAGCGGCCTGCTGCCGTTGACGATGCCGGCATACTGGACCAGCAGGCTGGGGTCGAAGCGCACGATCAGCGGAAGGCCCGCAAAGGGCTTGAAGGGCGAGTGAATGTGGACGCGGGAATAGTCGTCGTAGACGGGAAGCCATTCAAACGTCAGGTTGCTCGCCGTCGTCTGCCTGATGCGATCCTCCACACCGCCGCCGCGCAGGCGAAAATAGTTTGCCGAATAGACGTCGCCGGAAGTCACGGTGCCGTATTCGAACACCCCGCCATAGGCTAGCTTGTCGGCGTTCGCGTCGGCTTCCGAAACAGCCGAGTTCGTCGAACGATTGGCGGTCACGTAGCCGCCGGTGCTCGTGTAGTAGGAGCCCGCGCCGGCGAAGTTGTAGAGCAGTGCCGCCGTGCCATCGAGCGACCAGTTGGCGTTCTGCTTGATCTGGTCGCGGGAGTAGGAGATTTCCGCGCCCGTCGCCTTTGCGACGTCCTGCGGACAATTGGCGATACCGATGTCCTTCCAGTCCTTGCGCAGCAGCGGCACGAATCCACGGCATTTGGCGTGGGCGTTGTTCGGAGCGTCATCGCGCTCCGCCGACGGTGGGACGTGACCTGCGGCTCGGGCAGGCGCCGCGAATGTTTCCGTCGCGTTCGGCAGGGCGGCCAAGGCGGTCGACGCGGAGCCGGGCCGGCTGGCTTGCATGTTGTCCATGCGCTGCCGTCCTTTTCGTTCCGGGCGTTGGCCGATCGCCCGTTTGAGCGCGGCCCGCTCCTTCTCATCCATCGTCGCGTAGATGCTCAAGGCCAGCGAGACCTTGCTCGCCTGCTCGCTCGATCCCGCGAGGACATCGCCCGTCGGACACGACGCGACCAGAAAGAGCATGCCTGCAGCGGTCGCTCTCGAAACTGTGCCGGATCTCGACATCACACGTTCTCCCGCGCCTTGACGACCTTGATGATGTCGGAAATCGTCGCGCAGTCGCTGAGCGCCCATGCGCCCAGGGCGACGTTGTGCCAATGCTGGCGGTCGATGCCCCCACGAATGACGTCCTTGGAAGGGGCGTCGTCGTAACCGAGGTCGGCCAGCGCCGTGTCGTCCGTCAGTGTCGTTCCCGGCGACAGCTCGTCCATGATTGCGTAGACGAACTGCTTCGCGTTGGATGGCGCCCTTCTGGTCGAGGCCGTGGCGGACGGCAGGGCCAGTGCCGGAGTTGCTGCGGCCTGGGAGCCTGCGGCGGCAGCAGCCATGGCGGCAGCGGGCCTGTCGGCAGCAGGCGTGCCGGCAGGCTTCGCGGGCGCGAGATACTTGCTGATGAAGCCTTCGAGTACGTCGGTTCCGAGATATCCTGCCGATGCAAAGCTGAGGAGAGTGTGCCAGTCAAACGGACTCGTTCCGGGTCCGGCATTTGCAATGTAGATGACTCCCGCGGCGAGACCGACCAGCATGCCGATCATCAGGCTGGTGACGAGGCGTGCCGCCTGATAAAGGTCATTCGGGCTGACGCCCTGGCTCTTGGCGTCATCAGCCATTCCTTTGAGTCCGACGATGGCACGGGCCCCCTGGCCGAGAAGACCCATCAGTCCTGCGAGGACGAGAACGATCAGCATCGTGGTCGGTTGGTTCATCGAATGTCCCCTGAATTGATCTGTTTCAACTGCGCAATACGAATTGCGATCTCAAACCGAGAACGTCTGCTGAGCCTGCGATTGGCTGACGGACATGGTCGTGCCGCGAACGAATGACGACATACCGGAAGAAAAGTGACCCGGTGGATCGACAGTTCGCTCGGCTCCAGCGCACGACTTGATAGTTCAAAGCGCTGCGCGTCAGTTGTGAGTAAAGCGTGAGTTTTTGCGATCCGGGCAGACAGGCGGTTTGCGAACTGGTGCCAGTTCACTCACTCACTCAGGAGCGCTTCAATGGCTCCAGGTCATGCTCGCCGATGCGGTCGACGAGCAGGATCAGCCAGTGGATCGTCTGGCGCTCCAGCGCGGAGAGATCGGAACGCTGCGCCAGATGCAAGGCCTCCGGACGGAATTCGGCCCAGCGTCGATAAAAATCGATCAGATCACGCGGAGCGATCTGCTCCCCTTGCTGGTTCTCGCCCTCGTCGCCGTCCCCGCGGTTTGTCATGCTGCGAGGTTAATGCAGGCGGCCGTTTCCGGCGGCGTGAAAAAAGCGTGAAGGCGCTTGGATGTCGCGTCAAGAGAGTGTTAGGTTGCCTGCATTGCCAGGTTGCGGATGTCTCACCATTAGGATTATTGGGGTGGAGACCAAGCGCATTGAGATCAATTTGTTCGGAGCCTGCGTGGTTCGGTCCACGCGGCCTGGCGGATTCGAGATCGCAGGCGCCAAGCACAAGGCGCTGTTCGCATTGCTGGCGACCGCGCCGTTTGGACGCCGTACGCGCTCCTTCCTGCAGGATACTCTCTGGGGCACAGCGTGCTATGATACTGGAAGACAAAGCCTCCGGCGGGCCTTGTCCGATATCAAGCAGATCATGGGCGACGGTTTCGCCGAAGTTCTGAGCAGCACGAATTCCGACCTGACCCTCGACCTGACGCAGGTATCCTTCATCGGACGGCCGGGGGCGGGCGAGTTGCTCGAAGGGATCAACATCCGCGAGGAAGGCTTCAATCGCTGGCTCAGCGCGATGCGCCTCAATCCGGAGCAGATCTACTCACTCTACAGCCTGTCATCGCAGCCGCCGCCCCGGTCCATGCTGCCGGCGATCGCGGTCCTGCCGTTCCGGACGATCGGCGGCACGGCCGAGCAGGGGCTTCTCGGTGACTGGCTTGCCGAGGAGACGTCCCGCTCGCTGTCGCGGTCGAATCTGATCGCGGTGATCTCGCATTGGTCGAGTCGGGCCCTCGACCACCATGTGGTCGATATACCGACCGTCCGCGCCAGCTTGGCGGTCGACTATTGCGTGGCGGGCACGCTGCGCGTTGGCGCGAACGAGCTCGTACTGGACGCTGATTTCGTCGATACCGCATCTGGACGCATCCTTTGGACGCGACAATTCGCCGGACCGCTCGAAAGCTTCATCGGCCGTTCGGCGGAAGGCGTTTGCGAAATCGTCGTGGCCGTCGGGCGCGCCATCGCGGACGATGCGATCGTGCACGTGGCCGGCCGGCACCTTGCCGACCTGCGGGATCACCGCCTGCTGCTCGCGGGCGTCGGTCTCATGCATCGACCATCGTTGCGCGATTTCGCCAAGTCGCGCGACCTGATCGAGGAAGCCATGCGGCGCGCGCCGCATGCGGCCGAGACCCATGCCTGGTTTGGAAAATGGCATATTCTGAGTGTCTTCAATGGTTGGAGCACGGATTCCCGGAAGGACACAAGGATCGCAATCGACAGCACCGCCCGCGCGCTCGATATCAATCCCGAGAACGCCTTCGCGCTGACCATCGATGGCTTCGCGCACAACAATCTTCTTCGTCGCATGGACATCGCGGGAGCACGCTACGCCGCCGCGTTGCGCCTCAATCCGAATGAATCGCTCGCCTGGCTGATGAGGAGCGCGCTGCACGCGTTCCGCGACGAGCCGGACGCGGCGGTCAGCGCGGCCGAAAAGGCGCGGCGGCTCTCGCCGATCGATCCGTTCCGATATTACTATGAGTCGCTGAGCGCAACGGCGCTGTTCGCAGCCGGGCGTTACGCGGAAGCGCTCGAACTCGCAGACCGGTCCCTGTTGCGCCACGACCGCCACATCTCGACGCTGCGGGCCAAGGCGGCATCACTGCATTGCCTTGGCCGCACGCAGGAGGCCGCGGCCGCCGCGCGCGAAATTCTCCGCCGGCAACCCGACTTCACCGTCGCCGGCTATCTTCGTGGACATCCGGCAGGCGATCACGAGTTTGGACGTCGCGTGGCTGCCGCCCTGGCGGGCGCAGGCATTCCGTAGAAGCCATTGGGAGGGCTGGACATGAGTCAATCGGGCGGCATGGGAGGCATGGGAGGCATGGGAGGCATGGGAGGCATGGGAGGCCTCACCGCCACCGGACTCGGCGCTCTCCTCACCGCCGGCGTCGATCCGGTCTACGACCCCGTGCTGGTGCAAGGCCTGCAGATCACCGAGCAGGCCATCACACATGTTGCGGGGGACTGCAAACCAAGGGGCGCCAAGGAGCTGAGCTTCTCGTCCGCCAATAATATGGAGCTTTGGGCCGACTGGGTTCGCGGATCCCTCTACTTGACGGACTTTCTGACCGACTTCGGCTGGAACGTACGTACGGGCCATAAGAGACAGGAAGGCGTCGAGTTGACCTACGGTGGACGTACCAACATCTTCTATTCGGTGCATCGTCCCGACGCCGCCTGCTTCGAGGAGCAGGTCAAATTCCTGCGGGACTATCTCGATCAGCGTCCGGACCGGACGCCTGAAATCATAAGCCAGCTCGGGTTTCCGACTCCTTATTTCAGCATGATCCTCGGCCTGCAGACCGTCCCCAACCACTATACGCTGGAGTTGATCACCACCACGCAGGTGCTGGCGGCCCACACGGCGATGTTGGTCAAGCATCATCTCGCCTGCCGCCGTCCCGACCGCCTCAGCGCCAAGGTCATGCCGATCGTGCCAACGCCCGCTCATGCGACATTTCCCAGCGCGCATGCCACTGAAGCGTTTGCGGTCGCCGAGGTTCTCAATACGCTTCTTGACAGCCAGGAGCACTATCCGGACGTCGAACAGCGGAGAGCACTCATCACGAAGCTCGCGGAGCGCATCGCCGTAAACCGTACCGTCGCCGGGCTGCATTATCCGATCGACAGCTGGGCCGGCGCAATACTGGGGCGTGCTGTTGGCCAGATCGTGTTGTCGAAATGCGGCATCGACTGCGATGTCGACGGATATGAGTACTGCGCAAACGGTCATCGCGACTTCTTCGTCGACGAGTTCGCCAAGGGCCCGAACCCGTGTTTCGGGGTCCATGAGAAAACAAAGGTCGCCGTCAAACCCAGCGAGCTGTTTACGTGGCTGTGGAATAAGGCCCGCCAAGAATTCGACCTCTCGCAATAGGAGGATCGTCATGACCGAAGACGACACTGTCCGAGATGGATCCGGCGCTCCGGCCGAACTGCCCCTGTATCTTGGCCCCTACGAAGTCTGGAACTTCGGTGTCGGTCGCGGCTACGCGCTTCCGATCATGCGTAAATCCTGGCGCTTCATCAGTGCGCTCGCGGAGCTTGGTGCGGCAGGGCGCAATAGCGGAATCGCGCGAAGCAGGCCGGGGGCGTGGTTGCCGACGTTGTGGAAGCCGCTTAATGAGCGGAATTTCGTTCCCTTCGTCATCGAAAATCCCGTCGTCAGGATGCCGGAGCTGGAGGATTTCGATAATTTTCTGGTCAGCGGCTTCATCGACGTGATGCAGCCAGCTTTGGATGCAACCGCGGCTGCCGAAACCTCGATCACAGAAGCCGCCGACATATCGCTGGATCGAGTCGAGTCACCCCGCTTTCGCATCGCCTTTCCGGTCACGGATGCGGCCATGCACAAGCTCGCGTCTGTGCCGGAGGCTCCGATCTGGCATCCCGACCCGGATCTTCGCGACCGCATCGGAGCGGGCAGGCGGATCACCGTCATGGCGGTGATCGACGACGGCATCCCCTTCGCGCATCGCCACTTTCGCGACGCCGGCGGAACGCGAAGCCGGGTCGAGTTCTGCTGGCTTCAATCGGTCGCGATCAAGGAGAACCAGAACAGCGTGCTGTTCGGCCGCGAATACACCCGCGAGGAGATCGACCATCTGATCAGGCTGCATGGCGACGACGAAGACGTTCTTTATCGCGAGGCCGGGGCGACGAAGGATACCGAGGAGCTCGGCAGCATGATCGACCGCCACGCGACGCACGGCGCCCACGTCATGGACCTTGCCACCGGCTATGCGCCCGAACGCCGCGAGGAGCCGGCCGAGGACATCCGCATTATTGCGGTGCAACTGCCGAACACGATCGCCTGGGACACGTCCGGCTTCGGCAAGGACATGTATATGTTGTCGGCTTTCCACTACATCTTCGACCGTGCCGATATGATCGCGGCCAAGGAAGGCTACGACGTCGACAAGCTTCGCCTGGTGATCAATTTCAGCTACGGGTTCTCCGGCGGCCGGCACGACGGCGGCAGCGAGCTGGAAGCGGCGATCGACGAACTGGTGAAGAAACGTCGCGAGCTGGGATGTCCGACCGCGTTGGTCGTGCCGGCCGGCAATACGTTTCTCGATCGCCTGCACGGGCTGATCCGGCCTAGTGATTTCGTCGATGGCGCGGCGCAGTTTCGTTGGCGGATCCAGCCAAACGACCGCACGCCGAGCTATCTTGAGCTCTGGTTCTGGCAAGGCTTCGATCCGAAGGGTTACAAGATCGAATTGCGGGATCCGCAGGGGCGGCTGCGGTCGGAACTCAGCATTGAAATCAAGAACACGGGTCGAGCTGGAGAAGATCCCCACGTCGTGGAAGATATCAAGAACGACCTGCAGCGCCCGGTTGGCCAGATCAGCGTCGATGTTCACAGGGCCGGCGGCAAGCGCGCGGACGTGGCGAGCGGGCGCCACCGTGTGCTCGTGGTCCTGGCGCCAACGGAGCCTGAAGATGCATCGCTTCCGCGCGCCGAGTCCGGACAATGGACGGTGGTGGTCAAGCGCGGACAGGCGGCCCTGATCGATCATCCGATCCATTGCTGGATCCAGCGCTCCGCCGATCCCATGAGCCTGCGTTCGGGCAGCCGTCAGAGCTATTTCGACATGGCCGCCCACGAAGAAACGCGCTTCACGCCGCAAGGCGACCTGACCGAAGAGGATCCCGGCGAGGACGACACGCGGCCTTCGTTCGTCAGGCGCTTTGGAAGCCTCAGCGGTCTGGCGACCGGAACGACATCCCTCGTCGTGGGGGGCTACCGGCTCGGCGCCGGACTCGGTTCAGGCCTCGGCTCTGCGCGCCCTTCACGCTACAGCTCCGCCGGTGCGCTGCACGAAATATGGCCGGGCAATCACGTCGACTGCTCGTCGATGTCGGACCGCTCGCGCGTCCTGTGGGGCACGGTCGCGGCCGGCGTGCGCAGCGGATCGCTGTCCTTCGTGCAAGGCACCAGCTCGGCGGCCCCGTTCGTCGCCCGGCAATTGGCGGAGGCGTTTGCGACCGCCGAGAGCGTCGACCCAACGGCAATCGATAACTATCTGTCGCTGCTGTCGGGACGCCCGAGTGACCCTGATGACGATAAGCTGACCACGGCGCGGCTTGGCCACGTGCGCGTTCCGCCTCATCGGCAACCGGGCCTCGGCTAGGGGCGGCATCGATGCCTTGATCGTACAGCCAATGTCCGCGACGATGCTCGGCGGCGCCTTGGGCAGACCTGTGCCGGATCACGATGCGCGTCCTGACCGACCGATTGACATTTCACGATTAACTCACGCGACAAAGACGGACCGTCCGATATTCTCGCCTCGAACGTCAGTCGAGGCGCCTCAGCATGCAAGGACCTTCACGCGACGACGGCCTTGCCGACAAGGGAGGCGTCGGCGGATAACGGACTGGATTTCAACAGTGTCACGTTCATCTGTTGAGCTTGGCGCCATGAACGATTGCAAGAGGTTTCTTTCGAAACAGCGTTTGAGGCAGTGTCATCAGCTGGTGCTGTGTTGGTTCTTCATCCCAAAATGCACTTGTTTATACGAAGTCGATAAACCGAGTGTAGCATTTCGGTAGCGCGATCATAACAATATGGCTCGGTGATATGCCGCTCGATGCACGTGTCATCGATCGATCCAGCAAAGCGACGACGCCTGCGAGGGCTGGCGTTTTGCGAAACGGGTGTTGCCCCAGGACGAAGGTTCGCTGCGAAAGTCGATTGCGTTGCCACGGTTAAATGCGCGATCGGAGGGCTGATGCTCGCAACGGGCATCCCCTTCTCCTGGGAATTGCGGCCTGGCTAGCGTGACGACGTTGCGCCGTTTGCGATGCGCGAGCCCTGAATGGCGGAGAGTGACGGCGGGGCTCCAGTCGCAGCCGATGTTTCGACTGTACAGCCCGCCGGTTGCGTCCAGAAGCGGAGAGCAAAATGACAGGTCTGATCAAGAAGCTCGGGGCTCAGTTCTTCACGATCCAGAACGACAGTCTGTCGGAGGTCATCCGGTTCGGATCCGATGCTGCCGGCGCGCTGGTCTTCGAACCGGCCTTCACCTCCGCGGTGCGCTTCAAATGCGCCCGTTTTTTCGACGGCGATTTGACCAAGCCGCGATCCGTCATACGCTCGAGCGATGCGGTTCTGGAACGTCTTTCAGACGGACGCTTTCAGATCGCGATGATCTTGCCATTCCCGGCGATCCTCTTTCCCGAGATTCCGGAGTTCAAGGGCGTTCCTGATTTTCTGGCGCAGATCATGTTCACGATCACTCCGTCACAACCTTTCGCTGCTGATGGGTCGCTGTTGATCCAGGAATATCAGACCGAATATGCGAGCTGGAGTCCCGGAGGCACCCAGTCTGGCGATGCGCCGCCTCAGGATGCGGCGCACTATGTCGACAGCGCGGGAAATCCCAAAGCCATCTCGCTCAAGGAGCTGACCGACAAGTCGACCGTCAGAAGCGTCGAACTTGACATGTTCGGATCGAATGCGAGTCGGACCATCGACAGCACGCACTATCCTCTTCTTGACCGATGTTTTTCCGACAGGACGAATCTCGAATTCAAGGACCGCATCGTTATTCAGCCCCAGCATGCACCCGGCGAATTCAACTTCGACAAGCCGCGAGGCGTGGGTATCAAGCCGGTGGGAATACGACCTTTCGCCCAGACGGCCACGTCCTCTTCGCTTGGCTTCTCGGCGATTGTCGGACTTGGCGCGAGCACTGCCGGCGAAGCCAAGGCCGACCTCTTACTCGATGGCGAATTTCGAGCAGATGGCCTCGTAATCGACGGGCATGTCGACGTCGAGATGGTTCAGGATGTCAACAACGACCCCTATCTGTCTCCGTCCGCTTCAGGAACTGCGGATACGAATGAGTTCTATTGGTACATGCGGGTGCGGTCGGTGCCCGTCACGGCATTTTCCACGATTTGGAACGAACGGATCGCTAAGCCTTATCTCGACGCGTTGCGAACCACCGACGACGCGAGTGATCTCTCCTTCGTCCCGCTGATCGGGAATATTCAGCCGCTCGGGGCAGGCGACAAGCTCCCGGCGTTTGAGCTGTTGTTCGATGTCGTACAGCAGCTCAAAGGCCGCAATCGTTCGGAAATCGCGGACCCCGTCCTGATTGGATTTCGTCCCGACGCCGCGTCGAAAGTGGAGTTCGCGGCGGAAGCGGTATTTCCCGGCTTGATCACGCATGCGAACACGGCGGTCCGCCGCCGGTTGAAGATCACGATCGAGCGGCAGCGCCTGGAGGAAAGCTTCGAATGGTTCGATATTCAACGGACGAAGGCGGCAGCAAAGCCTGAAATCACCATCGCGATTGAGACGGACGAGCGCCTCACCCAGGATGCAGCCGGAGGCAAGGTTCGAATTGGAGCCCTGGATCTGGATGTGCCGGACGGGTTCAATCCGCAAACGGCGGGAAGATCCGACGACGATCAGGGAAGGATCAAGGTCCGCTACAACGTCACCTTTGACTCGGCCGATCCGACGCGCGCGAGCCGTTCAAGTGCCGAACGCGATCCGAAAGGCAGGCCAGGGCGCGCGAGGCTGCCGCGTCACGGCGAGGCGATCCCGCGCATCGCGGCGCGGATTGACCATTTCGATCTGACCGGCGTCCTGCCGGGGTCGCAGGACCCGATTCCGGACGCGGGGCAGGCGTTTGATGCCGTCATCGAGGAATTGGCGCGGGCGATATCCGGCGGAGCGACCGATCCGAACGACAGGCCGATCAGGCGAGAGCAACGGATCGCGGGCGATTTGCAGCGCGCGGCCCCGATCGTGATCGTCGACGGCAATGTTGCGCAGCCACCGGTCACGGCTCAGATCGACACGCCGTTCTTCCTGCGCGGCGAGGAGGTCACCGCCAACAACAGGAACCGCCGCCTCAGCCTGACGCTCCAAAGGCGAGCGACCAAGGCGAAGGCGGCCAGTTACCGCACCATCGTCATCGATCCCGAGCCTATGACGGTCGCGCTGGTCGACGTCCCGGCGTTCGAGCTCGAGAGCGACGATGTTGCGGAAAACGACGGTGAGATCGCCAATTGGCAGACATCCGAGCTGGAGGGATCGAAGTGGGAGATCGCCAGGATCAGCGACGGTTTCGATCTTTTCCTTCCGCCGCAGGCGACCGGGGAGGCGGCCGAGAAGGGGGCGCCCTGGCCGGCGGTCTCGCCGGAGGGAGCGGGCGCCCGGACGCTCGACTACCGGCTCGGCACCACCGCACGGCTGAACCTGCGCTCGTCCTACTTCAAGCAGCGCTATGCGGAGGCGCCGTGGAATTTGCGGCGGGTGCTCGGCTTTGCCGGGCAACGCGCCCCCGGCGCCGGGCTCAATACCGCGCGGTTCGAATTCCTCTACGGGCTTGCGTCGCGGTTCACGGCGGGGTCGTTGCGGCTTGCCGAACTCGGCTCCCGCATCGGTGGCATCCGCGATCCGCTGCCGGCACGGCCGCGCGGCATCACGCGGTCGCTGCTTGATGAAACTGAAACGAAGAAGACCCTGGTTTCAGAGCAACCGCTGGTCGAGGCGGAACTATACGACCGGTTTCGCAGTGTCTCTGCATCCTTCACCAAGGCCTGGGGCACGCGCATCGCGTTGTTCGAAACCTATCGCGAAGGCAGCGACGAGCCGCTGGCGCTGGAGGCGAAGGTCGCGTTCACGCTGCGGGTCAAGCCGAAGGCCGGCGATCCCGCCGCCGACATGGATCAGCAGCCCTGGAAACCCGACAGCAAATCCGCAGGGCTGAGGGGTGGCGCGACCTGGGGTTTCGAATCCAGGAACATCTACGACGAAGTCATCGAGGCGGATTCGAGCATGCCGCCCGTCAGCACGCGCGGCCAGATCGTCAACCCGGCGTTTTCCGCCTTGGGCGGTTCGGGATTCGTGCGCGCCTTCTTTGCCAACGGCAAGACGCGGATCGTATCCGACACCAGCTTCGGCCGCACCCATACCTACGCGGTCGAGCGGATCGGGCGCATCGGCGTGTTCTGGAACGTGGCCAAGCACGTCATCGTCTACCAGCGCACCGTGCTGCCGCCGGATCAGTTCGCCAGCCAGCAGGCGGGCCAGCATTTCGGACGGCCGGTGCTGCGCAAGGTGCAGGAATATGTCGATATCCTGCAGCCCGAACGGGCCTACCCGGAGAAGGGCGCCGCGCCGAAGACGCGCGGGTTCGTGGAGGCATGCCTGTTCCGCACGCGCCGCATCCCGGTCGACAGCCGCTGGGGGCACGACGTGCCGGACGGCTGGATCGTCCCGCTGTGGAAGGAGGGGGAAGACCCCGACATCTATCCGAAGCCTGACATCCGGCTGCAGCTGACCGCGGCGCAGACCGACGCCGCGGCGACGATTCCGGGCCGCTTCGGAAATCCGAGCCAGCTCGTCTTCTTCACCTCCACGCGCAAGCAGGATGGCGATGATCCCAACATCTGGCCGCCGCGGCCCGACATCGATTTCATCAACGTGCCGCATCCGGCGCCGGTGGGCGAGCCGGACATGGACCCGACGACGCCGGACGGCAAGGCGCCGGACGATATCATGCGCGATACGCTGCTCGGGCGCTGCACCTTCGACATCGACTGCGCGAATGCCGCCACCAATCTGGTGACCGAGCGGACCAAGGCCGAACCGATCGGAGCAGTGCTCGAAACCGTCACCATGATGCGGTCGGGGCCAACCAATACTGCCGGCGGACCACCCGCGCAGGCGCTGTCGCTGCGCCGGGAGCTCGAAGGGATTCTGGGCGATGCACGCCGGCTGGAAGGGGTACTCGGCGAAGCGTTGTCGATCGGCCGCACGGCGCTGGGAAATCTGCTAAGCGTTGCTGGAAAGAGCAAAGAGGACATCGAGGAAGCCCTCAACACGGAAATCGATCGCCTCGGCGAGATCAAGGCCCGGGTTCATCGTGAGGCGGCAACCGTACGCAAGACCATTGCCCAGGCCGTCGATCGCGCGAAAGCCAACCTCGATGGCGCGAAGTCCGGCTGGACCGACGCCAGCAAGGAGGTTCAGGCCCGGCTGAAGATGGAGATTCAGAAGGCGTTGCTGTCGCGCATCGATACGTTGTCGCGCGAACTCGACGCGGTCAGCGGACGGCTCGACGAATTCCTGGACGGCGTCAATGCCGACCAGGCCGAAGTGCTGGCCAACCGGATCGAGGAAACCCTGGCACCGGTCCGGCTGACGATCTTCAGCGCCATCAACAGGGTCGGAGACGGTCTCGCGCGACTCGACCAGAGCATCAAGACCTTGCGCCGTGACATCGACGATGCGCATGCCGCCGTGAAGCGGGACGCCGCGGAGCTGAAGAGCAGAATTCCTGATGTCGACTGGCGATCGCTGGTCACGCTCTACGAGGAGTATCACGCGAGAGCGATAGAGGCGCTCGATGCCGCGGACCGGCTGGCACGCCGCGATCTGCCGAAGGCGATCAAGGACTCGAAGCTGTTTGCCGTCAAGGCCGAAACCGTGACCGAGTTCCTGACGCGTATTCGCCGCAAGCTCGACGAGACGCATCGTCTGACCGTCGCGGACATGACCAAGCTGGGGGCAACGATCGAGCAGGCTCGGGCCGCAGTTGTGACCGCCGTCGACTGTGCCGTTGCCGAGATCGGCGTCGTCGCTGTGGACATGCAGAACCTGACGGACGAAGGAGCGCGATTGGCTGCCGCCGCCGATGCGGCGCTCGCAGAGTTCGGATCCGGATTCGAAGCCAGGTATGACGGCGCGGTCACCGAAATTCACAGACTGTGCCGTGACGCTGCGTCCGGCATTCCCGCGATCAAGGGACAAGTGGAAGCTCAGCTGAACACTTTGGGCCAGATCGCCGTCAGCCTGCGGGCCAAAGTCGATCAGGGCGCCAGCGATGTGCTGGCCGTGGTCGGCAATATGCTCGATGAAGTCGGTGTCAGCATCGATCAGCAGGAGCTGAAATTGAGGACCGCGCTGGACGAGGCGGCGAACGGCGCGAATGTCACCCTCGGCGATCTCGAAACCAAGCTCGTGGACGCCATCGATGGCGCTATTGGCAAGCTCGAGGGTAACGCCGGCCAACTCGCCGCGGCGATTGCCGACGCATCTGCAGCGCTCCGGAAGGGGGCCGACGATATCGTCCATGGTCTACGCGACAGGATTCCACCGGGGCTTGCGGACGACATCCGGGTGCTGGAGCAGGGCTACAAACGCCTCGCCAATGCGCCGAGCTTCCAGAACCCCAGTGATACGCTGGCCCTGATCCGCGCCGCAGGCTCGTCGCCGCTGCTGCCGAACCTCAAGTTCAACCGCGACCGCATCGCCTATTTCTTCGACGATGCGCGCGATGCGGTGAAGAGCTCTCCCGTGGTCGGGCTGATGAACCGGCTGGGCGACGACCTGAAGGCCCTGGGAATCCGGGTGCCGACCGGCGAATTCCTGGAGCGGCTGATCCCGAAGGAGCTGGAGAAATACGATTTCGGCAAGCTGTTTCCCGATCTCGGCGGCCTCAAGCTCGACAATCTGTTCAAGAACATCCGCCTGCCGGTGCTGAACGACAAGGTCAAGGTCACTCACGGCTTCGACAAGGCAAGCCTCACCGCATGGGCCAAGGCTGAGGCCAAGGCGCCTTTCCCGAAGCGGGCGGAGATCTTCGAGTTCGGTCCGCTCAAGCTCTCGGCGGTCGATGCGGGCTTCGACGCGCTGGCTGATATCGTGGTCGGCCTCGACGGAGTCATGAAGCGCACCACAAAGGCCGAGGTTATCGGCGATTGGGAGCTTGCTTTCAGCGGGCAGCCGCTGGTCACTCTGGAACGAACCCGGGTATTCTTCGAGAACGGTGGCGGCCTCAATGTCGATATCGATCCGAGCCGCGTCCGCTTCGACAAGGCGATCAAGTTCCTGTCCGATCTGATCAAGTCGTTCAGCGATCCGAATTCCGGTTTCTTTCTCGAAATGCTGGAAGACAACGGCACGCCGTCGGGGCTCGCGGCGCGGATCGAATTGCCGATGCCGCCGTTGTCGTTCGGAGCGTTCTCGATCACCGGTTTGCGGTTCTCGAGCTCGTTCGAGCTGTTGCTGATCAAGGGCAGCGGCGGCAAGCGGGGCGATTTCGCGCTCGGGGTCACGCTGGCGCTCGGTCTCAAGAAAGAGCCCTTCATCCTGCGGGTCTGGATTCTCGTCGGCGGCGGGTGGCTGGAGACGCGCGCCAAATACTTCCCTTCCACTGGCAAGCTGACCAGCGCCGTCTCGATTGGCCTGACCGCCGGCCTTGGCCTTGACTTCGCCTTCGGCCCCTGCCGCGGCTTTGTCTTCGTGATGGTCGGGGCCTATGTGGAATTCGAGAGCGGCAGCGGCAACAGCTTCTCGATCGCCGTGATCTTCATGGTGCGCGGCGGAATCGTCATCCTCGGCCGTTTCAACATCGGTCTCTATCTGCTGCTGGAACTGATCTACCAGGACGACGGCTCGTTGATCGGACGCGGCACCATCGAGGTCAGTTTCAAGATCTGCTGGTGCTGCCAGATCAAGGTTCGCCAGGGCGTCACCTACTACCTGAGGAAGGGCAGTGGCAGCAGCGCCAGCATGGCGTCTGCGGCGCCGGCGCATCATCTCGACAATTTCGCCTGACGGGAGCCAGCCATGAAGTTCGTCCTGTTCTGCGACCTCCTGCGTGCTCCCAGCGATCACGCGAAGCCCATCATCGGCGCCCGGCTTTCCGGCGCGGCGATACGCCTGTCGACCGGTGAGACCGATGCCGCACTCGTGGCGCTGTTCGCCAAGGTCCGCGGCAAGGCCTTGCCGAAGCCCGACCAGGCCGGGTTCGACAGCTATCTCGATGATCTTGGACAGGACGTGGGACCGCTGTTCCCCTGGATCGGCGGCGAGCTCGGCTTCTCGTTTCTGTGGGCCGCCGCTGACAGCGGCACGATACCTTTGGCGAGCGATCCGGCCGGCGTGACGGCCGTGCCGATTCCCATCCCCACCCTTGCCGATGGGTCCAGGCAGGCAAACTTCGAGCTTTCCGAGACGGCGCTTCGCGGGCTGCTCCATGCGGCGCTCGCGGATCTCGTGTCCGCTGGGCCTCACACCGACAGGTTCACCAAGGTCGAGCCGTTCAAGCTGTTCGGATGGGATGACGACGGCGGGGCCGAACCCATTGACGAAATCGCAGACGATGCGGGCACGAACTTTCGCTATCAGGCCTTCATGGCCGGCCTCGCGTCGCTCCCGGCACCGGTCCCCCATGGCCGTCTCAATTTGGTGCGGTTCGTTCAGTTGAGCGCTGTGAACCCGGCCCGGGGCAAGCGCCGTCTCGTGGTGGCAGCCCCCCGATTCAAGCCGCGCAACACGACCGTGTGGCTGGAGCCGAAATTCGATGCGGTCTCCTGGAAGCTGCAGGATCAGAACATCGTCGCGACGATTCCCTACCAATCCGATTTCGGCGGCCACGCCATCGAGGTGATCTGCCGCGCCATCGATCTCGACGAGGTTCTGACCGGCAGCGCTAGTTTCCTTCAACGCGAATCCCTCTGGGTCGCGCGACGCTACGACGGGAAGGCGGGCGATAGCCGCGACGGCGTCGGCTTCGAGGATTGGCTGGCCAATCTTCCAGAATTAATGGCCGATGCCTTCGACCTGCCGCGCCTGCTGCTGCAGGCCATGGAAGATGACATCAAGGCGACGGGCTCTCGGCTCACGGCTGCCATCGCGAATATTGGCCGTGCGAGAGGCGCGCGGTTGATGACGGATGCCACTCTCCTCGCGTTGCGGGACATCGTCGGTCCGGGTTGCATCGCCTATGCGACGACCGACGTCCTGAAAGGACCGAACGGCTCACCCGCCCATGCCGCGATGATCGAGCAGGTCAATTGGGCGGTGAAGGACTACAACACGGGGTCTCCGCTCGATGCGGCCGCCGCAAAGGCGTTGTCGGATGCGGTCCGCGAGGATGATCGCAGATTTCGCCAGGGCTTCGGGACCGGCGCGGGCGATGCTGCGCCATGGTTCGACATCCTCGCCGGCGTGCTGGGGCCGGCGCTCGAATTGCCGGCGACGGGCGAAGCGTTTGTCAGCGCGATCGCCTCGCGTGTCGCGATCGACCCCGCCGCCGTCGGTGCCTTCGACCCGTCGGCGCTGCGGCGGGTGGTCGATGCAGCGGCCTTGCCGGACAATGCGGCGGCGCTCCAGATCGCACTGTGGCGCCGGGCGAATCCGGGCCTCGAGACCTGGTTTGCCGCCGCCCGCGACGCATTCGAAGCGCTGACAAGTCGGGGGTTGAGGCTGGTCGCGATGCTGCGAAAGGCCAATGTCGATCTGCCCTGGCTCGACGAGCAGGGGATCTGGAAAAAAGCGGCCGATCCGAAGGTGCCGGACATCGATGCATTGCGGGGGAATATCCGGGAAGCGATCACCGCCTATGTCCTCGGCACGGTTTGTGAAGCGAAGGGCACGGCGCTTGGTCTGGAGAAGACCTATCAGGATCAGCACGGACGCATGGCACAGTTGCCGGCCGGCGCGCGCGCCGATATCGCCCACGCCATTGATGGCGTGGTGAAAGACCGCCTCGCCAATTGGTTCAGGACGCCCGAGCATGATGGGGTCGGGACCACGCTGCTGAAAGGCGATCTCGCCGCCGATGCCCAGCCGATCGCGCTGCAGATCGACCGCCTCGTGGTCGGTGCCGGTGCGTCGCCCGACTTCAATGAAGACATCGCCGGGTTCGGCGTGCTGATGCGACGATCGCAGCCTGCCGACGATTGGCGCTGCCTCACCGCGACATTCGGTGAAATCAATCCGGACCGGGGCTACGGCACCGGCGCCACCGAGGTGACGTTCGAAACCGCGCCGAAGACGGTGATGGGTGCGCTCCCAGTCGCCTATACCAGCCAGATGCCCCAGGCGATCGTGATGTACGACAACCGGCCGATCGTCGGCGACAGTCTGGCCGACGCGCCGATCGAGGACCAGCCCGGCATTGCGCCGCCGCCGCGCATCCTGCGGCTATTCCAGCCTGTGGTCCAGGACACGCCGCCGGCGGAAACGCTGCTGCCATTCCTGGCCTATGGCGCGACCTACGAAGTGGCGCCGTTCGGCATCTCCAATCATGGCGCGTTGCCGGAGATCATCCGGCGCGACGACTATCCGGCGATCCTGGACCCGGCCAAGTTGAAGAACCCGTTTCCGGCCGGCAGCGCGTTCGTGCGCCAATTCTCGTATTTGCGGCAGACCGGCATCGGGGCGCTGCACGTCGCACCGGTCGTCGATGAAGCCCAGAAGCAGGGACAGGCGTTCCATCCCATGGTCCTGCCGAAGGCGGTCAAGCCGCTGGCGGAGGAGATCCTGGTTCCGGCGCGAGCCGTCACGCCATGGGATACGCGCGCGAATCTGCCCAACAGCGCCCTGAAGCTGAAGACGGCGCTGCTGCTCGCCGATGGCGATGGCAATCCGCTGCTCAGCAAACCCGGAACGATCAATTGCGGTGAGCTGAAATTGACCGTGAGTGCGCCGGTGACGCCGCTGGAGGATTTCGATCGCTGGATCGCGCTGGAGGAAGCCACCTTGTCCGAGCCGAACAGGACAAGGCTGCGTGGCTTCCGCAAGGCGCTGCGTGTCTATCACCAGCAGCAGGTCTTCGCGCTGCATGACAAGGAAGCCGAGATTGGCCAAGCCGTGGCCAACGAAAACGCGAGCAGGGCGAACGCGCTCCGCAAGGAAGCCGAGGCGATCAGGGCGACATTGGATCTGCAGGATCCCGCGGTCGGTGCACTTGCCGTCGCCGTGACCCGTGTTCGCCGCAACGGCGCCCTGCCCAAGGAGACGGTCGCGGATTTCAAGCCCGAGCTGATCGACTGGTCGTGGACGTGGGAGTCGGCGGTGGATCCCAAGAAGCCGTTCGCGGACAAGCGCAAGCCGATCGACTTCACGTGCAAGGTCGACAAGGACGTGACGAAGCCGGTCTTCGACAAGTCGACCAGAACGATCTCGGTTGCGGCGGGCGATGTCGTCGTCGTGCATTTGTTTGCCGCCGTGCCGGACGAATTGTTCAGCGACCCGGTGGCGCCCGGCAAACGCCGCTTTGACAGCGTCGTGCTGGAGAAGGCCGCGCTGCACGACGGCACCGGCCCGGTGCTGGTTTCGAGCGGCAGCGGTGCCAAATACCGCCTGTTTGCGATGCATGCCCTTGCGGTCGAGGCGGCGTCGCGCCGACTGCCTTCCGATGCAGAGCTGGCGGCAGCCATCGAGGGCAGCATCGTTGGCGACGTGTCGGTGAATTTCGACGAGCACACCGGCGACATGCGGTTGGATTTCAAGCGCGCGCCGTCTGTTGCGATGGACGCGGTCGGCGATATCACCGTCGGCTCGCAGGCATGGCGATGGACCGGCCGGCCCCTCGCGCCGTTCCCGTTTTCAGCGGCGCGCGATCTGAACAGGTTCCCGACGCAGGATCCCCAGAACCCCGGGGCCACCGAACCGCCATCGCCTTCCGAATTTGCCTTGCTGTGGGACGTCGAAGGCTTCGCCGAGCGCCTCGATGAAACGCTCGACAACGAAACCGTCGCGGTTGCGATCAACGAGAGGATCGTATCGGTCGCGAGTACAGCGACCAGTGAGCCGCAACCGACGCGCATCGCGCTACGCTCGCCGGCCCGGCAGGACACCGCCCGCTATATGCGCTTCCGGGTCATCGCCGCGAACCGCTATGCCGCGGCCTACGCGGCAGCGCGCCAGCTTGTTGCGGTGCAGGCCGCGCAATGGAAAAGCCCCAGCGGCAAGTGGACGACGCCCTGGTACCGGCTGTTGCGGCCGGCGAAGCAGCCGGACGCGGTGCCGAAGCCTGGCATTCGGGCGCTGATTCCGCTGACGCGCGCGTTGCGGGAAGGCGACGATGTATCTCCGGTGGCTGGTGTGCTGGCTGTCGTCGACGGCGCCTGGTTCGAGCATGCGGGCCTTGCGGAGTGGATGCTGGCGGAGGTCGAGACCGCCTATCGCAAGAGACTGATGATCGCTCCCAATACCACCGTCGCCAGGGCCGCGGCGGAAATCGGGCCCGATCCATTGTTGCGGACCTATGGCCTCGGCCAGAAGGAAGGCGTGACGCCAGACCACAACGCCCTGAAGACGGCTGTCCCGCTCGACGTCGCCGGCCCACTCGGGCACGGCTTCGATACCGGCACGGCCACCGGTCTCTACCTCAACAGTTCGTTCATTGTCCGTGCCCCGGCCCTGGCTGCCGCGGACCCGACGGCATGGTGGATGAGCAAGCTGGTGTTCCGCCGCTACATCGTGCCGGAAGTGACCCGCGACTATTGGACGAAGTCCGTAGCCACACCCGTGACATCCGCCACGCCGCAATTATCCGCGACACTGCACGCGATCGGCGCGACGGCGAACAACGCCGTCCTGAAATTCAGGGCGGCAGGCAAGCTTGTGTTTGGCAAAACGCCGCCTCAGGCCGAGGTCGTGGCTCAGGCCACATGGTCGGGTCAATCCTGGACGGTGCAAATGATCGGCGGCGGCGTCAGCGACAGTTTCTCTGTCGCCGAACCGACCTTCGATTTGCGGGTCCTTGCGGTGCGACGTCTGTCTCGGGTCCCGCCGGACGAGCCGCAACAATATGCCTGGTATGAAATCCTCGTCCTGGTCAAACCGAAAGGCCGCGCATGGCGGATCGCCTGGCAAGGTCAATGGTTCAACGACGCAAAGTTCGTCGACGGGAAGGATAGCTCGAAGGCCGAGCTCGAAATCGATTTCGTTGTCGAATCCCAGACGGGAGTATCGATCGGCGAGAAGCGCGTCAGTGCTGCTCTCCAGGTCTCGGAGGCCACCGAAGGCCGATGGACCCAATTCATGCCGAACGCGGAAGCCGTTCGCGCCAGCAAGGTTCCGCTGACGTCGCTGTCGCTGTCGGTCGACCCGACTTCGAACATGAGATTGCTGCTCAAGTCCGGTGGCAATAGGTTCGCTTGGCTAGCAAGCAATGACCTGACGGGCGCGGGACGTCGCACGGCAGGAAAGCCCGATCAAGGCTTGGTCAACTTGCTGCTCCTGACCAAGCGCATCGCCAGCGTCGCGGGCACCGATGAGGAGGCCTACGTCGGTCTCTACGATTCCGCGGCCGGCTACGATAGCGCGGTGAAGGCCGTGGTGCTGTCCTGGTTCGGCAACGCGGCGCCGAAATTGTCAGATCAGAAGCAACTCATCGGGCGCATTCTCACCGTTCGTCTCAGCAATCCGGAGGTCCAGCAGAGCAAGATCGACGAATGGAAGAAGGATCCGTGGAAGTGGTTCTTCCCCGCCGAGGACGGCAGCGAGAAGCTGGATGCTTCGCGGGTTTTCGGCGAGCGCCGGCCGCCGGATGCGTCAGCTCAAATTATCGAGATCTATGCACCGATCCCGCTCACTGTCTGAAGCGGGCTCGCTGGATCGACTTGTTCGACCTCGCGGGTGGCTATGATCCGGCTCGTTGACGTGGATTGAAAGGAGGCCATTGTCAATTCAAGGATTGAGCTGCATGGGACGGGAGCAGGCTGCATGATTTAGTGGGCTGGACTGCACCCCTTAAGTGAGACACGATAATTTCTGTGACAGGCATTTCGAGGATGACCTGTGGCAGCAAGAGG